>JANQEQ010000004.1 GCA_028278245.1 Phycisphaerales bacterium | reverse complement strand
AATTCTGGATATGCTCGATGAAGAGAAAGAGTAAAAACGACTACCCGAGGCGGCGCTGTGCTCTGCCTCGGCCTGGACAGATATTGCATACTTATCTGCACGGGAAAAAGTATGTGGGGGAAGTGTGGGGGAACGTGGGGGGGCGTGGGGGGTTAGCCGGTGATGTCGAGGGCGCGTCCCAGTTGTACGCCGGTAACTGCTTCGATCTTATCTGCTGCTCGAGTGTACAACGGATAACTATCTGCAGTGGAAGGTGTCGTGGGAAGTGAACTGTTGAAGTTAACACTTTCAGACACTCGGCCTGCAATCAATTGCGAGATCTTGTCGGGCTGCTGTGTTTCAAACGAATCTGATGGAACAGCGCGTATCGAGGTTGGCGGCTGCAGTACCCCGGTCTTCCCGACGGGCTGACCTTGCGGCAAACCGTAGGCTCGGGCAATGTGCATCGGAATGGAATCGCCGATCCTCATGCGTGCAGTTTACCTCATCGACTCTCAATGCATAGCACAATGGTTATCGGATGCAGTATCCGAACGACAACGAAAAGACCATATCGGCACAGTCTTATCTGCAGCAACAGATTTATGTATCACAGTTGATCCTTACCGGTGCTTAATCATTGAGCAGTTCACGGTGAAGCCGATCAGCGCGGCAAGCCGCGTCGTTTCATGAGCCGTGACCAATCCACACTTTTCTGCAATTCGACAACGAAATTATCAGAACGTCTCGGAAGGGTGATACAACGCGCTGCTGGTTTCCAGAAAGGCAGAAAGTTCAAGACGTTGAGCGCTGATGCGCAAATTTTGAAATTCATCCGCATCCAGTGATTCAAGTGAAATCCGGGTGAGGATGGCTTCGGTTACTTTCACCAGGTGTTGATTGGATTCATCAAGTTCCGCCCGGGCAGATGCCAACCGGGGAAGGAGATCATCATTTTCCACCAGGAGACGAATGTAATCAGTGCCAACAGAATCGTCACCCTTACTGTTTTCAAGGATGTTCATCACGATGGCGGCGGCGGAGAATGTTTCTGCTGCCTTGTTGCTGATCGGAGACTTCGAAGATTGGTGCGACTTTTCTGAACCACGGTGCAGCGGTTGATTGATGACGACCGGAAACGGATCAATTTTCGGGGCAGCATTCACGATGCCGGCTGAACTGACGCGCGATGCAGTAGATCCATACGCAACGGTTGCGGATTGCGGAGAAAGCTCATTGCCCGTTCCGGTTTGTGGTGTTTGCGGCAGTACACCGACCACCTTTGTTGTTGACAGTGTGCGGATGAGTTGTTGATCCATCACCCAGATGGTGACGGCCAAAGTCAGCGCCGCCGCCGCCGCAACCCAACCCAGCCACGAAATCCACGTCGGTCTACGAAATGATGACGCTGATGCATATACCGTCTGGCTCAGAACGGACGATTCAAATTTCTCCGAGAGCGGCTGGATTGAAGCATCGTATATTCTGCTCAAAAGTTTCTCGGACGATTCCGCCTGATCCACCAGCGCACGACAGACGGCACAGGCTGCCAGGTGACGTTCCGCTTCGTAGCGTTCCTGCTTCTCGATCTGATCGTCAAGCAGTGCAGACAGTGAAGCTTTGATATCGGTGCAATCGAAGGTACGCATGTTACAAACTCCTACCCACAGGGAATCTCGTCATAGTCCCGGCAATTGAAACCGGGGGGAGACGTTTTAGCCGCACTACCCGGAAAGGAAGTCGCGGAAAGGAATGGTCTCTCTCTGCTCTCCAACATTTTTCATCTCATCCATCAACGCCCTGCGGGCACGATTCAAACGACTCATCACCGTGCCTACAGGAACGTCAAGATGATGGGCGATCTGTTCATAACTCAACTGTTCGCCGACGCGCAACATGAGAATGGCGCGCTTGGCAGAATCCAGACGATCCATGGCCGACCACACCAGCGCGAGTTCTTCACTCATCTCCCGGGAGGTTTCGCTCGTGTCCCGGCTTCGCAGAGCGGGGTCGCTCGAAAATTCGGGCAGCGGTTTGGGGCGACGCGTTCGGTTCAGGGCGTTGATCGACAGGTTCGTCACCACCCGTCTCATCCATGAGGTGTAGGCGACCTCTCCGGCATCAGGGGGTTTGCGCCACAGTTTGATAAATGCCTCCTGCACAATTTCCTCCGCCTGATCACGATCGTGGCAAATGCTGGTGCTCAAAGCGACAAGGCGCGGCCCGAGCCGATGCATCCAGGTTCGCAATTTCGCTTCGGTCACTTGCTGTGCCATGAGGCAATCTCCGACGATACAACCCCTTCTATGGATTCAGACGCATCAGAAGCCTGAACATTCCCCGAAAAAGGGGAGAAATAACATCTTTCTCGTAAGCCGGATCTGACCAGCGAGCACAGCGAGTGAGGAAGATCCGGATTCCCCGGTGGATGTTGTATCCGGACCTTCCTCAATGACTCGTCAGGTCCGGCTTACACATCTCACTATCCATCCGCTTCAGCACCAAATACGGTGGCGATTTCTACGGTCGGCTGATGCTTTTCATCCAGTTTCGGATCGACATCCGTAATCTGCGGAGTATCAATTTCCCCCAGTTGTTCAACGAGGACCATTTTTTGTGTGGGGGGGGGGGACCACCAGAGATTTTCCTCCCAGAGAATGGGTGACGTGTCGGTGGGATTCTGCACAAAAAGCAGATGTTTGAGATCGCCTTCCTTCCACACGATGAGGTTGTAGGCAAAGAAGTTATCCGTTGATGGAGCCAGTTGCTTGTTTTCAACAGTATCACGAATCGCCACCACAGTTCCCTGCGGCCTGATCATCGTGTTCTGTCGAATGTCAACGAACTTGCTATGCGTAATAGTGATCGGAATACCGCACTCCAGGAACAGACACTGCTGCACGGTGATGTGGCGCGCCAGTGTCCTGGCGACTTTATTCGGTTTCGCGGATTGGGGTGTTTGTGGCGGAGTGGAATTTTCTTCATCACCCAGAACAATCACCTGCGCTGCTGCCTGTTCAAAACGACAGAATTCAATCAAGATCCGATCACTGCCTTTGTCAACACGAATCCCCATCAACTGACTGTGATCATCCCGCCCCTTGAAGATGCACGCTTTGATTTCAATATCCCGGCAATCATTGACGTCAATCGCAGCACCCCCCCAACCATCAAACGTACAGGTATCGAAAATCAGTGTATCAATTCTCGCTGCTCCCAAAGCATGTCGATGTCCCTCGGGGCCGGTCTGACGAATGACAACCCTTTGCAGTTGCACAGGACCGTACCGCAGTCCTTCCGCAACCGTTGTTTCTGCGTCCTTCTTATCATCAGACTGTTTGATTTCCTCTCCCAGTTCAATTCCCCTGCTGGCTGCACCAACGATCACGAGATCACGCAGAACCACATGTTGGGGTTGCTCGATGTGCAAACCGATGCGTGCTGCCTGGATCAGTGCAGGATGATCAACATCCAGACCGCGGATTGTGATTGGCTGCTCCACCGTCCCCTGCAACTGCGCGATATCAGCTTCCAGGTGTTTGCCCGGCATGAGAATGATTTCATCACCCGGTTTGGCGTTTTGCGCCGTCTCTTCCCACTCCGTACCGGGGCTGATCAGGTATTGCCGCGCATCTGCATGCCGCTGCATTCCTACTGCCAGTACCAACACCAGAATGGTTATGATGCTGTTTGTCGCTCTCATGCCAGAACTCCATCCAATGGTTCCGGGAGCATAATACGCAACATGACTGCATCGGGTTTCAACTCGACTTGATAATCAGAAAGCGAGGCCGGCAGGAGTACGGTGGTTCCGGTCGAGAGATCCACAACTTCATTGGCAGATTGCGTGGGTTTGAGTTGTCCATCGCCGGTCAGCATCATCCACACTTCAGGTAGATCGTTGGTGACTGCTTCCCATGATGTTGCCTTCAATGTTGTGATTCGTTCGATCTGAAAAAATGAGCATTGCACGAGTGGCTCAGTGACGAAATCTTCTCGCTGAACTGGATGTGCGTGTTGCGTTTGTGTGGGGGGGGTACCAAAGTCGATGCACTGCAGTGCCTGCTGAACATGCAACTCACGGCTGGTGCGACCCCAGTCATAAACCCGGAATGTGGTATCACTTGGTGTTTGTATTTCCGCAACGACAATTCCCGTGCCGAGTGCATGGCACGTTCCACTGGGCAGGTAATGACAATCACCGGCCTGCACCGGTACGGCAATCAGATCATCAACAACGGTGTTCTCTTCGATGTGCTGCGCGAACGCTTCTGCGGTAACGTCGGGCTTGACACCTTTGTAGATCACCGCACCGGGATCTGCATCAACAACAATCCACGCTTCACTCTTCAGATGCGCTTCCGGATGTGTGTTGACGTACTTGGCTGTGGGATGAACCTGGACAGAGAGGTTCTCCCTCGCATCGAGATATTTAATCAGCAATGGAAATCCACCATCCTCAGACAGCGCAGCACGCCCCATGATGGATGAACTGTCCTCCTCGATCACTTCCCGCAGCATACGGCCGGCCAGATGTCCATTCATAATACGGGAGCGACCATCGGGAATTGACTCGGGCAGATCGGTCAATTCCCACGATTCACCGATACTGACATCAGGCGGGAGCAGCTTACCGAGCTTCTCCAGTTCACGCCCGCCCCAGACCTTGGTCTTGAAAATTGGCTCAAAAAACAGGGGATAGAGGCTCATAATGCAAAATCGATATCAAAAAAACATGACATACGTTGAAAATCGGTGTGTCTCTATACAATATGAACGGACTGGTTGGGAATCGCTTACCAACACCATCGGCAAAATAATCATAGAGGATCCGCGTATGTGGGGAATCAGGTTTCAGGCTGCAACGCTCATGTTATCCGGACTTCTGGCATGGGGTATCGGCGGATTTGCCTCTGCTGATGTCGTCATTGATATGCCCCCACCCACCGCCACACAAAGCCCCCCACCAGATACGACAACTGCCGATTCAGCTTCATCTTCATTACCGATGACCAGCGGACAATTGGCGCTGGCCCGTTACTCCTACGCCAGATCACAACCAGATCAACGTGATATCAGGTATCCCAGCCGGTTTGGGGGTTATGTATTTCCAAGTCGGCGCTGGTATTTCATCAGCCACGACTACTACGGTTATGAACGTTACCGCAGGCTGTCCTTGTGGCCGTGGGTATTCTGGGGATCGTGGAAGATCACGATCAACTAATCAGCGGGTATCAGTTATAAAATTCGATCTGGTCAGATCACCATACCGGTGATGCGCGATTCGAAAACGAGTTTGCCGTCGACAACACCCTGCGTGGCGGAGATGAAACGGCGTTTCTTGAATGAGATTTCCTTGACCATGAGGTAAAACGTGTCGCCGGGCACGACCTGGCCACGAAAGGTTGTGTCGTCACAGCGTGTGAAACCCAGAAACCGATCTTCCTTGGATTTGAGTTTGTACAGGACGCTGCTGAGTTGTGCCGCTGCCTCGATCATGATAACGCCGGGCAGAAGCGGCCTTCCGGGAATGTGGCCTGGTACCCAGAACTCATCATCCCGGACATATTTCACCCCCAGCGCCATCGTGTTTTCATCGTTTTTCCAGATGAGATGATCAAGGTGGCGCATATCACCTGCCTGAGGGTTGAGTCGGCCAACCTCTTCTGCACTCACCGCGACATTCGAGAAATCCAATGTCGAAATATCAAAAAGCAATTCACTGGGCACCAATGGATCTCCCACAATCCCTCAAACGCACGTATACATACCTGCCCACACAACATGAGGGTCGTGTATCAATCGCCAAGACAACTGCTGGAACAGATGTATCCCTCATGAGAGGGTTAAAGACTCCAGCATGGATCAGTAAACGCGAATCCTTCGTCGGAAGGGGCGAAATCAATCAGAACGCAGTTCAAGGACTGCTTTGCGCAGATCCTGGGCAGCAGCTTTGACTTCCTGCATGATCTTGCGGACTCGTGTTCCGGCAGCCTTATTGCCGCCGAGGGACTTCTGGACGTCCTCTTCCGCCGATTCGACCAGCTTTTTCAGACGTTCGTATGCTTCCATGAGCTTGTCTCCTGACAGGATAATAACTGGTTTGGGACGGGGCTTGTGATACTGCCAACCGCCGTGAGGGTGCATTATGAGCGGATAAAGGACATTTCCACAAGGGCTGTCAACCGGCAATCGGCATTCTTTGATGTCACGGGAGGGGACAAAATGGGGCTTTTCTAGCGGTGGATGAGCTTGACCAGTTCCAGGCATGCCCGGAAGGAAGGATGCTTGGCATCACCCAGAAGCTCATAGATCACGCTCATGACTCCGGTCACGATAGCACCAGCCCGCTCCATCCGCCGCAGCGCGTGGGTCATTTGCTCCGGTTGGCAGGCCGACACCGCATCAGAAACGATAAAGCATTGTCTGCCAGTGGATTGCAGATCCAGAACAGCCTGCATAACACAGATATGAGCCTCAATCCCACAGACCAGAATCGTGCTTCGACGCCACGCATGAAGCTGCTGATCCACCAGATCCACCATTGCGCTGAACTGGGTTTTTTCGATCCTCGCGGATGGGTCCAGCATCGCTGAAGAGACCTGATCGACGGTCCGCCCCAGCCCCTTGGGGTAGTGCTCGGTGACCAGAGAGGGAATTCCCAATTCGTTGGCGATTTTCAGCAGAATTGTGCAGTTATCCACGATTTTCGGCCAATCGCCGATCGTGGGGATCATTTTCTCCTGCATGTCAATGACCAGCAGGGCGGTGTCTTCAATGCGAAGTCGTGGGAGTGGCATGGCAGAATTGTAGCCGGATATTGAGATGCCAGATATGAGCGTAAAATAATCTCAGTCAAGAAGGAGAATCCAAATGAAATACCTGCTCGCCATACTTGCCATCGTTGCCTTTTTCGTCGGTTGTGATTACCTGGTCCCCCTGACCGACAAACACACCATCTCTGTCGATGAAGCGGTGCTCGGACTCTGGGAAGAAATCCCCGCTAACGAGGAAGAGGCAACACCCCAAAACAGGATGCTGATTCTCAAGTACACCAACACCGAATACCTCATCTTCTATCCGATGAAGGGAGATGACTTCGTGGATGGAATGTTCTTCCGTGGCTACGCCATGAACATCGACGGCGTACCCTGCGTTCAGGTTCAGCTCATCGGTACAACCAAGGGTGTGATTGATGAGGAGGATCGGAAGTACCAGGTGATTTCATACAAGCGGGACCAGGATAAACTGGCGGTCCGAGTATTGAACACCGATCTTGTCGACCCGGAACTGACCGACAGCGCAGAACTTCGCAAAGCATTCCTCGAACACAAGGATAACGCAGAGCTATTCAGGGATCCCGGAATGTTCAGACGGGTAGCAAAAGACAATTAAGCTATTTGGAAATAGTGTGGGGGGTGCATCTGAGTGCAACGAAGATGCAGGTCAACAACATCCGCTGTGTGTGGTTAAAATATTTTGTGTTGGGTAACTAACGACATGAAACGGAAAATCATTATCGACGGAATTCGTCTTTCACCCGCAGAAGCAAAAAAATAATTGATGAGGCTGTGGAGAGTGCTGCTCGTACATGGACTTCAGGAAGTATTTGTTCGTTTGCGATACTGATGGTAGTAATACTGACTTCCTTTTTAGGTTCAGGTTGGTTTGTAGCCTGGTTTATCAATCTATTTGTATCCAAAATAGGCAACTTGACACTGATGTCGCCACCGATATTGTTGATTTGGACACTGTTAACCAGTGTACTCACAGCAACACTAAGTGGAATGACGTATTATCCACTGATGCGTTTCTTCCACCGAAAGGAGATTCGCGCAGAGATGAGCGTGCGGGGTTTTGAGCTTTGTCCAAAGTGCGGCTACTGGTTGAAAGGGCTCACTACCGATTCACCACATAGCCCGGAATGCGGTGCTGAACGGATAGCGAATGAAGAGAAAATATAATGGAAGCGTGATCCGCGTCTTCGCTTCGCTCAGGCGCGGCTTCTGAAGAAGCTGTATCTGAGCACAATGAAGATGCAGGTCATTCGATTGCTTAGTTAGAATTCTCTTACGCGCCGAAGCTGCTGCCGCAGCCGCAGGTTGAGGTGGCGTTGGGATTGTTGAACACAAATCCCCGGCCCATCAGTTCGTCCTTGAAATCCACCGTCGTGCCGTTGAGATAAAGGTGGCTCTTGGGATCACAGATCACGCGAAGATTGAATTTCTCCGTGCTCTGTTCATCACCCTCGCCGTTGGCGCTGGGGAAGTCGTAGGTGAATTCATAGATCTCGTCGGAATCTTTTTTCGTTTCCGTCAAGTCGAGCAGATAGGTGAAGCCGGAGCATCCTCCGCCTTTGACGCCGACGCGCAGGTTAACTTTTTCCGGATCAAGCTTCTGCTGCTTGATAATGTTGGCAACTTCACGGGCTGCAATTTCAGTTACAGTGACAGACATGGGGCGGTTTCTCCTGCGTTTATACTTCAATGCCCGGAAGGATTTATTCAGAATCAGCCTGCGCGTTTCCGTTCAGATCGTTCTTTTCCTGGTAATCACGAATAGCGGTCTTGATCGAGTCCTCGGCAAGTACCGAACAGTGAATCTTGACCGGAGGCAAACTCAATTCCTCGACGATTTCGCTGTTGCGCAGCTCCAGCGCCTCGTCAATCGTTTTCCCCTTGATCCACTCTGTTGCGAGACTGCTGGAAGCGATGGCCGATCCGCAACCGAAGCATTTGAACTTCGCATCTTCGATCTTGCCGTCATCATTGACTCTGATCTGCAGTTGCATGACGTCGCCACATTCCGGTGCGCCGACGACACCGACGCCGATGTCCTTGCGTTCCTTAACTTCCTGCGTCTTGCCGAAGCTGCCGACGTTGCGCGGATGTTCGTAATGGTCGATTACTTTGTTGCTGTAGGCCATGATCGTAACTCTTTATTCATCATCGAATGTTTTCGATGGAGGGATCGGGATAATAACAGGTTCGTGATTAATGGGCTTGCCACTGAACCTTACTCAAATCAATTCCTTCTTTATACATGTCATAAAGCGGGCTCATACTGCGAAGGTGCTCAACCGCTTTGGTGATGTGTTCAATTGCGTAGTCAACTTCATCTTCCGTGGTCCAGCGTCCCATGCTCAATCGGAGTGAGCTGTGGGCCAGTTCATCGCCGACGCCTAATGCCTTGAGCACGTAGCTGGGTTCCAGGCTTGCGGACGTGCAGGCCGATCCGGATGAGCAGGCAATATTCTTGATGCCCATCATCAGGCCTTCACCTTCGACAAAGCCAAAGCTCATGTTGGACATGTGTGAAAGGCGCTTTTCAGGGTGGCCGTTCACCTGCACCACTTCCATGCGCGAGGAAAGTTCGCTTTCGAATTTGTCGCGAAGCTTGAGCAGGCGGGCTCGATCAGAGTCCATTTCATCCAGACAGAGAGCGCACGCCTTTCCGAATCCGACGATACCCGGCACGTTCAGTGTACCGCTGCGCATGCCGCGCTCATGTCCCCCACCATCCATGATCGCTTCCAGTCGAACCCTGGGCTTGCGTCGGCGAACGTACAACGCGCCGCATCCCTTGGGGCCGTAAATCTTGTGCCCCGACCAACTCATCACATCAATGTTGTCCTTCACGACATCGACCGGCATCTTGCCGACCCACTGCGTTGCGTCCGTGTGGAAGATGATCTCACGCTCGTGGCAGAGCGCGCCGATCTCGGGCACTTCATTGATCGTGCCGATCTCGTTGTTCGCCCACATGAGTGAGACGAGAATCGTGTCATCGCGAATGACATCCTTCACCATGTCTGCGGTGATAATGCCGTCGGTTTCAGGTGTGATATACGTCACATCGAAGCCTTCCCGCTCCAGGCTCTTGCATGGATCGAGTACAGCTTTGTGTTCAAGCCTTGATGAGATGATGTGACCCCGGCCCGACGTTCCCGCACCAGTCGCAGCATACATCCGGGCAGCACCTTTGACCGCAATATTATTGCTCTCCGTGGAACCGCTGGTCCAGATGATTTCCTTGGCTTGAGCGCCGATCAACTCGGCAGCCTGTGATCGAGCTTCCTTCACCGCAGCTTCAGCTTCCCAGCCAAACACGTGATTGCGGCTGGCGGCATTTCCGAAAGTCTCACAGAAATAGGGGAGCATGGCCTCCAAAACGCGCGGATCGCAGGGGGTCGTTGCGGCATAATCCATGTAAATTGGAAGCTTCACTGCCATTGAGAGCATCTCCTCACATTGTGTCCCCACCCCGTTTTCCAGCCGTACATGAGGGATGGATCGTGAAACAGGGGGTTCTATCAATGTAAATGATTACTGGAATCATTCTATTCTACTTATGACTAATTTTAGCATGAACTTGTGGGAAAAGTATGAATATTTACGGTTATTGTTCATTTTCATGTCACTGGAGGAAAGATTTTAGCGATCGCGGCTGATAATCAAGTACTGGACGCATGTTTTTGATCTCTGGCCCATGTTCAACGAGGCCATGTCACATCTTTTCACGTCACAAGCATCAGATATCGAGGACTTGACCATCCGGCTAGCCTGCGGGATTCTGACCTGATGCAGGTTGTCCGGACAATCGACGAACTGGCTGACTTTTATGGCGGGTCGTTCGTTCCCACCATGGGGGCGCTGCACGAGGGACATCTGTCGCTGATCCGACAGGCGAAAGATCTCGGCTCGCCGGTCGTCGTCAGCATCTTCGTCAATCCCACCCAGTTTTCGCCGGATGAGGATTTTTCGCGCTATCCCCGTCAGTTAGATGAGGATATTGCCCTGGCAGAAGGTGCCGGCGCGGAAGCGATCTTCGCGCCCGAAGTCGACACCATCTACCCCCCCCCCACACATCAAGAACAGGCGTCTGTGCCAAACTTACCGTCAGTCGCAACTGAGCCAGGCCTGGAGGATGCAAAACGGCCGACACATTTTGCCGGCGTGTGTCAGGTCGTGGCTCGACTGTTTGATCTGGTCAATCCGCACCAGGCGATATTCGGTGAAAAGGATTACCAGCAATTGAGTGTGATCCGGGCGATGGTGGAGCAGGAAGATGATCGCTGGCCGAACCTGACCATTGTGCCCGGTCCGACGGTGCGCGAACCTGACGGCCTGGCCATGAGCAGTCGCAATGTGTATCTGGATCCTCAGCAGCGCAAAGATGCCCTGGGATTGTCTTCGGCATTACTCAATGCGCAATCGGCGCTATCACCGGGCGACGCGGAAGCGACGATGCATTCAATATTGCAGGATCACCATCTGGAAGTTGAATATGCCGTAGTGCGTGATGCAAAGACACTTCTGCCCATTGAAAATTATTCACAACCCGCGCGTGCGCTTATCGCAGCGCGCGTGGGCACTGTCCGATTAATTGATAACATGCCAATGTGAAACACAATGACGGATGCGTGCAATGACAATCTGAAAGTGCTTGTGTTCGGCGGAACGTTTGATCCACCGCACCTGGCTCATGCGCAGTTGCCCCGGGAGGTTGCTGATCTCCTTGGCTGCACGAAGATCATGTACATCCCCGCCGGCGTCAGTCCGCACAAATTGGATGATCCTCCCACGGACGGTCAGCACCGTCTGACGATGGTGAAGCTGATGATCGAATCGGTATCCGGCGCGGAGGTTTCAACATTCGAACTGGATCGCACCGGCCCCAGCTACACCTGCGATACGTTGCAGCACCTACGCGAACTGTTCGGCGATACAACATCTCTGCATTTCCTGATGGGCGCGGACCAGGCGCTGGCGTTTTACCGCTGGAAGAACTGGCAAACGATTCTGGAGATGGCAACACCCGCCGTCATGCTCCGTCCGCCGTGGGATCTGCCGACCTTCACCCAGCAGATCACCGCGCGTTGTGAACCGCCCGAAGCAAAGCAATGGTTGGATTGGATCGTGCCGCTCTCATCAACACTGGATATCTGCTCTTCTGATATCAGGCGCAATCTAGCGGCAGGTGAAGATGTCAGCACGCTCCTGCCCCCTGCGGTGTATGTGTACATTAGGGCAAACAAGTTGTATGAGTAG
>JANQEQ010000153.1 GCA_028278245.1 Phycisphaerales bacterium | reverse complement strand
CCCCTTTGCTGACTGACTCGATCACTTGCATAGGATCCAATCCGGCCCGGTCAGCATAGAGCAGACCTTCGCAGACACCGATCATATTCGTTGCGATGAGAATCTGATTCACCATTTTGGTGTGTTGCCCCGATCCCGGTCCCCCCTGATGAACGATATTGCTGCCCATGCACTGGAGGATTGGCTGAACGTAGCTGACTGAATCATCATCCCCCCCAACCATTATGGAGAGTGAGGCATTCTGCGCCCCGATGTCGCCTCCACTTACGGGCGCATCGACCGCACCGACGTTTATCTTGCGTGCTGCCTCTGCCAATCGAACCGCCAGGCTGGGATTGCTCGTGGTCATATCAACGATGACGCGCGGGAGTGGATCTGCGGTGAGAGTGCCATGCTCGCCGAAGTGTGTCGCGTCAACATCATGGGGAAATCCGACAATTGAAATGACAACCTCGGCTCCCGAAGCAGTCTCCGCCGGAGTATCTGCCCAACGTGCGCCGCGTTCCAACAACGACTCTGCTTTTGCTCGGGTACGGTTGTGAATTGTCAGTTTGTATCCATGATCAATCAAATGCCCCGCCATGGCTGAACCCATGACTCCCGTCCCAATAAAACCGATATTTTGAGGTGTTGCGTTCATATCCAATATGTACCACAGTTTGGGAGAGGGGGAAATAGTCTGAAACGAGCATAATCCCCTCTCCAGACACGGGGCAGGCTATTTACCGTTTATTTGCTCCTGAAACCGCAGGAGCCGGTACTATAAATAACGTGCTCTTTACTCATCCTGTGGAGTTTATCCGATGAAGCGAAAACACATTCCACGACTGAAAAAATCGTGGCTCATCTTTGTGATTGGTTTGTTCTGCGCTGTACGAATGATGCAGGCGGATCAGACGACCAGTGCTGAATCAAAATCGTGGAAAGAGGTTTCCCAGCATTGGTATATCGTGGAACTGGGCGGCGCGACCGTCGGCTGGATGCGCGAGACGATTCTTGATAATGGAACGCAGTATTGCACGGATGGCGAAGTCCAACTCAAAGTCAGCCGGGGCACAATTGAGATTGAAATAACCATGCAGAGTCGTTTTATTGAAACGCACGATGGTGAGCCGATCGAGTTGCATACGAGACAGTCTCAATCACGTGAGGAGGTGGAAGTAAAATATCTTTTCCGGGACGATGATGTTCAGATAATCTCGACTCAGGGGGATCGTGAAAACGTCGATGAACATCCTTTGCCGGAGGGGATCTGGTATCCACCGCGTGCTGCTGAGCGCTATTGCCGAGCGAAGCGTGAAGTGGGGGACAAGGAAATCACGTTTCGTACGCTGGCTCCGGAATATGGTCTCACGCCACTCACGATCAAGCAGGTGTATCAGGGTGAAGATGAATACGAGCTTGCCGGTCAGACTATCCCAGTTTCGGTTTGGCAATCAACCAACGACATCGTACCGATGCCCGCCACCGTCATGTTAACACAAGATGGACGGCAGGTTTATGAATCGGTCAATATGGGTATAGGCGTTATGGTCACCAGGATTGCCAAGCGTGAGGAGGCATTGGCAGCGGGGGTAGGTGCGAGCCCCGAACTGATGATCAACACGTTCGTCAAACCCGATCAGGGAATCGATCAGCCGCTGCGCGCCATTCGAGCGAAGTACAGGGTGAAAGCGATCACAGGTAACCTGCCCGAACTTCCATCAACTGCATCCCAGAAAGTTGAGATGGCTGAAGATCGCACCAGCGCGGTGATTACGGTCGACATTGATCATGCTTCCCCTGCCCCTCCAGATGACTTGAATGATCCATCTTTCCTTGAAACTTCCACGTTGATCGATAGTGATGATGTGCTCATCAGAAAACTCGCCCAGCGCGTTGTGAAATCACATCCGAAAGAAAAACTCGCTCAGGCCGAAGCGCTGCGAGAATTCGTATTTACCTATATCAACAGCAAGTCTCTAGATACGGCTTTTGCGACCGCATCGGAAACAGCCCGGATGAAAACGGGTGATTGTTCGGAGCATGGTGTATTGCTGTGCGCGTTATTGCGAGCCGGCGGTATTCCGGCAAGGATTGCGATAGGCCTGGTGTATGTCGATCAATTCGCCGGCACTGAAGGAGTCTTCGGTTGGCATATGTGGACACAGGCTCTAATCGATGACTGTTGGGTGGATCTAGATGCGACCCTTCCCGTACGCTACCACGCGGGGCACATTCTTACGGGTACCAGTAGCATGGAAGAAGGATCCGGCATCAGCGAAATATCAACGCTCATCATGCTGATCGGAAATCTTGAGATTGAAGTGCTCGACATCGGGTATCCTGATTCTGGAAATCATGATTCTCATGCAGAGTAATATCACTTTAAGAAAAAGCTGGGCAGTTGCGCGTATGTTCATTCGTGGAACACAACGATCGTAACTGCCCAGATTGAGGAAGAGAGGTCGTACAAATTCAGCCGGCGTACATTCCATGTTTGCATCATGGAGTAACGGGAATGACAGTTCACTCACACAATTATCGGCAGGAATGTCTTAACCGAACAGTGGGACGATGACACATGTGTGTCACTGTGACAAAAAAATGTTAGAAATCATTCAGGGTAGGCCATGCACAGCAGTGAATTGGAAACGTTATACTTTTCAGTACGTGCATAGATGTTTCTGTATCATCCTTGATACATCAGGGATTCCCGATCATGGAAGAAACCGCAATGCAAGCCACTCAGCCTGACGATCTGCCCCCACTTCCCGTACGTCCTCCAGATGGGCATAAAGGGACATTCGGTACGGTGTGTGTGGTTGGCGGACAATGTGCGGATGCACGTGTCATGCTGGGTGGACCGGCGTTCAGTGCATTGGCTGCACTTCGGTGCGGAACGGGATTGGCAATTCTTGCGGTACCTGAGCCAATGATGTTCGCAGCCCTGACTGTGGCACCATCTGCGACCGGTCTGGCATTACCGGTGGATGATGATGGCGCATTCCAACCAAGCGCGGTCGCAACAGTGCTCGATCAGTATCTCACACAGGTGAATTGCCTGGCGGTGGGTCCGGGCCTGGGAGCTGATGTACCACAACAACAGATGGTTATGCCCCTGGTCCATCAAGAACGAGTCCCCCTGGTAATTGATGCTGATGGACTTAATGCTCTGGCGGCTGTGCCGGAGTTTCAGCTTGATTTCCATGCCTCGGCGGTGCTGACCCCGCACCCCGGCGAATTTCGGCGATTGGCATCCGCGGTGGGGATTGAGTTACCTTTAGAGTCACCACAGCAAAGGATCGATGCGGCAGGGCAGCTTGCCCAACGACTTGGGTGTATCGTCGTCCTCAAGGGTGCAGGGACAGTTATCACCGACGGCCTGAAGAGTTACGTCAATCCGACAGGCAATGTCGCATTGGCAACCGCCGGGACGGGTGACATGCTCACCGGCCTCATCGCAGGTCTTATCGCCCAGTTTTATGCACCACGAAATGACTCGACGAACAATCTGAGTCTTCTGGATTGTGCCCGGTGGGGGGTGTATCTGCACGGACTGGCAGCAGATCAATGGGCACAACAGAATGGTACCAGTGGACTGCTCGCTGGTGACCTCCTGTTGGAATTGCACCGGATTATGCAGGAATATCGCTCATAACCTGCCTGATTTCCTGCTATCAACGCATGTTCCGCATCCGTGGAACAACGTGTACACTGCACACCTGAAGTGGATCTTTCGTATTCAGCCAGGGAGGCATCATGTCCGAAACCCCTCATGTCAACCTCAACACGATTACATCCAACTCCTATGTTGATGGTATCTACAGTCTGGTCAATCCACAGATTGGAACCACTCGGGGAGGGAAGCCTTATCTGAAATGCCTGATTCGCGATGCCACAGGAGAGATGGCATGCAGGCAGTGGTCCTTCGATGAACAGACATTTCCGGAAATTGAGGGGGCTGGGTTTGTATTCCTCTCCGGGCACAGCCAGCTGTACAACGGCCAGATTCAGCTCGTTATCGAGCAGATCAAACCGGTTGAAGTCAGTACGGAGGATATGAAAACCCTGCTGCCCAGCAGTTCGCGGGACATCGGCGAGATGTTTGCTGAATTGAAGCAAATCATGACAACTTTAAAACATCCTGCAATGCAGGCCCTGGCCGATACGTACCTTGCGGATGAAGATCTCATGCAGAGTTTTCAACAGGCACCTGCTGCAATGAGTCTGCACCATGCCTGGGTTGGGGGATTGCTCGAACACACCCTGCAGGTATTGAAGATCGCTGAGACTATGCTGCCTCTCTATCCCCAGCTCAATCGCGACATCGTTCTGATGGGATTGTTCCTGCATGATCTGGGCAAGACCGCGGAACTGACCTGGGAACAGGGTTTCAATTACTCGACCGATGGCAATCTGGTCGGTCACGTGGTGCGCGGTGCAATCTGGTTGCAGATCAAGGCGACGATTGCCGGCAAGCAGTCCGGCCATAAGCTTCCTCCCGATGCTCTGCGCGTGTTACAGCACATCATTTTGAGTCACCACGGTCAGCCGGAATTCGGCGCGGTGAAAGTGCCTGGCACACCAGAGGCAATCTTCGTCTCGCTGGTGGACAATCTCGATGCGAAGGTGCAGATGGCTCTCACAGCCGCCCGACCCGAACAGGAATCCCCCCTGGCCACCGGCCCGTTCACCGACAAGGTCTGGGCGCTGGGTACCCGTCTCTATCGTACAGATCCTCTGTCAGAAAAAGAGTAACCGGTGGTGGTAATCCGCGGACTCTGTCGCTGGCAAGGTTCCTGGTAGCTTAGTCAAGCAATAATCACGACCATTCGTGTTAAAATAGGAATTACCTCGCAATTGTGGATGCAGCGCAATATACTCACACCGACTCTGCTCCCTGATACAGGGAATTTTTTATAATAGGGCCAGGAATTCTGGATTTCCGCTGGAGTCTGAAATGCTGATAGTCTTGCGATACCTATTCTGTTTCCTGGTACTGAGCCTTGTGAGTTATATAGCAAGTGCTGATATATTCATTCCCGATTTAGAAGATGCTTTATCGAACAAGGATTGGGAACGTTTCATCAATGTGCTGGAACAAAGCGCCTCGAATCGTGATATCGCATCGATGACAGAAATTGACAAAGAAGCGCCTATTGCTTCTGGATTCAATTTCGGCGTGGAAATTGCCCGACCCGACCTTGCCCCCGAATATACGGAAATCGGGGCGAGCTGGATCGGAGTCGGACTGGTGCACTGGGAGTTTGTGGAACAGAATCCCCCTGTGGGTGAGGTTCATACCTACAACTGGCTAATGCTGGACTACCTGGTCAACCACTGGCAATCCCACGGATTCGAAAACGTTCATATTGTGATCAGTCCACGATGTTCCTGGGCTGCAGTCTCTGAACCAAACGGTCCTGAATCAGCGACGCCGATCAAGGAAGAGTATCTTGATGATTTCGGCCTTCTGATGCGGGCAATTGTTGAACGCTACGATGGTGATGGTATCGATGATTCACCCCATCTGATAACGCCGGTGAAGTATTACGAGATCGGTCAGGAGATGCAGCACAGCTACTACTGGGAAGGTACGCTCGAAGAATACCTTAAACTTTTGGCGATCGCCTACGCTGCAGTTAAATTTGCTGACGAAGAAAGTAAAGTGATTCTCTCGGGTATCAATCTGGGTGAATTGTTCGACGACTGCCCCTCGCCTGAAGTTCTGGCCTTTCGAATTGCTAATCTCAATCCTGAATTAGCAGCAGCTTTTCAATTTATCGTGGCTATGCTTACTTTTGATCAATGGTTTGATGTCATTGAGTTTCACTATAACTATGACTACAAGGGGGGACATGGAATCGTTAACTGGCTCCGCGAGCAGATGGCTGAGAATGGCTACAACAAGCCAATCTGGGTGGGGGACGCCGCTGCTGGTCCCATGGTCGACAGTGTAACACGTACACCTGAAGAAGCGGATGAGTTGTATGACAAGCTTAGTAATCCGAAGAATCCCGAGCATGAGGAAACCGTAATCTGGTTTGAACGGGAGCAGGCACTTGCGCTGGTCAAGAAACTGGTCATTGCCATGGAACTGGATCTTGAGGGTGTGATTATATCAAATCTCACTGACTGGCCAGGGTACCCCGGCGGCCGTTCCTGGGAATTTCAGGGGCTGCGACGTCTGGACGGAAGTGCACGCCCTGCATTCACAACCTATGTTAATACTGTTAGCAGTATCGGAGCGATGACTGAAGTCGAGAGGTTATCCACATCGAGCGAAAGTGTGTATGCTTTTCAACTCACCAATAATGAACGTACGATCTATGTTCTCTGGTGTGCTGCTGAACCCAAGTATTGGGATTTGTACGTTGAAGCTTCCAGCGTTCTGGTGAGTTCACCGGTTCCTGGTGAAATCGAAGTTGAAGAGATTCAGATCATTGATGGCCATCTCCATTTGCTCTTGACAGAGGTCCCATTACTTGTTGAGCCTGTCATGGATTAATAACGGGTGTGGTTCTCGTCGTTCCCAGAGATATCACGGCACAAGGATTAAGTCTAAATCTGAAAGTGAAAGGTGTTATTACTCGCACGGGCCCCACATGCCGAGGATGGTAAATTGTCGTCAATCCTGCGGCTACCACCCTCCTCTGGAGCGTAACCCACAGTTGAGAATTCAATATGTGGATAATCTAGATTCCGGATTCCAGCCTCGTTATCAGATCATCGAGCATGTCCTTGAATCGTTCTATCTCTTTCCGATAAATGTGAATTCCCGAGGTTGCAAACTTGGCGATCGGATTTTCTTGCTGATCCATAATACTTTTGATTTGGGTTGGGGCATCTGAATCATCCCACACCGCTCCAATTCTCTGAAAATCTTCTGTGATTAAACCGGGGGCAAATAAAAGATACAATTCGGGTGCTTCAGATAGGTCAATTCCCATTTCTAAATCTGTAGGATAGGAAGTACCTCGATTAATAGCTTCAATCGCTAGATCACGTTGCAATGCCAGCGCTTCTTGGGCGTTGAAAGGATCAGCAAGGTAGATAATTCGCAACTCGGAAAGTAGATCCTGTCTCTGTTAATTATTGAGCATTCCTTGATCCAGCAATTCATATATCACAAGGTTTGTTGCCGAAGCAAATCCGTATGCAATGAACTTCCCGACAATCACTCGATCACCATTGGCAATCTGGTGTGCCATACGCAAGAGCGTCAATAATCGCTGTACGGCCGCATCTGAATTACCATCCATTGCTGAACGCCGGGCATCGGCTACGAGGACTCTGCCCAAATTCTTGAATCCTACGCGGTGGGGCAGTTGGCCGTGAGGATCCGCTTTAAACTCGTCGCTGTAATCGCATATCTTCATGCGAGATATTTTTTCCGCTTCCTCCATCAACCACTGATATTCTTCAAGTCGCTGCGATACATTTTCATCGATCGATTCCATGGAATCGATCCCCTTACACATCTCGGCCAGCGAAGATGGGATCTCCACAAATAAATGATCGTACTCATCCGCAGCATTCGTCACCGTTGAATCTGATTTTGAAGATCCACAGCCAATCAAATTCAGAACAATAATGAGATTGATACACCAAGAACAGATTGTTCGATTCATTTCCTTACCCCAAATTCATTGATTGGATGGTAAATACTTTATGTGATGGAAGTTCAAGCAGCACACAATGCATACACGTTTACTCTACATCACTTTCTATCGTAGGGGGATTATTTTGGCTGGATTCGGTTGTGCTTATCATCTCCAGTGCCCGATTAACTGAAATCAAGTGTTCCTCTGTCAGCGGCGTCGGCACATCGTCCAACGCTATTGCCATTGACTCATCAAACGGTCCGACTGCGGTGCGGCGAATCGATTTGCAGTATCCGCCGGTGTTGAGTGCTTCCCCGAGATCACGTGCGAGACTGCGCACGTAAAAACCTTTTGCGCAGTGAATGAACAGATCAACCCAAGGCCATTCGTACTTCAACAGTTTAAGCTCATGCACCGTCACCGGCCGAGGGGATAAATCCGGCTGCTGACCCTTTCGTGACAGGGAATAGGCGCGCTGGCCGGCGACATTCACCGCACTGAACACCGGGGGACGTTGCTGAATGTTGCCGACGAACTTGATCAAAGATTCGTGGATCAACTTTTCACTTGGGGGCGTTATACCCTCCACCGGCTGTGGTTCTTTTTCCAGATCCTCGCTGGGAGAGATGGCGGAGAGGTCGATCGTGGTGAGATATTTTTTATCGGTCGCCATGAGTCTGGGAATCTCGCGTGTAGCCTCTCTTCCCAGGGCCAGGATGAGCACACCGGTTGCCAATGGATCAAGCGTCCCGGCATGGCCGGTTTTGATCCCTCCCGCTCGCTTACGCACTACGGTGACCGCTGACGTGGAGGACAGGCGATATGGCTTGTCCAGAACGAGGATACCCGAAGTTGTGGGCGGAGATGGCTTGTTTGATTGGCTCACACCGATACACTACAGGATATCGGGACAGGTGTCCGAGTGGCCGAAGGAGCGGCACTGGAAATGCCGTGTACGGTTCGTCCGTACCGTGGGTTCGAATCCCACCCTGTCCGCATGACGGGCTGTAGCGCAGCTTGGTTAGCGCGCCTGACTGGGGGTCAGGAGGTCGACGGTTCGAATCCGTCCAGCCCGATTGAACCTGCTACCCTGATGATCTGCCATCATCAGGCTTTTTAAATCACAGAACCAGATTGATGTGTGGAAGTGAAAGTGTGGGGGGGTCAGCAGGGGTTGATGATTTCGTCAAGACGGCACACGCGGATCAACTGACGCATCTGGGGTGAGCTGTGGATCACCAGTTTGACGCCGCAATCGTGGGCTGTGCGGACTGTTGAAACAAGAGCGGCGATGAGCTTTGTGTCAGCACCGCTTACCTGTCGAAGATCCAGCTCGACGATGTTGAACTGAGGTTTCATAACACCGACCAGGAGCGTGTACAGTCGCCTGACGCGATCGGCATCAACAAAGTTGCATTCAGAACAGGAGACAATGATCCGATCGCCTTGTGTTTCAATGTGTGCCCACCGTGGTCGTTTACGTGGTTGCTTCAGTTCAAGTGTTCGTTTGCTGCGTTTCACCATTTCCCCTCCTGTTGAGTATCTATGGACATCTCGCATCAATCAAGCTTTTTTTTTAAAAAAGACTGTCTTACCACACTAACGAGACAAAAGGATATACAACGAGGCTACGCAGACCTGTATGAAAAATCCGCAGGATTACTGCCAGAGGTATCAATCTGAAAGGGAAAACCGGTTGAAAATGGATATCTTCAAGGATCAGTTTAGAATGGCTCCCCCCAAAGGACGCTGATCGATGACAACACCCCAGTCAGAGCCAAATAGAGCCACTGAAGAACTGCCGATCCCTAAGCCCAGTCATTGGCTCCCCATACACGCTGATTCAAATGACGGCTTCATATCCTTACGCACGGCTAATCAACTGACACTTGGCATCCTGTTCGTGGGCGCACTCGCCTACATCGTTCGATTTGGTTTGCGCTTTCCACTATGGCCGGACGAATCCTTCCTTGTCCTCAACCTCGCGCGTCGAGACCTGTTTGGGATACTCGAACCGCTTGAGTACCATCAAGTCGCGCCCCCGCTCTTTCTCTTCACCGAAAAATTAATACTCAATATCCTCGGCATGAGCGAATGGTCTATACGTCTCTTCCCGCAGCTCTGTTCTATCGCCTCACTCCTGCTGTTTCGCAGCATTGCGGGTCGCCTTCTGAAACCAACTGCCTACGTCTTCGCTTTTTCGATTTTCGCAGTGTCTTATTGGATCCTTCGTTATTCCTCCGAGATCAAACCATACGCGCTGGATCTGCTCCTTTCACTCATTTTCATTTATCTTGCATGTCAATGGCGAGATGCACCTGCCCGGCTGCATGTACTGGTCTCGTTGTGTTTCCTTGCATTCATTTGTTTCAGCTTCTCCTATCCCTCGATCTTCATCGGTGGTGGCGTTTGTGTCTTTATGGTTGTCTCATCACTGAAGCGGCGCTCGCTGAAATATCTCTGGCATCCATTTATCGTCGGCATCTGCCTCAGCGCCGGTTTCGCCGCAGCGTATTTCCTTCACGTCACTCATCAAGTGGATGCGGAGATTTCGTGGATGCGCGACTACTGGACGCGCGCCTTTCCTCCGATCGATACACCACTTCAAATTTTCCCATGGTTCATACTTAAATTCACCGGTGAAATGTTACCTTACCCATTCGGCGGCGAAAGTTTTGGCAGCATCCTCACCGCTATTCTTGTTACAGTCGGCTTCATCGCGCTCATCCGTGCCAAACGCTTCGAGTTTCTTCTCCTTCTCATCACTCCAATATTCATCGCATTCGTCGCCGCGGCACTCAAGCGCTATCCGTTCGGTGAACCAACCCGCTGTCAACTTTATCTCGCGCCGATATTTTGCCTTTTCGCAGGTCTTGGTTTCGCACACCTGATTCAGCTAATCAGTCGCGGCCGCGAACACAATTCGCTCAACATAGTGAAGTACTCTTATATCGTTCTCGTCGTCATCGCCTGTATTACGATCTGTCGCGACCTGATCAACCAGGCAAAATCACCGACCGATCGCTACGTTCGCGATTTCACTCGCTTCTTTTTCAAGGGCGGCGATATTGCAGGCGAGCAATCTTTCTGCCTTCGTGAAGATTTCAAACAAAGCTTTTCACCCGTCGAAGATGCCGACTCGCACTCTCTCCTGGGTTATCTCTGTAATTACTACATCTACGGGCAATCAGGACGATTGCCCTTTGAGCCCGATGACTGGTCCGATACAGTGCGGATTGCCAATTACAGAACGCGCGGCCTTATTAATCTCGATGAGCGCGATGCATGGATAAGTGAATTCGAACAAACAAGCGGCCTGACCTATGTCTTCAGCGCTCTGCACCCGATACCGCTATTTGTCTGTAATGATTACATTGGTGAAAAAGATGTCATTGAGATCATGACTTTCCAGCGCCCGCTCCAGACGGAAGAGATACAGACAGAACCACCTGCAAGCGATGAATTAACAGAGAATATCAGTGAGTGATATGTTTCCGGTTCACATCTACTGAAACTTCAACCAGCTCATGAATCGGAACAATTCGTACGGGTTATATCGAGACAGGTTTCGATTTCTTGCTGAGTAAAGAGCGGGCCAGTATCCATACCGGGACAGGGAGTGTGCTTTTTGCTCGATTGCCATGCTTGCTTTGTCCGCAGATTCTCCGGCCAGAACGGCCAGGTACGGCATTGGGTCGGTCGCGCATCATATATCGAGCATACGGCTTTTCCGGATACGGATTCACGATCCAGAAAAACACAATCAAATCCGCGAGATGTCTTGTGTTCCCTGAGAGAGTAACGTTGTTTGATTTTACGAGCGTATTGCTTGAGAAACTGTTCCTCATCAAGTCCAAGCAACTTTGCGATCTGCTGCCCCTCTTTGGGCGTGAACCATACATATCCCGGCGGCCCCGTGCAGCAGTTTCCACATGAAGTACAGGAGAAGCGCAGACCATCTGCATACCAGGGCTTGTCATTCGGTGAGGAACGGGTTTGATCAGCCACGGTTTTCCTCGGCAGATCCTGGTGGCATTTCACGTGTTTCGTGTATGGTTTCAATTTCCACGAGGTGGATCTCATCATGCTCACGACGAGGGGGAATATCGGTGAGATGATCCGGACGATCGTCGAAAGCAACTCGATCGATGGATTCGACGCGCACCAATTGCCATTGCGGATGATCAGCCAACGCTGATTCGATGAAACGTTCCACCGTGGTGAGCGAATCAGCCGTCACCCACAACGAAAAAATCGCTTCGGTCACCGGTGAGCCGAAGGCAGATTCAACCAGCAGCAACGCATGCCACAATGTGAATCCCAATTCCCGACCTGCTTCATCGACGTTGCAGTCTGGATCCACATCAAGGATCAGTCGCCACTCATGATGGAGACGATTGAGTAATTCGTCTTCATCAACCAGCGCGGGATCATTCAGATCAAGCACCGGCCTGATCCGCCACTTCTCAGATGACGAATAATCTTCTTCTGGTGGCCAGGTGTAGGGAACTTCCTCAAGCCCAAACTCACCGAGTAATGCTTCCAGTTTGTCGCGTAGATCGAGTGGGATGTGAAAATTCAGCGTTTTGAAAGGATCGAGGAAAATCTCCAGAAACGGCTCTTCGCTGTTGGCGCCAATTCCAATTGAACAATCTTCCTGCAGGAAAGGAGCATATCGATGCCAGGTATCGAGAAAATTGTCACGCGATATTGGCTCCTCACTGAGAAAAACATCAACCGTGCGGTACGCATCCTGGGAATCGAGTTCCAGAATGGCAGAGATTTCGTCAGGAAGAAGCGAGAAGGCGCGTTCCAGGAGTGCCGGCAATTTCTCAAGCGATATAACAACTTGAAAGGTGTATGTATCCGGCTCTTCATCCTCGCCTGTGTTGTAGGTTATGGTAAATCCTGGCTGGGGAGGAGTTGCGGAACATGGCAGCAATCCCAGTGGAAGTAGAAACGAACCGAGTGCCGCTCGTTCAAGGTCCGAATTGAGACGTACTTCAGCCATGAGCTGGGCATTCTATTCCATGATGTACATTTGGGGATAGTACAGCGGGTGAGTCGGCTGTTTTACGCTTTTGTGCCCTGTACAGTATGATCTGCATGGTTTTCAGGACAGCGAGGTGACGACATGGCTTCACAGCGTGCTCAATGGGGGAGTCGTATCGGATTCATCTTGGCGGCTGCGGGATCGGCCGTAGGCTTAGGGAATATCTGGAAATTCCCCTATATTACCGGCGAGAACGGGGGAGGGCTGTTTGTCATCATCTACCTTGTTTGCATTGCACTGGTCGGCATTCCGATCATGATGGCGGAAATCATGATTGGCCGGGCAGCGCAGGCTCAACCGGTTGTTGCTTTTGAGAAACTGCAGGGCAAGAAAACCCCCTGGGCGGGAGTGGGGTGGCTGGGTGTCGTCGCCGGCTTTGTCATTCTCAGCTACTACATCGTCGTTGCCGGCTGGGCGATGGACTACACACTCAAAAGCGTCGTCAACATCACCGAGCCGATCCACGATACCGCGGAGGTAGAGGGATCCACCTACCGCATCACGACGCCGGTTGATGAGATGACACTTACACTCATCACGCGCAAGGCAGAGAAAGAACTCAAATATCCGGTTCGGGCGATAAAGAACCAGGCGAAACCATCCGTGTGGGATGATTATGACCGATACACCGAAGCGCTTGGTAAAGCCCGGGTCGTGAATGTTCATCACAACGAAATGCGAGTTGATGTGTGGAGCGATCAACCTGAAGGAGTGCTTCATGCAATTGGGGAGGCTGATGTAACAGAAGTGATGATCAGCAACGATGCGCGTGACCAATATTTGGAAGCGAGACAGCATCTCTTTGAAAATGACGAGTTTGCCCGCAACATTGAACTCGCTGAATCACTCATGCGCGAAGTCGAAATCAAGCGGAAAGATCAATTGCTGGCAACAATGCAGGAGTATGAAAGTAAAAGCGAACTTGAAATTCGTGATGAAGCGGAGAAAGTACACCGGCGCACGGTGATCTATCAGAAAGTCGATGAGAAGTTTGCGACCGTAGCCGTCGACGGTTGGACCAGTACCTTCTGGTCATCCATATTCATGCTTCTGGTGATATTGATTGTGGCGGGAGGTGTCTCGCGCGGAATCGAAAGAACGTGCCGCATTCTTATGCCGACTTTGATCATTTTGATTCTTATCATGGTGGTGTACGGCGCGTTCAAGGATGGATTCCTCGAAGCTCTGCAGTTTGTATTCAAACCGGATGCGAGCAAGCTCAAGCCATCCGGTGTGTTGGAAGCGATGGGCCACGCATTCTTCACCTTGTCACTAGGCATGGGTGCGATGATCACCTATGGTTCTTACCAGCAATCCAAAACAAAACTCGTGGGCCAATCCGTGGCTATTGCGCTGCTGGATACGGCCATTGCGCTGCTGGCGTGCATGATGATCTTCCCGATCATCTTTTCCTACGATCAGGAAGCTGCTGCGGGTCCGGGTCTGGTCTTCAAGAGTATGCCGCTGGCGTTTGCGGAAATCGGTAAAGGGGGCATGCTGCTGGCGATTCTGTTCTTCGGTTTGCTCGTCTTTGCTGCGATTACCAGTGCCATCTCATTGTTGGAAGTTGTCGCGTCATACTTCATCGATCAGCTTGGATGGAATCGACGCAAAGCTGCGTGGATCCTGGGTGGGATTATTCTCGCCTTCGGATTGGGCAGCGCATTTGCTGCCGATCCGGATTTCAAACTGGTGAGCTGGGAATCCAGTTACGGTTCCGACTTCTTCACCACGATAGATTACCTGGCAAGTAACTGGTTGTTACCGATGGGCGGATTGTTCATCGCGCTTTATGTGGGGTGGGGAATGCCCAAGCGCTTACGCAACGCTGAACTGGAAGATGTGCCCCGCCCGCTGATCATGGGGTGGCTGTTGCTGGTGCGCTTTGTCGCGCCGCTCCTGGTCATCATCGTGCTGATGCAAAAAGTCGGTATCCTTGACGCCAACGAAGTGTTCCATGATTTGTTCCACTGATTCTGAGAGTTGAAACTGATGGCCAACAGTACGCCGTTGACATCAGCACCATTCAACAACTGTGAGGTATGCGATGCTGGAAACGTTTTTTGAAATCACCGGAAAACTCGGTGGAGATATCATGTGGGGGCCGTGGACCTTTTTCGGTCTGCTCGCGGTGGGTCTGATCTTCACGATCTGGACGAAGTTCGGCCAGTATCGCGCCATGACCCACGGTATTGCGGTGATTCGGGGACTCTATGACGATCCGGATGATCCCGGCGCGATCAACCACTTCCAGGCACTCTCAGCGGCTCTCTCCGCAACGATCGGATTGGGGAATATTGGTGGGGTGGCACTGGCCATCGGAGCCGGTGGGCCGGGGGCGCTCGTGTGGATGTGGCTCACCGGCGTGTTCGGCATGGCCCTCAAAACAGTCGAGATCACACTTTCGCAGATGTACCGGAATGTAGACGATCCGGATAATCCGCACGGCGGGGCGATGTGGGTGGTGGACAAAGTCATCGCCAGACGTGGGGGATTCTGGCTGATCTTTGGAAAGTGCTTTGCCTGGTTTTTCTGCATAACACTGCTCATCAGCGCGTTTACCGGCGGCAACATGTTCCAGTCGTGGAACGTCGCCAATCTGTCCGACACCTATTTCGATATCCCCAAGATCCTGACGGGCATTGTGCTGGCGATTATCGTCGGCCTCGTGATCGTCGGCGGGATCAAGCGCATCGGGACCGTGGCGGGAAAACTCGTCCCGTTCATGTGCGTGCTCTATCTGCTCTCCGCTCTCGCGGTGATCGCGATGCATATCCCCGAGATCCCAGGTTACTTTGCGTTGATATTCAAGAGTGCATTCTCCCCCAATGAAGCCACGGGCGCTTTCCTCGGCGGCACGATGGGCTGGGCGTTCAGCCAGGGACTGCGTCGGGCACTGTTCAGCAACGAAGCCGGCCAGGGTTCTGCTCCGATTGCCCACGCGGCAGCTAAAACCGACGAGCCGGCACGCGAAGGGATCATCGGCGGTATCGGCCCCTTCATTGACACCCTGTGCATCTGCACCCTCACCGGCCTCGTGATCCTCAGCACAGGAACGTGGAATCGCGATCCTTTGATGAGCTTTGATACAACTCCGGTCATTACCCCGGCATTCTCTTTTACTGAGAGTAAGATCAATAATCCATCTGAAAATGCCGAGATCGGTTCCGATGTGTATCTGGAGCTTTATGCCACGGTCGGGCATGGTGCCAATGGGATTGCTCCGGCAAACAAGTTGCACGGAATACTGGCTGAAACGGATGATGGAACACTCATCGTTGAATGGGGAACCTACGCCACTGTTGCCGTACCTGAGGCAATCGATCTTCAACTGAAAACGATCCACCAGCAGACTGGCGATGCGGTAACCGTTGGTGAACTTGCAGCCATGCCGGCTCATACCCCTGCTATTGATGACGGCGGCACGGAAGATGATCCTTCTGATGACAGACCACTTTGGGGTTTGCTCTCTGCGCCACGTGAAATCAATATCACCGATGACAATGCCTATCTCTGGCACCACCTGGATGATGTCTTTACCATTGTCATAGCTGATCGTAATGAAAATTTAAATAAGTACAGCTCAACATCGGATTACCGACGACACCGGCTGGAAGGCCAGGCAAGTCTCGATAATGGAACAGTATTGATCGACTGGGGAACGATCGCTTCTACCGTAGAGCCAACACTGGTGGAAGATGCGGGGATGTTCCGCAAGTACGATGGCGCACCGCTCACCGCGCATGCATTTGATCGACAGTTCCCCGGATTGGGCAAGTGGCTCGTCACCATTGCGGCCTGGCTCTTTGCTGTTTCCACCATGATCTCCTGGAGTTACTACGGCGAACAGGGAATGATTTACATGCTCGGTGCGCGCAGTGTGCTGCCCTACAAGCTGGTCTACCTTGCCGGGATCATCTTTGCCGCAGTGTGGGTAACTGACACGGCAGATATGGAAAACCTGATGGACTTGGGGACTGGCGCGATGCTCTGGTCGAATATCCCCATTGTCCTGTGTCTAGGCTTCCTTGCCGTGCGCTGCCTGCGCGAGTATGACGTCAAACTCAAAGCGGGCATGTTCAAGCGCAAGGGCCGTCCGAAGATTGAGGATGTGATCAGCGGCAAGGATGTCGAGGATTGATCCCAATTGAATGAAATCTATGATTTCCCAAAGCCTCGGGATACCTTTCCCGGGGCTTTCTCGTTAGCGTCGCGATGATTACTATTTTGTCATGTGGTCCCTGGCCGAGATTGCAGATGTACTGTCGGAGGGGATCGCGCAACATGCAGCACAACTGGATGTCGAACATGCGGTGCGCGGGCTGGATGCGCTGGATGAGGTCGCATTGCATCCAATTCTGGCGGACATTCTGCGAAGAGCGGGCTACGGTGTGCAGCGCGAAGTGCGATATCCTGCTGCTCGGCTCCATCGAAAAGAATCAGAAGGCCAGCGGTGCGATCTGGTTCTCACTCCCGATAGTCGACAGCTTGTCGAGCCGGATTCCAAGGCAACACTGTTTGAACCGGCTGACGCCGTTGCACTTGAAGATGCATTCTGGCTGGAAGTGAAAGTTGTATCTCAGTTCAATGAGGAAGGTGCCAACTATCAATACACTTCGCAATTACTTTCGCCGGTCCGTCGTGATGTTTCCAAGTTAAGCAGGGAATACGACATATTACATGCGGGTATTTTACTTATCCTGTTTGTGAGTGATGAGGAAGTGGCAACCAACGACCTTGGAATCTGGCAGGATCGTTGTCTGAAGCGTGGTGTACCCATCGGCTCACCCTATCAACGTTTTATCCCGATCAATGATCGTCTCGGACATAAGCTCTGCGCCCTGACCCTTTATCCGGTCCATCATCTCTGAATCGACGTGAAGTTTAGATTCTACTCAGTATTAACGGCCGGTAATCATCAGTAATTAGACACACGGATCCAGGAGTGACAACTAGCTGTCTCAGGGAAATCCCTGAGTCAGTGACAACATGTTGTCGGTGAGTTTGTGACATTTGGAAATACTGTCCATATAAACACAAAACTGTGCTTTTTTTCACATTCATACCCAGGAGTTCTATGGTTTTGATGTATATTTCATGATAAGGCGATTTATTCATCTTCAATAAGGGAGGCCATGTGATGTTTAACTGCAGGTTGATTGTATGGTGTTTTAGCATTGTCACTCTACTCGGTGTCCTCCTGATACCTGTATCAGCACAAGCAGATCCTCCCCCATATCGGTATCGCGTTACGGATCTTGGTTACTTGGGGGACGACTTCACACCGAATGTTTCAACTATGGGAAGTTTTGGAATCAACGAGTTGGGACAAGTTGTCTTTGCAAAAAGATTCCAGTCGGGTCAAGAGATCCATGCCGCAGTATGCTTCCCCGAACCAGCATATGGGAAACCGGCAGGTGTATATGATCTTACAGGCTTTACACTTGAAAACGAGGCTCAACCTAGTATAGCTCGCGACATCAATTCTGCCGGACTAATCGTTGGCCAGGTAGGTGGGATTGAACAAGAATTTGGAAGCGAAGCTGTCGTATGGGAACTACGGGAAGATCTCGAAATAGCTCCAGCTAATCTCTTTCAACTTGGTGTAATTGATGGTGCTGAATGGAGTCGTGGTAATGCTATTTCTGATTCAGTTCCTGCATATGTCGTGGGGGATTCTGAGTATCTCGGCAAGTGTTACAGACTACCATGTGATCAGCCATGGGATGGCTTATTCACGCGCGCTTTTCAAGTAGATGTGAGTGCAGAACATTTTATACTCGATATATTGCAGGCACGTGATTGTTCTTGTCTATTCAGCAGCCACGCACGTGATGTTGTAATGGATGCAGAGGAAACGTTCTGGATCAATGGTTTCGTGTCTGCGGATACTAAAGAGGCTTGCCCCGGATTCCCTGATGGCCCATATAGTCGTGGATCTTATTTGTATACGCATCTACAAGCACAAGCTCACACTGGAATACGAACGGATCGTCACTCTGAAGGACGAGGTATTGGATATGTAGAATCTAGTGACGATATCGTGAGTGTGGGTTTCGCCCGAGAAAACGGAAGTTATGTCAAGCAAGCGTTTTTCTGGAGGGGTACGACGATTCCGACCGAGTATTTTGTGTTGGGGGATGTTATGCCTACCGGTCATGAGGGTAATGAGAGTGAGGCTGAAGCAATCAACAATGGCAATTCTGAAACCGGTCAACTCCAAGTTGTAGGGTGGGATGATGATACTGATCAAGCCCTTCTTTGGGAAGAAACTGCCTCTGGATGGACAGTAACCGATCTCAATGCAGAAGGGATTATTCGTGACTATTGGCGTGAGATCGGTGGCGATGAGTACTTTCTTTGGCAGGCTCTAGATATCAACAATGATGGTTGGATTGTTGGATGGGGGGATGGTGAATTCGACACTGAAACCCCACCCACACTTGAACCGCATGCATTCTTGTTGACACCGGTCCCAGAGTGTTACCATGATCTTACAGGCGATAGTCTGGTCGATATTAATGATATATTTGCTGCACAAGGTCAATGGGGTGAATGTGAAATAGGTGTCTTATGCTCAGCTGATGTCACTTTCGATGGTCTCGTGAATATTGATGATATTTTTGCAATATTGGCTGCATGGGGACCCTGTCCTGGATCAAAGGGATCTGGGAACTCCAATAGTAGTGGAAACTGGTTTAATGAATGGATGAATACAGGCGGATTAACAGCCTTAGAGACTGGTAGAGTGACCTGGGAGCAGGTTGAACAGTGCTTGGACTATGAAGACAGGGAAATCACAAAACAATGCTTGAATAGTTTATTGACTCAGTAATATGTTAGATTCAAATGGTCTTATACAATAAAGGGGAGAGTTATATGTATCTTCAACACAAAGTGCAAATATTCACTTTATTACTTTCTGTACTACTGATAATCATTTGTGGTCATCAGAGAGCGTGTGCAGAAGTTGTAATTTACGGTGATCAATATCAGTGGGGATCAGATGTGGGAGAATTTACGACCATTGATTTCACGCATTTTGATGAAGGTACAATAATTACTGAGCAATATGCAGACTTAGGTATTCACTTTACGAGCGGCTACGATTTTATCCGCAATAATTGGAATATATTTCCCAACGACGGATGGGGATTAACAAATAACACATATGCAGCAGCGATCACAACCGAATATGATTTTGATCTGACAGGTATTGCCGTAGAGTATCCGGGTGCCATGCAAATTGAGTTATATCATGACAATGAACTGCTCTATACCAGTCTTGTATATGGAGCCGGTTTCCTTGGTTTGATATCGGATATTGGATTTGATAAAGCAGTTATTCTCGATCCTACAGGAGGATCAGTCTCAGTTGACGATTTGCATTTTGGGGGTGTCGTACCAAGCGCTGGCACATGCACTTTGCTACTTCTCATGGGAATCTTTGAACGAAGACGAAGGCAGCACTGATTTAGGATATCCGAGGGAGAGAAGGCCTTGCTGGGATGCTAATGACAAACTGCGGGGATTACGTAGCGAAACGCTGTGTTGAAAAGGTATAAACGCAGATATTGTAACAACATTCGAAATATAACGCACAATTGAAAAGGCAACTCCCTCGTGGGATACTGTTTTGAGCGATCGACAATCCGTGTCAGACAAAGGGTTGCCATCAAGACAGTATTGCAAAACGTCAAAAAGGTTGGATTCGAGGACGCATTGAGGATCGATTTGGTCTTTCACACCTAAACAGGTAGGAATGTACGATCTAATCTGCGCTCGTTTTCGGCACAGTCGGTGCTTTGGGAAGTGGTTTCAAACCAATGATCTTACCAATTGATCGTGCTGCCTCTACTGCCGGATGTTTATATTGATAACGCTGGCAAATTCGTGCTAACTCTGCCCGTTGCACCGCAGCATTTTTCGAATCGAGAAAGTAACGAGAAATTTGTTTGACAATGGGAGTTGGGCCGCCGCAGTACGGGACAAACTCCGGCACAATCTCCCGTCCCGCAATGATGTTGGGTAGCAGACAGAACGGTGTGCGGAGTAATATTTTCGAAGCAAGCCAGGAGAATGCGCTCGTTCGGTACACGCCAATCATCGGTTTGCAGTGACGTGTGATATCCAGGGTTACCGTGCCTGATACTGCCAGCGCCAGGTCGCACCAGGCGATGCAGGGATCAACCTGTTGGGTGATCAGGTGCAGGCCTGTGGGGAAAAGTTTAATTCGCTTGCGAATCATCTGCGCCAGATCCCCGTTTGCGGCAACGATAATTCCGCCCATACCTGCATGACGAGATTGCAACTCCACATACACGTTGAATAGCAAGCGAAGGTTTGCCCGGATTTCCTGTGGCCGCGAGCCGGGGAAGATTGCCAACCGCGGCGCACCTTGGGGTAGATTGTGCATGTGCGTGTGGATGTATTCCTTATCCAGCGCCCGATTCAAACGCGGATGTCCTATGAAACTCGCAGGTATATCGCGATCTGTGAACCACTGTTCTTCGAACGGAAGCAGACACAGAACCATGTCCGTAAGTTTGCGAAGTTTACGGGCCCGCCAGGTTCCCCACGCCCAGAGTTGCGGAGCCGCCAGATGAATGACTCGCGCCCCTGATGCCCGCATAATTTTACAGATCGGGAAATTCGCCGCCGGGGAATCGACTGCCACATGCCCCAGCACACGGCACGATTTTGTCCACTGCTTGATGCGCTTGATATGACGCCGCACAGTGGAGATTTTCTTCAGCGCGCTCAATCCCATTGCCGCATCGTCGACCGAGTTATCAATGAGTGTCGCACCCGCTTCCGCCATGCGAGGTCCACCCCAGGCATAAATTGCCATTTCAGGATAATTCTTCAGGAGCAGCTGAATCACAGGTGCAGCCAGAGCATCGCCGCTGGGTTCAAAGGCAGTAAAGAGGAGCGCAGCGGACTTTTCAGGCACGGGCTTGGTCATAGGAAGCTTTTCTTCCATGAAGTGGATCGGATTTCATACGATACGATTACAATCCTTCCTACACAATCAATCCCTGAATATATCAATCCAAATAAGGCTCACTCTGGTGTCCTGAGCATCCCGACTGCAGAAATCTCTCACAATCCAGTCGTCAGCACCCTCGCGGATCAGTAGGATATTCACTTTCAACCTTGAATTGATATCGACCGGAGTCATGAGGTCATGATGAAACGGACACACATGTGCGGAGAGCTGCGCCAAAACCACAACGGGCAGTCTGTGGTGCTGGCCGGATGGGTCAACACATTCCGAAGTCAGGGTAAAGGCCTGCTGTTTATCGACTTACGTGACCGTGACGGTATGACCCAGTTGATTTTTGATCTGGAAGATGCGGATGAGGAAATCGTCCAGCTTGCCAATGGACTGAGGCGTGAGGATGTCATCGCTGTTCGAGGTGAAGTTCGCGCCAAGGACAAACCCAATCCCAAGCTTTCAACTGGTGAGATTGAAGTACTCGTATCAGAGCTTGAGATTCTCAATAAAACGGAGAAGCCGCCGATTCTGCCTGAGGATCATGAAGCCGAACAGGTTGCAGAGGATGTGCGTCTGAAGCACCGCTACATTGATTTGCGACGACCGCGAATGCAGCACATGCTGCGAACGAGGCATCAGGTTGCAATGAGTGCCCGGGAATACTTCGGCACTGAAGGATTCCTGGAAATCGAAACGCCCTGCCTCATCAAGAGCACTCCGGAAGGTGCACGCGATTACATCGTTCCTTCGCGTATCTATCCCGGCAATTGGTACGCCTTGCCGCAGAGTCCCCAGATTTTTAAGCAAATTCTAATGGTGGCCGGTTGTGATCGCTATATGCAGATTGTGCGCTGTTTTCGCGACGAGGATCCGCGCGCTGACAGGCAGGCGGAATTTACTCAAATCGACCTTGAAATGAGCTTTGTCGAGCGCGCCGACGTCATGGAGGTTGTCTCCGATTTCGTCAGACAACTCTGGCGAAACGTCGTAGACGTCCAGATCGGCGACATTCCCACAATGACCTACAAGGATGCAATGGAACGCTACGGCATCGATAGGCCGGATCTTCGCTTCGGACTGGAATTGTCAGACGTATCTGATCTTGCCGGCAAAACCGACTTCCGTGTATTTACCGAAGCCCTGGAAGAGGATAACGGCGTGGTCAAAGCCATCCGCGTTCCAGGTGGTGCCAAGCAACTTACCCGGAAAGTGATCGACAAATACAACGAATTCGTCAAGACCTTCAAAGCCGGAGGACTCCCGAGTGTGAAGCTGACGGAAAACGGCTTCGAGACTGGTATTGCCAAATTCGTCGCGCCGATCGGCGATGCACTCAAAGAACAACTATCACTGGAAGTGGGGGATCTGGTCTTTTTCGCTGCCGATACATGGTCGATTGTGACCAAGGCACTGGGCGAATTGCGCAATCAACTTGGTCGGGATTTGGAATTGATCGATGAAGATGCGTGGAATTTCCTCTGGATCGTCGACTTCCCGATGTTTGAATATGACGATGAAGCCGGACGCTGGGTTGCGCTGCATCATCCCTTCACCTCACCCATGCCGGACCAGTTTGATATTCTGGAGTCAGATCCCGGAGCGTGTATTTCAGCAGGTTATGACCTCGTGTGCAATGGATCGGAGATTGCCGGGGGTTCGATTCGTATTCATGATCGCAAGGTGCAACAGCGTGTCTTTGAGCTTCTCGGGATCAGCGAAGAAGAGGCCGAGCAGAAGTTCGGATTCCTGCTCAAGGCACTTCGTTACGGCGCTCCACCCCATGGCGGGATTGCCTTTGGTCTGGAGCGGATCATCATGCAAATGATCGGAAGGGATAATATCCGCGATGTCATCGCCTTCCCCAAAACACTCAACGGTGCGGATCTGATGTCCGAAGCTCCGGGACCGGTTGACGAAGCGCAACTTGAAGAGTTGTGTGTTCAGGTTACCCTACCGAGTAATTGAAAAATAAGGAAATGTCATGCGTACAGTAATGATAAAAATGCTCTGGTGTGCAGCCGCGTGTCTGGTGATTACCAGTTGTGAAATGAACGATTCTGAGACCACTGGCACAGTTCCGGAAACGGCAGAACCAGGCACCACTAAACCTGCCGAAGTGGCGAAAACGCCGGAAAGTCCCGAGCAGGAACTCCCAAAACTCACCGTTACCAGTACGGCGTTTGAACACGGCCAACCAATACCTGTCAAATACACCTGCAATGCAGAAGATGTTTCACCACCATTATCCTGGACGGAGGGTCCGGAAGGCACGAAAACTTATGCCCTGATTTTCGAGGATCCCGATGCCCCCAGTGGTAACTGGGTTCACTGGATTGCCTGGAATATGCAGAAGACAAGCCTTGAAGAGAATGCCAGCAAACGCTATCTCCTCTCCAAGCAGGCTGGTCTCATGTACCAGGGGAAGAATTCCTGGGACAAGCCGATGTATCAGGGACCATGCCCGCCCTCGGGTATGCATCATTACTATATCAGGGTCTATGCCTTGGATACCAAACTCAGAATCACGACGGGTTTGGACAAGGAAATACTCGTGAAGGCAATGAATAAACATATCCTGGCCTACGGCGAATTGATGGGAACCTACGAGCGGAAATGAATCACTTGATCTCGGCCTGGACCTCTAGAGGCGACTGATTCAATATCGTGTGATACCCTGCACTGAATGTGCGGCATTGGAGGCATTCTGCGCACCGACGGTGAGCCAATCCCCGACGCGTGGCTCGATGCAATCGATGCGCGTATTGCCTATCGGGGACCGGACGGCAAAGGTCGTTTCCGCGATCGGGTCGAAGTGGAAATCGACGGAGGAAAAAAAGTCGTCGAAGTTGCGCTGGTGCATCGGCGCTTATCCATCATCGATCACGATACCGGCCACCAGCCGATGGTCTCTCAACGCGGCCGAAACGATGATGAAGGTCTCGTCGCGGTCGTCTTCAACGGCTGTATCTACAATCACCGTGAATTGCGCGAAGAACTCCAGGCTGCCGGCCACACGTTCGTGACCGATCACAGTGACACTGAAGTGCTCATCCACGGCTGGCGCGAATGGGGGCGTTATCTCATCCATTACCTGGAAGGTATGTATGCATTCGCGATTTGGGATCGCAAAGATGCGACTCTCGCCATGGCGCGTGACACGTATGGCGAGAAGCCTATGTATTGGCGCGCCACTGAAACATCAATAGGAGGTGATGTTGGAACGCCCATTGTTGCTTTCTCCAGCGAAGCAAGTTCAATGTATACGATACCGGTACCCGACCATGTGTGTTTTGATTCGTGCCGGGAACAATGGTTGATACCATATCTTTACCTGGGGATCGGAATCGATCTGCTTCCCGGCCCTGATCTGATTGATGTTAACACCTTGGGTCAGGAAGAAATCCAATTGTATCGGGTAGGATCTTGGGAACTGGATACTAAGGAATATGATGCTACTACTTGTGTGAGACTCAACACCAATTTTACGATTCCGGAGCTTCTCGAGAAGGCTGTTGCGCAACGTCTTGAAGCCGATGTGCCTCTCGGATGTTTTCTTAGCGGCGGTGTTGATTCTTCGTTGATCGCACACTTTGCGAAAAAACACAAACCAGATCTGCGTACATTCAGTGTGCAGATGCCTGATTCTCGTTACGACGAATCACAGTACGCTGAAGTGGTCGCAGCGCATCTCGGAACGAATCACACCACGCTGGATGTCGATCCACAGCCTGCGGAGGATCTTGTCTTTCTCATCGACACACTCGGCCAGCCCTTCGGCGATTCATCCATCTTACCTACCTACTGGGTGAGCAAAGCCGCCCGTGAATATGTCAAAGTCGTCCTTTCTGGTGATGGAGGCGACGAGCTTTTTGTTGGTTATGAACGTTATCTTGCCGCGAACTTCCTAGCCAGAAATTATCGCTGGCTCAAACACATTCCATTACAGTGGATGAAACGGTTTCATCCCAAATCACGCTGGCACAAGATCGGTCGCCTCTGCGATATGGCGCGTGATTATTCCAACATAGGTGAGGTTGCGATGGAGGGGATATTCTCTCTCGCTGAACTTGCGTCATTGGATCCAGAGATGACAGACGAACGATGGAAGTGCTCCATCAATGAAGATCATTCGATTCTTTATGGACTCGCCGGTTTGAGCTCGGATCCACGTGGTAACAAACCAGATGAAGTGCTAAACGAATTACGTGAAATGGATCTGCGTAACTATCTACCCAATGATCTTCTGCGCAAAGTCGACACGGCTTCCATGGCTTGTGCTTTGGAAGTGCGCTGCCCGTTTCTGGATCAAGACCTGGCGGCGGCAGTCCTCACCATGCCGATTGATCAACTCATCCCCGGAGGAAAACGCAAGGGATTCCTCCGCAACATCGCGCGAAAGTATCTGCCTAAAGAAGTTGTCGATAGGCCGAAGATGGGTTTCGCCATCCCGATCGGGGAATGGTTCCGCAGTGACTACGGTGGAATGAAAACGTTGCTGTTGGATCACTTACGTTCCGTTGAGCCGTTTGGTCCGATCAGCCTCAACCAAAAGGAAGTTGACCGTTACATCAATGAGCATCTTGGAGGGAAATATGATCACAGCCAGCGTTTGTTCACCCTCCTGACACTTTCCATCTGGGCCCAATCGCTGAAAACCCCCAGCATGTGAGGATTGGTTGCGTCATCACGCCCCGCATCGGCTCCACTTCGTGTATCCTGTTTCCGTCATGAGCAAAACCAATCTGCTGACCCTGCTGATTCTTCTTGGTCTCATTGGCGGTGTTCTGTTGGGGCAATTTGCCCTCTTTGATCCCCAGTACCAGTACGACAACAATTACTGGAGCGGACACTGGACGAAACTTGCCGGCGACCTCATTCTCATTCGGCCCCTGACATTGATGGTCATTCCGCTTGTGCTGGTGAGTGTGGTTGTTGGTGTAACAAAGATCGGTGATCCGTCTCGTCTGGGTGTGGTTGGCGGATCCACGGTGGTTTATTACATCTCCACGATGTTGATTTCAGTGACGATCGGCACGGCATTGGTGACCACCATCGAACCGGGAGTGGGGGTGGGCAACGCAGCTGAAGTCAAGTTAGCCGGGGAAGAACAATTTGCCACGAATTTGATCATGCGTGACCGTGTCGAAGCGGCAGAACAAACGACGCTCGGAGACGCCTGGCTCAACATCCTCAAGCAGATGATTCCAACAAACATTGTTCGTGAAATGAGCGCGACCCGGCCGCTGGGAGTGATTGTTTTCGCACTGTTGTTGGGATTGGCACTTGCTGCCGGAGGAGAAAAAACAGCCCTTGCAATAAGAGTTTTTGATCAGTTGTTCGATGCGCTGATGCGCCTCGTGCAGTGGATTATCTGGCTGACACCACCGGGAGTCTTTCTGCTTGCTGCATGGACGGTAGGGAAAATCGGTCTTGGCGATCTCGTCGGTCCGCTGGCAAAGTACATGTCCACCGTACTCATCGGACTGGCAATCCATGCGTTCATTGTTTTACCGTTGGTGTTGGTCATCTTCACTCGCCGCAACCCGCTCCGATTCATGTGGCAGATGCGCCGAGCACTGATGACAGCATTCGGCACCGATTCCAGCAGCGCAACTTTGCCTGTTACGATCGAGAGTGCTGAAACTGAAGGCGGTTGCTCCAAGAAGGCGGCCAATTTTGTCCTGCCCCTCGGAGCGACGGTGAACATGGATGGCACTGCGCTGTATGAAGCTGTCGCCGTCGTATTTCTCTTTCAACTTTATGGTATCGATTTGTCATTTGCGGAATTATTGATTGTCGTGATTACTGCAACACTCGCTGCTGTCGGTGCTGCGGGGATACCCTCTGCGGGTCTGGTGACAATGGTCATCGTAATTACCGCAGTTAACACGAGCGTTGGTGGACGCAATATCGAAGCCTTACCGCTTGCTGCCATTGGCGTGATCATCGGCGTGGATCGAATTCTCGACATGTGTCGTACCACAGTAAACGTGTGGGGTGACGCAATCGGCGCAAAAATCATAACCCGTATTGCACCGGATGATGAACCAACATAAGTTGCGCGTGTAATTCCTTTACTCAATCCCTTGCGCTGCGAGCCAGCGTTCTGCATCAAGCGCTGCCTGACATCCCATACCCGCTGCGGTAATCGCCTGGCGATAATCAGCATCAGCGACGTCACCTGCTGCGAACACCCCATCGATGTTTGTAAAGCTGCCTCGTTGATTGAGTGCAATGTAACCTTTGTCGGTTAACTCAATACCCGTCCCTTCAAGGAAGTTTGTCGTCGGCGTGTGGCCGATAGCGATAAACAGTCCCATGACATCCAGGGTGGATTCCTCACCGGTTTGCGTATCCTTGAGGTGCACACTTTCAATCTTTTCATCACCCAACACGTCAATGGGGATCTTGTTCCAAAGTACCTCGGCATTCTCGGCATCGAAAATCCGCTGCTGCATCGCTTTGCTTGCGCGAAGTTCGTCGCGCCGATGGATGATATAGACCTTAGAGGCGAACTTGGTGAGGTAACTGGCTTCTTCCAGGGCACTATCGCCGCCTCCGACTACCGCCAGTGGTTGATCTCGAAACATCGGCAAAGTGCCATCACACACGGCACAGGCGCTGACTCCACCACCAATCTGTGCCAGACGCAGTTCATTTTCCAGTCCCAGCCAGTTTGCCGTTGCACCGGTTGCAATGATAACTGCGTGAGTTTTGATGTTCTCCCCGTTGGAAGTCGTCAGGGTAAACGGTTTTGATGAAAAATCACAGGCTGTTATATCTTCACCTGCGACTCGCGTCCCGAAGCGCTCCGCCTGCTTCTGGAACATGGCCATCATTTCAGGACCGGTTACACCTTCCGGAAAACCGGGAAAGTTTTCGACTTCGGTGGTCAACATAAGTTGACCCCCGGGGAGTACAGGTGCGGGGTTCTGTTTAGGTACACCCAGGTAAACAACCGGATTGAGATTCGCTCGAGCTGCATAAATAGCAGCGGTCCAGCCGGCCGGTCCACTTCCGATGATAACAATTCGTTCAATGTCAGGCATGATAGTTAACTTGATTCAATGCGGATAAAAATGTGTATGTATGTAAACTATTGTGGGGAGTGGCTAATTGAGCAATCCCTGCTCCCTTGAAATTGATTTGATAGGCGGCCAGATGACGATATCGCCCTCAGCTCCGTCACCGGTATGCAGCTCGGCCCAGTTATTTTCATGATCCTGACCGAGCACCCAGAGTACACCTTGTCCTGTTTCCAGCCAAAGACGACCAGCCGATGTATCCAGCGGTTTGCGTTCATCCAGTCGCCGATATCTTACAAAACCAAACGAATACTCAAATGGATCGATGTCTGAAATATTTCTTCGCAGGAATTGGCCGTAGGTTTTTTCCGTGGCATCGGGATATGCGTTGAATGTTTTATGATACGCGCAGAGTGCTGCGGAAATGGCGGTCCCATTAATTTCCGCCACGAGCAGGTTGCGGATGTTGAACAGCTCCTCGATATTCTGCATTGAGTAAATCACTGCGGCATAACGAATAGGATTTGTGATATCGAATTCCGATGGGAAATCCAGAATCGGGTCATATTCCTGTACACGCCAGCGACGCCACCAGTCGTCATAGACTAACTGAAGTCGATCAAGTGATGACTGAAGACTGTCATGCACCAGCGCGATGCGCATCCATCTTCGAGCCGCGCCGAAACGGGTCAGTGGTGCATCAGCCGACTGAATCGCAGCAAATGTACTGGCGAATAATTCCTGATTCGCACCATCATCCGTGAACACTGATTTGATCAACGCCTCAGAAACCACCTTGTCGCCTTCAGGCATGAACAGATGATTACGATCGCAATTGAGGTAAGGCATTTCATTCCAGGAGATGTTGACAAACTCATCGGTCGTAATCTTGTCCATATAGACGTAAAACAGATCACGCAGATTGCGCAGGGCATCAACCAGAAGGATAATGCTGTTCATCTTTTCATCAAGGAATTGCCGGTCACAGAATTGGCGTAACAGGTATACGTGTGCGATAGACAGGTCGAGTGCTTCCTTCGTTTTTCCCGCTTCACAGAGTCGGTAGGACTCAACCACGACGTAGGTTGAAATGACATCCAGCGCGTTCAGGTACGGAAAGTCGATAGAGAGGATGTTCTTCTCGGCGCTGACTTCGGCTACGAGTCCTGCGTCACGATACGATTGCGGAACCTGCTCAAGCCCGTAAGGTAGACCAATCATGATCTTTTCACGGCTCTCCAGAATGGCCTGGGCCATTTTCGGATTGCTCTCCGCCCAGCCTACGACGGTTGACCAGTCGGCCATGCCGGGATGGATTGTATTCTGATTGAAAAACTCATCCAGAGCCATTGGAGGTTCGTCAAGATCAAGATACGCGTCAAACAGGACTTTGTAACTCTTGCTTTCCTCATTTCCCTTGACCGTTTGCTTATCGTTGTTGAGTTCATTGAGCACTTCGGCGAGATTTCCCCATGCCGAGCTGGCTACGGAACAGAGAAGCACAACCAGCAATGTCAATGTGGAGCTTGTGTGGCGAGTCATACGGTAGTCCTTGCAACAGGGACAACGAAGGTGAATCCAGAATCGTACCAGAAAGCAGCCATTTACGTGAAATGATGGGTGAGCTGCCGGTCCCCATTTCTGACGTGTAACGGGCCTTATCGTTCCCTGCGAATGCTCATTTCATCCCGGCTGAATTGACGCCATCCCCGGTTTCCGCGACGCTGCATACCGGAAGCAGGCTCCAACATGAAAAAGCAGCAACTACTAGCTCTGGGAATCCCCGATGGGCCTGCTCACACCCTGGCTCAGCAGGCTCTGCGAAGTGCAGGACGGGCCGGGATCGACAAGATCCATCGACGCCAATTGATTGAGCAGGTGGCCGCCGATCCTGCCGCCCTTGTCACTGATCTCCATTTTGGTCGTTTGGCACAGGTTCTGGCAAAAACCCCTTCATCCCCACTGGGCATTCAGCGAACAGAACCCGCTCCCTGGCAACAGTGGGGCGATGATCTGGAACCGCAGTCTATCCAGCAGATGGTCAACGCCTGCTCCCTGCCGATTTCTCTGCGGGGGGCGTTGATGCCCGATGCTCATCTGGGATACGGTCTGCCCATCGGAGGTGTTCTGGCCACGGAGAATGCCGTGATTCCCTATGCCGTGGGTGTGGATATTGCCTGCCGCATGAAAATGACAGTGCTGGATCTGCCCGCCACCGCCATCACCGGCCAGACCGACCGCCTCACCAACGCCATCAAGCGCGAAACGAGATTCGGCATCGGCGCCAAGTTTACTCGCCCTCATCAACATGATGTTCTGGATGACGACTGGTCAGTCTCTCCCATCACCCGCCAGAACAAGGACAAAGCCCACGCGCAGCTTGGGTCCAGTGGATCAGGCAATCACTTTGTCGAGTTCGGCATCCTCCGCCCAGCCGATCCCGATCACCCCGAATCATTTCAGGAAATCCTGAATCTGCCATCAGGTGAGTATATCGCACTGCTCAGCCACAGCGGCTCGCGGGGCACCGGGGCAAAAGTCGCGCAGTATTACTCCAAGCTGGCCATGGCGCAGCATCCGGAACTGCCACGCCAGTTGCGTCACCTGGCCTGGCTTGATCTGGCTGATGAGGAGGGGCAGGAATACTGGCAGGCGATGTCGTTGATGGGGCGCTATGCCGCCGCCAATCATGCCATCATCCATAAGCAGATCGCGCGCAATCTGCGTGTCGATGTTCTTGCCGATATCGAAAACCACCACAACTTCGCCTGGAAGGAAATACATGAGATGCCCGGCGGAGATCAGCGCGAAGTCATCGTGCATCGCAAAGGTGCAACACCCGCAGAAGTCGGCATGGTCGGTATCATCCCCGGTTCCATGGCCAGCCCGGCTTATGTCGTCACCGGTAAAGGTTCCGCCTCTTCATTGAACTCAGCCAGTCATGGTGCCGGCCGGGTGATGTCACGCACCCAGGCCAAGCAGACTTTCACCTGGTCGCAGACGAAAAAGTACCTCGCTGAGAAAAACATCACCTTGCTCAGCGCCGGATTGGATGAGGTTCCCTGGGTGTACAAAGATATCGATCACGTCATGGCCCAGCAGCAGGATCTGGTCAATATCGTCGCCCGCTTCGATCCCCGCATTGTCAAGATGGCACCTCCGGGTGAAAGGCCGGAGGATTGAAAGAAAGATGGCCCATTGTAAAGACCGTGCACGGACACTTTTCTCATTCCTGGTCCTACACGACGTGATTCATCCGGATCGCCTACAATCCGGTATTACATGACTGATCTGCCGATGCCACGCTTGTATTTTGACAATGCTGCGACGAGCTTTCCCAAGCCGCCGGCGGTTCAGGGGGCGATGGTGCATTATGCCACCCATCTTGGGGCCAGTCCCGGGCGGGGGGCGTATGCCGAGACGATCGAGGCGGGTCGGCGGATGAATCGTTGCCGGGATCTCATTTGCCGCCTGATCCACGGTGAGTCTGCGGACCACGTCATCTTCACCCTCAATTGCACCGATGCCCTGAACCTGGCCCTGCGGGGCGTGGCATCTCATTACAGGCAGATGAACCGGCCAATTCACGTGGTGACAACTGAACTTGAGCACAATTCCATCCTGCGTCCACTCAATGCACTTAAAGATGAAGGTGTCGAGCACACTCGCGTCCCCTGCGATCCTGTCACCGGCCTGGTTGATATTGATGACCTGAGAAACGCAATCCAGCCCCACACCCGCATGGTGGCAATGCTGCACGGCTCAAATGTCAGCGGCACGTTGCAGCCGATCCGTGAAGTCGGCAGTATCACCCGAGAACGCGAAATCCTCCTCCTCGTCGATGCTGCCCAGACGCTCGGCCACTATCCGACTGATGTGCAGGATCTCAACATCGATCTTCTCGCCTTCCCCGGCCACAAGGGTCTGCTCGGCCCGCTTGGCACCGGCGGTTTATACATCAGACCCGGTGTCGATCATCAGATTCACACCATTCGCGAAGGTGGCACCGGCAGTGTGAGTGAGCAGGATGTGCAGCCGGACTTCATGCCGGACAAATTTGAATCCGGATCACATAACGCGCTGGGGATTATCGGCCTGGCCGAAGGTGTGCAGTGGATTCTCGATCAGGGTGTCGAACAACTCTGGCAGAACGAACAGACACTAAGCCAGATGATGCTGAATGGGTTGCTCGGTATCCCGGGACTGCGATTGCTCGGTCCGCAAGCGCTGGAGGATCGTTGCGGGGTGTTTTCCATTGTTACTGATGGCTGGTCGCCCGCGGAACTGGCAGGTATCCTGGAAGAGCATTACGGCATACTATCCCGGCCGGGCTTGCATTGCGCACCGTTGGCTCATCAAATTTTCGGTACGATGAAAAGCGGGGGTGCCACACGGTTGAGTCTGGGACCATTCCTTCATGAAGATGATGCACGGCACGTGATCGAAGCAGTGCATGAAGTATGTAAAACAGGCGTGGAGGTGAATAGTTAGTGAACAGTCCACAGGCCATTCACGATAGGTTGGAGGGAACGATTCACGCGGTGCAGTCGTTGCGCAATCAACTTGATGAGATCGCAGCCCTCGGAGCAGAAGTGGTGCGCTGCCTCAAGGATGGTCACACGATCTACACGTGCGGCAACGGCGGATCTGCAGCCGAAGCGATGCACCTGGCTGAGGAACTCATCGGCCGTTACCGCGGGCAGGATCGACCCGCCCAGCGCGCCATGTGTCTGAATGCAGATGTCGCCGCGATGACCTGTATCGCCAATGACTTTGGCTATGAGCATGTTTTCTCCCGCCAGGTCGAAGCGATGATGGGCAAAGGCGATGTGCTCGTGGTGCTGTCAACATCCGGGGGTAGTCCGAACATTGTTGAAGCGCTCAAAGCCGCCCATGCCAATGGTGCTGCAACGATCGGCCTGCTGGGACGAGGCGGCGGTGAATGTTTACAACATTGCGATCATGCCATCACCGTGGCCGGGGAAGATTCCGCCCACATTCAGGAAGGCCACCTCGTTGTCGTTCACCTGATATGTGAAGCGGTGGAACTTTCTGTGTGACTATTCGCCCTGAGTGTGTTGTTCACGAAATACGATCGCTACAAATTCTTAACGAGCCGCGACCGTGAGGGAGCGGGTAAGCAATCCTTCACGGGTATGGCTTTGCACTACCCGTGGCACCCAGAACGTAGGTCGGATCCGCGTTAGCGAGATCCGACATTTTAGTGCCCGTTGGTCTTAAACGGTCAGTACTTCCGGCTACCGCCGATTGAATGTCGGGTCTGAGGACCCGACCTACCTTCTGTTTTAATGAGCCGCGACTGTGAGGGAGCGGAGAAATTCCTATCACGAGAATGGCTGCCCTACCCGTGACACCCGGTTACAGTTTTGAAGAACAAATATATCGATGAGTTACGTAGACTTTTTCCCTCTAAATAGATCATAATTCAGAGCGCTAGGTCTACGAAGCTCTTTATTATTCAATATGTACTCATAATCAAGGATAGCATTCTCAACTTCCTCATCCATAATATTCTTGTGTGGCTCAAGGAGTTCCCGCACTTGCTCCACAGATGGGAAAATGTTTGACTTCCGGTCAATCTTGTTGGAAATTGATTTTATGGCGTCTGTTGAAAAGCCAGTATATTTTTGTAGCAAGCGACAGATAAAATCAATGTGATCCCATGTTATCATCGTTATAAATCTATCAGATGCATCTACAATTGCTTTCCTTTCAATAATACATAATTTCCTGCAAATCTCATCGAGTTCATTTTTTCTATTGAATTTCTCACTTATATTCATACTTGAAATTCGTCCTGTTGAAGTCAGAAAATCAAGATTTGTAACAACATTAGCTTCAATGGAATCACGCAGTAGATTGAGAACATCTTTTGCATCTGAAATTGTTCTAGTTAATTCTGCATGCAATTTTCCAATTTTTAAGGATTCAATACGAGTTAAGATCGAATCGATTGGTTTGCGAAATATAATAATCGATAATATGACGACAATTGGCCAAATGCAAACCTCCAGGTATTGGAGTATAAGTTCAAAATATTCCATACGCTGATCCTTCTCAAGACGTTAGTATAATATCGGGAAGATACTTTTACCCATCACCGCCGATCTTTGATTCGATCTGTGTGTCATCATCGTTTTCATCTTCATCCAATGTTTCACCGGCATATTTGAAGCGATAGGGGGGTGGTTTCTGTTCGCGCCAAGCGGCATTGGAAGTGAGTCGGCGCGCGGCAGTGCGACCTGCCCTCATGGCGCGGAAATCGGCCGCTTTCGGCGGCGCTTCACCCGGCTCATGTGGCTGATCGCCGGCTTCTTCCTGATGCAGATGCAAGGTCTGTGTGGGGAAGGCAAACTCCACTCCGAGCTGATCCGCAAGACGGATAATATCCATCATCAGACGATGTCGTTCACGCAGTTCCGTTTGCCAGTCCGGAGTTTTCCAGAATACGTAGAGCAACACATCCAGACTGTGCGCGCCGAATTTGTGCAGCCAGACCTGGTAGTAATCCTTGCGGGTGTAGGGATGCAGACGGACCAACTCGCGGATACCCTCGCAGAATGATTCGAGTTTATCCGGTGGTGTATCGTAAGTCAGATTAACATGTGTTGACCAGCGTTTGTATTTTCGCTTGCCGTAGTTGTCGATGACTGCACGCACAAGATTGCCGTTGGGAACGGTGACGAGAGAATTGTAAAAAGTGCGCACCCGCGTGGAACGGAAACCAACCTCTTCGACGGTACCTTCGACATCGCCAATGACAACCCAATCACCAACCTGGAATGGGCGATCGGCAATGACGGTTACGGAGCCAAAGAGATGTTCCAGTGTATCTTTTGCGGCAAATGCAAATCCCACACCACCGATACCCAAGCCCGTTACCAGCGGCATAATGGGAACGTCGAGACTCTCAGCAATGTAAATTAAGCCGAATGCGGTAATGAAGATTTTGATGGTTTTACGGACCAGCGGGACGAGCAGGTCATCGAACTTTGTTTCCGTTGCCGCGGCTTTGCCGGCAAAGAATTCTCCGACGATATCAGTAACACGATACGCCGCCCACACCATGGCAAGCATGGCAAAGAGACGCAGCGCCGGAACGAGGAATAGAAGTGCTGCGTTGGGCAGGCCGAGCATGTGAAACGTCGTTAACCAGAACAGTGCTGCCGCTGCCAGACCGAACGGGCGGACCATCTTCTTGAGGGAATCACGCTGCGCTGCTCCGCCCTTGCGGGTGATGATCCTGCGAGAAACGGTGCTGACGATCATGCGTACCAGCAGATCGAAAACCATCCCCAGCAAAATCATGAGGAACATGGTCAGCCACTGCCAATACTTCACTGTGAGAAATGAATTCTGCACGAAGTAGATCGGCCAGAGTTTCTCAATGTGCTCGGCTATCGTGAGGTACTCATCGCCGGAGAACTGTGATACCGGTTTGATGCCGGCTGATTCCAGTGTCTCCCAGAAGGTACGGGCGTTTGTTACCGTGTCTTCAGAGAATTTCCATTGACCCGAGTCATCTTGTGTCAACACGATGCTTGCTGCAGGCGCAATCCGTTGAACAAGGTTGAACCGCTTCTGCTTTACCTGGAAATCATTCAGCGATTGGTTTCCAGGGCGAACCAGCTTGCGCGGGAAGTATGACCATTCGGTGGCTTCACGCAGGCGCGGTGATCGTTGCACCTGAGATACATCGGGAATGCTGGAATCGTGTTCCAGTTCCACCCATTCCAGGCGATTGATGCAGCGATAAATATAACGAGCCACATCCTGGCGCCCTTCGCGGGCGATGTGATCGACTTCCATACATCCCACCGCGCTATCAAATTCCGGGGGATCGGCGCTCATTGCCTCCAGGAAAGTTCTCAAGGTATCGCGCGGGCTTTGATAGAGTGGTGATGCCGGTGGCGAGGATTCAATCGCAGGATTTGGTGGTGCGGCCGTCTCCTGCGCCAGGATCGACGCATTCCCCCAGCCGAAGAACAACAGGCACAGAACGACGCGAACAATCAATCGTGGGAATAGCATGCACACATGCTAAGTTCTCTGGCCAAATTTTGCTGCGCCGGGTGGGGAGGTATTAGATGGTGAAATAGGATTCGACCGCTCAGCGTTGCATGAATTCTGCAGCCCGAGCCTTCAATGGCCGCCACCATGCCTCATGCGCACGGTACCAGTCGATGGTCTCTGCCAGAGCTTCCGGCCAGGCACTACGCACAGGCTCCCAGCCCAGCTCATGCTTGATTTTGGAGGCGTCGATGGCATAACGCAAATCGTGTCCCAGTCGATCTTCTACCGGCTGAATCATTTCCCGGGGCATATCCATGAGATCAAGTACCGTGTGGGTGAGGTTCAGGTTTGTCCGTTCGTTATTGCCGCCGATGTTGTACACCTCGCCGTTCTTTCCCTTTTCCAGCACGGTCAGCACTGCTTCGCAGTGGTCGGTGACATGCAGCCAATCCCGGATATTTCTGCCATCGCCGTAGAGCGGTACCTTCTCGCCATCTATCAGGTTGGTGACAAAGAGCGGAATGACTTTTTCCGGGAATTGGTACGGCCCAAAGTTGTTAGAGCAGCGTGTGACCATCACAGGCAGGTTGAAAGTATGTTGGTACGCTAATGCGAGTAAATCAGAAGCCGCCTTTGATGCGGAGTACGGACTATGTGGTTGCAGAGGGGTTTGTTCGGTGAATTGTTCTTCCGGCCGATCGAGTGGCAGTTCACCGTACACTTCGTCGGTGCTGACATGCACGATGCGCTTGATCCCGCCATGTTCACGGCAGGCGTCCAGGAGAATTTGTGTACCTTGAACGTTCGTAGTGATAAACGGACTGGAGTCGATGATTGATCGATCCACGTGGCTTTCCGCCGCAAAGTGAACGACGGCATCACAGTCGGCCAGCGCAGATGCCAATGCATCACGATCACGAATGTCTCCGTGGATGAAATGATAGTTTGGATGTTCAGCCACATCGGTCAGGTTGTCGAGATTGCCTGCGTAGGTGAGCGCATCGAAGTTAACCACATGCCACCCGGGACGTTCCTGGAGCAGAAAGCGGACGAAGTTGCTCCCGATGAAGCCCGCACCTCCGGTGACCAGTACACGACTGGCGGTAAGAGTCATGATTGTTCTCCCGCAGTGCAGGGTGCATCTGGTGTTTGAGAGCCGTTGGTAAAGGAATCGTCATCGACGAGATTGGCTCCGCCGTTATGAACCAGACTGGATGCTCGATAGAGCGATTCAAATGTGCCGGCGTCCGTCCACCATCCATTCAGTATGGAATATGTGAGATCACCTCGCTGGAGGTACGCATTATTAACATCGGTGATTTCAAGTTCGCCGCGATCGCTTGGTTTGAGATCTCGAGTTATATCGAACACCGTATTATCGTAGAGATAAATCCCGATAACTGCGTAGGAACTTGGCGGATCTTTCGGTTTTTCTGTGATTTCAACAATACGATCTTCCTCAAACCGCGGTACGCCGAACCTTTCTGGATCATCCACTTCCTTGAGCAGGATTTTTGCACCGTGCGGTTGAGTAAAAAACTCGCCGACTGCCTGACGGATGTTATGTTGAATGATGTTATCACCCAACACGACACAGATTTTACCGCCCTCGGCAAAGTCCTCTGCCAATTGCAAAGCGTGTGCTATGCCCCCTTCACCCTCCTGATATGTGTACTGAAGATCACGTACTCCCAGGTGCTTCCCATTCCGAAGAAGTTTCAGGAAATCACCTGCATGCTCGCCGCCCGTAACGATGAGAATCTCGTCGATTCCTGCGTTCAGAAGACACTGTACGGGATAATAAATCATCGGCCGATCATAAACCGGCAACAAGTGCTTGTTGGTGACTTGGGTGAGAGGTCGCAGCCGTGTGCCGAGACCTCCAGCAAGTATCACACCTTTCATAATCGTGCTCGTTTCATGATTTGAGAGTGTATCAGGAATCCACCTCAGCGCGGGATTGTGCAAGCTGCTGACTCAGTTCATCAGCACGAATGAGGTAACGGTTATTAGCATCGGATGTTTGCCCAAGTATTTCATGAACGGATTGAAGTGTACTGTCCGCTGCCTCGTAATCCTGCTGAGCCAACAGAAGATCTACAAGATTCATTGCGATGTTAACATCATCAGGACGCAAAGACAGCGCCTGTTGATATGCCTCGATTGCCTGATCATGTCGATTCAGATTGCTCAGAACCAGAGCGTAAGTATCGAGGAAATCCGGTTGATCGGGGTATTGCTGTAAGGCATGCTGTATAAAAGACAGTGCTTCCTCATGTTCATCTGTGGTTTTTGTCAGCACAAATGCGAGATTATTAAGTGCCTGTGGTTGATCAGGGTCCCATTCCAGAGCGCGTCGGTAATAAACCGCCGCTTGGCTTGCCTGCTGTTGGGCTTCAGCAATCGTACCCCGCAATACAGTAGCGATTACCTGCAAGTCAGGAATTTGAGAAGCCAGTTGAGCATATTGATCTGCCAGCTCGTAGCATTCACCACGATCTGTTCTTTGTGCAGCTCGGTTGAATTCAATTGCAAAGGAGAGACTTTGATCGGGGTAATCAGTGACCAACACGTCGATGTACTCAGCAGCACGCCGACATTGGCCGTTTGCCAGCAGAGCTTCCAGCCAAGCCACTAATCCAGTGGGAGGGACATTATCCTGGATCGTAAATCGTGATTCGTGTCGTTCCAATTGAGCCAGAGCATCAAGAGGCTGATTCAACCGCAGGTAGAGCGATGCAAGATCAAGGTCGACGACAAAAGTATCGCCACGGGTTCGGCGGCGCCATTCCAGTGCTTCCACCAATGCTTCATCCCAGCGCTCTGCGCGCATCAGCAAACGTGTCGTCCACTGGCTCGGTTCCGGTTCCGTTGGAAATCGTGTCAATGCCTGTCGAGCGAGATCGATGGCATCACTGACTCGACCGGCATCATGGTGTAATGATATGGCAAGCTGCCAGGCGTGGAGGAAGGAGGCATGCTGTTTAACAAGTTGCCTGGCTTGTTGAAGTTGCTCATCTGTTGGCTCAGCGCGATTGTCGACAATGAGAATCTCAGAAAACAATTGAATTACCGCCTGAAGATCCTCATTATCCTGATCCAGGTTACTGAGTAGTTCAACCCCCCGTTTGCGATCGCTTTCACCAAGCGTGAAGCAAGCAGACGCAAGTGTAGCCTGCAGGCCGTGGTGTTCGGGATCGAGTTCCAGGCCTGCCTGTGCTTCCTGTTTAGCCCGCTCAGGATTTTGATTGTCTATGTAAAACCGAGCCAGATGATGTCTCGCTTCCAGGGAATCCGGGTATGCTTCGACCGCTTGTTTGAACCACTGTTCCGCTTGGGTCAATTGGCCGTGTCGCTGGTAATAATGTCCTAACAACACGGCTCGATCCAGATCACCACCGGCCAGATCATGTTCCTGAATAAGCATTGTTCCTTCATCGAAGCGACCGGTTCGTGCATAGAACTCAGCAGTCTGAGCGACCGTGAGACGAGTATGACCCTCTTGCGAAAGGAGGCGTGTATAAATACGTTCCGCTTCAGGGAGCTGATTTGCTTTGACGTGCATGGCGGCCAGTGCAAGCTGCTCAGATTCGCTGGCTTCTTCGGTGATAAGACCGGCAGCATGGAGAAGTGCCTCTTCCAGATCACCCTGTGTTTGCAGAAGTGCTACCGAAGCACGGCGTAGTTCGGGATCACTCTGAGCGAATTGTGACAGGATATCCAGGTACCGACCGGCCTTGTCGAACTGACCCTGTTCCTGCAACAGATGGATCAGGCGGAGATAAAGTGAAGTCTGGCCCGGGTAAATTGCCACGGCTGTTTCCAGATTTTCGATTGCGCGCTCCGGTGATGGGTATTGTCCCATCAATGAGATCTCAGCCATCAGACTCAGTGCCGCCAGTGACTGGGGTGCCTGCTTCAACACATCATTGATGAGAATGTTGGCATGAGCGAGTTGCGCTTCATCTTCGGCCAGGAAGCGGATCACCTGATTGGCATGTGCCAGTTTCACCTGATGAGCATCGTTGCCCAGGTATTTCCGCAAGTGATCAATGACTTCAGCAACGAATTCCTGATCCTCCCATGTCTCTGACTGACCAAGGGTAAAGGTTAGAACTGGTAATGATTCAGGGAATTGTGCCACTAAATTGTGCAGCGCTGTGGATGCATCTTCGTGATCGGACGTGAGGAGGTAAGCGACTCGTTGTTGCTGCCAGTGTGCTGTCTGTCCTGACTCGGGTTGAGCTGACAATGCCTGATCCAGTAGTGCTAAACCCTCCTCAGACTTGCTTTGTTCAGCAAGTGAGTATGCCTGAATCACTGCAGCCCGTGGAGTTAACTCTGATTGTTCTGCAGCACGCTGGGTAAGCGCTAATTCCTCTCCCAACTGGAAGCGCAGACTTAATTCAGCCAGGGTTAGAAGTACATCAGGTGTAGATTCTGGATCATCCAGTACATTCCGGGTCAGAGCTTTGGCTTCATCCCTTCGATTCGTTGCGAAATACACTTCCGCTAACAAGCCCGCCAGTTGAGCATCCTGTGGAAACTGCGTATAAACAGGAGCGAGGATACTTGCCAGGTCGCGCACCTGCCCGGTTGATCGATCGCTGATTGCGGGATTGCCACCATCATAGAGAAGTGCCAGATAAGCCCGCGCATATTGAATGAGGATCGGCAGGCGTCCTTCATGTTGGGTGCGATTGAGCAACTGGCCGGCAACCAAATACGCTTCTTCGCTGCGCCGCATTGTGAGTAGTGCTTCGGTATATGTTGCAGCGGCGGCAATCCAATCCGGTTCAATCTGGTACGCCTGTTTGAAATACTTCAGTGCCAGTGCATCTTCACGAACCTGCTGGTAAGTTTCTCCCAGCATAAAGTACAGAGATGCATCATTGGGCTGCTGGTTTCGAGCATGAAGAATCAATTGCAAAGTGGCCTGCCAGGTCTCCGGAGTGAGTTTTATGCGCGCTTCGATGGCATCAGCCCAGGCAAGATTTGCTTCACTTTCGTCTTCTTCCGGATCTGCTTGAGCGCGCAGAAGTTCCAATACGGCGAAAGCTTCCTCATTCCGCTGATTGGCTATGAGAAGCATGATGTGATAGCGCAGCAGGCCCGGATCGAGCGCCGGGAATTTCTTTTGAGCCGCTTCAATCTCTTCCAATGCTTCTGAGAGACGGCCGGCATGCCAGAGCCGACGTACTGTTGCCTGTCGCACCCATTGTTCGTCGGGGAACTGCGCCCGAGCATCTGCCAATGCTTGACTGGCGAGATCAGGGAGTTTCATGCGATCGAGGAGCGCCACTGTTTGCTGCAGGATTGACAGCGTATTAATACCACGGGAGACTGCTTCGGTGAGTTCTCGCTGAGTTTCTTCCACTCGTCCCAGCTGCGCCAGATACATCGCTTTCAGAACATGGAATCGCCCATCACCAACATATTGACTGCACCATTGGTCACACTGTTCGATCAGTTGTTCATCCGTCGCGCCCTGCTTTCGCATCACTTCAAGCTGGAGCTGACACCAGGCCAGGTTCTCCGGCTCAAGTTCCACCAGCCGTTGCACCGGCGCGAGAGCAAGATCAAACTCGCGGCGCAGGTAATATCCGAGGGTTTGCGCAGAAAGAGCATCTACAGAATCAGGTTCCTGTTGCAGGATCTGTTCTGATGTTTGAACCATCTCAAAACCCATGCCGAGCATCTGGTGGATTTCCAACAATCGCTTCAGCACAATCATTCGTTGAGCATCGCGGTTGGGGAGATCCGGTTGGCTGTCGATCAGAAGCAGGCAGCGGTTGCGGTAGAGGTCCAGTGCTTCCAACACATGCTGAGATTTTTCTGTTGGGACGCGGAATCGAGCATCAGCAAATGCGAGATTAACTTCCAGATCATCCTTGATGTTGCCAAAATAAATACTGAATTTTTGCAGCGCATCATCCAGGTTTCCTGCTTCGTAAGCTGCCAAAGCAGCGGCACGGGTTTCTGTTAATGATCGATCATGCTGATAATGTCGAACCTGTGTAAACACAAACACTCCGACGGCAACCGCCAGAATGACCAGTGCCAACACAATGAGCCGTCTCTTACCTCGTCTTGTCAGATGCACGGTCCGGCCTCCCAAATAAAATAGCCCCTACGGTTCTGAACATAATGCTCACATCCAATGCAAAATTCGCCTGCTGAACATATTCGATGTCGTATTTGATCCACTCCTGAAAATCCTCCCCGGGCTCTCGCGTGCGGTAGAGTTGCCATAACCCTGTAATCCCAGGCCGGACTGAGAGCCGAAGATCACGCCATCCAGGGCAGAACTGAATTTCATCATCCGGGCTCGGACGTGGTCCGACAATACTCATTTGTCCCAAGAGAACATTTATTAATTGGGGAAGTTCATCAAGGTGAGTGATGCGCAGATAGCGGCCAATTCTGGTCACACGAGGATCATTACGTATGTAAACCTGTGGACCGTCGCAGACATTGTATGCTTCCAACTCTTCAGTGAGTTGGTCTGCATCACGATGCATGGAGCGGAATTTCCAGCATTGGAATTGACGGCCTTGCCGCCCCAGGCGTCGCTGCCCATAAAAAATCGGCAACCCATCCTCCATCATGATCAATAGGGAAATAAAGATCATCAAAGGTGATGCAAGAATCAGTGCAATTGCGCACACGACAACGTCAAATAGACGCTTACCGATGGCATAACTTGTGCTGGTCGTTTTCGGCTGAGATGTACGAGGTTGATCAGCCCACTCAACATCAATGATGTCACGGACCGCAGGCATCTCGGGGCTGGGAGGAGGCTTCATCTCATCACCGACCCAGGCAGGCCCGATCATGCAAGGCTGAGAGTCTGTTGCTTGCAAATAACCTAACCACAATGGACCAATGCGCACAGTATCAGGTGGAAGCGGTTGCCCGGTAATGTGCCAGACGCCTTTTTCACTTTCTTCAATACCTTTGATACTGCGGCCGGGATCTGTCCAGTGCTCAACAAGATGTTTGAGCAGGCGCTCATTGTGTCGTGGATCATGTGTATCGAACGCCATGCCTGCACATTTGAGATGATCAACCCGTGACCAGGGAACAGCTCGGCGCACACGATCCCAGCCTTCTCTACGTGACATGGATGCCATCCAGATTCGGGCAATGCGGCGATTTGGTGTCAGGACGACTCGGGTTGATCCTTGAAAACGTGGGCGGTAACGGCGTTCAATGCGCTGAACGTATCCCGCGTCATCCACAACCACATGTTCCGAATAGGGGAAATCGTTCGCATCAGTGAGTCGCAGACGGGTAACGGCTGCATTGTTCCAGGTGAGACGATCGCTCAGTGAGGCCAGGTGAAACAACACCAACTGATCTGGTTCGATGAGGAGGTACAGTTCCGCAGCTCGCTGAAATGGCTCTTTCATTCCTCGGCGAATACATTGAACACCACGAGCATGCCAGTATGCATCATGCAATTGTGCTGCAGAGAGTCCCCACATCCTCCCTGTTGGTGAGGGGGGAGTTGACGGAGAAGGCGTGGATGTAGTCGGAGATGCCTGGATCATGATGCTGCGTTGAAGGATTCTTCTTCATCCTCCGATACTCGTCCTGTATGTTCCATAGCCAGCATGAGGACATTCTGTTCTTCGGGTGATGTTTGAATCACGGAAGCGCGATCAGCCTGGGCGTGTGCATCAGCTACACTCAGCGAAGCTTCGGATACATAACGGTTGCAATCAGCTTTGACCGCGTAGTTCAGGATAACACCCAGGCATCTTGTCCCCATGGTTTGGAGTCTCTGCTGGCATTCCTCCAGTCGATTGCGCGAACGACCTCTGCGAACGGAGAGGATAACACCATCAGCCGATGCAGCGACTGGTGTGCTTTCCAGCGAACCAAGCATCGGTCCGGTATCAATGATAATGATTTCAAATTCCGTACGGAGTTGATCGTACATATTTTCAAGATCATGGCGCCGCAATGATTCGGGACCAATCTGCGTATCAATACCGGCTGGAATCGCGCTGAGATTTTCCACAGGAAGCTTGGTTATAAACCCGTTGAGTTTTTGCTGATGAATTGATTCTTTCAATCCCGGTTGGGCGATCAATCCAAGCTGTCTGGTCAGGCTCCGACCGACAAGGTCGCAGTCGATGAGGAGTGTGTTGTAACCTGCCGCAGCGTATGACCACCCCAATGCCATAGCAATACTTGTTTTACCATCGCCCTGATAAGGACTGCTGATGGCAAGGACGTAACCTGTATGCGGATTACGTAATGCTTCAATCTGATTACGGATCTGATGCACACAATGAGCCGCAATCTCGTTCGATTCCGGATGTGTCAGGTTTTTCCCCAATTCCGGTAGCACTCCAAGGCACGAGGGAAGTTGCGATCCCGCGCTTCGTTTCAACTGACGTGTTCCGTAGGTTCTTCGATCGAGTGTGCCTAGCAGGAAGAATGTGCCGAAACTCAAAATGAAACCGAGAACCACTCCGGCAGCGGCTCGTTTCTTTCGGCTGTCTTTGTAGGGACTGCGGGGAAGATAACCCTCCTGGGCAATATTAATTCGCTTGACGATGGATTCTTCGTTCAATTCCAGTTGCTGGATTCGCTCTGAAGTATGATCGAGTTGAGTCTGGAGGCTTTCCTTTTCGTATTCCTTGTCATCCAGATTCTGCATATCCACTATGAGCTGCTGGATATCTTCACGCAGAATAATGCCCTGTTCATTGAGGTCATCGATTTCCTGTTTGAGACGTTCAGGTGAAAAACCGGCGTAAAAGCCTTCCAGATCTCGTTGATTTCCTCCACCGGGAAGAGCGCTTGATCCATACTCCTCCCAGAGTGCCAGAGCCTTGGCATATTCCTTGTCGTACATGAGTTGAGCGGTACGATGCCGATTTTCAGCCTGTATATAACGTGGGGAATTGGATCGATAACGTGACTTGGCAAACTCAAATTCAACCTCAGCACCGTCAAGTAATGCGCGATGCTCAGCGAGCTTCGGATCGATCATTTCCAATTGATATGGTGTCGGCCCTATTTCAGAAGCAACCTCTTCCTCTTGCTGATCCAGATCCTCCTGGCGCTTGAGGGCCATTTCAGCGGCGGCAAGTTGATCTTCCAATCCTCTCATTCGTTCCAGTTTGAGTGTCTGCAATTCACTTAAATCAGATGCCTCATGACGAGTTCGAATTCGCGCAATGTCCTGCCGGATAGCGCGCATATCGCGGGTGTGTTGATCCTGAAGCTGATACAATCGTTCGAGTGTCCGTCCGACTTCAACTCCTTCTGCACTGCCGTAAATATCAAAATAAGAATGCAGTATCGAATTGACGACTGCCTGCGTTACAGTCGCCTGGCGATGTTCATAAGAAACACTGATAAGTTCACTGTTCCGGTCGGCTCGAACGATGAGCTCTTCACTGATTTGTTCCAGAACTTCAGGACTTTGGGTCCAGGGCAGTTCTGCAAGTGCAGGTTCTTGGAGGGCGTTCTCCAGTACCCGTCGACTTTTGATCAATTGTATCTGCGTTGCGATAAATTGTGAGAAGAACGTGACACGGTGTTCAGGCGTTTCACCCAGAATCACCGGAATGCGCGGTGTGATGCGGATCGCCCCGTCACTGCGGAATATCGGGTGAGTTGAAAGGTAGCCTGCGGTACCCAGCCCGATTCCCAGGATCACAGCAAGAATGGTAGCCCAGAGCCAGCGACCGCGCAAACGATCGTCCACGAGTTGAAAGAGTGATTCTGACTGTTCGGGTGCACCGGTAACCGGTGGTGAGTAACCGGTGGCGACTTGACCGTCATACAGGGCGATTTCAGTTTCTTTCGTGTTATGTTTCACTTCCCCCTCCTTGTCCTAGATGCAGGGTATTGAAGAGTTGGTCCATTCCACTCAGTAAGACTGACGCAGCATCAGCTGCCTCCTCCTGGGGAATGCTCATGGACGTAATAATCTGAAGTTGAGCGACACCCTGAACAGAAAGTGCCAGGCGTTCAGACTGCTTTGAAATCAAGCGACGTTCCGGGGTTACCTGACCGTCAGGGAGAATAAATGTGTTATACACTCGGATGATTGCTTCATTGCCGTTTTCATCTACTCGTCGGAAGTAATAAACAGCAATGGGAAGATCGTACTCGCCGGCTTCTAGCGATGTTACGGCCGGCTCATCTATTGTCGATGCGATCCACCCCGAACTCGGATAACAGATCGGCGGGTAGTGACCAATCATGTCTCGCGTATCACCGCAATGCACCATCACAACATGAACCGTATGAGGATCTCCTCGGTTTTCGCCGAAGTGACGGTACTTGCGGGAGAAAATGGCGTTGGGTTTCAGAAGTTTCTGCGCTGCGGGGGGAACATCCTCAAGTCGATCCTGGCCGATCCAGTCTTCAATGAAGAACGGGACTGTGTTTTTCATGGCCGAGGCAATCTCACGCTGACGCTCCTCTCCCTCAGAGCTGAATTCGACGCGGCAGGGAAGCAGGAAAGCAAAGGCAATCAGTAGAACCACCGTGACCCAGGGGGCTGCTAACGACAAATCGTTTCGGATAATCGTGCGCTTATTCATTGACTGGCCAACCTGAGTGAGGTGACAGGGAATTCAAGCCAGCGGTTCAGACGAAGAACACCCATGAGAATCAACAGCGCCAAACCCAACATGATCCAACCGGCAAGATCGTGGAAGCGTTCAGCAGCATCCACCGTGCCATAGCCGAAAATCATGCTGGTGGGTACAAGGCGAATCACATTACACAAAATGGCTATAAACGGACTCAGCCCCAGCAGGATGATACGCGTACTCGGTTTGAACGGGGAGCCGAATGCAAAGGCATAGACAACCAATCCCAAGGCAAAGACCATGCGCATCCCGTTGCAGGCTTCACCCACTGCGACCTGTTCGCCGTTGATAATTAACACATTCCCACTGCGGACAGCAACCACACCGATCAGTTCCAGCATGGAATGGGTAACGGTCGTTGCCAGTTCCTGCATGGGATAAGCAATGCGGTGTCGGATCTCCCCGGGAATAGGAAGCACGAAAACCAGAACCGCAAAGACCGGTCCCATGATCTGCAGCGGAGTTAACCCGGTCAAGGAAAGCAGGATTCCCAACAATACAGCAACCGCACCTCCGTGCCAGGCAATTTGGGTACCGCTGTGAAATCCCCACCAACTCAGCAACCACCCGAGAACGACCACCAGCGGCCCGACCAGGCTCGGTTGGACCATGACATAGCGCATACGTGTACGGCGGAGCCAGAGCAGGTAAATCGCCACCAGAGGAGCAAGGAAAATGTGAGACTGTTCCTCATCATGCAGCCCGATCGAAATAATATCCCCGAGCGGCTGGCGCAAAAACCAGATGCCGACCGCCATGAGTGCGGTGAGCAAAATGAAATCTCGCAGGTGCCAGGCTCGTCGTGGTCGCAATTTCACCGGTTCGTGTCTCCCTGAATCATTGATCCAACTTTCTGATGCGATTTAACTTTCTTTGAACTCGTGGATTTACTTATTTTCTTCGCTTCAGGTGAAGCTATCACCTGCCTCACGATTCGGGCGTTACTTGAAATCCTGGCTGATGGGCCAACGATACTTCGGCTGACGATCGCGCCTTTATCAATCCTTGCCCCAGAGAGCACAACTGAATCGTGAACAACTGCATTATCCTGGATGACAACCTCGGGTTCGATGATACAACAACCGTCGATGAGTGCTGAATCAGAAACCTGAGCCTCGTATGAAACAGATTTGCCGGTCGTATTGTTCTGGATTGCTCCCATGTTTTGGCGAACACCTGTCAGGTAACCCTTACGATCCCGCAGGCGGAGAGTTCGCTCTCCTAATCGGGCCGTGACGATCCTGAGATTCTTCTGATGGATATCGGGGAGAAACTGTTCTTTAATATCGTGATATCCAACTGAGGGAATCAATTCGATTGCACGACGGGTGAATGCATATACACCAGCCGGTTCGTCCACATCATTGATGCCGACCACACCATCCAATGTATCGGCTTGCTGATCTAAGAGTGGTTCGATGAGTGGCGCAAGAGATACAGGAGGCAAGGTGTTGGCTTCGACACAAAGCACAATCGTCTCCGGTGGTAGATTCTCAGTAACATCGTGCAGAATCCCTCCTGCACCTCGCCAGGACGTTCCTTCAGCTGTGATGTGCAGAGAGAGATGATCTGAACCGGTGAAGGAAGATCGCTCCGCCGCCTGATTCACTGATACGGCATCCTGTTCCGTATTCACCACGATGCGCACTTCGCTCAGGCCTTCGATCTCAGCCAGTCTCGATTGCCAGGTATCAAGCAGCGTCTGCTCTGAACTCATAGGCAGGCAGAGCACATGGATATCCAGCGCCTCCCGAAGAGGGGTCGGTCTCAGCGTACCAGCCAGCATCACTGATGTGAATGATACCGTCATGGACGTTCATCTCCCACGATGATGTACATCTCCTCATCCATGCTGGATACTCCAGGGAAAACCTTCCACACTGTCGTGAGGCCTGCGTATCTCATCGGGTTGCTGCGGGTTATATGCGTGGGTGACGTAATAGATCAGTCCCGCAGATGTAGGACCGACGGTTGCCACGCCGTGCCAGAGTGGTGGGGGAATGATCATCATTCCCTGTCTTTGTTCACCTATGATCTGGATCCATGCCTGGTTGTCACTTTCACGAAAAATCCCTGCCTTGAGATGTCCCTGTACGCAGAGCCAGAAATCAGTTTGCTTGTCGTGCCTATGCCATGCCTTGATGACCCCGGGGTATTGGGTGGAGAAATTGATCTGTCCCTGCTCACGCAGTACACCTGTCAGCAGATTCATCAGGGACCAGCCACGGTCATCTGTGAAGGGAGTTGTGGGAAAGAAGATTGGCTCCAGCAGATCCCTCGCTTGTTCAAAAGCGATGTTGATGGAATCGCTGCACACGGTTGGGGTGCGTATATCCAACATGCCAACTCCTGACTGGGATTTCGGGGGTACAAGTAAGCCTGTGTTTTCGGACATAGCGTAACTCGACATATCTTTCGTCATGAATGTGTGGATGGGGCTAACATGGCACCCGCCTGGGGATATCTCAGAATCAAAACGAGGCGCAAACCCCGCATGTTCATCATCGGTTTGTGCTGTGGCGGGCCATAGCACAAAGCACGTAAAACCAAGGCTCCCGGTGATCTATAATGGTCAGAGCTGCGGCAACAACTTCGTAGACCTCATGACTCCACTAGCTCACCGATTTTATCCACACCTCCCTTCTCAGCCAATTATTCTAACCTGCCTAATCCCCACATGAGATAAGGATTTTCGCGTGTGGATCATTTCTTTAATCCGGACTCTTTCCTCTCCTGCATCGTATTTGTGAGTATCAAGCCCTGTTGAGCTTGAAGAGTATCTTTCCCTGAGATTATCGGACAGTAATGTACAACGAGCATCCATCTCTCGTGCAATGAATTTGAAAGAATTGACGTTGAACCTGTGTTCTCACACCGGTAATTGTGCAAGTATCATCCTGTATTTGCTCTATTTTCCCGAGATAACAGTCTTCAAACACTTTCCAGAATGAGAAACAGGTATGGCAGCACCCCTGACGCACACCCTCAGCATCATCTTGAGCCGTATTGTTACCCCAGTCTGGTTGCTGACCGGGGCGCTGTTCAAGCTCTATTTCGATATGCCGCGGTCACTGCCCATGACGGTATGGAAGCCTGCTCACGCGATGGGCATCAATATTCAACACCTGCTCCATGTCATCGTCGGGGTTGAACTCTTGCTGGTCGGAATCATGGTGCTCTCCTCACGCTGGGCCAGACCGCTGGCGATATTCATCCTGACACTTTTTTCCCTGATCCTGATTGGTGAAATACTTCTGGAAAATGACTCCTGTGGTTGCCTGGGTAAGATTCACACCCCACCTCTACTCATCCTCATCATTGACGGCATCATCCTCTTCGGAGAAATCGTCTGTAAACCTCAACCCAAACCGGAACAAGAAAAACATCCCATGTTCAGTTGGCAACCCTGGCCGGTGACGATCATCTTTGTCTGGGCGATTGCGAGTTTTGGTGCCAGCTTTGGAGTTCCCAAACTCCTCAAACACCCCACACCTGAAACATCAGAGAATGGTACACAGACTGATCCACCAGTGAATGGCAGTGAAGTTGTGCATGACGATGGAGGCTGCACAGCGATCGTGGGGGAGCGGCCGCCGGATTATTACATCTTCGACACGGAAAAGTGGATTGGTCAGCGCTGGGAGGATCTGGAGATTGCCCGTTACATCAACGGTGAAGTGGACGATTACTGCAAGGGAAGACAGTATGTAATGTTTTACAACCCTACATGTGATCACTGTTTTGAAGTACTTGAAATGTACTTCAGTAATGATCTTCCCGTACCTACCACTGTCGTGGCGATCCCTGAATACAAGAGAAAGTTCGAAACCGAAGGTGTGTACGACATGCCCTGTGTTGATTGCGAAAAACTCACACTCAAATTCGGTTGTGATTGGATTATTTCACCCCCTGCCGTGGTAGCCTTGGAAGATGGTATTGTGAAATGTGCCAAAGACAGCCAAGATCCGGAGGGACCGATTCAATGCCTGATCTGGCATTGATCGGATCATGAATCTTGCAGCGACAATTCAATTTGCCGCGCTGCGTCGCGAAGGAGAGCAGCACCGAGCAAAGTAGGTTTGCCGGTCATTGCCAGTGCATTGTGCAACAGAGTTTCGGCATACGCAGTGCATTCTGCCGAGTCACCCAGGAGAAAAACATGCAAAGCCCACGGGCGGAGTGTCGCGTTATCCGGTTGGATGTTTTCCAGATGCCAATCGCGGACGGTTTCAACGCGCTTGCGCCATTGCTCACATTGCCGAATATGGGCAAGGTTCCACAATGCGTGCAGCGCACTGAGTTCCGCATCTGTCCAGACTTCAATCGCTGCATATCGATCCTGTGGCAGCAGTGAGCCTTTCGTTGGAGCCTGGATAAGCGGTTCAACATCGATTTCAGAATCGACCAGTGCCCACCACAATCCTACTTCCGGACCTGCGGTCTGTGGCAGGGGATCCGGCGCTTGTATCACTTTAACAGTCGAAATGTCCACCAGATCCAGGGCTAACGAAAGCGGCTCATCCAGCGGCCCGGTATTCAAGTTCAATGGCCCGGAATTGCGGGCAGCCAACACCGGTCGCGAGACAGTTCGGAGATGATCAATCCAGTCCGATAGTGTAGAACGCGGCATAGAAATGAGACTATGCCCAATCCTGGCAGGGTCGGCAAGCTGTTGGGATCAATGAGGTTGCAGATCCGAGCAGATTTTTCTTGGGATCAGTACCCCCCGGTGGTACGCTGGTGGTAATGGCGAGCAAACTGAAGAGTATCGATTCCAACCTCTTCGTCCGGCAATGTGTTGCCTGTGGGTATGATGGTGCGCTGCTTCAGGACGGCCTGGCGGAGCGGTGTGCACGCTGCGGCTGCGATCTCAGGGCTCGGCCTGCCAAAAGTTATGCCGAAATGGAAGGTTTCATCAGTACGGAAGTGACGACAGGCATTTCAGATCATTCAGTAATCAACACTTCCCGCCTGCTGCATCGGTGGCTGTTGTTTCTGTTCTTTTCGATGCTGATGATCATCGCGATCGGTTACCTGACCACAGCCGCATTCCCACCATAATTGTGATCACATTCCTCTGCGCTTCTGAAAGCCCGTGATGGTATCACGGGGTATCTTTGTTGATCAGAAATCGCGACGCACAAAAATCGTACACGCCAGCGCCAGCACCACTGCTTCAAATGCCAGAGAAGATCCGATGATGAAGTATTCGGAACGCGCTTCATACTCCGCTTCCAGTCGGCGTTCTACTTCTCGGTCTTCATCTCTGCTTTGTGCGCGTTGGAAATCACCCTGATCATCCATCGCCACCCCGCCGGTGAAGATATCCATCATGTTGATATCAGTTTCACGCCTCAGCCAGCGGTCCAGCAAGGCAATGGTTTCACCGGTCTTGGGGAGGATTGTTTGTGTGATGCGAACCGGTTGGTGCCAACGATCAATTTTGTCGATGGTTACCTGCCTTTCATCACGTTCGGTCTGTATCGTTTCCAATCGAGATTCAATAGCGCCATTATCTTGCACTTCATTGTTCTGAAGTGTGGCGATCTCCTCATCGAATGCTTCGACTTCCATCGTAAACTGAATTTTGAACATGTTGACCACTGCTTCTGTAGCGTTAATGCTGTAGGTGCAGAACCAAAGTAAAAATGTCAGCAATAACGCGGTGAGGGTTGAGCGAGTCCACACACCAAAGAGTACGCATATCGAATACAGGTAGCTGAAAAACACGGTGACTAATGGTATCGCCGCAAAAATACGCCATTCCCAATCATTCAAACGCAGTCCCAGACAGAAGAAAACCCCAACACAAAAGATGCTGACCTGGAGTACGACAAACAGCATGCTCGCGATGTACTTGAAGAAGAATAGCTTGATACGACCGATCGGTTTTGACAGCAAAAGATCAATCGAACCACCCGAGACCATGTCCGGAAAGATCGAAGCCGTGGAAATGAGTGCCAGAATCGTAGCAATCCACGTAAGCCATATTCCTATCATAAATGTGGAGAATATTGATCGGTACAGGATGCGGGACAGGAAGCTATCCTTGGTGAGCATCTCGTTTTCGATGTCCATCAAACCAAAGAACAGGGACATACCGGTATCGTTAAAGCCGATGGAGGCATAAACCAAAACGGTGAGGCCGGAGAGAACGAGGATGATCCAGAACAGTTTTTTACTGTTCAGTTCACGATAGGCGTCGAAGATCAGGGCCAGGAACTGTCTCATGCACGAACCCCCTTGGACTTGCGGTTACTGTTGGGTGAAGCTCCAGGAGAAGAGATCTCGCCCGTTGCCGGATCCGTAATCGCGCGCATAAACAAATCCTCAAGCGTCTCTCGGACCGGTTGCACCGAAAGTATGATCCGATTCTCCTGTCTGAGTTGATCAAGCACCGTCTGGATCGGTTGAGGATCCGCGCCCATGATGATGACTTTACACCGATCGTCGTCAAGCGTTTCAGCGCGGAGACCTGATTTTGTTTCAATCCAGGATGGTGCAGTGCCGGCGATGATGATTTCGTAGCGCTGACTCTCCCGGGTGAGATCATCGAGTGTTCCCTGAGTGGCAACTTCACCCTGTACGAGGATTGCCACCCGATCACATACCATCTCCAGTTCGCTGAGCAAGTGACTGTTGAGGAATATTGTCTTCCCCATCTCGCGCAGCTCAAGCAGCACATCACGAATATCCCTGCGTCCCACCGGATCAACACCATCTGTCGGCTCATCCAGCACGATCAGATCGGGATCGTTCATCAATGCCTGGGCCAGTCCAATGCGCTGCATCATACCCTTGGAGTAGGAAGAAACTTTCTTATTGCCCCAGTCATCCATCCCCATCGTTTTCAGAAGTTCCCGGGACCGCTTCTTGCGAACACCACCGGGAACATGAGCCAATGCAGCATAAAATTCCAGTACCTGCTGACCGGTGAGATAGCTGGGTAGACGATGGTGCTCGGGCAGATAGCCAACCCGGGCCAGTGTTCTCTTATGTCCGATCGATTTCCCCAGGATTGTGCCATGGGCCCGATTCGGCCGCACGACAGTCATCATGATTTTGACTAGCGTGCTTTTTCCTGCTCCATTGGGTCCGAGCAGACCGAAGATCTCACCCGGATGCACCTGCATCTGGATATCACGCAGGGCATGGATTTTGCCGCGGTAAATCTTGCGCACATCATGCAGGTCAATTGCGTAGTCAGATGATTGTGACTTCACACCGAATCTCCATCAGAATTCATACTGCTCAAGAGTGTATCGGTTTTTGGTCATAAAAGTTTCAAGAAGCAGTCTGTAGACTCATTCAGCCTCTTCTGGCTGCTGAACCAGCACGGAAATAACGTGCCAGTGTTTGGCACGGCCAATGGCGGTGTGGCCGGGCTTTTCCTCCTCTTCCAGTTGATGAACGATCAGACCATCGATGAGTTGTCGCACTTCCCGTTGCGTGTGGCTGGTTATGGGTGGATCTCGATCTTCGGTGGCGAAGGTATCGTGCGGACCAAAGAACTGCCCAGTGTACACCCCACCGGGGAGGAGTGATTTGCGGATCCCTTTCCAGAGATCTTCAAAATCGTCCGGAGGACAAAATGGGATCGAAAATCGAGCATTGATGATGCTATAGCCGGCTGGATCAAACTTGAATTGAGCAAATGTGCAGAGGTGGGTTTTCAAATGATTTTGCAGATTATGCTGCTCGGCCAGATCAGTTACCGCATCAATTGCTGCCTGTTTTTCATCCACGGCTGAGACGGCATATCCCCGCTGCAGCATCGTCAGAGCATCATCACCCGCTCCGCATCCCAGTTCCAGGGCACGTCCTGCGGGCGGACATAATGTCAGAGCACGCTTGAGCATCGGCGCGATCGATCGGCCGGCAGTTGCCTTGATGAATGATCGGCATTGTGATTCGTCACGAGTCTTTGGTTCGGTCATGGTGAGTTGATCCCGGGGTAGAGTCGCATGTTTCGGATCTGGGCTTTATGCTCATGTCACAATGTACTCGACTTTGAGAGAATTTCTCGCTGATCTGGAGAATCAAGGGGAATTACTGCGCATTTCCCAGCCCGTCTCCCCGATTCTTGAAATCACGGAAGTCGCCGACCGTCACGCCAAGCAGGAGGCATCGCGCAAGAGTGAGACCGCATCGGGCTTTGATCCGGCCCATGTTCACCTGGGGGGCAAGGCGCTGCTCTTTGAAAATGTCACTGGGTGTGTATTGCCCTTGGCGATCAATCTCTATGGATCCTATCACCGCATGGAGATGGCGCTGGGATGTGACAACAGTGGGGGATTTGAAAGCATCTCACATCGCATCTCCAATTTGCTGCAGATGCAACCACCCGGCAGTTGGCGCGATATGGTGCATCGATTGAGGCAGGTACTGCCCCTGCTGCGCATGACACCGCGCCGGGTGAAACGTGGCGTGTGCCAGGAAGTGGTGCAATTGACGAAGCACGGTGAAGTTGATCTAACACGTCTGCCGTTGATCAAGTGCTGGCCGTTTGACGGCGATCCTCGTCAATGTGGCATCAATGTCTCACTCGAACAGGCCGGAACAGCGCGCGGTGAAGGGCGATACGTCACTTTTGCCGGGATCCACACGATTCACGCGCGTGATGCCGAGGCAAGCAAGCCGGCCAGTCACAACGTGGGGATGTATCGCGCGCAGCTCATCGACGAAACGCATCTGGTCATGCACTGGCATATTCATCACGATGGAGCGGCGCATTGGCGATCGTGGAAAGAAATCGGCCACCCCATGCCGATTGCCATCTGCTTTGGCGGTGAAGCGGTCTTGCCCTATGCCGCTTCGGCTCCGCTTCCCCCGGGGATGAGTGAACTCCTGCTGGCAGGGTTCATTCAGAAAAAGGGCATTCCGTTGGTGCGGGCCAAGACCGTGCCGCTCCACGTACCGGCCAACAGTGAAATTGTCATCGAAGGTTATGTCAGCACGGAGTGCGGGGATATCGGTTATGACCCGGCATCCGGTGAGCCGCTCGGCCCCGGCGCTGCGTTTGAAGGGCCGTTCGGCGACCATACCGGATTTTATTCCCTGCCCGATCGCTATCCCGTTGTTGAAGTCACCGCCGTCACCCATCGCCGGGATGCCGTGTTCCCCGCGACGATCGTCGGCTTACCGCCCCAGGAAGATTATTACCTAGGCAAAGCGACGGAGCGGATATTCCTGCCGCTATTGAAAACTCTGATCCCGGACATCGTCGATTATCACCTGCCGATGTTCGGCTGCTTCCATAACTGCGTATTCGTCTCGGTTAAAAAAGCGTACCCGTTCCACGCGCGGCGGGTCATGTATTCCATCTGGGGTGCGGGACAGATGGCGTGGACGAAGATCATCGTTGTGGTTGATGATGATGTTAATGTTCACGATGAGGAAGCGGTGCTTCAGCGCATGTTCGAGCAATGTCATTTTCAACGCGATATTGAATTGGCGCACGGCCCGCTGGATATTCTGGATCATTCCGCGCCGTATCTTGCGGCAGGCCAGAAGATCGGCTTCGATGCCACGCATAAATGCACTGGTGAAAATGTCTGGGGAATTGATGTTGAGCTGAAGCCGGAAATTCCCGGGGTGGAATCAACCAGGGAAGCATTGAGTTCCTTAACAGGGCAGAATGGAATTGTTGGTATATCAGTGCCTGATTTTGGGCAAGGTAGATTGGTCTTGATCTCAATTGATAAATCACTTATCACCGGCCAA
>JANQEQ010000154.1 GCA_028278245.1 Phycisphaerales bacterium | reverse complement strand
GAAGACAACTTCAATATGGCGCTCTCGCAGCGCACCGAGGAGCTATACCGTATCCCGACCATGGAGCCAGATGAGGATGGATTGATCACAGCCATGGTGTTGCCCCTGCGAGACCTGGTCATTTTTCCGCGTATGGTTTCGCCAGTTTTTGTCGGGCGGGAAGGCTCTCTGATGGCCGTACAAGAAGCCCAGATGAACAACCAGACTGTCATCGGCCTGACCCAGAGCGACCCTGAGATAGATGAACCGGGGGCAGAAGATTTCCTTACGCTGGGTGTCGAAATGGCAGTGGGACGTTTGCTCGCAATGCCAGATGGGGCACATTCCGGCCTTGTGCAGGGACGCCGCCGGGTGGAGGTCGTGGAATTCCTTCAGACAACACCGTTCATTCAGGTGCGCGCCCGTCCCATATACGAATCCCAAACTCCAGATCGTGAATCGCAAGCGTTGATGCGCTCGGCTGTAGATTTATTCGAACGCTGTGTGCAACTGGATCGCTCGATCCCTGAAGAAGCGCATCTCTTCGCGTTAAACATCAATGAACCAAACTGGCTTTCAGATATGATCGCCACGGCACTCTCGTTGAGCTACGCCGAGAAGCAGAATCTGCTGCTGATGACAGATGCGGTTAAGCGCTTGCAGCGCATAAACAATCTACTGGCCCAGGAAGTGGACGTACTCGAACTGGAAGACGAAATTCACAACCGTGTGCAATCCGAGATGGATCGCAGCCAGCGAGAGTTCTACTTGCGCGAGCAAATGAAGGCCATTCAAACTGAATTGGGCGAAGGCGATATCTGGGCACGGGACATTGCTGAGCTTAGGCAAAAGGTTGAGAAAGCAAAGCTGCCGGAAGAACCCAAAAAGATTGCACTCAAGGAAATCGAGCGTTTGAGTCAGATGCCGCCTATGGCGCCGGAAGTGGGCATCATTCGTACATATGTCGATTGGATCGTTGAACTCCCCTGGAAGAAGTTCAGTAGGGACAACCTGAAGGTCAAGCAT
>JANQEQ010000149.1 GCA_028278245.1 Phycisphaerales bacterium | reverse complement strand
TGGAGTGCGGTGACTGTGGTATATGTGGGTGTGTGTGGGGGGGCACGTGTGGGGGGTGTTGCTAATTGCTGCGGGAGTGTTAGCTTGCAGATATGAATCAGATGCATGGTTCCAGTCATTTGTCGTTGGCTCCTACTTTGGCTCCACTTGCGGACAGGAAAACGCCGCGACAGGTCATTGATCGCCTTTCCGGTGATGGATTTCGATATGTTCAACTCAGCGCGACCCACCCCGGCCTGCGTCCGCGCGAACTGGATCAATCCGCCCGCCGGGATATCCAATCGACATCGCGGCGACGTGAAATGGTAATCAGCGGCATCGATCTGTGGATCCCACCTGAGCATTTCACACAGGATTCTCATGTGGATCGTGCAGTGCAGGCTGCGCTTGACACCCTAACGCTGGCCGGTGATCTGGGGCGATGTGCTGTCAGCCTGTCATTACCCTCGCCGGATGATGAGCACAACGATGGATTTGTTCAGACATTAACTCAACACGCACAGCATTGTGGCGTCACAATTGCCGACCATGCCCTGCCGATTGCATTGAGGCCACCGATCGGTGTGGGGATCGATCCTGCCCAGTGGCTCAGCGCTGATGAAGATCCGATCCGGGGAGTATTGGACCACGCAGCAAATCTGGTAGTCGCTCGCCTGTGTGATATCTCACGAGAGGGCCAGCGCGGGCCGGTCGGCCGATCATCAGAATCGCAGCTTGATGTAACTGCCTATCAGGCAACGCTCAGCGCGTGTGGATTTCGTCGGCCGGTTGTGGTCGATCTCAGGAAATGGATTGAACCCTGGGCGGGTCTACAACAGACAGAGGAAGTGTGGCGAGCAGGATTTCCTGCCTGACCGCAACCAATCATGCTCACCTGAAGTGATTGACAGAAAGGTGAATCAGATGAAAACAACACGAACTGGATTTCTTGCGGGAATGTTTTCCGGAATGTTCATCCTCGGCCTGGGAATGCTGATGGGCCTGGGCTTGTCTGAACCATCATCCGATGACACGAGCGCATTGATCTCGCAACCACAACCAAACGTACAGACCCAACGTCTTGAGATTGTCGATGAAGCAGGCACGGTGGTGATGGTCATCGGTGCTAACGAGCAGGGCGGTTCGCTTGCCGTCAAGAATCGCTGGGGACATACCGTCATGTTGCTCAGCGCTGCTGAGCAGGGTGGTGCGCTGGTCGTCAATCAGGCTGAAACCATGAAGCCGGCCTTCATCGCCACCGCAACATCAACCGGCGGTGCATTTCAGGTGATGAATCGCGACGGCTCTCGTGTCGTGGATATGACGGCACATGAAAACGGAGGCAGGTTCAATCTGGCAGACCAGTCCGGAGCAAGGCGTATCGCGATGTCCATTACGGAACAGGGTGCAGGTGATATCAGCACGTTCAATCAGCTTGATGTGATGAATGCGCGTATCTTCGCCGATGTCGCCGGCGCAGGTGCATTGGAAACCTACCGCAAGACCGGGGAACGCATTATCTCGCTCACATCCACCGTTGAGGGACAGGGACAGATCAACACCTACGGCACCCACGAAAACGAAAAGCCGCTCATCACACTCACTGCCACGGCTAATAATGAAGGGCAGATTTACACCTACGACCATCTGGGTTTTCCGATGATCGCACTTGCTTCGCGCACAACCGGCGCATCATTACGTGTTTTCAACCAACAGGGTAAACCGGTGATAACGTTGGAACCGGATGACACCGGCACTGGCGAAGTGGGCCTCTGGCGCGGCGATGGCTCCGGTAAGTCCTGGACGCCGTGAGAGATGGATTGATTTTTGTTGTTATTTCCCGCGGGTTTCCACCCGCGGCTAATGAAGATCGAGATATTGAATGATGGCGCACCTTTCGCACACACCCCTAGCTGCGGGTGGTAACCCGCAGGCGCGTTCATGAGTATATTCTTGAGTAGGTTGGATCCGCTGTTTTCAGCGAGATCCGACACTTCGGTTCGATCAATGAATGATTATTCGTGTATCATCATAGGTACGTGACATGCAAAAGTTGGATCGTACTGGCGCGGACCCAACCTACAACTCATGAAAAGCACAAAATGTAAAGGGTATTCCATCCGTGAATAACGAGTTGTTTGAACGATTGCTCTATGAAGAAGAGAGTCCTTTACTCGATTTCAAGCGAGACCAGTACCCTTTCGCAAAAGTGACCAAAGATGAAAAGTCCGAACTGCTGAAAGACATACTTGGTTTCGCCAATGCTTGGCGACGCACAGAGGCATACATTCTCATCGGGGTTGATGAAGTACGAGGGGGCAGAAGCGAAGATGTCGGGATAGATGCAACAGATCAACTTGATGATCATTCTCTTCAGCAATTCGTCAATAACCTCACGAACCGACCAGTCCTGTTCCACTATGAGGTGTTTGGTTTCCAGAATAAGCAGTTCGGCATTATTCGCATCGAATTGCAGCAGAGACCGATTTATTTGAAATGCGATTACGGCAAACTCAACCGAGAAGCTGTGTATGTTCGACGTGGCTCATCAACGGATCCCACTAAACCTGCTTCACCTGACGAAATCTCGCAAATGCGTGAATCAACCCTACCAACTTCAGCAGAATTGACTGTTCATTTTGCTCACATACAAAAAGATGAGTCATTAGGAAACAAGATAGAGTTGGAGGCAAATTACTGTGAAATTGCCGCCGATGAGGAAATACCAGATCTCGCATCTCCATCTGTACCACTAGGAGGTTCGTTTGGAATCAGGATCCCAATACCAGGTAGTTATCACAACCCAGAATTTTTTAGAGAGCTGGCAGAGTTTGAGTTTGCTCGGCGCCTATTTCGCCCGGTGCGATTGCTCGTTAAGAATGTCGGAGGAGTAGCTGCATCAAACGTCAGATGCGAATTTGTAATACCGAGAGGTATTGGGATTCATGTCATTGAAAGTTCTGAAATGCCATCGGCGCCGAAGCAGCATTCTTACTTGGGAAGTGCCACAATTCCCCGCATTAAACCAGCATTTCAGCGTGAACCGGGGGATTTGAGTATTGATATGAATGATGACCGATACCGAATCGAAATAGATTGCGGTGATCTTCAACCAAGTAGACGAGTATGGTCCGAACTTTTCTATTTTGGAATGGTGGAGTCAGGGGAAATGGAGATTTGTGGAAATCTCCTTGCAGATAATCTGCCTGAACCCCAGTCGATATCTTTGAAGATTTCCATGCTCGTAGAAAAAACAAGCATGTCAGTTGATGAGTTATGCGAACTTCCAGAGCCATCTGAAATTGATGAAGAGACGTAGCAGTTAAATAGGATGGCTTATACTCAGCCCAAGGTTTTGGTCGGGTCCGCTGTTTTTCCAGCGAGACCCGATGTTGCGATCTGTCGTGGACCCAACCTACGACTACGAACAAAAGCGAGCCGGGCGGTCCCCCGCCCAGGCTGGGTTGTACGGGTGGAGGTGTGATTCTCTTCGAGGATTGCCGGGGCCGAGGACGGCCCGGCTCACAAAGAAAAGAAAACGTCACGGCTCGCTGTGCCACAAGGAATTTATGCATTAAAAAGCGACGTGATCACTACTCGTAATCACGTCACCGAGAGGGCATAAGGTTCGTTAGCATTCCCTGTTGATCGGCCCGAAATACACTGGCATCGATCAGGGCTTTGTCTGCGCTGATCAAGTTTTGCCGACGAACCCAAGGGTGAACCGAAGTCCGTATGTTCTATCTAGAATTCATCTCCATCGATGAAGTTATCGTTGTCCTGGTCCGATTCGTGATCCCGCTGTTGATTCTTATCGCGGTTCATCTGTCCCACGAGGCGGCGCAGGTATGCGTTTTCCCGGCGTGTTGCTTCCAGGTCAAAGACGAGATATTTCACACTCAAGCGGAGGTGATCCAGCGATTCCTGAAGCTGGCCGACTGACTGTTGAATGCGCTTTCTACGATCGCGTGTTTCTTCCGCCAGCTTTTCCAGCCGAGCTCGCTGCTCTACCGGGAGTTGATTGATCTTGTTGATCAACTCCGAGAATTTGTCCTGAAAGCTTTGCTCATCCATATCTTTCATCCTCTCTGTAGTTGAGGCTGAGTTGAGTGACTCAGCGATACCTGCAGAGAAACAATCACCGCGCCGAATGAGCGTGCCAAACGTGTGGGGTTGATCAATTCCTGATTGATTTATGTGTGGGGGGGTTATTTCCGGACGGTGCCACCACGACGTGCGAACGGTGATGCCGGATGTTGTTTCCGGTCAACATTTGGTGGTGTTTTTACTTGACGTTCAGGAGTTCACGCAATGCTGTCTGGCCGGCAGGGGGGGATTTCTGGAATAGCTGCTGCAGGGGTAGTTCATCCTGACGCGCTTCCTGAACCAAGTGTGATAAGTGCGCGTTGAGGATCGTGAACCAGCGATCGTAATACTGTTCCAGCTCGTGTCGATTGAATTGCGTGAGGGGATCGTTCAGACCGGTTTGAGCGATCGCCCAGTCGATCAGGCCGTGTCCATTGCGCGTGAAGCGATACAAGTCGAGCGTGATTCGGAGTCGGCGATGCAGGCTGTTGAAAGGATCACGGACGGCATCGGGCAGGCTGGTCATTATCTCCATCGTTTTGCGATCAGCCAGGGGATGAAGCCAACCGTTTTCTCGGAGGCGATTCACATTTTCGATTGGTGCGCGATCATCAACGTTGTTGAATTCAGGTGATTCATCGACGTGATGCAATTCAGCATGCGAGGTATGCACTGTTCTCACGCCGGCATTTGGAAAGCGAATCGTGATGCGCTGCCCATTGTCAGCGTGATAGGTTTTCATCACTGTGCCGACACCCCATTCCGGGCGCTTCTCGTGGCGCACTTTGTCGCCGAATTCAAATTGCCGTTTCGTTGCACTTCCTGGCATAATCCTGCCGTTGCTCCTGTCGTGTCGGGCTGAAACCGAATTCTGCCCACTCCATTTGCGGATTGGTGAATGCGCATCACCGACCGCGGTGGAGTATCAGATCAGATGAGAGATCGCCGATTCCCTAGGCAACTTAGCGCCATTTTCAGTACCGCATCACAGGTGAACAAAGAACAAATACCGATGCCGGTAAACTGATTCCGTTGCCAATGTAGTTTGAAACCCGGACTGGTGGAAACCTCAGCCCGATATGACCATCTCGGTCGTTCAAGCACAATATAACAACAATTCGTGCAATTGCCTAGGCATTCTCTGAAGTTCTTCCCCAATCGTAAGGTTGGGCTTGTGCCCCAGCGCAGTTTCGGCAAGACTGCAGCTATGGCTTTGCTCAAGATCGTTTTTCTCGGTGATATTTTCTCCTCGCGAGGCAGAATGGCTCTGCAGCAGCAGTTACCGGTCCTCAGGGAGGAGCACAATCCGGATTTGATCATTGCCAATGCGGAAAATGCCCGATCCGGTTCCGGCCTGTCGCCCGCTCTCTACGACAAGATCAGGGCGATGGGAATTGATGCGATTACCCTGGGGGATCATATTTATCGAGAACCGAAGATCATTTCAGTGTTGCAGCGTCGCGATGAGCCGATTGCCCGCCCCGCCAACCTCCCGCCGCAAGCACCAGGGAGACTCTATACCCGCCTCCGTATGCCTGAATTGACACCGAGGAGTATTTTCGTAATCACACTGCTCGGCCAGGTGTTTTTCCCGCTTGCGGCTGATAATCCATTCAACACGATCGATCGTGTACTGGCGGAGTTACCCGAGAAGGATCCCATCATTCTGGTGGAAGCACACATGGAGGCAACCAGTGAAAAGGCTGCAATGGCCCATCATCTGGATGGGAAGGTAGCGGCCGTCCTGGGTACCCATACCCATGTGCCCACGGCTGACGCACGCCTACTGCCCAAAGGGACGGCATTCATTACCGATGTAGGGATGTGCGGTCCACATGGTTCAGTTATAGGCAGAGCGCCCGGGCCGGTAATTCAACACATGAGTACCGGTCAGCATGTTAAATTTGATCTCGGAACCGGATCCGAAGCGATCTGCGGCGTGCTGTTGGAAATCGACTCTGAGAGCACCAGAGCAAAGTCGATTCAGCGTCTTCAATACGATGCGGATCAGACTCAAGCCCCATTTCGGTGAGTTTTGGCCATAGTGAAATTGTGTTTTGCAGATTGTGAAGCTGGGTTAAAGAGGTCATGATCCTGCTGTTATCACGCTGTGTTTTTTCCATTTCGCGCAACTTTTTGTGCTGATCTGCAAACTTTGGGGTTGACGTACGGCCATTTATGGTGTCGCATAGGGTGTCTGAGAAGAGAGTCCTTCAATGACCGCTCGTAAATGCTTGTCGAACGTGGAGTTTGCGTTCATTTCAGCGGTAGGCGGACGATGGAGTTTGAAGTCTGTTGAGGAGAGTTTTTGAGAGCTGAACCGATCCCGAATTTTGCCGAAATCGGCATGCAAACCTGCTATTCACCACATCAGAATGCACACCGTGCATCAATGTTCCCGCTGGTCGGCTAAGCACTCAACAGACTGAAACATCATCCCCGTCGCTCGTTTGAGACCGATGGAGCGGTTGCGTTGGACGAGTGAAAGAAGTTCAGGGATATCTCCCACCACGTATCCCATGGTGGCGAGATGAGAGAGAGATTGAAATGGGACAAAAGTCCAAAGCTGAAGAGATGATTGCCCCCGGGCGACCATCGCGCCATTCAAGGAAGGTCGGCGCCGTATGTCCAGCCGCAATGAATGCGGATCTGGCTCAGCGGGCGGCTCAATCCGATTGCACCATACTGATCACCGGAGAAACAGGAGCCGGTAAAGGCCATCTGGCACAGTGGATACACGATCACAGCCAGCGCATTGACGGCCCGTTTGTTCCGGTCAATTGTGCTTCAATCCCCGAAACAATCATAGACAGTCAACTTTTCGGTCATGCCCAGGGTGCATTCAGCGGCGCGACCAGAGAACATCCCGGCCTGATCCGAGCAGCCGAAAAAGGTACGCTGCTTCTGGATGAGGTCAGCGAATTACCCCCTTCCGCACAGAGCCGTTTGCTGCGACTCCTTCAGGAAAGGGAAGTGCAACCGGTGGGGTATTCACGTCCCGTGATTGTGGATGTGCGGGTCGTGGCGGCGACGAATATCGATCTGAAGGATGCCGTTGAAGAAAAGAAGTTCCGGGAAGATCTGCTGTTCAGACTCGATGTGATCCAGCTTGAAGTCAAACCCCTGCGTGAGCGACGGCACGAACTCCGCAGCCTGATCTCCGTTTTCAACAAGGAATTCGCCCGGATCTACGAGCAACCGGAACTGCTGTTCCATGCCCAGGCAGTGCGTCTCATGCAGCGCTATCCCTGGCCGGGCAATATCCGCCAATTGCGCACCCTCGTCGAACGACTGCATGTGCTTTGTCCCAGACAGGTTATCACACTGGATACGTTGATCGACATAGGTCAGCTCACTGATCCGAATCTTACCGACGGTGATGTTGCATCACTCAAGGATGTACGCATCGAGCATGTCAGACGTGTTCTGGAAGAAGCAGGCGGCTCGGTGAGTCGGACCGCATCAATCTTCGGTGTGCATCGGAGCACGATTTACCGCTGGTTGCGTCAACACTGACGTTGCGGTTTATCGCTCCTCGTTTTTTTTACAAATTTGAACCTTACTTCCAACGCCCGCGTGGGCGTTTTTTTATGTGCAACATCATGCGCCGCACAGATGCTACAAACTGTCGCAGAAATTTAATCGGACGTTGTCATCATCCACAACCGAAGATGTGAAGTTGCGATTCTGCCACTGGTTCACATCGATGCGCATCACATCGCATTTTCGATACCCATTGAGAGCGCATGAACGCAGGTTGTGCTGCACTTCTGTACAAAATGTGTTGGCATGGCGTTTGTTATTCAATACACCGTCATGGAATTGACCGAAGTAAATAGTCTGACAGTGATCATCGGCAACTCGCCATTCATGGAACAGATCCGGCGAGTGTTGGTGCAACAGGATGAGCCGCACGCCGGCGTAGTATCACATCTTCAGGGACTGAGAAGGTTACTCGTCGAGCGTCCGCCTCATCTTGTGGTGTTGTGTGTATCGCTTGATACGCGCACACTCGGTCAGTACGGCTGGGATCTTCGCAATCTCATATTGGATTCCGCAAATGTCACGGCTCCGCTGCGCAGTATCGGTCTGCTCACCGACCAGGAGTTATCCAGAGAAGTAGCAGAATACGGTTTCAATGTGTATCTTGATCATACACCTACGACGACTCGGGTCGTTCAGCGTTTGATTGCTCATTGGAGAGCAGGGATTCCACAGTTGTTACAGCAGCGATGGTGGAGCGCTGATTCGATACACGAGCGTGGGATGCATGGATCGGTCTTTGGGGGATCCGATGGGAATCGGATGCCCGCCGTCCCCCGGCCAAGATCCTCACAGACTCTCCCCGCAAACTGCAGGAGAGAATTACGGCGGAAAAACGGGGGGGATGGTGAACCATCGTCAATTAGGCGATGGGGAGATATGTTGCCACCACCCGGTCTGGATCCAGACTGAGTGATGCAGGATTGTCGCACCCGGCTGAGATGCCCGGTGAGATCTTAGGGAGGCTCTCTGAAGTCTTCTGACAAACTCTCTCTCTTCTCTCTGCGCCGTGCTGGCAAGTGCGGCGTAGATTTGGGAAGCAAAAAGCTTCCGACAACCTCTCTCTCTCTTCTCTCCGCGCCGTGCAGACATGTGCGGCGTGGATTTGGGAAGCACAAAGCTTCCGACATACTCTCTCTCTTCTCTCCGCGCCGTGCAGACATGTGCGGCGTGGATTTCTTGAGAAAAATTACAGTACGCGGGGACAAACAGTTGTCACAGGGAAATCCCTGAATTTGAGTGACAACATGTTGTCCGTGGTTTTCCTATGTATCGATAATTGGGGAGTTTAGGGTATCCACGACATTAAAATGTCATGCATTTTCCTCATTCTTGCGCAGGATCTCAGGATTCCTGTGTTATAGTTACATTAAAGTGGATTTGATCATCATTTGATTTTGGGAGGCAGGACCAAAGTATCAATATCTGAAAAACTGTTTCAGAACAGGGGGTTGTGTTCTTTTGGGTGTGTTGGTTATTCAAACTTCTACATTCGCTGAGGAGGTTATTCCACGATACCGCATCACGATGCTGGGAGTGCCAGTTAATGGGTACGAAAGTAAAGCATACGGCATCAACGATCATGGCCACGTTGTCGGAGAGTATGATTTTGTCTACGACGATCAAGGTGATGATTTAACACTCCGACGCGCGTTCGTATGGCTTTCAGAGCCCGCATTGGGTTTTGACAGAGATGGCGTCCATGATCTTGGAGTTATCATGCCAGAGCCTCCAGTTTTCTACGAAGGGGAAAGTGTAGCTCAGGATATCAGTAATGATGGGCGGATTGTTGGCTGGTCTGATCTTGATAGTGAGTATGACATCATTCATGGATTTATTTGGATGCCCTATGCTATTCCCCCATTGGATAAAGGTATGAATGATCTTGGGTCACTTGGAATTGACCAGTTTTCACTGAGTGAAGCATGGGGTATTAATAGTGGCTACCCTTTGGAATTCGTTGGTGAAACACATACCGATGTTAATTGTGGTTCCTTTGATCGAGTAAGAATTGGGATTCAATGGGATTCAAGTTTAGGGATGACCATATTGGGTTTACCTCAAGAGTTAGAGGATTTTGAAACCACCAATGCCCAAGACATGGTTTGGGTGGATACAGTTCCTTCAGTTCGCCTTATTGGTGGTTACGCATCTCATTGTGGTTCGCAAGACACTGCACTCACGAGCCCAGTAGCATGGCACGATGGTGATGCTATAGCAGTATCCACCTTTCTACCCGAAGAAGAAGGTTCAGTGCAGGGAGTTGATAAATCGGGTGGGATGACTGGTTGGGTGTGGAAAACATCCGCCTTGGAAAGGAGGGCTGTATACTGGCCAGATGCGTATGCCAATCCAGTTGATCTTGGGGATGATGATTGGGATTATAGTATGGCCGAGGAAATACGAAGCTACAATGATGGCAACAACATACAAATCGTGGGTTACCGAGGCGACCAGTCTCGGCGTTATGCAGTTCTGTGGGAATATGATCAAGTATGGTCACATTTTGATCTTGAGGCCAAATCACACGGATGTCACGATCTCGACCTGAGAGAGGCATATAGTATTAATGACAATGGATGGATTGTAGGTTTTGGCTATAGTCAACCAGCTTCGGAGAATAGCGCATTTCTACTCACTCCAGTTGGCGATTGCTTCGCCGATATTACGGGTGATGGTGAGGTCAACACAGATGATGTGTTTGCTATATTGGGTCAATTTGGTACATGCCAAGTTCAGGTGATATGCTCTGGGGATGTCAATTTCGATTGCACAGTTAATATAGATGATGTATTTGTAATTTTGGGTTTATGGGGTCCATGTGATGAAAGATACACAGGCGGAACTGGGCTGGATTTTCAAGGGTGGCTTGATCGTGGTGGACGCGAGGCTCTTGAATTGCAATTAATCACCATTGATGATGTGAATCAGTGTTATGAGCAAAGAACTAATACTGGTATTCAAAGTTGTCTTGATTCGCTATTAGAGTGAATAAACTACGAAGTAGTCTCTGGAGGTGTTTGAGATGAATGAGGCGAAGTGCAGAAAGCATAATCTGGTGATATGTAAAGTAGTATTAATGATTGTGTTGATTACTGCTGTGATATCTTCAGAGAAACCTGGTATTGCTGGCGTAGTGGAATATGAAGAGAAAACACAATGGGAATCAGCTGTAGGGGAATTCACGACAATTGGTTTTACTGGTTACTCATATAACACTTTGATCACAGATCAATATCTGGATCAGGGTGTGCTTTTCTCTGATGGGGATGATACAATCGCAATTGGGTATTACTTCTATCACGATGATCGCGGTCTTAAAGGTAATGGAATTATTACATTATCTTTTTGTCATGCAATGAATTATATTGCTGTAGATTTCCCGGGTGGGATGATGATCGAGCTTTATAAAGATGAAGAACTGATTTATACAAGTAGTGAATTTGCGGGACCAGGTGTAGGTCATTTTGCTGGTTTGATATCTTCAGAACAATTCGATGAAGTTGTACTGCATGATTGGATAGATGGTACAGCCTACATTGACGATTTGCATTTCGGTGCTTATGTACCGAGCGCCGGTGGTAGTATGTTGTTTTTATTTATGGGATTGATTGGACGGAGACGTCGAAAATATTAGGGGTTTCCAATGGGAACACTACCAGTGTGGGGAGTGGTGAAGTGTGTGGGGGGGTTAGACTTTGCCGTAGGTTCGAGCGCGTGGTTCAACGAGGATAGTTTCTACATCTTCGTACCACAGTTCAGGCTTTCCGGTTTCCGGGTTATGTTTCGCCATGGTGGTTTTGAGGAAGTGTTCGTCATCCCGCTCGGGGTAGTCGGTACGGTAGTGGGAGCCGCGTGACTCTTTGCGTTCGATACCGCCCAGCAGCATGACTTCCGCCAGGATGAGCATATCTCCGAGCGCGCGTGCATAGGCCAGATTTTGATTCGTCCACATACCGGAATCGGAGAGGCCGATGTTCTGGTAGCGGTCCTGCAGTTTGTGAACCAGTTCCAGTGCCTGCAGCATCCGCTCTTCGGTTTTCACCACGGTCGCAGCGGCCGTCATTTCATCTCCCAACTCGATTCCCATTTCGTAGGGATTCTGGTCACCGGTGGAATGAATGAGGTCGTCGACCTTCTTCTGTTCCTGTTCGATTCCCTGATTGAATGGTGCCTTATCCAGATCGCCGGCCGGTGTGTCCACCACCTCGTTGACATACGTTGCCACGCCCTGACCGCAGAATAATCCGTCGAAGATGCAGGAGAGCAGGGCATTGGCACCCAGACGCGTACCCCCGTGATATTGATAATTCACTTCGCCGAAGGCATACAACCCCTGGATGTTTGTCATCATGGAATTGGGTGCGCCGGCTTCCATGCCCACCTCGGGTCGTTTGTCAGGATCCCATCGTTCCGTATCGCCGAAATTCACTTCACCGGATTTAAATTTTTCGTAATCCTTGCCGGGCGTAAATGTGGTCCACAGGCCGCCCATTGAATAATGCACACCGGGGAAAATTTTCATAGGCATTTCGCAGGGATCATCGCCGGCAAATTTGCGGTAGATCTCCAGGATGCCGCCCAGTTTGCGTTCCAGATATTCGCGTGGTTGGTGGGTTAAATCGAGAAAGACCATGTTCCCACCGCCGATACCCAGATCTTCGTTGACACAGATGTCAAAGATTTCCCGTGATGCGATATCGCGCGGCACGAGGTTGCCATATTTCGGATATTTCTCTTCGAGGAAGTAATAACGCTCCGCGTCGGGGATCTGTCGTGGATCTCGGTTGTCACCCTTCTTTCGTGGCACCCAGATGCGTCCACCCTCACCGCGCGCTGATTCGCTCATCAGACGAAGTTTGTCCGCTCCCGGAATTGCGGTGGGATGAACCTGGATAAACTCGCCGTTGGCGTACCACGCTCCAGCGGTGTAGCAACGACAAGCAGCCGCCCCGGTGCAGATGACGCTATTGGTGCTCTTTCCGAAGAGAAGGCCCGGGCCGCCGGTTGCCATGACCACCGCGTCTGCCGCAAATGAACGGATCTCCATCGTTCGTTGATCCTGCGCGATGATTCCCTTACACGTTCCATCTTCGTCGAGCACCGGCCGGAGAAATTCCCAGTACTCGTACTTGGTCACCATACCCTCCGCCTCCCAGCGTCGGGTCTGTTCATCGAGCGCGTAGATCAACTGCTGCCCGGTCGTCGCTCCGGCAAAGTGAGTGCGTTTGAATAGTGAACCACCAAACAGACGCAGGTCGCGCTGTCCTTCAGCAGTTCTGTTAAACGGGACACCCATGCGGTCCAGCAGATCGATGATTTTCGGGGCCCAGTTCGCCATTTCATAAACGGGAGGTTGGTGCTGGAGGAAATCGCCACCGTACAGCGTTTCATCAAAGTGCATGAATTCGCTGTATCCCTGCTGCCGGGCGACGGTGTTGCAGGCATTGATTCCACCCTGCGCGCAGACACTATGTGATCGCTTCACGGGCACCATGGAAAAAAGATCGACCTGTAATCCGCTTTCAGCGATACGAACCGAGGCAGCTAAACCAGCCAGTCCTCCTCCGACGACGATCACGCGTTTTTTCGTATTCATGGTTTTGTTCACTAGAAGTCATGCCCATGACAGGCAGCAGAAAAAGTATCAACCGGTGAAATTTACCCAGAAATGCAAGTCGGTTAGTGTCCCCCTCTGACCATCAGAGCTTCGATAGCCTGGGCCTGCTCAATATCCAGTGTCGCAAATCCGATCACGGCCAGGATTGCTGCAATACCCAGTCCAATACCGATGAGTGTGCACACGTAACCCCAGCGTTTTTGTGCAGCTTCGCTGACGGTCACGCCCCACGTCAAAGCTGCCGTCCACAGACCGTTGGCAAAGTGGAAAACTAGCGACAGGACGCAGATTAGATAAAACGCAACTGAGACCAGGCCCCACAACCCTTCCTGGAAGTGGATCGCCGTGGTGGACGATGCTGCCGGCCCCTCGAACGCGGGCATCAATCCGCCGTACGTGAACAGAGGAACAGCGTTCCCGAACCGCAGGCTCGTGATGTGCATAAAGATGAACACAATCCCGATGTAGCCGCTCAGTCGCTGCAGGGTGTACCGCCAGTTGTCCGCGTAGGGATAACTTCTGACATTGATCCTTCCGCTCAATGCATACCAGATACCCAAGACCGCATGGATTGCGATACAGGCAAACAACGTCCATTCAATCAGAATCAGAGCGGGTAACGAATGGATGAAATTGACATCGTGTTGGAACGCTTCCACTCCTGCGTGACCCGCAAATTGTTCCGGGACATATTTAGGCGCGTTGAGATACTTTCCCCAAATGATTGACGAGTTGGCAGTCAGGTGGGGAAAGAGAAAGACGCCTACGGGAATGATCCCCAGCAGCGAATGAAGGCGTCTCAGCGGGAAATACTGTTTTTCAAGAAAACTGGCGTTGGTCGTTGTCACGGCAAATTCTCGACATCACAGGGGGAGGAAAAAGATGCCCGGTCACGATCCACTTCGGATGACACAAAACTCCAGTATATGACGAATGGAGTTCTTTCGTGCTGATCTGGGAGCGTCAGTTTCAGATTTGTATTTCAGGATTGACCGGCGAGTCGTCAGCAGGAGCAGTTGCGGCGCTGACTGCGGATTGGGCTACAGCCTGGGTTACCTGCACAAATCGGCCCCGAAGTTCCGCCAACAGATGTTGTAATTCCTTTTCTTCCTGCTCGGTCAGGTTTCCCTTGGTTTTTTCTTCGATTACCGACAGAAGATCAATGTTGAAGCGTGCTCCATCCAGATCAATGACGACACCACCTGTTTTTGGATCCTGAACCGCCCCCAGGCCCATAATGGCTTGCGAAGCAAACAGGCTGATGAGTGTTGTGAAACTTGCCTCGGGGAGCTGGCCTTTTTCACCTGTTGCTGAATCGGGGGAGTCGGCCTTTTTCTGTTCTTCCTGGGCAAGCTTCTCTTTCTCCGCCTGGGCTTCGGCTTTCCAGTCTGAATCGACTTGAATCTGGGGTTTTGTATCTTCCTGGGTCATGGCTGTTTTTTCCTGTTTCAGTAATCATTCGTGTGTGAAGGGGCAGTATATGCTGACAAAGACGATACAATCTCCGCCGAACCCGATAGAGGTACATTTCTTATGCCCTCATTCCTCAGATTCATGAGAATATCCAATCCCCCATGGCAGATAAGTCTGCTGCTACCGCTGCTCCTCGCCGGTTGCACGACCTGGTTCGATACAGCCCCGAATCCCCGCAAGGTCAGTCTGGCAGATTTTAAATCAACCGAGACGGTGGTTTCAGAGGAAGTTATCGACGAACAACCGCAAACTGATGAAATCACCAATGACGTCGAATCTTCCCCGGAAACACAGCTGGCCGAAGAATCTCCTGACTCTGAGGTTGCCCAGAGTGAACCGAATGATGAATCCACGCTCGCCCCGTACGAGGAAGCGATGAAGCCCGGCGATCTGGTCTTTGTGGATCGGATGGTGGGGCAGGTGAATGGCCGCCCTGTTTTTGCGGATGAATTCTTTGAACCGATTGCCGACGAGTTGCGCGCTGAGTCGGAACAATTGAATCGTCAGGAGTTCATCGTATTTGCCAGCGATCTGGTCGATCAGCGCCTGCGGGAAGTTGTGCTGAGTGAACTTTTCCTGGCAGAAGCAGAAACAGAACTCAGCGAAGAGCAACAGTTGGGTCTGTTCTACTGGCTGCGTGATCTGCGCGAAACGGTCATCGGTCAGCTCGGTGCGGGAAGTACGCTGGAGGCAGAGCAGAAAATAGCCGAATCTGAAGGGATTTCGGTGGAGGAATTTGTGCAGGCAAAGCGAGATTCTGCTTTGATCGCACAACTCCTCCGTGACGAAATTAAACCACGTGTCATTGTCTCATGGCGCGACGTGACTCGGGAGTACGAAAAAGAAGATGTGTACGCTACCTTCAATCCACCCGGCTCCGTCACCATCTTACGCATCCGACTCAACACCGAGCGCAAACAAGCAGAAATTGAGCAGGTTCAGCAGAGGATTGATTCGGGGGAACCGTTTACTGAAATTGCTGAATTTATGAACATGCCGGATGAGGGAAAATTAGGTACGTTTGAGCTAGGTGATGGTGGTGTGAATGAACTTAATTTGTCGGAAGTCTATCGTCAGAATCTGGTTGGTCTTCAACAGGGCCAGACCAGCGAGCCGTTTGTAGTGGGTTCCTCTACGACCTGGCTTCACATCAGTGAAATCCAATACCCCACCAATCGAAGCATTTACGATGCGGAAGTACAACTCGGACTGACTGAAATGATCCGGGATCGTCGGTTCAACGAAGAGCAGAACAAATACATTGAGTCACTTTTTGAACAGGGAATTTACGACGAGCTGAATGAAATGAATGCTCGTCTTCTGGATGTTGCGATGTTGCGCTATGGACCATGAAACAACTGTGGGCGAAGTTTTTCTCAGGATCATCTCAGTTGGGAAGGCGGGGTGAACGCCGGGCATGCCGTTGGCTTGCCAAACAGGGATATCAGATCCTGCAGCGCAACTTTCGATTGGGGCGGGACGAAGCGGATATCATCGCTCGCGCACCGGATGGAAAGACGCTCGTTTTTGTCGAGGTCAAAACGAGACGTGCTTCAAATCCATCACCGGAAGAGTCTATCAACAGGAAAAAGCAATACCGTCTGGTTCGACTGGCAGTAAAGTACCGTCAAAAAACCCGTTGCGAGGACCAACCGATCCGCTTTGACGCCATTGCAATCCAATGGCCGAAAAAGGGGAATCCCCAATTTCATCACTATCCGGGGGCATTTGAGGCACCTTTCTGACCGGTGTCATCTCACCCAGGGTCCGATTACCGATAATTTTCTGGCATTGTTATGAGTCTCTGCGTTATGCTGGAGGGTCTATCCAGACTGAACCGATGGATCGTTCAGTCCATCAAACAGGTTTTCCTGAGGAAGGTGTAAGATCATGTTGAATAGTAAAAAACTCTGGGCCGCGGTTACGACGACGATGATTGCAGGCTCAACTCTGCTCCCGGCTGATCAAGTCGTCATCGGGCCGGATGTGTATCACCGCTACGAATGGCGCGCCAGCACATTCTCGATGAGTCAACAGGCGCAGCCGGTTATCGATGTAGACGCCCAGGGCAATATCATTGCCGTGTGGTCAAGTCGTCGTCAACAGGAAGGTGCGTACGGTGTGTACGCGCAGCGCTTTACCCCGCAAGGGATTGCGCTGGGGACTGAAACAACAATCAACCTGTGGACGGATTCACATCAATGGACGCCTGACATTTCAGGCGGAAGAGCAGATACTCCAACCTGGATTGCATGGACCTCGCACAATCAGGATGGTCAGTTCGGATCGATCATGGCGCGCCGCTATGATGATTCCTTCAATGGATCATCTGAAATACTTGTCAATCAACAATGGCAAGGGGATCAATCATCACCGATCATTGCGACCTCACCTTCCGGCATATCAACCATTTTATGGACGTGCAGAACCACATCCGACACACCAATCCAACTGCATGCTCGCATGCTGGGTATGGATGGTCAGATGTTGAGTGATGAATTCACACTCGTTGCGGATCCGATCTGCACGGCACACATGCCGAGCATTGCCTGGTTGAACGAAGATACCTTTGCTGTGGTGTACGCAGTCAATGACGAACACAATGTACCCCACGGTATTCGGATGCAGCGATTCAGCACGCTTGGTCAACCACTCGGTGACACGATTTCGGTCTCTAATGATCTGAAAACCAGTCAGATTGAGCCCTACATTGCGGCGTTGCCTGATGGATGCATTGTTGCCTGGTTGGATGCGGAAACCGATGGCGATAGCTACGGCGTCGTTGCGCGTCGGTTTGACACCGAAGGCTGCCCGCTGGACGAAGAACCTTTCCTGGTCAACACCACTACCAGGGGATCTCAGAACGGTATCGCAATCGCAGTGGATGATTCCGGACGATTTGTCATTGCGTATAACAGCCTTGATGCCGACGGCTTGGGTATCTTCGGAAAGATGTTTGCTGCCAACGGTGCTCCGATCGGCAGGGAATTTCGCATCAATCAGCATGTGGAGAAAAAGCAATCACTTCAACAGGCAGTTGGAACCAGCCGCCTCGTATTCAACGAGAACGGAGATTTGATCTGCGTCTGGAGCGGAGATGGCGGTTACGGTGATTCATCAGCCGTCCAGGTCACCATGCTTTCTCCAAAGCTCTATCAGGCCAATGCCCCACTGGGAGTTACAGGTGACATGCCCCCCGCGCTGATGGGTGAAACGGAATTTCTCGCAACAGCCAAGCCTCACGAGCCGCCAACGTTTGATCCCAAAGCGGTTGCCGAGGGTGAGCGGGAAATCATCCAAAAAGGACGGGGACTGGGCTTCACCGGATTTATCAGTACGGGCTGGACACCTCCAGATCCACACATGGCTGTCGGTCCTGATCACATCGTTGCGATCGTCAACGGCGGAATAGCCTTCTTCACGAAAGACGGAACTCTGACTTTCCAGGATCAGATCGAAGGCTCGCAGGGTTTCTGGGGTGCGCTTGGGACGTCAGGATTCGTTTTTGATCCAGAGGCCGTTTATGACGAGTTATCCGGTCGCTTCTGGGCGATGGCCACAGAGGGTTACGCACCCGGAAACCGTTCTTACATCCTCATTGCGGTCTCCGATGATGCAGATCCCAACGGTAACTGGAATAAATACCGCCTGGATACGACATCGCTGGCCGGTGATCTCTACGATTCACCCAACATCTCGGTAGACGATCAGGCGGTCTACATCACGGGTGATGCCTGGGCATCCGGGGCAAATTATCCAGTCTTTATTTACGACAAAGCATCGTTTCTGGCTGGAAATCCTCCAGCAATAACAAACTCGTTTAATCTTCCCACCAGCACACAGTCAGCAGGCATACCTCCGGTCGTATTCGACAACCCACCTGCTCTCTACCTGGTTGAGCATCAGGAAGGTTCCAATCGGACTTCAGTGCGACTCATTGCCATCACTGATCCTCTTGGAACACCAAGCTACGTCACAACTAATCTCACCGTTCCTGCCTACAGCGCCCCAGGTGATCCACCACAGATGGGTACATCCAGTCGGCCTGAGACATTCGATGCTCGATTCTGGTCCGTGGCTTACCGTAATGGATCATTGTGGGCGACACATCACATCAACTCCTCGCCGGTCAAAGTGCGATGGTATGAGATAGCCATGAATGGTTGGCCCACGTCAGGCTCTCCGTCACTCGTTCAGAGCGGCGACATCAATCACGGCAGTTCCATTCACACGTTTTTCTGCTCGATTACCGCAGATGAACAGAACAACGCCGCCTTGACCTATGCGCGCAGCTCATCATCAGAATATATTTCGATGCGTGCTGCCTACCGCATGAGTACTGATGCACCGGGAACATTCCGTCCCGAAATCACAATGGCTACAAGTACCGCGGCCTATACCGCTGGACGCTGGGGTGATTACAGTGCGGTTCAGCGAGATCCCGGCAACTGTCAGCGATTCTGGGCCCATCATGAATATGCACTGGGATCCCAATGGCGAACCTGGATCGGCTCGATTGATCTTCCTTACCGTGCCGCCGATGTCAATTGCAGTGGAATCGTGAACATCGACGACATCTTTACGGTGCTGGGTGATTGGGGTTCCTGCTATTTCTGTGCGGCAGATGTGAATGGAGATGGGCTCGTCAACATCGATGACATCTTCGCGATACTCGGTGACTGGGGATGATCCCCCACGGAGGCTTGTATTGACGGTTAAGTGTTTCTGTGTGGGGGGGTGGGGGGAGGTTTATGATTACGACGTTAGCCATCTCGACGCATGGCCAGGGATTGTATGAGTTCACCACTCAGGTGCAGGAGGTGGTGAGTGATGCGCAAGTCTCTGAAGGGCTTTGCACGGTGATGGTGCAGCATACTTCCGCCAGCCTGACTATTCAGGAGAATGCCGATCCATCCGCAAAGCACGATTTGGAGCAGTGGCTGAATCGTCTCGTGCCCGAGCATGACCCGCAGTTCACACATACTGCAGAAGGTCCGGATGATATGCCTTCGCACATCAAAGCTGCACTGACCAGTACGTCGCTGAGCATTCCCGTTCTCAACGGCCGTCTGACTTTGGGCACCTGGCAGGGGATCTATCTCTGGGAGCATCGCCGCAGCGGCCACAACCGCAGATGCGTTGTACAAATTCAGACTTCAGGCTAGCTGGTTTTTTTGGCAGAGATGCTGCTTTATCCAGTTTAACACTTGAAGAATCGTGCCGGATCACGCATCCCTAGACAAATTGAGGATTTGTATCACAAGTTTTTTGTTTGGTTTTGGTGTGAACTGATGTAAAATGGGCGACGCAACTTGACAGCACTTGGCTTGCCATGAAATGATGAGCCAGAGTCGTTTCTCAAGTGGCTTGTATCAGACTGACGGGTCGATACGGCCTCTGGTCTGATTTGAGGAGAAAGATGGACTCCCCCTGTTTCCTACTTTGTCACAATGAGTGATGTTCGCTCGTTAATCATACAAATCGTGTGAGTTACACGTTGTTTTGATTTTCTCTCAACAATCAAAAGGTTTAAATCTAGAAACACTGGAGGACTAAAATGAAGATGCAAGCATTATTGGCAGGATCAGCTGTTGTTTTACTGGCAACCAGCGCACAGGCGATCACGTTCGGTTACACAAGCTTCGAAGAGCCCGAGGCAGTTGGTGGCTATTACATCGACACGCTCCCCGCAAACACGGATCATGCTCTGTTGGACAATGCCGGCGAGCCGTGGGTCAACTGGACAGGCACAAACGAACTGGGCTTCAGCTCTTATTACCGCAACACACGCGATGATGTCGGTTTGACCGATGGCGATTACGTCGGTGTCACTGATTTTACCGGTGATGTCGGTTCCTACACAGACGGTGTCCAGGGCTTCCAGATGAGTGACTGTGATGGTTTGATGGGTATCTGCATTGATCCCGTCGCTCTTACCGGTCCTGATCCCATGGCCGTGACGTTTGATCTTTTCGTCAAGGCTACCGGCTATGAGCTTGATGATTCAATCCGCATCTGGGTTGAGGTTGATGGTGGACTGGAAATCGATATTCTCAATACCATCGGCTTTGATATCAATGATGACTTTGGTTATCTGGAAGGTGTCTGGACCGGTATGAGTGCCGATCTCAGTGGTTACACGACCGCGACTCTTTACGCTGAATTGGATTGCAACTCCGGCAGCGAAGCGATCTACCTTGACAATGTCGTATTCGCTACGGTTCCCACCCCCGGCGCTCTGGCTCTGTTGGGTCTGGCCGGTCTCGTCAGCACCCGTCGTCGTCGGTAATTCTGTACTCCCTCCATGGGACAGAATGACACTGCAAAGAACGAGGAAAGAAGAGAAGGCCTGCCAATTCGGTGGGCCTTCTTCTTGTTATTCCTGAATTGAAGGATCCGAAGGTTCCCAACGAATGCGATCCTTGCCCAGCAGTGTGCCCGTGGCGTAAGCGATATCAACCTGTGAAACCTGGTAATCAGTCAGGGCGTTGATCTCACGGGATTGCGCGTCGGCCAGGTTCGTCGCCGCATCCAGAACATCAGTACTGGTACGATTCCCCACATCAAACTGGCGTTGTTCAGCTTCGTAGGTTCGGCCGGCCAGAATCACCTCCTGACGTGCAGCAAGTATGCGCTGCCAGTTCTGTTGGAGTTGATCAAGCGCTTCAAACACTTCCAGACGTATTGACTGTTCACGTTGTCGCTTAGTCGCCAATCTTTGCAGACGTTGCAGAACTGCCCGGTGGATCTGCGCTTTGGCTGCTTCGTTGCCGATTGGAATTTCCGCGTTGAGACTAACCGACCAATCTTCAAATGAATGGTCCGGCAGTTGATCAAAGGCGTCGTTGTATGATCCTCCCAGGCCGTTGATCGTGTACGCGTAGTCCAGGGTTACCAGCGGCAGAGCAGAGTTGTTTGCCAAATCAATCGTGCTGGCGTCGATTGCCAGTTGCAACTCCAGTTCCAGCATTTCCATACGATTTTCGACGGCAAAATCAGCCAGTGCTATCGGATCCAGATCCAGTGCTACTGGCTCAGGTGGAGTAGTAATAAAGAGAGCTGTGGGGCCATCAATCGGAAGATCGGGGCGATTGATCAGGCGTTTGAGTTCGCGCTGCCGACTGCGAATCTGCGTCTCGGCGATAATGATTGATTCCAGTCGCTGCGCAACACCGGATTCGGCCCGGGTAACTTCAATTGGGGCGACGTCACCAGCTCTTACCCGTCGACGGGCCCGTTCCAGTTGCGAAATCGCCAGTTCATACTGCTGCTGACGAACCTCCAATTCGCGCTGAGCGGCATAGAGTCGCCAATATGCACGATCAACGTTAGCAAGTATGCGAATCGCTTCCAGTTTTGTCTGGGCGTTGGTGATCTGCTTCTGATGCTTTGCCACACGTATTGCGTAGGTGTTCGTACGGTTCCATCCACCCCGAAGGAGCGGTTGACTGATCGAGAAGCGCAAGTCTGCCGTATACGAAGGATCCAGCAATGAAAATGGATTGTTCGTCTCCGTTTCACTGAAGGGAAGATTGACGTTGATCGTCCCTCCCGTTCTCAGCGGAACACGCACTCCAAGATCATAAGCTGTGTATGTAGTACGCGATCCTTCCGTTCCCAATGAGACCGGGCTGTCGGTGCGGTATCTGCCGAATCCTGCGGTGAACACGCTCTCAAATCGTGACTCCTCCTCATCAATAGTGGTTTGCGCTATTGTTGGATTGATCAATTCCACTTCCAGGTCAAGGTTGTGAGCCAATGCACTGTGACGAACATCCTCCAGTGAAAGCTCCAGCGACTCCATGGATTCCTTCGGCTCCAGAATCTGTTCCAGCATCCCTTCCGTCGCCTGCTCCAGCGTTACCGGCTCACTTTGCGCGCGATCTTCCAAACGAATTGCCGAGATCTCGTGAGTCTGCTCCGGCGAGGGTTCCCACAAGAGCAAATCATCCGTGCTGAACGGGCTATCACATCCGGTGAACAGCGCAGCACAAAAGATTGATGTTGGAAGAATGAACTTAGTCGGGCGTGAAAAATGCATGATCAACATTGTTTCAGTCTCAGGATTGTCTGCTTGGGTGTAGCTGTTAGGTACACGAAGGTAATGTAGGGGAGAAATGTGTGTGTGGGGGAATGTGGGGGGGTAGGGGATTATTCGTGACGGAGTGCTTCGATCGGGTCCAGTCGTGCTGCTTTGACGGCAGGCCACATACCAAAGAGTACACCGACGGCCACGCAGAAGCCAAACGCCATGATGATCGCCCAAATGGGAATAAACGTTTGTTCCAGTCCCATGTCCGGAATGTGACGTGCACCGAACACGTTGAGCTGCGCCCACAGAAGACCGAGCGCACCTCCGACAAAAGTCAACATGACTGCTTCGACCAGGAATTGCAGCAGGATTGCTGCGGGTGTTGCGCCGACTGCCTTTCGCAGACCTATCTCGCGCGTACGCTCAGATACGGAGACGAGCATGATGTTCATGATGCCGATTCCGCCGACGAGCAGCGAGATCGCAACAATGCCACCCGCAATAGCCGTCATCACAGCTGCCAACGCTTCAAACTGCTGAATGAACTGTTCGATGGCAGCAATCTCGAAGGTATCCGGATCGGAATTCTCCAGGCCTCGTTGTTGGCGCAGGATAAATCGTGCCTCGGCTTTCGCTTCCTCCGATGCCTCGGGGCTGACGACCTGGGCGATGATGTAGAAAAAGAACAACGGCCCCTGCATCTTCTTGGCGGTGGAAAACGGAATGAACACTTCACTGCTGGTGGTGTTGGGGCCGAACATGCTGGCCTGAAGCGTTTCCACCACGCCGACGATGAGAAAGCGTCTGCCATTGAGCAAAATATTCTGCCCGGTTGGATCTGCATTGAGATGCAGTTCGCGTATCGCTTCATCATTGATGAGACAAACCTGGTGCGCTCCTTCTTCATCGCTCAACGTGAACGGTCTCCCCATGATGACGCTGCGATTTTCAACTTCGTGCCACGCCGGCCAGATACCGGTAATCGTAACCGCCTCCCGGATCTGTTCTTTGAACTGGATTGTTGCTCCCAGAGTGGTCATAGGTGTCAGTTGACGGATTGAAGGACAATGTTCCGTGAGCGCTTCCATTTCGTGGGTTTTGAGACGTATCGCGCGCCAGGGATACTTGTTGCGCGGCGCATCATTGGGGCGATCGGGAAAGATGAACATCTTGTTGGCACCGAAGGTCTCAAACTCCGTCAGCACCTTGGTCTTGAGCCCCGTAAGCGCTGCGATCGTGGAAGTGACCGCCATCACTCCGATGATGATTCCCAGCGTCGTCAAAAAGGAGCGCGTCTTATTTGCCCAGATCTGTCCCAGGGCAAGGCGCATTGCCTGCAGTTGGAGGATTGGGCTCAGCATGCAGGCTTACCCTCCGGCGGTAGATCCTGAACGATCTCAATGGTGTCATTTGTGGTTGCATTGCCGTTTTGTTCATGATGTTGCCAGTAATCCCGCAGGGCCGGTGCTTCACGAACCGGCGCATCTGAAGAGATCCGGCCGTCGGTGAGCCAGATGATGCGCTGACATCGGGCGGCGACATCCTGTTCGTGTGTCACAATGATGATCGTCTGACCTTCAGCGTGGAGCTGGCAGAACAGATCGAGAATCTCCCGAGTCGTGGAAGAGTCGAGATTTCCAGTAGGTTCGTCGGCCAGCAGGATTGCCGGATTATTCACAATCGCACGAGCAATGGCGACTCGCTGCTTTTGACCTCCGGAGAGTTGATTAGGTCTGTGAGTGATGCGATCACCCAGCCCGACGCGCTCCAGCGCCTGCTTTGCCCGCCGCCGCCTTCGTCGCCATCCACCGTGGGCATAAATCAAAGGCAACTCGACATTCTTCAACGCGGTCTGACGTGGGAGCAATTCAAATGACTGAAACACAAAACCGATCTTCTCGTTGCGGACAGTAGCCAAATCAGCCGCCGACATGCGACTCGTATTGCGGTCTGCCAGCGTGTATCGACCCACAGATGGGCGATCCAGACAACCGATGATGTTCATCAGTGTACTTTTACCCGATCCGGAAGATCCCATCACAGCCACAAACTCGTTGGCCTTGATGTTCAGATCAATGCCCCGTAGCGCGCGGATGCGCTCAACTCCGACTCGATAGGTCTTGGCGATATTTTCGGTGCGGATAATCAAAGCAGGGTTTCCGTCATCTGTATTTCACTCAGATTCTGTATCTTCCGATTGCTCAATCTCGGCGTCTTCTGTTGCATCTTCGGCCGGTTCGGTATCGACTTCCTCATCCGCACTTTCTTCATCTTCGGAGGATGCTCCTTCGATAGTGACTGCCTCATCGTGCTCAATCGTCTCAAGCACTTTGTAAGGTCCTATGATGACATCATCACCTGCCGACAAGCCTTCCAGCACGATGCGGTGTCGGATATCACTTGGACCGGCTTTTACCGGTGTGCATACTGCCTTGCCGTCAATGACGCGATACACCACGCTGACACTCGTCTTGGTGCGGTCGATCAGTTCATTGTCCTTCGTTACTTCATCAGGAAGTTCTTCCAGCTCGGCAGATTGGATTGCCTGGCTTTCAATGATGATTCCTTCGTGTGATTCAATTTCGATGTCGACATTGGCCACCAGTCCGGAGCGTCCGATCGGTTTGGAACTGAGGTCCACTTCAACTTCCGTCTCAAAGAAACCTGTGCCGTCGGCTGCACCAGACCGTTGCAGTGCGATACGGCGGACCGTTCCGTCCCACACCTCATCCTGAAATGCATTGATGTAGATTTTCGCTTTCTGCCCCGGCTTGACCTTGGCCACATCGCTCTCCGCTACTTCCGCATTGAGGATCATGCGATCGAGGTTGGCAATGGTCATGATGGTCGTGCCGACATTGCTGAGCGTACCGAGCACCTGTTCGCCGACTTCAACATTGAGCCGGGTTATGACGCCGTCCATTGGCGCTTCGATCGTGGTGTGGTCCAAAGCATCCTGAGCGCGCTCGATATCCGCTTCCGATGCCGCCAGCGAACTCTCCGCCACGGAGATCGAATGCTTGGTCGCTTCGATGCTTGCATCCAGATCACGCACGCGCTCCAGTGCAGCGTCCAGATCCTTTCGGCTGTTGTCGCCGCTATCAAATAATGACTGCACTCGGTCGAGTTCGCGCTGGGCAAAATCGAGATTGTTCATCAAGCCCGCAAGCTGTGCCTGGTTGGATTGAATGCTGAACCGTTCGCCGTCTCTTCGAGCTTCCGCCCGGTTCAACTCCGCTCGTACGTCACGATCATCGAGCTTGCAGATCAGATCGCCCTGCTTGACATTCTCACCTTCTCTGAAGGGCAATTGGAGAATCTTTGCCGACACCTGGGCCGAGATTTCCACGTCAGTGTGCGGTTCGATTTCACCGGGAGCTGAAATGCTCTCGACGAGTGATCCTGTTTCAGCGGTTTGTGTACGGACTTCGATCCCTTCAGTGGTCATCTGCCCGAAGTCCAGCTTGTCCATCAATGTCGGGCCAAAGAGAAGCGCCCCGCCTGCGGAGAGCACGATGAGTATCGCAACGATAATGAGAAATATTTTCAACGCCTTGCCTCACTCATTCCTGAACCAATTCCCTGTGCTTATGCTTATTCGGGATGCGTGGGTTCAATTTGCATGTCGCCAACACGGTTCATCAACCCGAATAGATCTGCACAGAATACGCGAGTCACGACTCTTTCAGCCCTCAAGCTGTCAAACGGCTCTCTCTCCCCTGCAAATTTCACACACTGTCTCCCCAGAATAGTACGTCAACATCTCGGTTCATGATCGTCAAATCACTGGCATGTCGCAAATTGTGACGATGAAGACACCTTCCCTGTGCCATGGTTTGCAGTCTGGCCGATAGTGGTAGGATGCTCGATTGATCCCCCAGCGGGAGGAGACAACTATGCGTATCACCTGTGATGGATGTGAAAAGCAGTTTGAGGCACCTGATGAAAATGCCGGCGGGAAAATCGCCTGCCCATACTGCGGCGATGTGAACAGGGTTCCCGAACTGCATACTCCCGAAAGCGAAGGCCTGCCTCCCGATTCCGGTCCGGAGCAGCACATCTGCGTCGTCAGACCGGCCATGTTCCGCGCTCATCCATTCCGCGCGGTCTTCATTGCGATGCTCTTCATCGTGGGGATCGTCGGGTGCTACTTTGCCTGGTCCGAGCAGCGTTGGTTGGCTTATATCTCACTCGTTCCCAGCGTGCTGGCTGTGCTCTGGGCGATCAAATGGTGGATTGCCGCCCACTGGTGGATCAAACTCAACATCTCCAACAAGCGCGTCATCCGAAGGGCGGGCATCATCACTCGCAGATCTTCAGAAGTGCTGCACGACCATGTGCGTAACGTCGAGATTCGCCAATCGTTCCTGCAACGCCTGCTCAACGTCGGCTACATCGGAATCTCCTCTTCCGGGCAGGATGGCATCGAGATTGAGGTGTTCGACATTCCCAACCCGGACAAAGTCAAATCTCTGATCGACAAGTACCGGGAGATGTAAAAGCATCCATAGCGAATACTAGTGTGGGATGGTCTCAAGCCAAGAAGCGCCGCGACTTCTTTCGTCATGACCTCACTAGCTTTCTTTCCCGTCATTCCTGCGCAGGCAGGAATCCAGCGGTTCCTTATCCATCATCCGCGCTGTGCCTGGATACCCGCCTGCGCTGGTATGACGAAGTGCCATCGTTTCTTCGCGGTTGGCGTGCATAATCTAAAAGTGTGCGCAATCGGGGATCAGTTCAAAAACGAATAATTGCTTCGAGAGTGTAACTTCTTATGTAGAATATACTTGCATGGAATATAATCTATCAGGACTATTACTTGACTCCGATGCTCAGTGATGTACATTGAAAGTGGATGAAATTGGCGGTTTTTCTACGCTCAATGCAAAGGAATTGCCGGAGGTTCTGGAGGCAATGAACTTTTCAAAATAGGGGAACTCGTGATGGGTCGTTACTTATTTAATCGTGTCTTGGTTCGTACTTGTTCGGCGGTGCTTGTGGTTACTGCTGTTACTGTTTTGGCTGGGGCGGAAATGAAAGCGAGCGATACCCAGCCCGCGCGATCATCAGGTTTTCTCCTCCTGGAGCAGGAGAGGACACTTGATGTGCACATAGATTGGGATGATTACTGGGGAACCTATTACCACACCTACGACCACGATGAAGCAGTTGATTTTGGGCCTTATAACAACAACTTGGAGCTTATAGACAATCCAGCCTACGCCTTTGCCAGTCAGACATCATCACTTGGCGCCGATGTCATCTCAACAGCATCTTACACAGAAGCTCAAGGGGAAGCGCATAACGGTTATTACGTCGGTGACTGTGATTCCAATTTTGCTGTCTCATTCATCACACAAGGGATGCAAGAATTAACAATTACCGGTGACGCTTTAATCTTTGTTTCCGAGCAAGGCTTGGGTGGTGCCGCGATCATCGATATATCACTTCGCGATTCCACTGATGTCCTCTTTGAGCGCTATTTCATTTTTGATGGTGACCAGGAAGTAATTGATGAAACGGTCCCCGTAGAATCGGGGGTTGAATACACCATCGAAGTATTGCTCCATGCAATTGGGGATGGTTTTACAGCAAGCTCTTCATGCAACCTGACATTAACTGCCGGCTCGTACTGTGTTGACCTCACCGGCGACAACTTGGTCAACATCGACGACATCTTTGCGGTTCTGGGTTACTGGGGGCAGTGCGCTGATCCCTGTCCGCCGGCCTGCCCGGGTGATATCAACCTCGACTGCTCGGTAAACATTGATGACATCTTCGCCCTCCTGGGCCAGTGGGGGGAATGTGATTAATTGGGGTAATTATACCTGCCTGAAGGCAGTGACCGCGTGGGGTAATACTGGCACTTCCGGGCAATGGAGAATGTGTGATGAATTTCAAAAAGATCAGAACAAGCAGAATGAACACTCACACCGTGGTGGTTTGTCTTGCAATAACCGGAGTAATGAGCGTTATGTCCGGCGCGGATGCTGAGCGCTCCGAAAGCGGGGTAACCACGGAACGAAACACCACAAGCACCGCGGAAACACTCCCCGCACGATCGTCAGGTTTTCACTTTCTGGAGCAGGAGAGAACAATTGATGTGCACATAAACTGGTATGATTATTGGGGAACAGGATATTACGACCACAAACACGATGAAGCGTTAGATTTTGCTCCCTATAGCAGCAGTCTGGAAAGGTATGATCCTCCTGCGTATGCCTACGCCAGTCAGAATTCATCGCTTGACACCTACCTGATCTCAACCGTATCGAGCGCAGCCTCCGATGGGCAAAGCCATAACGGCTCATACTCTGGAAGAGGTGAATCAAACGTTATTGTTTCCTTCACTGCGGTGAATATGAGAGAGGTTACCTTGGCAGGTGAGGTGACCAATGACAGTCTGTATAATGAAATGTCTTCCACATATATTGTATTCAAGGAGCCCGGTGGTCCGCTTGGAATTCTCTATGAGTTACTTGTTGATGGGGCGGACGATCACATAACGATTGATGAAACAATTCCCGTCGAACCAGGTATGGTTTATACATTAAAGGTACTCGTTGAAAGTTTTGGTCCTATCAGTTCTCAAAACAGTATCACCTGCAACATGACACTAACGGCCGGCTCTTATTGCGTGGATCTGACCGGTGATAATCTTGTCGATATTGATGACATCTTCGCGGTGTCGGGTTACTGGGGCCAGTGTGCTGATCCCTGTCCGCCGGTCTGCCCGGGTGATATCAATTTTGACTGCACGGTGAACATCGACGACATCTTCGCCCTGCTCGGCGAATGGGGGGAATGCGAATAATTGTCGTCTGAGAGGATCAACCGACACGACTGGATCGTAATTCTGATCGTCAAGAACCCTACGCTTACACCTTGGTTCTCATGTGGGGGGGTGCTATCATCGCGGGATTCGTCGATTCAGATCAATTGAATTCAGCGCAGTGAGATAGACACATGAAGATTCACGAATATCAGGCTCGTCAACTTCTGGCCGACGCCGGCGTTCCCGTTCCCAACGGCCAAATGGTTCAGTCCGTCGATGATGCGGTATCTGCGGCAATCCAGTTGTTTGAGGCCGGGGCGACGCTGCTGGTGGTCAAGGCCCAGGTCCATGCCGGGGGACGGGGCAAGGCGGGATTCGTGAAGCTCGTCAAATCCGTTGAGGAAGCCAGGGAAGCGGCCCAGTTCATGCTCTCCAACCGCATGGTTTCGGTACAGACCGGGGCGGAAGGTCTGGAGGTCAATCGGCTCCTGGTGGCAGATGGGGTGGATATCGACAAGGAGTACTACCTGGCGCTCACCGTCGATCGAGCCCGCAACACGAACACTCTCATCGCATCATCCGAGGGTGGCGTGGAGATCGAAGCGGTCGCTGAATCCAATCCTGATGCGATCCATAAGGTACCGCTGGATCCGATCCGAGGTCTGGAAGCGTATCAGGCCCGAGAGCTGGCGTTCAAACTAGGATTCGTGGGTAAGCAGATCAACCAGGTCGTTGGCATCATGCTGAAACTGGCCAAGCTGTTCCTGAACACTGATGCCTCGCTGGTGGAGATCAATCCACTGATCGTCACCCCGAGCACGGAGGAGCATCCGGATGGGCAGGTGCTGGCGATCGACGCGAAATTCAATTTCGACGACAACGCGCTGTTCCGGCATAAAAACATCTCCAGCTTGTTTGATCCGAGTGAGGAGAATCCCGCCGAGCTGCGCGCAACCGAGCACGGCCTGAGCTATGTCGCACTCGATGGCAACATCGGTTGCCTCGTCAACGGTGCAGGCCTGGCAATGAGCACGATGGATATCATCAAACTCCACGGCGGGGAACCGGCCAACTTCCTTGATGTCGGCGGTTCGGCCAGCGAGGAAGCGGTCACCGAAGCGTTCAACATCATCCTCTCCGATGACCGGGTGCAGGGCGTGCTGGTCAATATCTTCGGCGGCATCATGCAGTGTGATAAGATCGCCCGGGCCATCGTTTCGGCCGCCAAGACCGTGGGATTCAAGGTACCGCTGGTTGTGCGACTGGAAGGGACCAATGTTGCCGATGCCAGAAGCATTCTCGAAGAAGCCAAAGGTGATATTCCCACGATGCAGACCGCGACCGATCTGGGTGACGCGGCGCAGAAAGTTTGCGCTGCTGTAGCTGTGCCAGCGTGATGAAAAGTTGAAGTTCGGATGGGTGTGTGGGGGGATCCGAACCTTCCTCGAAGATTCGTCAGGTCCGGCTTACGCAACATGTGAAA
>JANQEQ010000110.1 GCA_028278245.1 Phycisphaerales bacterium | reverse complement strand
GCCGATCCTGCTATTGTGGCCTTCCGTGCCGAGTACTACGGAGGCCGATATTGGGCCAACTATGCCCGAACGACTAGCAGCGAGCAATTTGACCGCTCCGGCTCGATGAGCTTACTGATGTTTCTTCCATCCCTGGTCTGTCGAGACAGTGATAGCGATGGTGTTTGCGATGATACGGACTACTGTCCGAGTGTTCCGAACTCGGATGGTGATTCATATGGTGATAGCTGTGACAATTGTCCCATGGTAGCCAATTCTGATCAGGCAGATAGAGATTATGATGGGGTGGGTGATGTTTGTGATAATTGCTACTATATTGCCAATCCAGATCAATCTGACTGTGACAGCGATGGCTTTGGCGATATCTGCGCGATATCTGTTAGGCCGGGAGGAGTCATCAGCAAGGTAAGTCCTTCTTTGAACTTGCCAATCCCCGACCTGGGCGACGTCTCGCACACAGTTCACATTGACGAGATCCGGGCAGTCGCGGATGTTAATGTTAGCTTCAATATTGATCATCCTTCTGATGCCAATCTAGTCATCGAGCTTAGTCATGGTGCGACGACCGTCACACTTGTTTCAGGAAGAGGTGCCAACAATGACGATTTTGCCAACACCACGTTGGACGATGAAGCCAATACGCCAATTAGTCAAGGTGAGGCTCCGTTTTCTGGGAGTTATCAACCTGAGCAACCTCTTTCATTGTTCGATGGTGAGTCGGTATTAGGCGATTGGACTCTCACTGTGCATGATGTGGTTATGTATCATTGGGGCGAACTCCTTGACTGGACGCTGACGGTCGAGACAGGAGCGTTACCCCCACTCTCTCCCGATTGTGATTCAAGCCAAATTCCTGACGTTTGTGAGTTGGACACGGATAGCGACGGTGTTATCGATGCTTGTGATGACAACGATGATAATGATGACATTGATGATGATGGTGACGACAGTGGTGAGATCGGCGATCATTATTGTAGTAGCGGGCAAACTGTTGAGTGCGATGACAATTGCCAGAAGGTGGTCAATTCAGACCAACTCGATGACGACGGTGATGCGGTCGGTAACGTTTGTGACCTTTGCCCCGATACACCGCCAGGATTCAAAGTGTATCGGGATGGGTGTCCGCTTCCCCTTATTGGAGACTTTGACGGTGATTTGGACGTTGATCAGTCCGATTTCGGATACTTCCAGAAATGTTTGAGTGGATGCGGTGTTGCTCAACCCCTTCCAGAATGTCATGCAGCTCGGTTGGATCATGATGAGGATGTTGATGTGAATGACTTCGTCCTCTTCCGCAATTGCGTGAGTGGTCCTGATACTCCAGCCCATCCAGACTGCGCCATTGATGAATGAGAATGCCGTAACCGGTGATTGTGTCAGGGATGTTTTGCGCCAAGAGGTAGACGGACGCTTACTGTGAACTTGCATCGATCGGTGGCTATCATCGCCTATCACGTCCCCCTCAAGCGGAACAC
>JANQEQ010000075.1 GCA_028278245.1 Phycisphaerales bacterium | reverse complement strand
TGCCCGATCCCAGCAGCATGCTGGCGCCGAACATGGCCAGCAATACTTTGAGGCCCTTGTGTACGGGGACACAAGCCACGCAAATGGCGGTAAGAATACCATAGAGGACAATGATGAATCCGATGCCCAGAGCCGAAAAGATCGTCGGCAAATCTATCCCGCGCATCAGGTAGGTCAATGTCATGAAGGGCATGCAAGCGCTATACATGAGCAGGGTCAGAATTGCAGCAGCGAGGAATTTGCCCCAGATGATTCGCCAGGGCGAGAGAGTAGAGACAAAAATCAGGTCGGTCTGTGTTTTTCCCCATTCGGCATCGAGGCGAGCGGCCGTGTTCATAGGAATAAAGATCAGACACATGAGCATCAATATGCTAAAAAGAATGCTGAACACAACCATGCCGCCACTGAAGCTTTCTTCGAAGTTGCGTCCGCCCGCCAGCAGTGTCGTCCCCAATGCCACGACAGAGATCGCCAGGAAGAGCATCAGCACGCTGATCACGAAGCGCCCCTGTACGGCTTGGCGCAATTCCTTGATCGTGACCGGATTGATCCAGCCATCCAATCGCTGTAAAAAACTTATCTGTTGCATTACTGCACCTCCCCACGTGTGACGCTCATGAAAATATCCTCCAGGTCAGCCTGTCGGGTCGCAAATTCACAGATTCGATGGCCCTTGTCCAGCAGGCCGGTCAGAATCTGATGGCTGATCTCATCCGAAGCCTCAATCTCTATCTCAACCACGGTTCCGTTTTCACGCACATGTTCAATATGTGGCATCTGCATGAGCTCCTTAACGAGACCATCGACCTGTCCGGCCACGCGAATCCCGATGGTGCGGCGAGAGTCCTGCGACTGATGAATTTCTTCAATGGTACCGTGACGTAGAACCTTGCCTGATTCGATGATGACCGCGCCATTACAGATTTCTTCAAGTTCAGTCAAGATATGCGAGCTGATCAGGATAGCCTTACCCTGTTGGGCCAGGGCCTTAAGCAATTCCCGCAGTTCGATTCGGGCACGAGGATCGAGTCCGGCTGCCGGTTCATCCATGATCAACACCGGTGGATCGTGAACCAGAGCTCTTGCCAGCGAGACCCGCTGTTTCATGCC
>JANQEQ010000069.1 GCA_028278245.1 Phycisphaerales bacterium | reverse complement strand
TCGTGTCGCCATCTGGGTTTGCATCGCCGTCCGGGTTCATATCAGCATCTGATGATGTGTCCCCGTCAGTTGCTGTGTCTGCGTCACCGGGATCCGGGTTTGTTGTGTCGGAACAGCCTACAAGGATGCTCATGACAAAAAACAACGCTGTTTTTTTCATCATTAATTTATCTCTTTTATCTTGAACTTCCTTAGTAAACTCAGACCTTCAGGCGAGTCAAGTCGCTTATCGTTATTGCGATTGTTTTGATAGTGAAAGCTTCGGTGTTTTGATGGCTTGATTTATTTAATTGGGCCACGTGCCAGGAGTGACGGCAGGCAGGAATTGAATCCCGTCAATGATCGCCTGGGAGTCAAAAATGCCATCTCCCGTGTCGTGAATATGGAAGATCAGCTCGAATGTTTCGCCCGGTTCGATGGGCCATTCTGTCATCATCCAGCCAGAAGACGAGCCGGAACGCTCGGAATCTCCGTCCTCCGTTCCTGCACACTCGAAGCCCGTCCCTGAGATGTCGGTGGTGGCCGTTCCATCAGGACAGCCCTCGAACCAGCAGCACTCGGATGCTGCCGTATTGATCGCAATGTAGCAGTAGGGCTGACGAGGATTACAAAATTGCATTCCCGGACTACAGATAAAATCGCTGTAAACCTCGGGATCTCGGCATTCCATCGAATTGATGACGGTGGCTCTGCCGCCATCTGTACTCCCGGCTTTGAGGATAATGTAGAACTTATCGTTATAGATCGACCCGATAAACTCGTCATACTCCTGGGAGAGGAAAAGATGATGGATTCGAATACCGTTGGCACCTTCAGGCGCTCTCAGGGTGAGCTTCCATTCCATGACGTTGTAAACAGATGGGCCGTAGATATAGAAACGGTCGTATGTCGGTGACCCGCCCATATCTGTGGAATGGTTGGTTCCCTCGGCGATTCCGGTAGAGATCAGGGCATAGGAGCTTCCGGTTCGGGGCGCGAGGTCGTTTGAAGAGTGCCCGAAATGTGAGACTGCAGCGTAGCTCCTGTCAGTTCGTGAGCCTGTGGGAGAGGAATATTCAGAGCTGAGCAACACTTCGTCATCGCAGAGTTCAACGGCACACCCAAGGGCATCAAGGGATGAACCTGTCCCTTCTCACCGGCACCCATTCGCTCACTGCCGTGGCTCGCGA
>JANQEQ010000053.1 GCA_028278245.1 Phycisphaerales bacterium | reverse complement strand
ACTGATATTCATGGCAATGGCCGGATACAATCCCAATGAAGCCATACCTTTCTGGCAAAGGATGTCCAGGAAATCCCGAGGGGGCAAGCCGCCTGAATTCCTCAGCACTCATCCATCGGATGCTTCGCGAATCCGCCAGATACGCAATGCCATACCCCAGGCGATGAGATACTACAGGAGATGAAAACCTGAGCAAGGAATGTCGTACTCTCGACAGCGAACGATGAAAATCAGTTACCGGTATTGAAACCACTAACTCGTATTCAAAAAAGGGGCCATAGACGGCCCCTGTTCGTTCGACGATTCGATGAATTTCTACTTGAAAAAGAGAGATCGTTGGCACATGGCCCTCAGAAAAGAATGTCGGAAGCGCTCAGATCCCCCACTCCGCTAATCTCGATCCGGATAGCAAAATCCGCTCCCGGGTCCCTGTCGACGTTGCCGTACAGTATGCCGCTGTCACTATCAAACCGCAACTGGCCGGCATCACTGAATGGATCATCACCGTCGAGAAGGGTTGCACTGAAGGCCTGATTTCCGTTCAGATCCGCATCTGCATCTATTGCCGAAAGATCGATCGTGTCGCGGCCGGGCATAAAATCTGTGATGACATCTCTTTCGTTCGGACCTGTTCCGCTCTCCTGAATATCAGTGTAAAGAAAGGTATCGTTGCCGTTGCCCCCACTCAGGCTATCAACTCCGTTGCCTCCGAACAGCGTATCCCTGCCACTCTGTCCGAACAATGCATCATTTCCTTCATCACCGTAGAGCATGTCGTTACCCCCACCACCACTTAAACTATCATCACCATTGCCTCCGTAGAGAGTATCCACACCACCTTGCCCGCTCAGAACATCGTCTCCTTCATCGCCATAGAGCTCATCGTTGCCGTTATCTCCTCTCATGGTATCATCTCCCTTCCCGCCGTGAATCGTATCATTACCGCCTTGCCCGAACAATGTATCATTCCCGTCGTCGCCATAGAGCAGGTCATTGCCGCCACCGCCTCTCATAGTATCGTCACCGTTGCCGCCGTAAAGCGTATCCCTGCCGCCTTGTCCACTCAATGCATCATTCCCGTCGTCGCCATAGAGCAGGTCGTTGCCCCCGCCTCCACTCAGGCTGTCGCTACCGTTGCCTCCATAAAGCTCGTCGTTGCCGTTATCACCTCTCACGGTATCATCTCCCGTCCCGCCAACGAGGATATCCTCGCCTGACCGGCCAATGATTCTGTCATCGCCCCCGGCACCGAATATGGTATCATCCCCTGCATCTCCAACCAGTCTGTCATTCCCTTCTGTTTCTCCATAGTCTCTGTTTGTCACAAGTATCCTGAACATATCCTCGATTGTTGAACCGGCCCTGTCGGTCGCCGTAACGAAGACACTATGGATACCGATATCTCCGCTCACCGGTGTACCGCCAAGAATACCCGTAACCGGATCGATCGTCAACCAGGCCGGCAAACCGCTACCATCACTATCCGTAGCACTGTAGCGCAACGTATCACCCAAATCATCATCCCGGAAATGCGCTGAGACATCATAGGCGTAGCTTTCCTCAGTATGTGCGGCTCCATCCGGTATCGGTTGCACTAGAACCGGCGGAGTATTGTTTGGGTTGATGACTTCGTCCGTAGAGGCGCTTGTAACGGCTTCTTCCACACCATTGCCGTCGATATAGCGCACAGTAACGTAAACCGTCTTACCGAATTCGTTTTCGGTCAGGGTGTATGTCCCGGCGGTCGCCCCCGGGATCGACACGCCGTTGCTGAACCACTGGTAGCTGAACATGCCAAGCCCGTCCTCGTCCCTGATACCTGAGACATCGGCAGTGAGCGTTTCACCCAGTGCGGCAGTGCCGATGATGGTAACTTCACCTTCGTGTACATCATTGACTGCGCTGACGTATACCGTAACTTCCACGGGAATGGTCGATTCCCTGCCTTCATTGTCTACCGCAACCACACTGAACGCAACAATCTCACCATTGATTTCTCCACCTGGCTGCCAATAGGCTTTATGTGTCGCGTCGATCCGGTTGTTCTTCGTCGCATCGTAAGACGCCGCGGTTTCCACATCGGATCCGATGCGCAGCGTGCGATGCATCGCGCTCTTGACAATAAATCCGTCCACAGTGCCGTCTGGGTCTGCTTCGTCACCCGCTCGTACAAGGTCCGAAAAAGTGATCTCCGTCTCGGTATCTTCCAGTGTCATCTGTACCGTATCCTTAAAACCTGTTAACGTCGGCGCGCTGTTTTCATTGTTGTTACCGAGCGTATTCAGGTTCATATCGTAGTGTTTCCCGTAGATTCCCAATCCGGAACCATCCTGACCGAACGACTCCCACGTCACCACAAAACCGCCGTCTGACAGCGAAGCGACCGATGGTGACTGTTGATTACTGTCTGTGTGGGTATTGATCCGGAACTCATTGCCGACCGTATTCCCTGACCCATCGTAACGCTGACCGTATATACCGTGACCTGAACCGTCCTGACCGAACGATTCCCACGTCACCATAAATCCGCCATCGGACAGCGACGTGACCGATGGAGACTGTTGATAAATGCTTGTGTAGGTGTTGATACGGAACTCATCGCCGGCTGTATTCCCTGACACATCATAGCACTGGCCGTAAACACCGTGACCTGAGCCGTCCTGACCGAACGATTCCCACACCACCACAAAACCGCCATCGGATAGTGACGTGATTGATGGTGATTGTTGATAATTGTCTGTATAGGTGTTGATACGGAACTCGCTGCCGACAACATTGCCGTTCGCATCGTAGCGCTGGCCGAATATACCGTGACCTGAGCCATCCTGGCCGAATGACTCCCACACCACCACGAAACCGCTTTCGGATAGTGACGTGACCGATGGCGACTGCTGATTACTTTCTGTATAGGTGTTGATACGGAACTCATCGCCGACCGTATTACCCAATGTATCGTAGCGCCGGGCATAGATGCCCTCACCGGACCCATCCTGGCCGGACGATTCCCACGTCACCACAAAACCGCCATCGGATAGTGACGTGACCGATGGAGACTGCTGATTGTTGTCTGTATATGTGTTGATGTGAAACTCGCTACCGACAGCATTGCCGTTCGCATCGTAGCGCTGAGCGTAGATGCCCCCGCCTGACCCATCCTGAAGATTTGAGAGCCATGTTACCACAAACCCACCGCCGGTCAGCGAAGTAACCGACTGTTGCACTTGAGAGCTGTCCGTGTAAGTGTTGATCCGGAACTCGCTCCCCGGCACAGAGTACAGCACTCCGACAAAGTCAACAGGCAAGCGTTCCTGGTTATGTCCTATATGACCGCTATGCACCTCGAGCTCCCAGTCTCCTCCCGACCCGGAACCTCCCGAACTGTCATCCGAAGCAGCAACGTCAGCACCCGTAAGGCTCGATAACGTTGTGATAAAGTCTTTTCCCTCGTCTCCTTCACCAACCTTGCATCCATAAAGCAGGATATCGCCATCCTCGCGCAATGCACTGCCTATGAGCGCAAGCTCGACTGTAGCTGCCTTCAGAGCAGCGGTATCAATCACGGCATTGCCGATTTCTACGTTACCGGGTGAACCATGCGAGATGATACTGATTGAATCAAGACCGGATAATCCGCGCAGAGCCTTTACGATCTGTTTGAACGCATCAAGATCAGGCTCTAATGAGACAACGGGAATATCAGCAGGAAACTGGTTGAGAAGCAATGCCGGGTTGCCTACCCTGCTATCGACAAAGACAATAGATTCAGGCATCTGAGAAAACAATCATGTTATATATACGTTCTTGAACCCCCGCGACTTGAGGCAGAGAAAACAATAGTTACAATTATTGTGCCAAACAGGTCATAGGTCGTCAAGCCCGCATAAATACTGCCCCGCAAGACGGTTTTTCCGGATAAATGATTGAAAAGAGTGAAAAAAATACCGACAAGGGTTGATCAGCTATCTCAATGTGAGACTCGCTTTCATCAATAATTCACGTCGCGATACGAGATTCACATATCTTCTGCTTGCATTACTATCCAGAGGAGCGGCTCCAGAAATGCAAACTCGCCTGTGCGATGCGTCACCGTGGCGGTATGAATGGAATTCCTTTGCGCTGTACAACTCGACTAAGTCCTGCTTAAACAGTTACAGGAGCCGTCTTCCTGGGGGGAAGAAGAACCGTTCTTTCTGCGAACAATTAACAGATGACACCTTTCAGCAATGCAAAGAAGCCAAATCTGAAGCTAATGATGATGAAAACACAGAAGGCGCATTTAGCCTTAGCTTCAGGCCTTCCGGCAGTTATGTCACGAGGGAATTCATCGGGCGGAGCTATAGCGTGCAGGCACTGGTAAGGAATCCTGAAAAGGTTGCTTCCGAAGGGAAGAATCTCGAACCCGAGACTGATGGCGTGGTCGACAACGCCGCATCACGGTGCGGCAGCATTGCACATGAACGATTTATCAAAAAGTGTCCAGGTAAAGCCTCGGACGCTATCCCCTGCTTCTTTTTTTTC
>JANQEQ010000101.1 GCA_028278245.1 Phycisphaerales bacterium | reverse complement strand
GGCAATGCGCCTGTTCCCAGATGAGATCAAGGAGTGGATCGAGGCTGCGCAGTGCTGGGATCTGGAGTGGGTGGATGCGGATTTGATTCACCGGTCGCTGCGGAAAGCAACGTGGGAACCGATATTGGATGCGCTGAGTCACAGGAAGATGGTTCACGTCGGACCCCCGTTTCACATCTGGGTCGCAAAACAGATGAATGTTGTTGGGTTTGTCGAGGTTCCGGAGAAAGACGCATTTCATGATGTGGGAAGAGTGGTGGGTGAGGTTGAGAGTGTGATTGATGGCAACGAGACCCATGTGATCTCTTTGAGCATGGGGCCATCGTCGAACATCGTCATCGACCGACTGGCGAGATCACACCCGAGCCTTACGCTGATCGACTTCGGCGCATTCTGGGACCCATTCTGCGGACGGTATTCGAGGACATACATGGAGGGCTTGCAATTATGAGTTATGGAATGGAAGTGATTGTTGATCTGCGAGGATGTGAAATTGAGAATCTCACGCAGGATGGACTACGTAAGTTTGTGGGAGATTTGGTGGATGCAATCGACATGGAGCCGGAGGACATACACTTTTGGCCCTGCGATCCTAATTATTGGAAAGGGGAGGAAGTGGAGGATGAGGAGCACATTGTTGGGCACACCTGTGTTCAATTCATCCGAACAAGTAACATCACCGTTCATACCCTGACCCTGCTGTGTGAGGTCTATGTGAATGTGTTCAGTTGTAAACACGTGGAAGAGGAGGATGTCCTGAGAGTTTGCCACAACACTCTGAGGCCAACGGACGCGCAAGTGAAAACAATAAAAAGGGGGAACTGGGGATGAGAGTCTCTGAGATTCAATTCAAAACGAAGACGGCAAATACCCGAACGGTTAGTGATCTTCAGCGAGTGATGAAGGGGGCGTGTCCGACATCAACGCCGATTCGAGTCACGGTTGACCAACTAGGCGACGGAGAATCAATGATTCGCCTGGGGCGGATTGAACAGAAATTGTGCGGCGGCCTGAATCTGATAGCGGGCA
>JANQEQ010000091.1 GCA_028278245.1 Phycisphaerales bacterium | reverse complement strand
GGCTTTGCCGGGGTCTCTCCTGTTATATCAACGTTTAGACGTACACAACGAATTGGTAGAGCCTGCGACTGTATCGCGGATCTTTTTACCTGCGAGAGTATCTCCAGCGAGCCACGTCGTCCTCGTAACGCGGTTCTCCGAACCGCGCATTCTTCTGGTGGCACAGGTCTCTGACCTGTGAATTATTCCTCACCGCTCAGAGAGCGGTGCCACCAGGAATGAAACTACTTTGATGAGCACCGCATGAAGATATGGTGTCCGGATCTCGATCATCTACGTTCTTCTGCGTTTCTTCCATAACACGCTGGAGAATAAAAGCAACACACCACTCCCCGCGCCGGGTACGTAGCCGCCGAAGTACAGATCGTCTATGGACACTGATTCATTGAGTGGATCATGGATCACGACTTTATCAAACGAATCTGTCGAAATGAGACCGGCAAAATCACCAATGTGTCCTGAAAACCAGATGCTTGAGTAAAACAACACATTATCTTTATACAAATCAAAGGCAATAACACCAGGGTAATCCACGGCAATCCAATACTGTGGATGATCAAACTCTACTGAAATTGGACCATCGTCAATGCTTCCTGAGAGGCCATAGGTGTCATTTAAGAAGAGAAACTCATTTATGTAAATATAATCATCACCATCGGTAAACATCACACCTTGATCGGAGTACTGATCTGTAATAACGGTATATTCAGGAAAACCAGTAAAATCTATGGTCGTGAAGTCACCAACTGCACTTTCCCAAGCAAACTTATCTTCAAGCTCAATGACATCGGCATAACTTGCAGTCGTGATGATCAACATGGGCACCGTAAGTGCGAAATATAAAATTCTTATATTCAACATCGGAATATCACTCCATATAATAATTCCCCTCACCTCCTACCCCTCTCCCTGGGGGAGAGGGGTGGAGTAGGAGTTCACTCCCGTCTGCGTTTGCGCCAGAAGAGACTGGAGAACACCAGCAGCACACCACTCCCCGCGCCGGGAACATAACCGCCGAAGTACAGATCGTCTATGGACACTGATTCATTGAGTGGATCATGGATCACGACTTTATCAAACGAATCTGTCGAAATAAGCCCGGCAAAATCACCAATGTGACCTGAAAACCAGATGCTGGAATATACATGCACATCATCTTTAAATAATTCAAAGGCAATGACACCGGGATAATCTACGGCAACCCAATACTGTGGATCATCAAACTCTACTATGATTGGTCCATCGTCGATGCTTCCAGTAAGACCATAACTATCATTCAGGAAAAGGAACTCATCGATATAAATAATATCATCGCCATCAGTGAACAATACACCCTGGTCTGCATATTGATCGGTGATAACTGTCCACAAAGGAAATCCTGTAAAATCAATCGTTGTAAAATCACCAACCGCACTTGCCCAGGCATCCTTATCTTCAAGTTCGATTACTTCAGCGTAACAAATTGTTGTCAGAAAAAAGATTAAAATCGTAAATATAATAAAATTATTTCTAATAATTAACATAGGATATTACTCCATGAGAATAGAACATCCCTCACCCCTTACCCTTCTCCCCGGCAGGGAGAGGAGGGTGAGGGAATTTTTTAATTATTCAACCAGGTTATTCAGGCAGTTTTCGATTGCAGTATTCGATTCACCGGTAAGACAGTGTTCAACCTGGTTCCAGGTAATGCGGCCGGATTGTATGGCAGCATACCCTCCGGCATTCAGCCATCTGAGAAGAAGATCACCTTCACCCCCCACACCGCCACCACCACCCATTCCTGCGTTGGCTGATCCACCACATGGTCTAAAATTGCCGAGAATCGCAAATATATCATCGATATCAACAGTACAGTCAAAGGTCACATCTGCATCGCATTCAATAACACCTTCCTCACAATCACCCCACAGACCCAAAACTACAAAAACATCATCAATGTTGACGACATCATCTCCCGTAAGATCGCAATAGCAATCATCCAATACCACAGGGACTAACACATAAGCATGGGGTTGAATACCAGTATCACTACTGTCATCGCCCCACGCCACGATCCAGCCACTGTCATTAATATCGTGTCCTTCCCGAAGCTGATGAAAGCAACTCGTATATTGATCAAGATCATGAAAGATATCATCCAGATCATACGCTTCCCATTCATCATTCCCCTGGCTGATCCAGATCATCGCTGTATGGGAGGATTCGTTTGTGGCGATAATGTGTGGTTCTGCAAGATTGTTGATAGCTTCCGCCCGGGTATTTTGACCTGAAGGATGGTCTGGGGGCATATCTTTGGCGTTGAGATTATCCGGGGAAGCATCAAGTTTGCTCGACCAGTAATATGCCTTATTTAATCCTCCTCCGGTGGGTGGTCCCCAGCCGACAATCTCACCGTTGTTATTCACTCCACGCGCTTCAAAATGCGTAGTCAAGGGAGTTGTAAGAACGGACAGTTCGGTGGGGGTATTCTGGTTCGGATCCCAGTAGACTCCTGCCTTTTTCAGTTCAGGAACATCGCCCGAACAGTGCGGTCTGAATACATGTTGATACGAGTACCCGACAATAAGCCCACTGTTATTCACATCACGGGCAACGCTGCTGGAGTGGCAGTGGTCAGTATCATCCAGGAAGTCCAGTTCGTTGCGTTGCGGATTACCATCAGCATCAAAACGGAACGACTGGAGAACCGTGTAACCATCCCCATCGTCACATCCCCCACCCGATGCGAATTTGCGACATTGCCCGGTATTCTCACGGTCTCCTATGTAATACACCGGGGCATCATCATTGAGCGCCAGACCCCGGCTGTAATCAAGCCCATCCGGATTTGTTTTTGTTGCGATCCCACCTGACAACGTCCATAGTGCCGCTTTATCTGGATCCGGTCCGTAGAATGATAGAGATATTCCCCCTTCCTGGCCGATGATCAAACCGTTGATGTTGATGTCGCGTGCAATGCTTACGATTCCTGTTTCACCTAGGTCGTAGATTCCCGGATTCATAAAACCGTAGGCTGCTACAGGTAACCACAGGGCTGCGTGTGTCTCACCATTAAAATCACGGGCATAGACAACTTGGCCGTGATTATTGATCCCGAATTTTCCATCGTGGTAGCTGTCAGAATCACTAGGAATAAAGTCCCCCATGTCCCCCAGATCAACTACTCGATACAAAGGTTGACAGGTATCGAATCTGCATTTTGTGTCATCTCCCCGATAAATTCCTCCCTCGTTTGAACATTCAATTTGTGTGAGCTCTTGGCACGTATCATCCGGGAGACAACACGCTCCCTTTACCTGACCGGGGGCGGAATCAGGCATGGCGAGGGCCGCCATGATGATCGTAAGTGCCCCCCCACCCAAGGGTTTGCGTCAATTTACACATCGTAATACCTCCATACACAATGGGTTAGAAAACTCCCCTTCCATAGTTAACTATGCAAAAAATGCGCGGTTTCGGCGCGAAATGCAAAATAATTTGTAAAAAATTTGGCAATGTAAACATGGAGAACTCTGCGAGTCGTTGACTGCAAGAGACCCAGGCAAGGCCTTGCCTGGGCTTTTACTCCCCCCACACACTGCTTTCGAAACACCTTTCTCGTAACAAGCCGGGGTAGAGCGCAGTGCCGCCCCGGGTATCTGTATTCCTGCTCACAATTGATCCGCGTCTTCTCCCCCCCACACACAATAACCACGCGTATCTCCACTACAGATCCACAATCCGATAATTCACGAAAAATTCAAATCTATGAATGATTCACTGATTTGAGCTTGTTGATCGGCCGATTCTTTGGGATCTGTTTGTGCCATGCGCATGGCACGGAATATCTGTCGCAATGACAGATCATTATGCCGGCATCAGATCCGGCGGGAACCAAAAATTTTTGGAGTCGAATAATGCCTACTAAGTACAAATCTCCCTACACGACCTCATTCAAGAGTGCCGTCAAGCGAGGAACCCCCTGGTTCACCGTGGTGGAGAACATCGCCAAGCGTCACAAGAAGACCACCAACTATGTGTGGAACTCCCTCTGGAAGGCTGGCGTGGTTCAGCGCGTCAAGTTTAATGGTCAGTGGATCTATTGGCCCTTCGATGCCCAGAAGACCAACGCCAAGTATGCCAAGGAAACTCAGTATTACATGTGGCAGTGGTTCGTGAACTGGTCCTTCTCACAGGGTTATGTGAAACCTGAGCAGTTCAAGAAGTATGCCGGATCGCAGAAGCAGTTTATGACTTACTTCCGCAAGTTCTGGAACAAGCAGTACACCACCACCACCAAGACAAAGAAACGCACCACCAGGAACAAGAAGCGCACAACGACCCGCGCTTACAAGTTCCCCAAGACGACCAAGACTCGCCGCTACCGCAAGGCAGCATAATCAAAGGTGAAAACAGGTCAACGAAACAAAAAGCGTCGGCTTCGGCCGGCGCTTTTTTTCTCCCACACACAATATAGTTTTCTTCTTCTACTAGCGATAACTCTGGGCAATGCGCTCAATATTCTGAAATGCCTGTTCGAGCACTTCTTCCTGCGGCAGAAATACAACTCTGAAATGTTCAGTTCCGGGGCGTTGACCGAAGCCCGAACCGGGCACGATGATGACGCCTGTTTCACGAATGATGCGCGTGACGAACTCTGTATCCGAGACATTCAGATCGACTTTCGGGAAACAGTAAAACGCGCCGCCAGGATTTACACAGGACAAACCTTCGATCGCATTGATCCGCTCCATGCAGATATCGCGGCGACGCTCAAGGCGTTGAATCATATCTGTCAGGTGTGATTGATCTCCTTCCAGAGCGGCAGTAATCGCATACTGTTCCGGATGGTTGGCGCAGACTCTGGCCCGCTCCATTTTGCGTATCGCCTCACAGTACTCCTCCAGCTCCTCCGGTGGACCGCTTACCACACCCCAACCGATACGAAAGCCCGGTACAAGATATGACTTGGACAGGCCGTTGAATGTGATAATCTTCGCTTCGGTAGAGAGAGACGCAGTTGAAGTTGAAGCACTTTTTCCAGTGTCATACAGCAACTTGTCGTAAATCTCATCGGAGAACAAGACAAGGTTGTGCTCGATCGCCAAATCAATGATCGCTCTGAGCGTTTCATCACTACACACCGAGCCGGTCGGATTGTTGGGATTGATCAAAACGATTGCGCGCGTGTTTTCGTCGATTTTTGCGCGCATGTCCTCGACATCAGGCTGCCAGCCATTTTCCTCATCAAGGTAATACGGCCGATTCTCCGCTTCCAGCTTTGATATCACTGCGGTATAGAGCGGATAACCCGGTGATGGAGTAAGCACATTTTCGCCTGCGTTGACCAGTGCGGTCATGGCCAGCTCGATTGCTTCACTGGCTCCGGATGTAATAAAGACGTGATTGATTGATTCAATCCCTTTCCTCTTTGCTTCACGTTCAACTGCAGCGATTGCCTCGGGAATACCCGAGGAAGGTGAATAGCCCGTGTCGTTGCGGCACATTGCCTCATGCGTTGCATCGATGATGTGCTGGGGGGTTTTGAAGTCAAAGAGGTTCGGATCACCGATGTTCAGATACATCATTTGTTTGCCGGCCGCTTTAGCTTCATCCGCCAAAACGACAATATCCCGAACAGCGTATTTGATTTCAGCGGTGCGCCGAGCCGGCTGTATGACGCGTGGTTTGGTCGTAGTTCCCATAGCGATCTCCTGCAGAAAACTATGGATACAGTGTAGGCACAAAAACAGGTGCTGTGGATCTTGAATCACACTCAGGCGATGGAATTCTCATTGAGCTCAGGAAAGGGGAAAAAGCCAGCCGGCACTATTCCCGATCGACAACGGTTGGTTGTGCAGTAAGTTCCAACTCGATTGTGAAGGATACTTCTTTTTCAGTGGGACGCAGCAGTCGCCATTGGCCGTATCTGATACAAGCTGCCAACTCAACGGCAAAAGTAACCGTCTGCTGAAATTGCTCGCGTGCTTCCTTGTCGTCGAGTACAAATTTCTCTGCAAGCTCGCCATAGGCATTGAGATATCGGCTAAGCCGCATGCCATGGGCAAAGCCGCAGCTTGCCCAGGTATCTTCTTCTCCGAAGACACCGGAGACCGGTTGCCTGAGCCGCTCGATGGTGTGCTGCAGGTGATCCGGATCCGATGCGACAACCGCAAAATCCTGCTGTTGACTTCGTGATATGACCCAGTTCAGCGAAAGATCACCTGATGACAGTAATGCTCCCTCGAAGAGATCCACATCAGAGTTCAGAGCAATCCGGCGTGCTCGACCTGAAATCATATCGCGATGACGGGGCATCGATTCGATGAGCTGGCCATTGTACTTTTCGTTGACTGCATCAATCCACACGCACAAGGATTCATCCAGATGTGATTCGGCAAGGTCCGGATCATAAGCGATCGGCCAGGAAAGACTCACTGCAGGCCCCTGCCATTCTTCCTCCAATGAATCAGTCGGTGGATCCTGTTCATCGATCACAAGTATTCTCGTTTCCCCAATATGTTTGCGAAATGCCGGTGAGAACATCGGTTGGCCGATGAGCGCCTGCAGATAATGGCTGACCGCACTTTCTCCAATATCCGTTGGTTCGATCAGCACCAGCGCTGCTTGATCTTCAAACCGTTGCAACTGTGATGCATCCCAGGTGATTTTTGTGACACCACGTTGAATGGGCGAATGCTCAAACTGGCCACGATAGCGCAATTCAACCTGACCGGCGACAAGATCCCCCACTGCCAACGACCACCCACCAAGTGGAGGATCATGTTGCATCATCAGCCCGATGCGACCTCCGGAAAGTGTATTTGATTTCCGGAGAGGTTCCTTCGCTGACAAAGTTTCGGAATCATTCGCGTTGCCGAGTTGAATGAGTTGATCGAAGAGATCTGAAGATCGCGTTGATCCGATGATGAGTTGATTTTCATTAAAACTGAGCAACAAACTCTGTTCTGGAAGCTCTGCGATCATCTTGCCCTGCCGAGGTGTGTGATGTTTCAGGTTCAATTTCCTGAAAACCGGACTGATTGCATCCGGATCGACCTCTGTCAGCAATGCCCATTCAATCTGCGGTTCATATTCTATTTTCTGTCCGGCAATGGATCCTATTTCTCGCTGTAGCAGGATTACACTTTTTCCGAAACAGAGGTCAAATAACTGACCGCCCGGAACGTCGACTTGTTGCGCAATTTCACCCCATACTTTCGCCAGGTCTCCCTGATCCAGGTACGACCTGAACCATTGGCCCAGACGATAATCCGCCAATTCCCGACGAAGTTTTTCCGCATCAACTACGTGCAGATAGAGATCGACATCACCAGGTACCTGTTGCGTCTGGTAAAACAGATCCTGTGTGCCAGACTCAGGAGGATCAGCCAGTGCGTTTGGGCAGGCAATGGTTACGATCAGCAGCAGCAGGCTCTTCCGGAACATGATGAAACATCATACCCAGCGTACCGGGGCTACTGCAGAATGATCGATATCATTATCAATGTTGGGGAGGGTGTGCGGATCGGGATTCCGGATCTTCAAATTCGGTGATCGATCCCTCACAGGCGAGATCTGGCGAATTGTGCGAATCATCCGATTGAACCGTTGCTGCTCATGATCGACCGCGTCAGGTAGCGTCAATCCCTGTGGCCGGCGGGCGAGATCAGATTGCTGGAACATCCACACAGTTGAGAGCATCAAGCCGGAAAAAGCCAGGCACAAACAACCTCGCCTCATCATCATGCGTCGTTGTGCTCGCTTTGCCACGGCTGCGGAAACACGCATGTACCCCAGACGCCCCATGATAGCCCGGGTGAAATCCGGTGAATCTTCCGGCTGCCGCAGCACATATTCTGCAACACTCGGTAATGTCAGCTCATCGTGATTTTCGGCACGATCGTGCTTCATGCCCAGACCTCCTCGACTTTCTGAGACAAGCTGTTGTTGGCCAGGATGAGTCGACGCATGCGTTTTCGGGCGCGGTGCAGGTGACTCTTCACTGTTCCCTCGGGCATCTGGTAATAATCGGAAATTTCCGAGATCGACCATTCCTGCTGATGGAAGAGGAGAATGATCTCACGCTGTAAATCCGTCAGACTCTGCAGGGCATGGGCGACCGTGTCGCGTACCTGCTGTAGTGACTCATCATGAGCGGTGAGCTTTTCGGGATCCGAGTTTTTCCCTTCGCGGTAAGTGATCGATTCAGAGTCATACACCGGCCGACACTTCTGAATCCAGTTAACGTACAGACGCCGGGCAATCGTGAAGAGCCACGTGCTGAAGCGGTATTGGGTATCGAAGCGATCCAGACTTTTCAGAACTCTCACAAATGCCTCCTGCACGATGTCCTCAGCCACATCGTTACGTCCTGACATACGAAGAAGAAAAGCATAAAGCGCACCCTGGTGCTGACGAATCAACGCTTCGATGGCTTTCGCTTCGCCTTTTTTCGCTCGGCGAATCAGCTTCACCTCAGTTTTCTTGTCCATCATGGCGCTGACATCCTTCATACCGGTCTCCTGAATACGCGTTGCACCGTGCATGAAGACCTCATCATCCATCGTCTTTCACCGGTTTTTCGGATGTTGCGCTGCCTGATTTACTCCGAAACCGTCCCCACATACCCCACGCTAATACCCCAGGTCATAGGTTTTTGCTCGATCCGGGTAAAACCTGCCTCTTGCATCATTTGAATCAGGGCCTCACGATCCAGAAATGTTGACACCGACTGAGGGAGATAGAAGTACGCACCACTTCGATCTCCCGCTAACAGAGATGCAGTTCGGGGCATGATCTTTCGACAATATAGTCTGCTCAGCCAGCGAAATGCTGGATTTCTCGGCTCGCTGAACTCCAGAATGACCACGCGTCCCCTCGGCCTCAAGACCCGAAAAAACTCACGAAGCACCTGTTTGGGATCCTGAACGTTGCGGATGCCGAACGCAATCGACACGATGTCAAATGATTTTGACTCAAATGGCAGGTCCATCGCATCGCCGACCATGTACCTTGGAGTAGGCACTCCCGAGCAGCGTTTGAGCCGCTGGGCCTTCTCTTGTGCGATTTCGATCATCGGTTTGGTAAAATCCAGACCGACCACTGATGCGGGAGATACATCACCTGCTCCCGAGGCAAACGCCTCGGCAAGATCACCCGTCCCGCAGGCCACGTCCAGAACTGCATCGGTCTGTTTCACCTGAGCCATACGTACAGCTCTCCGACGCCATGCCTGGTCCCTCCCAAGCGAATGGAGACGGTTGTTCAAATCATAGCGGCGGGCAATGGCGGCAAACATCTGCTGTACTCGCTGCGATTTATCCTCATGCGAGTGCGGATCCCCCCTGAGGTCGCTGGCGGACCACGCCTTGGGGGAAGATGATGCTTCCTTTGGTGTCATACTGGCAGAATCATAGCTCAATTCGCTACCATGTCGCTGATGGCCAAACGGTTCGTGAAGATCAAGGAGACAACCATGTGTTATGTCCGACTGCTTCAAATCTTATTGATCGTGGTTCTTTTCCTCTCCGGCTGCACCACCAATCCCGCAACCGGGAGATCGCAATTTCTCACCCTGAAAACAAGTGATGAAATCGCGATCGGCGAACAATCTATGCCGGGCCTGATCCAGGAATATGGCGGGGAAGTCGCCTCAACACAGTTGAGAAACTATGTGACTTCAGTCGGTAATCGGCTCGCCCATCATGTGGAACCACAATACCAGGATCTTCCCTGGGAATTCATTTTGCTGGATTCCTCGGTGATCAATGCCTTTGCCCTGCCCGGCGGGAAGGTCTTTATCTGTAGGGGTTTGATGACTGAGTTTTCCGATGAAGCCCAGCTCGCTGCGGTGCTTGGTCACGAAATCGGCCACGTCACGAGCCAGCACATCGATGAACGCCTGAGTCACGAGTTGGGTGTCACTGTTCTCGCTTCAATTCTCACGCGGGCTGTTGCAGGGGGTAATTACGAGAATCTGACTCGTACGATCGTTGGCGCAGGTGGACAAGGCTATCTCCTCCGTTTCAGTCGTGATCAGGAGGCCGAAGCAGACACGCAGGGTCTGAAATACATGACACGAGCGGGGTATGATCCATCCGCCATGCTCGATATCTTTGAAATCCTAAGCGATGCCAGCCAAGGTGCCCGGCCGCCGGAATACCTCTCCACGCACCCCCATCCCGAAACACGTCTCGAGACGGTCAGCAGACTCCTTGACGGCCCATACCGGGATATGGTTGATAATCCAAACTACAAGCGGTTTGAGGACCGCTATCAGAAGAAGGCAAAGCCGAATCTATAAAAAGCCATCCCTCGGGATATCTACTCAATCCTCTCATTCTGCTATCAATCATCTGCTGTTTGGGTTTCAGTTGTGCATTGTGTTGAATCGTGACTACAATGGCCGAGTTATGACTCACGGGCGAGAAACCCGGGTGGATGACCATGATTATCGATCTACACACACATATCTGGACCAGTCTCGATCAACTCGGCGGAGAAATTGCCTCCCGCATCAGAGAGAGCCAACTCACAAACGGCGACAGCTTTGAAGCTTCCATCGTTGCCCATGACCGTGCAATGACCTGCGTTGACGGCTCTGTTATCTGGGGATTCAGATCCGACCTTCTCCAGGCCAACGTTCCCAACGAACTGATTGCTGATTTTGTCGCCAAGGCTCCTAAATATCGCATCGGTATTGCTGGTATTGATCCCCTGGCTGATGATGCCAACGATCAATTGGATGCTGCCATTGATCTTGGGCTGGTCGGTATTACCGTTTCGCCGGCATGCCAGGGATTCCACCCTGCTCACTCCTCGGCTATGCGCATCTACGAGCGGTGCCAGGCGCTTTCCCTTCCCATTTTTGTGGCCATGCTCCATCCGCTGACCCCCAGCGCGATGCTCGAATTCGGCAGACCCATGCTGTGGGATGAAGTTGCGCGGAGTTACCCTCAACTGCCGATCGTCCTGAGTCATCTGGGGTATCCGTGGGTAGATGAAGCATTGCTTCTCTTGAGCAAGCACGACAATATGTTTGCAGATACGTCCGGGCTGACCCGACAACCACTGCAACTTTACAACGCATTGCTTGATGCAATGAGTCTGGGTGTGATCCCGAAACTCATGTTTGGATCCGGGTTCCCCTACGACACACCTGCCAAAGCGATCGAAACTATGTATCGCATCAACAGTCATACACTCGGGACACAATCGCCGACCATCCCGCGATCGCAATTGAGAGCAATCGTTGAGCGTGACAGTCTGGCATGTCTGGGTATTGAAAGCATCATCCACGAACGTAACACAGCGCCGGAACCGACTGCCCCGGAAGTTGTGGTGGTGGATCAAACACCCGAAGAAATCACAGCCACGACCCTGAACCCTGAATAATGTGCGATCGTACATTGAGATGGATGTTCATTTCACAGAAGGAGCATCTGGTGAATCGATACCGCTGGATGATGTTGATTATGGTTGTTTCGGTGGCAAGCTGTTTTCTCAGCGGATGCACGATCTGGTCATCGGTGGGCGACCTGCAGGTGGAATCACAGAACGCTGATCCGGTTATTCTCGCATTTGAACCGACTGAGGCTGTCTATAGCCATGATGTCAGCGGTGAATCATCATTCTGGATTTCCGACATTCCACTTGATGACCTGCTCTCGGGCACCATAACCCACGGCCAGATCATGCACATTGAATTGTTCTGGGTCCCCAAACCGGGCAAAACGCCAATGGATGATTCTGCCACCAACGCCATCATCCGTCATATCATCCTTGAAGATTGTGAATTAGGGATCTACGGCGGAGCGGGATTCATCGTCCCCCGTGGGAAACTCGGTAAACGAACCGCGCACCTTTCCATAGCACAGGCGTCACTGACTTTGCAGGATAAGACCGCAGGCTTTGCGGATCTGCTCACTCCCGCACAACTCACCGGGGATATTTCTGCTGAGCTCGATGATGCTCTAGCGCGCAATCTCAAGTACACCGTCAGCCAGCACGTCACCGACGCTCTGGGCTACAGCAAGCTCGTTGATCTGGACAGACCAATTGAGCACCACTGGCTTAGAGGTAGAAAGACAAACTCCCCCCATTTCATCCCATATCAAGATTACGAATTAGATGTTCACCACCATCCCGTGAACTTCGATCTTCAACCGGAAATCTTTGAAATCTTCACTCGCAGCAGTCGCTGACGGTGGCCCTGCTTGCGTTTGTAGCCTTTGCGCCGCTTGAATTTGATAACGTCGATTTTCTTGTCCTTGAACTCGTCCAGGACTTCCGCTTCGACAGATGCACCTTCGACGTAGGGTGTGCCGATGGTCGCGTCGCCGTCTGATTCCGGATCGCTCACCATGAGCACCCGATCAAATTTGATCGTCTTCTTCTTGCCCAGATCGCGGATATCGACCGCAATTTCGTCGCCCTCGGCAACTTTGATCTGGGTTCCACTGTCTTCAATGATGGCGTACACCGGCATATCTCCTGATTCAGTCGAGCCGAGCATTATACCAACCCAAACTGCCTTGCCAAGCAGTTCGAGTCACCAATAACCTGACTTTGACGATCGTGGTTACGCCGTCGATACGGCTGTTTGCCAGGGCCAATCGACGCCAGCGGCTTCGTAGGCGTTGTGCCAGCGTCGGCAATTCAGGCAGGTGCCGCATGGTTCGTCCTGATCGGTCTGGCAGGGCCAGAACATCCCCAGCGGGCCACCGCAGTCGGCCAGAATCTCAACCAATTGCGGATCAGTCAGATCCACCACCGGCAAATCAATGATCGGAGCAGCGGTCTGGCTTCCTCCCGAGACGGCAAAGAGTGCCCCGCCATCAATCAAGGCTGCCATGGTGTTGGCTCGATCCACCGCGACTCCCAGGGCGGGGAAGTCCGGCCCGACCTGTAACGGCCAGATGATCTTGGAGCAACTCAACTGCTGTGCCAACACGAGACTCTCAAGCAGGGTATGAGATTGAGCCAGTTCGCTCGGTACCTCAAGATCAGACAAACCCAGCTTCGGCGATTCTGTGGAGATCACCTGTTTCACATCAAGCATTCGGCCCAGGGCTTCTGTCGCAATCCATCGTCGTGAGCGCTGTTCAGCAGATCGCCCGGGATACCACAGAACCAGCTGCGATGGCTCTGGTTGTAGTACCGTTGCTGTGAGTGAAGGCAGATCGCCAGTGTGGATGATGAGGATGTGATTTTCAGCCATGATTGATACTTGCTGCATCGGCTCCAGAGAGCCATTTCCCTCAGTTCTGAACCGGAAAACATCGGCAAACTGCCCAGCTTAAACCGATGGCCATGTGAGAAAGCCTGACAAGGATGCATCAGATGATGATTGCCATGACAAACGATCATTTTTCCCACTGGGATTGGGCCATCCTGGGGGGATATCTCATTCTGGTCATGGCAGTCGGTCTATGGGCTAGGAAGCGAGCGGCTAGTTCCGAGGAATTCTTTCTGGCCGGGCGTAGCATGCCCTGGTGGGCAGTGGCGGTGTCCGTCCTGGCGACCTCGCTCTCAGCGGCAACATTCATCGGCGGACCGGAGATGGCCTACCGCGGCGATCTGACGTATTTCTCCGCCAACCTGGGGGGACTGCTGGCCGTGATCATCGTGGCGTGGCTGTTCATCCCTGCGTTCTATCGACATCAGGTCACAAGCGTCTATCAATTGCTGGGTGATCGATTTGGTCAACCCGCGTGCCAGGCTGCCAGTGCGATGTTCATGCTAGGACGATTGCTGGCCAGCGGCGCGCGCCTGTTCATCATGGCGATTCCCTTTTCCATGATCGTGTTCGGTGAAGCGAACTCGACCCAGCTGGTTGGTGCGATACTCCTGTTATCACTGGCTGCGACGCTCTACACCATGCTCGGCGGTATCCGTGCTGTGATCTGGACTGACGTGCTTCAGGCGGCTGTCGTGGTCGGTTCAGTGATTGTCGCACTCGTGTTGCTCTACACCAGGATTCCATTGAGCCTTACGGAGATCATCGACACACTGAATGATGAAACAGCGGGCAACAAACTCCAATGCCTCGATTTCAGCATCAGCCCAGAAAAGAACTACACACTGTGGACGGCATTGTTGGGAATCATGCTGATCAACCTCGCAGCGTTTGGTACGGATCAGGATCTTACGCAACGACTCTTGACATGTCGCTCGGCGCGGAGTGGCTCCTGGTCGGTCATTGCGAGCAATCTCATTGCCTGGCCGGTCGTGTTTCTGTTTCTGTGTCTTGGGCTACTTCTGTATATCTATTACCAGCGCCCGGACATTATGGGGGCGTCTGCTCCAGCTTATGAGATCCCGGCTGGGCGCGAAGTGTTCATGCAATACATGCTGATTGAACTGCCAATCGGTTTGCGGGGGTTGATGATGGCTGGCCTGTTTGCTGCGGCGATGAGCAGTACTGATTCCGCGCTGAACGCCATGGCTTCAACAACAGTTACTGACTTTCTCACCCCCCCACACTCAGGAGACAGTGATAGGAGCAGAAGTCAAATAAATGGAAACGCTCCGCGCTGGGCGGTTTTAGGCTGGTCAGTCGCACTCACCGGCTTTGCTATTCTCTGTGTTTTTTGGCAGCAAGCTAGTGGCGAAGAGTTAATAAACTTCGCGCTGCGCGTGATGGTCTTTGCCTACAGCGGATTGCTGGCCGTCTTTCTCGCGGCACTGCTTACGAAACGGGGAAACTGCACCACCGTGATTGCTGCACTGATCACCGGCGTCCTCGTCACCCTCATCCTGCAACCGATGATCTGGGACAAGTGGGCACCCCTGATTGGTTTACCTGAGAAGTTAGCATTCCCCTGGCAAATGGTGATTGCGACAGGGGTATGTTTTGTCGTCAGTATCAGTGGGAAGCGGAACGCGACAACCCCTGTATCATCCGCTGCACCGCCTGTTCAATAATGTCCAGATCCTTACAGAAGGCAAAGCGCACCAGATCTTTCCCATCGGCCGGATCATGATAAAAAGCTGACGGTGGAATCGCGCACACACCAACCTCCTTCACCAGGTGGCGGCAGAATTCAACATCATCGGCAAATCCAAACGGGGTATGATCCGCCAGAATGAAGTATGTTCCCTGCGGGGGGAACACTTTGAATCCGACATCTTCCAGTCCACGGATCAGCAGGTCACGCCGGGCTCGGTAATCCTCAACGAACTCCTCGTAATATGAATCGTCAGCACGCAGCGCAGCCACAGCGCCATGTTGCAATGGAGTGGCCGTGGCGTAGGTAAGGAACTGATGAGCCGCGCGGACAGCTTTGGATAATTTAGGTGGCGCGATGGCCCAACCGATTTTCCATCCCGTCAGAGAATAAGTCTTTCCCAGTGATGACAAGGTAACGGTCCGCTCCCACATGCCCGGCAAGGTCGCCATCCTGATGTGCTCACCTTCAAACACCAATCGTTCATACACCTCGTCGGTGATCGCCAGGGCGTCGTGCTTCTGACACAACTCGGCAATCAATGTCAGTTCCTCCCGGCTGAACACTTTGCCGGTCGGATTGTGCGGCGTGTTGATCAGGACCGCGCGCGTTTTGTTATTGAACAGGCTGCGCAGTTCATCGGAATCAAAGGAAAAGTCAGGCGGGCGCAGGGTGATGGGCACCAGTTTGGCCCCGGACATCGCCAGGCACGCCGGATAGGAATCGTAGAACGGTTCAAACACGATCACTTCATCGCCCGGATTGAGTAATCCCAGCATCGTCGCGGGAATTGCTTCCGTGCAGCCGGAGGTGATGGTGATTTCCGCATCGGGATCAAGCGTGCGGCCAGTGTCGGCTTCAAATCGATCAGCGATGGCCTGGTTGAGGGGGACGATACCGTGCGAACGTGCGTATTGATTCTCACCGCGCTGGAGTGCATCGATCGCCGCATCCTTGATGAATACCGGTCCATCGAAGTTGGGAAAACCCTGGCCGAGATTGACCGCCTGGTGTTTCACCGCCAGTTGGGTAAATTCAGCAAAGACGGTGACGCCGAAGCCGTCCCATCGGGCAGCTACATCATCCACGGCTCTTTGATTGAGTGCTGGTGTGGTCATGGTTATAGCGTAGCACCCTGAACTGACGCGAAACCACTACGGGCAGGCATAACTCAGCCAAATTTCCCAATGACAGGGCGATTCAGCATAACGATGAGTCTACGTTTCCTACTCCTCTTTAGTCTCCTTTTCGACCATACTGTCAAGCATGGTGCCAATAAGAGCAGTGGTCTCGGCTGATCCAGTGCCGGACGCCTCCCCACTGCCGATGACCATCACGCGTGGGGTGATATTAATGCCTTGCGCACCGACGATGTTGAGCAGTTCCATGAGCGCCGCATTTCCCTTGCCGATCTGCTCGGCGATCACACGGTACGCTTCCGCCTGGGCCATAGCCTTGATTTCGATGGCCTGGGCTTCGCCTTCTGCTTCGATGACTACACGCTCAGCGCGAATGGCTTCCATTTTCTTTTCGTACTCTTCGGTGGCCAAACGTCGCTCTTCCTGCGCTTCCTGTTCGGTGCGTTCAAGTTCCTTCTTCTGCTCCGCGGCCTTCTGCTGCTCCTGGAAGGTAAGCTGTTCCTGAATAGCAATCTCACGATCGGTCTGTGTCTTGAGCAGGGAACCCAGTGATGCTTCATCGCCGATCTGCCCAATACGCACTGCCGTCACCGTCACGCCGATCAACGTCATTTCCGCAGCCAGTGTTTCCTGGGTGGATATTTCTTGATGCGATCGCTGCTTGACATAATCCAGCGCTTTAACTTTCTCTGCATTGTTTCGGAAGATCGCGCGTACTGTCGACGCCAGGCGTTTGCGAAGTTGGTTCTGATCATCACCCAACTCGGCGACAACCAGTGCGGCATCTTCGGGTTTAATCTGATATTCAATCCGCACGTCGACGGGGAACGTAAAGCCGTCAGTTGTACGGACCTCGATTTCAGAATCATCGGCCTCACCACCCGCGCCATACCGGATGATCTGCTGCATCGTCGAGATCATCGTAATCTCGTAGGCGTAGGTGTTGAGATACAATTTTTGGGGTGAATACGGCGTGCGCCAGATACCTCGCTGCCCTTTTTCCACGATATTGATCTCACCCGGTTCCACCCCGGGAGGAGGACTGCCGACGTTCGATTTCACCACGCCGACTGTCGCCTTTTCAATGTTCGTCACCGGCACACGATCAATGGTGAAAAGCTTGGTATTGAGACGCCACTTACCCGGCTTGAGAATGGAAGCCTGCGGTCCCTTATAACCCTTGCCTTCTCCAAGGAAGAATTCAGCCACGAGCATTTTGCCGAAGGTTGCCTGACTCCATTCCTCAGCGTAAGCCTGATCATCGGGCAAAGGTAACCCATCGTTGGCTTTAACGATCCCGACTTCGTCGGCCTGGATTTCGATGATGCGTTCGATATCCACGTCATATAAACCCGGGAAGTACCAGAAGTGCCAACCGGGACCGAGTGTTTTGGCCTGGGGTCCTTTTTCCCCATCGGTCGCGATGATCTTGCCCGCCGGGAGGTTGGCGCCAAAGTTCTTGACGATAATGCCCACCTGATCTTCCGCGACATAGCGGATCGAACTCAGGGCGGCAAATACGATAAATACTGCCAGTGCGACTAACGCGGCAAAGCCCCGCACCGCAGCAACCGTGCTCCTGGATGCAAACGGTAATCGGGTTGCGCCCACTATGATCGCAACTGCAAGAATGATGCCAATGAGCAGAAGAAACAAACTCATCTTTTGCTCCTTTCAAAGTTGGTAGTTGTGTATCAGAATTCAATTCGCTGTCGGAGTTCCAGACATGCATCCGAGTCATGCCGTGTGGGAAGTATACCTCGATATCGCCGGATACTGGTGTCCCGATAATAATCCTCTGAGACATTCAATAGCAATGATTTCGGGGCGTTGATGCGGATTTTAATTCGTTTCGAGATTCTATTGAGACGGCAGAACAGCGTTGATTGGCCATAACCCACGAAGCGCCGCGGCTTTGCCGCGCACTCTGGATACAACACAACCTGCTCAGATGAACCGTAGACGCGCGAATAACAACTACAAGTCGTATGGATAGGGTTTAGGCAATAAAGATTCCACAGAGAGAATCCAAGAAAACGACATTTGGGGTATGATGGTTTGCCGCAGTCCGCGTAGCTCAATTGGATAGAGCACCAGTCTCCGGAACTGGGGGTTGTGGGTTCGAGTCCCGCCGCGGATGTTCCCCCCCCCCACACACATACCCCCCCACACTCCCCCCCAACCGTACATTTGGAAAGGCACTGCACGTAGAAATCACATGCGTCCGGTAATGTCTTGGCAATTGGCTTAGCACGGCATTTGTGACCTGAGAAATCATGCTCATCCGGCTTGAAGCGCTCGTAATTCATCCAGACTGAGATGGGCGGAAATATTGAATAAAAATGACATTTTTTTTCTTTCAATCAATCGGTCGGCGTGTATATTGCCAACAGCAGTTGGTGTTTTTATTGTTACCCCCGAACGAGAAGAGAGAACTGCGGGGAATATCAGAGTCAGCCGTGAATCAGATTCGGATGTGCTGTGCATTACTCGCGTGAGTTGCCTGTTGAAGCTGGACTGATCCAATGACTTCATGATCCCCCCAAAAGAGGAGAGAGACAGACAAGCATTATTCAATCCCCCCACACCACACCCCCACACTCCCCACCATCGCCTTGTGCGATGCAACGGGAAAACCCGACATGGTGAATCATCCGGATGATGTTTCGCCAGGTCACACACAATAAGTTTATTTTACAAACAGCGAAGCATCCCTCACTTCCAATGATGAAGCTTCAAATAGCCGGTGTAATGCCGGCTTTTTCATGCACTTTCATAACTTGTCCAGTTTGGTAATCTAAATCCCTCACTTGAACGACTGGAAAATGTTGCAAGTGCAGTCATTTTCTACACCTGCGATCCGTTCAAACTTCCGTCAGCCGCTCCCTATTGTTTGAACCACCCACTCATCCATCAGGCTTCGCACCCGCAACACAACGCGAGAATCCTGTTAGGCGATGTACCAACGATACACAGACGAAGTTTGATAGGAGAGGATAATCTCAAAAACGGCTCCCAGATGAATGGTAGTGGTTGAGAGTAGGTTGAATTTGATATAAGTTTTGCTCATTCACTCCAGTTGACGTTCGTTCCTCACGCTGCTGAGATCAGCGTGAGATAGGTTTTTTTCTGAACCACATAGAAGGAGGTAGGAATGACTGGTAGGCTAACTCTTGGCGTGGCTCAGAAGTCTGAGCGACGAACGTGGATAGTTGAACGACTGATTGAGGGGATGAAGAGCGACGAAATATTCAAGACGCTCGACTACCGCAACAAAAAAGAATCATACATCAAGCAGTATATGCACCAGTTGCTCAAGCGAAGTCTTATAGACGTCCACATTCGTTTGTCACCCAAGGCTGGGAAAAAGACTCTCCATCGTAAGACGGCAGACTCACTCATGTGGGAAGGGGATGTGAAGACCACAATCAACCACATCAGATTTCTGGGGACTCAGCATCGTCCCGATTTCAAAGTTTTAATTGACGGCCTTCGTATAGCGATCGAAGTGAAACGCGGGGATTCAGGCTCAGCTGTTCGCGAGGGTATTGGCCAGAGTCTGGTCTACGCTGCGTCCGAGGACTTTGACTTCGTAACTTATCTGTTTGTGGATACCTCCAAGGATAAGAAAATCTTAGATTCGCTGCGAGGTGAGCGTGAGCGAGCCTTCGTTGGGAGCCTGTGGGAGCGATACAACATACGTTTCGATGTGGTTTAGACTGTCTAACTTCCGTGTAAACCTGATTGGGCTTGTCCGGTACCCGTAGGTTACGCATACGTAAGCGGTCGATGGACTGCATGATCGCTACGACAGTATCGCAGTTTGGTGAAGGGGGGAACTAGAGCAGTTTGAATTCGAACGTAGAGGGTGCCGTGGTCTAAGACGAATGCCGAAGGCCACGTTGGCGGTCCTGATCGCGTGAACTGCGCTCCGTAATCGCTTAGACCATCGCACCCAAACGACACTCTTGAATTCAATCTGCTATAAAGAGATGCGAAGCTGATGAAACGAATGCATCCACGAAAACAATGCAGTCCATTCAGACGAATTTCAAAACCTCGAGGCAAAAATAAAAACGCCGGCTCACGCCGGTCCACATCACGGTGCCTCATTAAAGAGAAACACCGACAAGGAGTTCCCTCTCTCTCATCGGTGTGCGTTCGAGTGCTAGGAGGCTCACTCAAACATACTCTCTCTCTCGGTTTGTAGAAGGTAATTTAGTGATTTGCGTTGGGGCGTCAAGGGATATTATCGGAAAAATCGAAAATTCATGCGGATCTTATGTCCCTGTCATGGAAGCATTTCCGTTTGAGAGGAAACCAGCCTTGACCATCTCATCCACTCTTCCTATTTCAACACCCCACACACACTCCATTCCCAAATTCAAGATGAATTCCAGGTGTAAAAGTGATTCAAGAATCCTTGCCGTACATCATTTTGAGAGCCCCGGTCGATCGTAAGGCATTCACTGCGGATCGTAATTGATCGAATTCAATCGGATTGAGTAGGTCTGTATTGACTTCCAGATGTCGTTTTAATCTCAGCAACGTTGGTTCCTGGTGAATCTCCTGGCCCACCGATCCCCAGGATCCAGTGACATTGGATAATTCGGCAGGAACAATTCCAATCGTACATGTTTCCGGCCACTCAATATAAAGATCCACGGATTCCGAAAACGCGCCTTTGAGATGCACATCAGTTCGACGGTACGAGCGTTCCAACGGGAGCGGATATGTCGAAAGCGAGACCGGACCGTTACCAAATGTCAACACGTAGTGATCACCAAGCTGATCCAGTGGTTCAGATGTTTTTACCTGCGCTTCGATTTGAAGTGCCTGATCTGACAAAGTCACAACCGAGTATTGATCCAGATCAAAACCGGTGAGCAGATTGCGCACCAAACGTTTGGTGAACGATTCCTGCGCATCAGCAGAATCGAGACGTGCAGGATCGTAGAATCCACCGGTGCAATGAAGTTGAATCGTTCCTGCTGCAGTACCATCTTCCGCTAATGTAACTTTGCCGGTGATTTTGATATTGCTGGCTGAATCGCTGCGATCTGCTAAAACGATGCTCTGCGTTGTTCCCTGACTATCCAGGTGGAGTAGTGTGTGTTGGCCCCACGATCCCGGGTTATGCAGGATGCCCCTTTCAGGATGCACCAATTGCGTTCCCTCACCTGTATCCACTTCAATGACCACTGCGGAGAACGCGGAACCTGTCGGTACGCGATCATCCCAGCGCATGGAATCCACTGCGACATAGCTACGACAGGTCAATCCCAGAGATTGATAGGCTGACATGAGAAGCGCGGCTGCTTCCATCGGGTTGCCGTAGTTGGTTTGAAAGACCTCACCTACATTGCGGCAATTCCACGATCTGTAACTGCGCAATGCATGAATGAAATTGAAAGTGCTCTTCAGTGAGTCTGTCACCTTCTCGACCTTGGCAGCTGCATCCAGTTCATCTTCTGTGATTTCCTGGATCCACTGAGTCAAATCATCATTACTCACCGCCGCTTGATCAACTGATTGTTGAATTTTTACGATCCATACACCGGCACTGTCACAAGAAGTAAATTGCAGGCGCGGGCAGCGCTGATACCAGGGGTATGATTGTGGTTCGCCCGGTGTTCCGGCCAGCCGATCCCAACGCCAGGTGAATTGTGTTTTTCCGTCTATGCGGTGATTGCTCGGCCCACCATTATCCGCACAATTGCTCACTTGAAAGTGCAGGTCATATTCGTCAGGAATTGTCACGGACACGATTCTTGTATGAACGGGATCGTCACTATCGAGCCGCAGGTCAGCGTCCAACCATGGGAGAACACCCGCTTCAGTCGTCACCTGATAGGCCAATTCCAGGATGCAGTCGTTAACGATCCCGCTGAATGATACGATTGTCTGCTGCCAATCCACGTACTCCGGCCACCCGGACAGGTCGCTGGGAGACGCGATATTGAATGAATAATCCGGTACGGGGAGAATCGTTCCATCAGGAAGGTGGGTCCGCGCGACCAGGATTTTCATTTCATCGGTCGCGGTGCTGTAGTCGATCCGAGGATCTGCGTAACGCCGAATTGCCCGCCGATTCAGCAGTTTGATCCACTTGTGGTCAATACGCGTGATCTGCCCGCTGGGGGACATCTCCCAATGCTGTTCCCAGCGCAGGATGACCGCATCGTCTTCCGGATACTGGTCCGAACCGATGGAAAGATCCACATGCTGCCCCCCTCCCACACGACATAGAACAAACATCAGACCCAGGCAGAGAAGAGAAATAGTGCGATTAATCAGATGTTGATTGAACGGAAAGGTAAAAACTGAATGATGCATCGTTGATAACTTTTTTCAGGAGTTTTTTGTTTCACGAAGAGTGTTGCACATAAGCGAGCGGCAGGATCATTCCTCGATACAGAGTATCCAGGTGTCTGCCAGTTCATTCATCTTGTCCATGACCGTTTTGAAGCCTGGGTAAGTGTCCGGATCAATGATGTGATCCTTGACCGCCAGGCGGAAATGGTAGACCAACGTGTTGCCTTCCTGTCTGGCAGAGAAATCCAGTGAAGCAGAATCAGAGTCAAACGAATAATCCTCGGGCAACTCATCAATCTGCCAACCTGCCGGGAGGGTGATGGATTCCTTGTAATCCACGAGTCGAGATGCCCGCATACGCAGGCCGAATTGCCGCCTATCCCTGCTGAAGTTGTAATTGAAATCTCCCAGCAGCATGTACTTCAAGGGATGTTTCAGTAACGGAAACTGGAATAGATACTGCCCGTCATGCCCCGCAGCATATTCAGGGGCGGTGATGGACATCTCCAGCCAGCCGTCCTGTGAGTAATCGTGTGGGTCGATGTGCTCCAAATGAACAAGCTGAGCATTTGGCGCAATGTTGAGATTCGTCTCAAATCGAGCACGCTGATCAAATGGTCGATCACGATTTGCGTAACGTCTCAGATACGTGCAGGGATAGCCTGTCATATCCATGCGCATATCAGATCGAAGATCGCCATTTTCATCTAACGTGCATTCACTATGCACCCGCAGGAGATTCTCCTCCGGCGAAAAGTACGGAGACAGCGTGAGATCCTGCCCCTCGGGCGTGCCATAGACAAGACCCTGAAGCGCTTCACGACTTGACCAGAGTTCTTTGCTGGTAGGCGACCACGTTGGATCGAGCACACGGAAAGTCCCATCAGGATTCCGTATAACAGTAACGGTGTGATTGAACTGGTCGGCGGGTATCTCCTCGACGCGCGAGCCGGCCATCGTCAATGCGGGGTAGACTTCGTGCCCCAGTACTCTGAGCATAGTGACGAGCATACCTGCGATATCTTTGCAGACGCCGCCCTTGTCGTGGAATGTCTCGATACCAGTGTGGAGTGTGAATCCTTCGCACGGTCCGCGACTGGTGCCGTAGTATCGAATGTTATCTGCGACCCAGTGCAAACACGCATGGATTTTTGCTTCCTCATTAGGCAAATGAGCAGTGATTTCCTCCACTTTCGCTCGTATCGCTTCGTCGGCGTCGAATTGCGGCTCGTTGACTTCATAAAACCAGCGCGATTTTGCCTCCCAGTCACCCACCGTAGCCATGACCAGTTTGGTCACCACATCACTCCGCGCCACCATGTGCGGCTCGCTTTTAATTGGCGGGATATCCTCATCCGAGAACGTGTATACGTGTTGATCTTCATCAAACCAGAGTGACGATTTCAGTGATCCGTTATACACCTCGTATTGCACCGGCATATCTGACGGCATGTAGACCGAATAACGCTTCTGCATGATCGGTGAACCGGTCTGAAATTCCGTCACTTCATACCAGTGTCCGGGCATAGGCGGCTGCAATCCCGATGGATCCAGAACGGATGCTCCACTATTGTCCAGATATGCGATGTTGAAGCCGATTTTACTCAGCCGAATCTCCAGTGCATCGCCGACGCTGAGCCTGGGAATGGAGAGCAGGTACTGTTCACCACCCCAATAGATCATGCTCTGTGTCGTCGGTTGGCCGATCACATTAGTCAGTGGGACTTCGTCAATCGTTCCATCAGCCCGGTGAATCGCGACGCGGCGTATGGCGACCCGGTTCGTATCCGGATCAAACTCGTGGCGGAGTACCGATCGTGAACGAATGCCTGCATCAGTGAGAATCTTGATGATCTGACAGCTTTCTGTTGTCGCCAATCCGCTGGATTGAACATAAACATCCGCTTCGTCCAGAACATAGAGTACAGACGATCCGGGGTAGTCCTCTGCGTTTCCAGCTTTGGCCAGGAGGGATTTGATCTCCTCATCACTGGCCGGCTGAGGTGGCCCGGCCCAGGCTGAAGCGGTGACCAGACAAGTCAACACCAGGCATGAAAGTCTCGATACTCTGTTTTGCCTCTTCCTGCTCATACAAACTCCTTTCCTGTCCAGGTTCGTATCACCATAGCAATTAGCCGCTCGGGGGGCAGATTGTAGCGTCACGACGGACTCGCTGCACATACCCGGATTGAATCTGGTACCCTTCCGCACCGGTTTACCTGTTTTCACTGGATGTATGACTTATGCCGAACTCCCCTGCAGATCTCACCATCGCTGAATTTCAGGATCTGATCCGCCAGCGGTACTTTCCGACGGATTCCGCCCGGGGTGCACCTGGAACCTTCCTCTGGTTTACTGAAGAGGTCGGTGAATTGGCTGAAGCAATCGCTCGACACGAACGTGGAGATGATTGTCAGGATAATCTCGAAGAGGAATTTGCCGATGTATTAGCTTGGCTGAATACACTGGCCAATATCACCGAGGTGGATCTTACCAAGGCGATTGCAAAAAAGTATTACGATGAAGGTGGCCCCAGGGGAACAAAATAATCCCCTCGCAAGTAGTCTCGCCAGAGGGTGTTCCAATCTGTATTCACGATGAGATAGATAAACAGTGTCTCGAATTGATGATATTTTTTCTGATCACCGCCGACATGGACAAACCGCGCTCATGCCGTTTGTCACCGCGGGCTTTCCTTCGTTGAACATCACCGCGGAAATCATACCTGCGCTGGAACAAGCTGGCGCGAGCATCGTCGAAGTTGGATTTCCATTTTCAGATCCCTTGGCAGACGGGCCGGTTATTGCTGCATCCATGCACGAGGCACTCCTTGGGGGGATAACTCCATCGCGAATTTTCAAGATGATCCATCAACTGCGACCTCATACCAGTCTGGGGCTGATCGCAATGGTCAGTCACTCGATTGTGCATCGCATGGGGGAAGAGGAGTTCCTGCAACAGGCCGGCGAAGCAGGTTTTGACGGCTTCATCCTTCCCGATATGGACACCGGATCCCTGAGTTCATTTTTAGATCTGATCGATAAACGAGATTTCAGTTTCAGCCTGCTCATATCACCGACAACCTCACAGAATCGAGTAGCCCAACTCACAGCATGTTGCCGCGGATTCGTTTATGTCCTGGCGCGCGTGGGGATCACTGGAGAACAAGCCACCACTCCACAGATCGCATCTCAGGTTGACCTGCTGCGGAGTGCTTCGTCTCTACCGCTGGCGGTCGGATTCGGTATTTCAACGCCCGAGCATGTCACGGCGGTAACCCAAGTGGCTGATGCGGCGATCATCGGTTCCGCATTGATGCGACGGATTCAACAGAGCGATGATCCGGCCTCGACAGCCTCAACCTTCGTCGCCGAGCTGGCTCAGGGATTGGTCCAGCATCCATCTGCCTCAGCGGGTCTTTAACGCAAATAATCCTGCAGACCACCACTTCTTGCAGGTTTTCCCGACTCAGAATGAACTGGACTTGCCAGATGTCCGAAGTCCGCGATACTCCCCATATCCCCCCCACACGCATTAAGCGAAATTGCATCACAAATGGCATCAACGCACAAGGGAATCGAAATGAACAGGAAGCATAATTCCGATTCACCCGTCACCGAGGTCTATGGTTCACTCACATTCACCGGGGAAGTTCTGCCCCAGCGCCTACCCCGAAGCGTTTGCGATAAGCTTCAACAGACGATGCAGCGGGGACTTCCCCTTGATGCGGATATTGCCGACACCGTTGCCCTGGCCATGAAGGACTGGGCGCTGGAATATGGTGCCACACACTATTGTCACTGGTTCCAGCCGCTGACAGGACTCACCGCTGAGAAACACGATGCGTTTCTCACACCGCGCTTGAACGGGCAAGCGGTGGCGGGATTCTCCGGCGATGAACTCATCCGAGGTGAACCCGATGCCAGCAGTTTTCCCAGTGGTGGAATCCGCGATACGTATGAAGCTCGTGGTTATACCGCCTGGGATGCCACCAGCCCTGCGTTCATTTTGAAATCGCAACCGGATAGCGCAACATTGTGCATTCCCACGGTGTTCGTCTCATATACCGGAGAAGCACTCGATAAAAAGACGCCGCTGCTTCGTTCGATCCGAGCGGTCAGTGATCAGGCAATGCGCATACTGCGAATCTTTGGCAGCGATGAGGGTGTTTCACAGGTGATGACTACTGTCGGCGCTGAGCAGGAGTATTTCCTCGTCGATGAAGAACTCTGGGCAATGCGTCCGGACCTTCGCATCTGTGGTCGAACCCTGATCGGCGCTGCTCCTCCGAAGGGTCATCAACTCGATGATCATTACTTCGGAACGATTCCCGAGCGCGTGTTGGCTTACATGACCGAGGTTGAAAGACAACTTTACGAACTGGGTATCCCTATCAAGACCCGCCATAAGGAAGTCGCGCCGGGACAGTATGAGATTGCGCCGACATATGAAAATGCAAACCTCGCAACTGATCATGGCATGTTGATCATGCACATCCTTGCCCAGACCGCACGCAGGCACGGCATGGTGTGTCTCCTGCACGAAAAACCATTTGCGCGAGTTAACGGCTCAGGCAAACACAACAACTGGGCTTTGGCAACCGATACCGGCGTTAATCTGCTCGACCCTCGTGACGAGGTGTACACCAACATGCAGTTTCTCGTGTTCCTGACGTCGGTGATACGAGCGGTGGACTTGCACGCTGATCTCGTGCGAGCATCGATTGCCACGGCAGGGAATGATCACCGTCTGGGTGGTAATGAAGCGCCGCCGGCAATAATCAGCATCTTCCTCGGTGAAAAACTCACTGACATTCTCGAACAGATTACAGCAGGAAAGCTGAAATCGTCACGGAAAGGGGGCGCGCTGGATCTGGGAGCACACACACTTCCGCAGATTCCACAGCACAGCGGCGATCGAAACCGCACCAGCCCATTTGCCTTCACGGGCAACAAGTTCGAATTCCGCAGTGTTGGCGCTGGGGCTTCAATCGCTTGGCCGAACACTGTGCTCAACACGATCGTTGCCGAGTCGCTGGATTACATGGCAACGCAACTTGAACGCCGTGTCGGGAAGAAACCGACGAAACAGAAACTGGAATCTTCCGTCATGTCGCTATTGCAGGAAGTTGTCAAAGAACACAAGCGCGTGGTTTTTGACGGCGATAATTATTCCAAAAAATGGGAAGAGGAAGCTGAGCGACGTGGATTGCCCCACCTGAGATCGGCGGCAGAAACACTTCCCCTACTCAAGAGTAAAAAGGCGATGAGTCTGTTCAGCACGTACCAGATTCTATCACGCAGGGAACTCACTGCCCGGGCTGACGTCTACCTGGAAACATACAACACTTTGCTGAACATCGAAGCAAGGACACTTGTTTCAATGATCAACAAGCATGTGCTTCCTTCTGCGGTTCGGTATCAGACCGATCTGGCCGAAGCCGTCACTGTCACGCAGGCAGCAGGTCTGGATTGCCCGGAGACGGCCGATCAACTGCAGAATCTGATCTCACTCATCGATGATCTTCGTCAAAGCCTTCGGCAGATCGAAAAATGTGCATCAAAGCATCTTTCCAATCTTGCCCGGGAGGCAAAACACATTCGTGAGGAACTTGTCCCGGCGATGGAACAGGCACGGGATGTGGCGGATACGCTTGAAGCGATCATCCCTGCGGATCTCTGGACCCTGCCCACCTATGCTGAACTTCTGCTCGGTGAATAATGCGATACCACTGCATCGTTCCGCAGAATGTGAGGCTTATCAGGAGCCCGCGGTATACAACTGACCATCAGGAAATAGCGGGCGCGATTCCTCATCGTGTTGAGGAATCGTTATGATATGGGTGTAGTCAGGCGCATCGGGCACATTGTCCAGTTTCCTCCACCAACCGGAGTTTGTGGATGCGGGTGATTCGTTTTCTGGCTGATGACAATCACATCTACCTGGGTGAACCGGCTCAGGGTGAGTCCGCTATCGTTCTTCAGGAACCTGATCACGAGCCGGGCGCAGAGGATATTGCGCAGACGATGGTGCAATTGCGAGACCGTCACGCACTCGTGGCAGATGATGATGAGATCATGCGGAAACTCATCACAGCCGTTCTCAACATCGCGGGATGCCGATGCACAGTATGCGCTGATGGTGCCGAGGCCATGCAAGCCATTGAACGGGAATCATTTGATTTTGTGGTGACTGATATTCTGATGCCTCATCACAACGGCTATGAAATATATTCCGCTGCACGCGCTCGCCAAAACGGATTACCTATTCTCTTCATCACCGGATTCGGTTACGACCCAAATCATACGCTGGTCAAGATGGCTCGGGTGGGCCACGAAACTGTGCTCTACAAACCATTCACGCCCGAGGAACTACGTCGTGAAATCAGCAAGGCTGTTCTGGAAAGTATGAGACTCAAGGAAAGATTCCTTCGCACCAATCAGCATCGCACAGTGCAGCGATTGTTGACTCCATTGCAGCCCGGTCACTTCGTGTGGATCGATGCCAACACTGATCAATTATCCTGGCAAAGCTTGACCCCCAAAGCGATCTATGGCCCGGAAGAACCCGTTTATGAAGCTGAACACCCGCAAAGTGCATCATTGTTTTTCCAGGGAGGGCTGGCTGCCATCGTTCGCCACCAGATGAAGGAAGTTGATGAAGACCACGTGCTATCGCATCTCTATGGATTTACTCTGGCTGGTTTGGGGTACTTCTCTGATCCTTCAGAACAATCAACGCCTGAGTTTATAAGCCTCGGTCCGGAGTTGATCACACCTGAGCACTTTGAAAGTAGAAGATCATTCACCATCACTTCCCGCATCAACATCCTTCCACCTGATCCCCTGACTATACCTGATGTCGTAAAATTCGTATCGAAACTGATTGCCCAATTAAGTCAGGACACCATTATCGAACCCATGACTGCAATTGTGCTGGGTCCGTCCCGATTGTGTAGATCACATACAAGCCATCCTGTTACACTGGAACAGGCCGGTTATGTAAGTGTGCAGGCACCGGTGATCGGATCGCTTATTAACCCTATTGAAATGAAATAATCCTGAGAAGCGTGTTGTAATATTCCCATGACACTCCGCACAAAAACACTACTGATCATCGGCCTGACTCTGTTGGGACTCGTCATTATTCTGTTCTTCGCCGGTCAACACATCGTAATGAAAACAGCCGAAGAGCTTGAACTCAACCAGACGCATGACAGCCTTGCGCTTGCTCGAGCTTCGCTGGACGCAGCACTGGATGACCTGGGAACGCTCAACAGTGATTACGCCGGCTGGGATGATACGTATGAGTTCATCGAAAATGCCAATCCGGATTACATCCAGTCGAATCTTGTAGACTCAACATTTGATGATATCCACATCAACCTAATGTTGTTTCTTGATCGAAATGACAAAATAGTTTTTGCCAAAGCGTTCAATTGGCACAGCCATCGGGAGATTCCCGTCCCGACAGAGATGAGGCAGGTGGCCAAGCTTTTTCCATCGCTGATTACATTTCAGCAACCGGGTGATCAGCATGCGGGTGTCGTGTTATTGAGTGACTGGCCGATGCTGGTTACATCCCGCCCGATCCTCACTAGTGAAAAACGCGGTCCCATTCGTGGAACCCTCATCATGGGACGCTACCTGGATAAACAAGCTGAGGAACAACTCGCCCTGCGTACATTATTGCCACTCTCTATCGAGCGATCTGATATGCCGGATATGCCGGAGATCTATCGCAACGCACTAACATCCGCACATACCGGTTCTGATTACACCGCAGCAATCGATCAGCATCGGTTTTCCGGATTTACCGTCATCAAAGATGTACGGGATGAACCTGCGGTGATCATGCGGATCGATCTCCCCCGCACCATCTACGAAAGAAGCAGGAGAATCCTGCAGCTCTTTACCCTGGCGCTGGTGATCTGCGGCGTCGTCTTCGGCACGGTAACTCTAATGCTCCTGGAAAGAGTCGTGCTGCGCCGCATGTCGCGCTTGAGCAATGCCGTTCAGCAACTGGCCAGCAAAGGGGATCCATCTCATCGACTCCCTGTGCGGGGAACGGATGAAATTGCGAAACTCACTGTAGAACTTAACAAGAGCTTGGCGGCACTGGAACGATCACGCGGCGCGCTGCAGTACATCGCAACCCATGCCAGGGCTATCCTGTGGACTGCGCACGTTTATCAGCGCTCGCCAGGAGAATTCAAGTGGGATCTCAGAATTCAGGATGAGACTACGGCACAGCAGTTACTTCCCCTGGATATATTCCACGGCGGTACTTACGCTCATGCCTGGAAGCGCAGTAAACATAAGGAAGACTTCCAACGCTGTCAGAAAGCGGTACATAAAGCAATTCTCGATGGCCAGAACGCTTACCACCACGAATTCAGAATCATCGGCAAGGATAAAAAAGTCCACTGGGTCTGGGAAGAAATCAGTATAGAAAGAAAAGAATCCCAACACTGGCGGCTTGTGGGGATCTGCACCGACATTACGCAGCGCAAACACGCTGAGGATCAACTCCAGCAGGCACGAGACGCAGCGCTGGAAGTATCCAGTATGAAAAGTGACTTCCTGGCGAACATGAGTCATGAAATCCGCACCCCCATGAATGGCATCGTCGGTATGACCGATCTGCTCCTGGACACTGAACTGTCCGATGAGCAGCGCGAGTACCTGGATATGATTCAATCATCTGCCGATTCTCTGCTGCGTGTTATTAACGACATCCTCGACTTCTCGAAAGTCGAATCGGGCCAACTCGAACTGGATCACGATCCATTCAGTCTGCGGCACAGTTTGTCCAATGCTATCAGCCTGCAGGCGGTTCGCGCACACCGCAAAGGCCTTGAGTTAATATGCCACGTCGAACCGGATGTTCCGGATAATCTGATCGGCGATCCGCTCCGCCTGCGCCAGATCATTGTGAACCTCGTCGGCAACGCACTTAAATTCACCGACCAGGGTGAAATCGGAATTCTCGTTTCGCAGGAACCGGCGGAGTCCGGCCAGGTGTTTCTGCACTTTGCCGTTCGCGATACCGGTATCGGTATCCCTGAAGATAAACAATCGATTATCTTCAACGCCTTCCGTCAGGCGGACAGTTCAACGACCCGCAAATTCGGCGGCACAGGACTGGGCCTGGCCATCTCATCACAACTCGTGCAGCGCATGCACGGCAGGATGTGGGTCCACAGTGAGGAAGGACAGGGCAGCACATTTCACTTCACTGTCCTGCTGAATATGGATGCGCATGCGCACGATGATCCTGCCGAATCCTACCGCGATGATCTCAAAGGCAAGCGTGTGCTTATCGTTGATGATAACCTCACCAATGGCGGATATCTCAGGCAGACGCTGCGCTCATGGGGCATGGATCCAAAGCTGGTCAGCGATGAAACCAACGCCTGGCAGGGGCTGGAAGGTGCTATTGCCAAGGGTGAATTGTTCGACCTCGTCCTCATCGATTCAGACCTTGTGAAATCAGATGGTTTTGATCTGGCGCAACGTGTGCAAAATAATGCTGTTCTGAAGTGCGCAGTAGTAATGATGATTATTTCACTCGATCGTAAATCCGATGCGCAAAGATGTCAGGATCTGGAGCTGGCCGGCTACGTGCTCAAGCCGATTCGTAACACTGATCTGCTGGACCAGATCATCTCCGCATTGAATATTCCAATTCCGGAAATTCTTCTACAGGCACCGGTCGGGCGTGAAATTTCCGGTACTACTCTCAAACCGCTCAGGATTCTTCTGGCTGAGGATAGTGCGGTGAATCAGGAGGTTGCGGTACGCCTACTGTCGAAGCATGGCCACGATGTCTTCGTTGCAGACGATGGTCTCAAGGCGATCGAGGCGATCAACAGTCAGGAGTTCGATCTTATTCTGATGGATATCCAGATGCCGCGGATGGGCGGTTTCGAGGCGACGGCAAAGATCCGAGAACAGGAGATCCCGGATCAGCGCATCCCCATCATCGCCATGACCGCACACGCGCTACAAGGTGATCGCGATCGCTGCCTGGATGCGGGTATGGATGGTTATGTTTCCAAGCCCGTCAGTGCAGATACACTCATGGGTGAGATCAGCCGCCTCATTAACCCTGATGACAGCTTGCCTCACGCACAAGATCCAACGCATTCTTCATCCGAAACCTTCACAAGTATCACACCTCCTCCATCGGAAACAGATCAACTGATCTTTGACAAGGAGGCAACACTGAAGCACCTCGATGGAGATAGCGAACTGCTCAGCGAGCTGGCGGCTGTATTCCTCAAAGAGTGGCCGAACCAACAGCGAACACTGCATAGCGCCCTGGAAGCAACTGAGTATGAAGTGCTGGAACGCACCGCTCATGCAGTCAAGGGCGCATTGAGCAACTTCCACGCTAAGCTGGCCGAACAGGCAGCTTTTTCTCTGGAAGTTGCAGCGAATGAGCAGAATCAGACTGCAGCCCGAGACGCATTGGATCAATTGCAACAAGTTATGATGCAGCTTGAGCCCCGGCTCAAATCACTCACAACCGAGACCGCTTCATGAAAATCCTCATCGCAGAAGACGATCCCGTTTCACGCACCGTATTGGAAAAAACACTGCTGAAGTGGGATTACGATGTGCAGGTCACCTGCGATGGTGCAGAAGCATGGGACGCAATCCAGACGCCGGAATCGGCACGATTACTCATTCTCGACTGGATGATGCCGGAACACGATGGCCCGGAACTCTGCCAGTTAACACGTGCGCTTCCTGAAGGTAATAATTTTTACATCCTGTTGCTCACTGCCAAGACACAGAAGGAGGATATTGTCACCGGCCTTGATGCTGGCGCGGACGATTATGTTACCAAGCCCTTCCACCGTGATGAACTGCGCGCACGTGTGAGTACCGGTTGCCGCATTCTCCAGTTGCAGTCGCAACTTGCCTCGCGCATCGGTGACCTCGAATCGGCGCTGAGTGAAGTGAATCGTCTTAGCGGCCTGTTGCCGATTTGCGCGTACTGCAAACGTATCCGCAAAGGTGACGACTACTGGCAAGCGGTCGAACATTACATCGCCCATCACAGCCAGGCCCAGTTCAGCCACGGCGTCTGCCCGGACTGCTACGAAAAACACGTCAAACCCGAACTCGAGAAGCTCCCGGAATAATGCTTTCTCCCTCTCCCTCTGGGAGAGGGTTGGAGTGAGTGTCTTCGCATGTGTGGGATTGTCGTGTGTGGGGGCGAGCCGCGATCTGTGATCGCGGTTTTCGTGTGGGGGGATAGCTGCGAGTCAACGACTCGCAGAATGAATTGGAGGTTTGCGTGTGAGGTGTTTTGTGTGGGGGATAGCCGCGGGTGGCAACCCGCGGGCATAGATCCCCGCGCCACAAATTCTGTGTAACTGGGATCCAATGAAAAGATACCCCGTCGAAACCTCGCTGGGCTTTCACCCACCCCCACACCCAAAGCAATAGGCCAACCGGGTTTGTATTGCGTGTTGGGGGGTGCTATGCTGTGGGGTTCAGGTGTTTTATCCTCATTTGAGACCCTTGCAGACGGATATACGGTCATGGTCGATGCCCCAGCAGAAGCAACCGAAGCATCAGCATCAAACGTCACGATTGAAGATGCCGGCCCGGCGCGGAAGCGTTTGAACATTACGATCCCACCGGAGAAGATTGCCGAGAAGATCGATGATTCCCTCTCTACCCTGGCGGTTGAGGCAGCATTGCCCGGCTTCCGTAAGGGAAAAGCGCCTCGACATCTCCTGGAGCGTCGCTTCGGGAAGAATGTCCGGGATGAAGCCAAAGGTCAATTGATTGCCGATGCTTATTCCAGCGCGATTGAAGAGCACGGACTCAAAGCTCTGGGGGAACCGGAGCCGGTAGACAAGATCGAAGATATTGAGTTTGATCCTGACAAGCCATTCACGTTTTCGATTGAAATTGAGGTGATGCCGGAGTTTGACCTGCCTGACCTGGAAAAGATTCCGGTCAACAAGCCGATGCTGGAGATCACAGACGGCCACATCACCGATGAATTGATGCGACAGCGATTGCGCCTGGGAACGCCGAGCGAGGTGGAGGCTGATTTCAAGCCGGGCGATCGTCTGCTGGGTTATGCCACGGTGACAAAGGATGGCGAGGACGAGCCGTTCTTCCGCAACGATGATATTCCGGTCTACATGCCTGATCCTGATGATACATCCGACGGCCAAGTGTTGGGCTTCATGGTGGATGACCTTGAAGGGATGCTCAACGATAAAAAGGTTGGGGATCAACTCACGATTACAACGACCGGGCCGGAAAATCACGAACGAGAAGACATCCGTGGTGTGGATCTGACGGTGACGTATGAGATTCGCTCGGCCATGCATATCGAGCCTGCCACGGTGGAAGCAGTTGTGGAGCAGTACGGCCTGGCAAGTGAGGAAATCCTGAACGAACAGATCAAGATGGCGCTGGATCAGCGGGTTGTGGAGGAGCAGTCATCGGCCATGCGTGAGCAGGTCACAGAATGGCTGTCTGATCACATCGATTTTGAACTCCCCGAGAAGATCACCGCGGCACAGGCACAGCGATCGCTGGAAAATTACCGACTGGAACTACTCTATCGTGGTCTCAACGAAGATCAGATCGAACATCATGTGGCTGAAGCAAGAAGTGCATCGGAAGAGGAAGCGCGATCACGACTGAAAACCACATTCATCATGAACAAGCTGGCGGAACATTTCTCCGTCGATGTGAATGATCAGGAGATCAACGGCCGCATTGCTGCAATTGCCGCCCAGCGGGAAATGCGTCCGGATCAATTGCGCACCGAGCTGACGCAATCCGGCCAGTTGAACAACATCGCCATGCAGATCCGCGAAGAAAAGGCAGCGGATAAACTGGTCGCGCAGGCAGCGATAACCGAAGTCTCGGCAGATGAGTGGCAGAAACTCGTCGAAGCACGAAAAGAAGCTGCGGGCATTCAAACCACCAAGAAGAAAACAACAAAGAAAAAATCAAAGACCACAAAGAAACCTGCTGCAAAATCCTCAGCGAAAAAATCTTCAACGAAAAAAACCACATCGAAGAAGAAAACAACTACCTCAACAAAGAAGAAATCAAAGACCAAGAAGAAACAATGATTCGGGGAGGTTCATTCCGAGGGTGTGAGCAGTGCATGAGGAGAACGACACCACTGAGTCGTAATCGGAGACCACGAGCATGGTGAGTTTGAGCGCTTTATGTTTGACAGCGCAGTCGACTCAACCGACAGGTGATCTTTCTCAAATATTCCTTCCACTCATGATCCTGGTGGCATTCGTTATTGCCGGTGGAATCATCATCACCCTACTCCGCCGAAAGCTGACCGACCCGGAATCGTCAAGCAAGGGACAACAGCCTTTCACTTTGCAGGAACTGCGGGATATGCATGGGCGGGGACAACTCACGGATGAAGAATTTGAGCAGGCACGGGATGCGATGATCAAGGAGTTATCCGGAACTTCCGATGAGCACTTATCTGAGAAAGAGTCCGAAACAACCCCCGGGAACTCTGCGTAAAGCGCATAAGTGGAACAGTTTGTTTTATCGTGACAAGTTTCGGCTTCACGACGCCATCAGACCAGATATGATTCACGTAGTCCTCAGGATTTCAAGACGTATCTTTAGACTGCTCGATAGCAACCCGATACACTACCAGCCGGTGTATTTTGAATGAGAAAATAATTTTCGCATCAGGTTTTTGAGGCAACTATGAGCACTTCCCATAACGCGCAAGACGCCCCGATGATCCAACCCGTCAACGCTTCTGGAGGGACCGGCCCATCAGGCGGAAACTCCGGCAAAGGAAGCACCGGAGGTGGTGGTCAATTTGGCGGCGGCGGCGATGGTGGCGCTGGTGGAGGCGGTTCGGATGGAGGCGGGGGTGGATTCCGTGGACGCCGCATTACAACTTGCTCATTTTGCGGCAAGACATCGCGCGAAGTCGGACCGATGGTCGAAGGCCCCAGCGATATCTACATCTGCTCCAACTGCACCGATCTCTGTCAGAACATCTTTCGACAGGAACAGCGACGCGTATCAAGCGCACGCCCACTGTTCTCTGCGATTCCCCCACCACGACAGATCAAGGAATTTCTCGATCAATACGTGATCGGCCAGGGGCAGGCCAAAAAGGCACTCTCTGTTGCGGTACACAATCACTACAAGCGATTGACGCAGATTGATGATGAAGACGTGCAGGTCGAGCTGGAAAAATCCAACGTCATGCTCATCGGTCCGACCGGTACGGGAAAAACGCTGCTGGCAAAAACGCTGGCCCGTGTGCTCAACGTCCCCTTTGCCATCGGCGATGCAACCACACTTACGGAAGCGGGCTACGTCGGCGAGGATGTCGAAAACCTGCTGCTCAAACTTTTGCAGGCTGCTGATTACGATCTGGAAACAGCACAACGCGGCATCATCTACATTGATGAAATTGACAAGATCGGTAAAACCACTCAAAACGTTTCCATCACTCGAGATGTCTCCGGCGAAGGTGTGCAGCAATCTTTACTGAAAATGCTTGAAGGTGCGATTGCCAACGTCCCACCCCAGGGTGGACGCAAACATCCGGAGCAGCAATACATCCAGATGGATACCAGCCAGATCCTGTTTATTTGCGGCGGCTCGTTCGTCGGTCTCGATGAAATTATCCGCAAGCGGCTGGGCAAACAACGCATCGGCTTCAGCACAGATGCGGCGGAGACTGACGATGGAAAGGACATTGCCAAATTCCTTTCCCAGGTCACGCCGGAAGATATCCTGCAATTCGGTTTGATTCCTGAACTGGTGGGACGCTTACCTGTTATCACGCCGCTGATGCCTTTGACCCTTGACGCGATGGTTCAGATTCTGACACAACCGAAGAATGCAATCATCAAGCAATACCAGCATTTCTTCACATTGGAGAATGCAACGCTTGAATTCACCGATGAAGCACTTAATCTCCTGGCAACCCAGGCGATGGAACGCAAGACCGGTGCCCGCGCACTTCGGGCAGTGCTGGATGAGTTCATGCTCGACATGATGTATGACCTGCCTGATATGGAAAATTCGGGTGTGACATACCTTGTTGATGCAGAAGCTGTGGAGAATAAAACCGCACTTGCTGAGCTTCCCCAACGCAAGGCGAAGGAATCCGCATAGACACCACACTGGATGAACAATGAAACAAGGCTGCGTGCAGTGACGCAGCCTTGTGTGTTTTGTGTTGCGATGGGAGGTAGCTGCGAGTCAACGACTCACAGATTGTGGGGGGGATTAACCGCCTGTTTTATCTCGACCAAGGATGCCGTCTGTAGTCAGGATGTGGAAACTGGTGATGGCATCGTATGAACTGCCGCCATCGTAGATCATGTCCATGAAATAACCGCCTTCTGGCCAACCGCTGCCGGCTTGCTCCGGATCCGTACCTTGGAAGGGGGTAAACCTGTGCCACAAGTGGAAACCAAAACCCTGTTCATGTGTTTGAGCATAGTTTCGAGCGCTGGATTTCATAGCTTCCTGAACACCTATTGGTTCGATGTGGCCATCGTAGAACAGCGACATGGGCGTGGAATCTCGGCTGGCGTTGAAGTAGTAAGGCTCGCAGCCGTTGAAGGTTCCTTCGACCCAAGCTGGATTGCATTCAGCGCGCGCGCCTTGAAGCCAGTGGTGCTCGATCATGTGGGTTTTGAGTTGTGGGTACTGTGCCTGACTCATGGAAGGTGATCGGAATCCGCCATTGATTGCATAAGGACTCTGCCACCCGCCATCGCGTTCGTTGCGCATGACATCAGGGCTGAACATGGCCGCCGGCGAGAGACAGTAACTGGTCCAGTAGCAATCAGATGGGCCGCCTGCATCACAAAATTCGGCAGGGTTATCCAGACATTCCTCAATTGCGGTCCAGGCTGCCTTGTCCTTAGGGGCATAAAACACCGGATCGTAAAACTTTCCACTCACATACTGGCTGAACTGCCTGCAATTGGCCATACGGAAGGAGCCGAATCCTTCAAAATGAGCCTGTGAGTAACCCGGAAAGCCGATAGGTTCACACATACCCTGGTTCCCGGGGTGTCTCATCCAGTAGCCCCACAAGTTTCCGTTTGAAACGTGGCCTTCAGTTACATGACCCCATCCGAGCACCATACCGGGATGTTCCATACCCAATGCTTCCTCATATGCGGCATAGGCTGAGGTCTGATCGGCACCATAGCGCGAGATATTGTCATCGACAAACGTGATCTGTCGATCGTTCCATTCACTGGCATAAGTTGCGTGCGCAGTACCGAGGTTGCGAAGATTGGTCTTGGATTGTGTGAGCTTTGCCTGATCACGCGCTTTGCCTATTGCCGGCAGCAAAATACCGATCAGCAGCGCGATGATGGAAACCACCACCAGCAATTCAATAATGGTAAAGCCTTTGAATGATTTTTGTTTCATGGATGTCAACTCCTCATAGCATCAACTCTGGCGTGCCACTTGCGCAAGGCAGAACAATCTCTGTACAAATCCTCGATTGCCACCGTGCGCGGCTTGATCAGAAATGAGATACGAATAGATCGAAGAAAGTATCCGTATCACGATCACCCAGCGAGCGTGAAGATATGTCGGGAGGTGCTCGCTGAAAGGATGACAGGGCATGGAAATCGACCGATACCCCATGGCAACCTTCACCAACAGTGTAAGGGAAGCGTATGGAATTGCAAGATTTAGGTAAAAAATCCCGAAGCCTCAAAACATGTAAGAGCACAATATTTTGGGATTATATACTGCTATTTATGTCTTCAATAGCCGTTTGCACCCTGACACCCCCTCATTATTGTAGATTCAGGCAAATTGGAGGACTTTACGCATTGCATTGCTGATGGGAAGGCCATCAATTTTCGTCAGTTCCCGCCACTGGCCGCGACGCTGCCTGGTCTTGCCGTGATACACGTGAAATGTGATCTTCCGATGGGTCGTCTGGTGGACAAATGATCCACATTTATTCGGAGTACCCATACAACAGGGAATTTCCGCCACAAACCTGGCCGGCTCCAGTTCGCAACTCGATTCAATCGTCGGCACCTGCCACATATTTGCCCACAATCCATCGCTTGACCTCTGTTCCAGCAACACCTGGCCGCTGCGGGTGAATATCACTGAATGGTGATGCACACTTTTCTGCGAAATCCGCTTATTGGCAAAATTGATCTGTTGTGGCTTCCCTGTCTGGAACGCATTGCACCAAGCTGATACCGGACAACGATCACATGCCGGTGACCTCGGCTTGCAGATCGTAGCGCCCAATTCCATCATCGCTTCATTTAACTTGCCAGGCTGAGGTGCCTGTTCAACCAGCTCCTTTGCCCACTGCCAGATGTCCGCTTCCCGAACTTTCTTAGCCTCTCTGTGTGAAGTGCATTGCCACCGCGTCAGAACACGTTTGACATTGCCATCGACCACTGGCTCTGCCAGATTGAATACAATCGAAGTCAGCGCACCGGCCGTATAACGCCCAACCCCCGGCAGTTTTATCAATTGATCAACTCGACGGGGCACTCTTCCACCGTGACATTTCCTGATCTGCTTTGCCGCTGCATGAAGATTGCGTGCTCTTCGGTAATACCCCAATCCCTGCCATGCTGCGAGGACTTCCTGTTCGTTCGCATCTGCCAGCGCCTTGAGTGAGGGAAATCTGCGAATGAATCGATTGTAATACTCCAGCACACGTTGCACCTGTGTCTGCTGCAGCATTGCCTCGGCGACCAGAGCTGTGTAAGGCGTCCGCTTCCTCCGCCAGGGAAGGTCACGCCCCTGCTGATCAAACCACTCCCCCAGATTTTCAATCAAAGCATTGCACCTGCGGCCGTGCATTATCGGATGCTTCTTCTTGTTCTGTGATTTCAACTTTGCCATCGCCAGTCAAGTCAAAATTTATAGTGATTATCCAGGGGGGATCGACAAAGGATGGATGGAAATGAGAAAGACCGTCAGTGGACGGCTGACGGTCATATAAAAGCGGGTGAAGGGATTCGAACCCTCGACATTCACGTTGGCAACGTGACGCTCTACCACTGAGCTACACCCGCACGTCGAATCCAGAATGCTAGCAATTTATCCCTGCTCACACAACCCCTCAAACGACATCTTCGTCCCCCTGATACTGCTGACAGGTCACCACGAAATTCCTAAGCTGGGGCCATGATCTCGTTCATCATCCCCGCCCACAACGAGGAAGAGTTGATCGGCCGAACACTGGCCAGCATCGTTGCCGCAGGTGAACCTGTGGATGATGAATATGAGATCATCGTGGCAGCCGACACCTGCACGGATCGCACTGTGGAAATCGCGCGCGATGCAGGTGCTAAGGTTACCGAAGTCGAGTTACGCCAGATAGCAGCAGTACGCAATGCCGGGGCAAAGATCGCCCGGGGTGACCTCTTCATTTTCGTTGATGCTGATACGGTAGTCACTCCCGAGTTAATCAATGCCACCGTACTGGCGGTCAATAACGGTGCAGTTGGTGGCGGATGTCGCGTCCACATCGAAGGAATTCGCTACGCTGGAGCGCGGTTCCTGACCTGGTTGTTTATTCGCATCTACCGGATGTTTCGCCTGGCTGCGGGCTGTTACGTTTTCGCCACACGAAACGCATTTATATCTGTGGGGGGGTTTGATGAGAAGTATTTTGCCTCTGAGGAAGTATGGATGAGCCAGGCTCTCAAACGCCAGGGCAAATTCGTCGTTCTCAAGGAAACCGCCACCTCCTCCGGCCGCAAGATCGGCCACCTCACCGCCTGGCAGGGTATCAAACTCCTCGTTCATTATTCCCTCAAGGCGCGTCACGGCCTCAGCAGCCGCGAGGGTCTCGACCTGTGGTACAACGATGAACGAACGCCCCAGCACTGATCAGTTAGGAGATTCCAGGATCGGTAGAGATTCACATCACCTCGGTGTTGATGTAATTGCCCCACTGATGCTATCTTGGGGGTACAAAATTGTATGAGGGCGGTGATATGTCGAACAATTCAGAAGATGGGGCTCTGTCAAGAGATGAAGCTGTCGCAATGCTCAAGCGGAGTGTCGAGGAATGGAACAAGTACAGAGAAGCCCATCCATGTTGGGATAAGCCCACTCTCTCAACTTTTGAAAATCCTACTGACCTACAAGGAATCGAACTCAGTGGGGCAAATTTAGGAGGATCATTCCTAAGGAAAGTAAATTTAAAACGGGCAAACCTCATTTTCGCAAATCTTTGCAATGCAGATCTTGCATTGGCAAATATAAGTGACGCTTACCTGAACTTTGCAGATTTGTCGATTGCTTATCTTGTCGATGCAAATCTCAATAGATCTCGACTTTGCAGCGCGATTTTAACAGGAATAAAACTTGTCAGGACTGAAGTCAGTAATGCAGATTTCGAGAGCGCATATTTAGGATGGGCCACACTTGCCAACACTGATCTGTCTACAGCCCGTAATCTTGAAAAGGTGAGGAACGAATATCCAAGCACCATCGGTATTGACACAATTATCAAATCAAAAGGCAAGATTCCTGAGGAGTTCCTTCGTGGTTGCGGTGTACCGGACAATTGGATTACCTACATACCCAGTCTCATCGCGAGTATGCAACCGTTTGAGTTTTACTCCTGCTTCCTAAGTCACAGCAGTCAGGATGCTGAATTCTGCGACAAGCTCCATGCCCGACTCGAGGATGCCAAGGTGCCGGTGTGGTACTCACGGAAGCAAACCAAAATGAAGCGTCTTCGTGGGGGGCGATATACCTCTGAAGAGTTACATCTAGCAGTCCGAACGAATGATCGCCTCCTTATTGTTCTGTCTGAACACAGCATCAAAAGTTCATGGGTAGAAACCGAACTCGCCGAAGCCGTCAAGAAACAGAATGAAACCGGTAAACGAACATTATTCCCAATCTCCCTTATGCCCTATGAAGATCTCGAAATGTGGAAGTGTAGTGATCCAGATACCGGTCGTAATCTTAGCCGTGAAGTACGTAAGTACAACATCCCTGATTTTACTGAGTGGCAGGATGAGGCAAAATTCAATGAAGCGGTTGATTGGCTGATCACAGATCTGAAGAAGGATGAACCCGCAGCTACAGACGATCGATCCTAAGATTGAAATCCGTCACTCGCCTTTCAGTAGGAATTGTCATGGCTGATGAATCAAACGACGCTCCAATTACTAATGAAGAAGCAATTGAAATGCTTCGTGCTGGCAAGGTTGAGGCATGGAACACTCTACGAAACAAACATCCGACGTGGGATCCAGATCTTAGTTTGGCCGATTTCTGCGGGTCGAAGCGCAGACCCGGCGAACCCTTGGTGATCATTGACTTCAAAGTGCCACAGCACAAGCCGAATCTCAGCGGGGTGGACTTCCGGGGAGCTAAACTCATCGGAGCAAAGCTCTTCAATGCGGACCTCGTAGAGGCAGATTTCAGTGGGGCAAATCTCAGTGAAGCGAGCCTTGTCGGTGCGGATTTCAGCAATGCGAATCTCAGAGAGGCAGTCCTCCGTGGAGCGAACCTCACTGGGGCGAACCTCAGCTGCGCTAGTCTCATATTGACGGACCTCTGTGGAGCTAAACTCAGCCGGGCGAATCTCCAGGCGGCGGATGTGTATTCGACTTGCTTAAGGGGGACACACGGTCTCTTTGGCGATGCAACAGCAATCAACCAGGACCAAATCGTAAACGTGGAAAATACGATCTTTCACCAACATCTTGACTACATCAAATGGAGCCTCCTTCGTACCATCGGCCAATTGCGACTCTTTGGTGTGTCCTACCTTACGGTTATCTTACTTACGCTCTACATCACGTTCGTACACTGGTACAATGATGGTCTTTTTGGTCTTGCACAATGGGCAGAGCAGACAATGGCTGATGGTGGTCCATCGTGGATTGAATGGCTCACAAAGCTACCTCCACTACCCATTCCAGTAAGTCTTGGATTCCAACTTGCTGCTATTATCGCATTAGCGATCGCATCAACAATTTTCAAACTCAGATGCCCATCAATTGTCCAGGAGCAGAGTGAAGTCGGTTGGGAGCGGGTGACAAAGAATCCACTTCTTGAATATCGAAGTGCTGATTGGTGCCGTTTGAAATGGCGGTATACATGTGCGTTTTTCTTCGTGTTGGGCAGCCTCTACACGCTCTATTTTATTGGTTTACGTATCATCAGTGCTTTTGCCTACGCATTCTCCGCATGGTTCTGAATGCACAACATCAGAGTTAGGCAAACTACCACCGCAACCTGCACGATCCCCCTCCAGTAAAAATTGAATAATCCTGAGATGCCTGTGTAACAGTGATCTTCAACGAGCCGCGACCGTGAGGGAGCGGTCTGGTACAGAGGAACACTTTCTCTATTGCCCCATAGCGATCGTAGCTCGTGAAGAGATTCAAGAAGGTGTAAGCTGATGGAGATTACACGTATAAACACCCATACAACAAATCCCACGGTGGGACAGGCGTCTCGCCTGTCATTTCTATTACATAGCCGAGACGGCTGTGCCACCATTATGCTTTGGAATCGATGTCATACGTGGTTATGGAAATTCATGATGCTCGTGGTGTTGGTAATAGCAACAATATCTCCAGCAGTTGGATCTGTGGAGAAGATCATCGTTGATGGCTGGCAGATTTCGCGCACGTTTGATGCCCAGCGTGTCAACACAACGCAATACCCCCACTTCTACATGATCTTTCACGGCCAGTGGCAGGATACGAAACCTGATGAGCAAGGCAGAATCACACTACCGGCCAGACCTGAAGATTCAGCAGAAGAAACCAAGCGCGTCGTGATGCTTCGCCGCGCTGTCGTGAGTGATACAGAAGTCAAAATAACGTTGCAGTTTGATACCACCGGTCAAAGCTACTTCTTCCTCAACGGTCAGAACATCTGGTCCGGTACAGCGAGTACCATCGACTGTCAACTTCGACCCGGTTTGAATGAACTCTTCCTGTGGGTTAAGGAAAACGAAAAGGACTGGACCTTCCGCTGCCTGTCCAGCGCTCCTCTATCGCAAGTTAAGAAAACCACTGGCTTTCTGGAAAAAGTATGGGAATCGGATGATGTATTTGCCGTGCCTGAGTCAGTGCTTTATGACGAGCAGCGGCAGGTGCTGTACGTCAGCAGTTTCAATCACCTCGGTCGTCAGAGTGCCAACCAGGGATTTATCTCGCGGGTTGGGCTTGATGGGAGGGTTCTGGAGCTGAAATGGATTGAGGATCTCGATGGGCCGTGCGGCATGGCCCTGGTCGATGATCATCTCTTCGTCGCCGAGTGCAGCGGAACCGTAGCGGAGATCGATGTGGTGAGTGGCACCATCATGACCCGCCACAAGATCCCCGATACGAGTTTCCTCAACGACGTGGCAGCGGACGATCAAGGCAGGGTGTATATCACCGATACCTCGCGCGATCCCGAGGCGGCTGACATTTATCGCCTGGAGAAAGGGCAGATTGAAACACTGGTTACCGGGCAAACAGCGCATCGCGGCAACGGTCTGCTCGCACTGGATGATACGCTCGTCGTTGGAAGTGTCGGCGAGGGATTGATCAAGCAGGTTGCCATCGACACCGGCAAGGTAACCACACTGACGAGCCTGGGTATGGGCGTGATCGACGGTATCAAATCATTCGGCAATGGCCGTCTGTTCGTGTCTCACTGGGAAGGGCAGGTGTATCTGGTGGAGCCGGATGGCACTATCACCCGGGTGCTGGATCTTCAGGAAGTGGGTTTGAATACTGCTGATTTTGAATATGTGCCCGAGCAGAGGCTGTTGATCATCCCGACTTTTCTGGGAAACAAACTGGTCGCCTATCGGGCGAAGGATGCAGCAGATGGGATCGAAGATCGGTAGTATGTTCGTGTTGATATGACGGATTACACATTCTTCGATCGCGCTGAACTTTGACCACTCCGACGCTTGACATTCATTTCGGCGACAACCTGCCAATCCTCCAGAGCTTTCCTGAAGAGAGTTTTGATCTCATCTATGTCGATCCGCCGTTCAATACGGGGAAGAAGCAGAGCCGCGCGCAGATTCGCACCTTGCAGGATGATCAGGGTGATCGCGCAGGTTTCAAGGGCAAGCGATATCGCACAGTTCACCTCGGGCAGAAAGCATTTGCAGATCAATTCGATGATTTCCTGGGCTTTCTTGAACCGCGGCTGGAGGAAGCGTATCGACTGCTCAAACCGCAGGGGAGTTTTTTCCTACATCTGGATTACCGCGAAGTGCATTACTGCAAGGTGATGCTGGACGGGATCTTCGGCCGGTCATCGTTCATCAATGAAATCATCTGGGCGTATGATTACGGCGCGAGATCGCAGAAGCGATGGTCACCCAAGCACGACAACATTCTCTGGTACGCAAAGGATCCGGAAAATTACACGTACCGCTATGAAGACATTGATCGCATTCCGTACATGGCACCAGGATTAGTCACGAAGGAAAAGGTGGAGCGCGGCAAAACGCCGACGGATACGTGGTGGCACACGATTGTCAGCCCGAGCGGCAAGGAAAAAACGGGTTACCCCACACAGAAACCGCGAGGTGTGATCGATCGGATCATTCGTGTGCATAGCAATCCCGGTGATTGCGTTCTGGATTTCTTTGCCGGTAGCGGGACGACGGGTGAGGCAGCATTGCAGCAAGGGCGCAGCGCGGTGCTGGTAGATAATAATGAGGAAGCGATGCGGGTTATGGTCGAGCGGTTAAAGTTTGCCGAGCCGGCGCTTCACGGATGGTCAGAATAAACGTATGCCTTTCGTTATTTCTTTTTGAGAACAGCGCGCCATCCGGTGGGATTACGCGCCTCGGCCGGCTTCGCGGTCGAAGCCACCTGAACCGTGTCGATCACATAAAAACATGAGGGATCGAGTTCCCGCGCGAGCTTGACGATCTCACGCACTCGGCGGCGGCGGGTCTCGATGAAACACATGTCTATCTGTGAATCGCGCCCGTCACCTCGAAACACCGTGACGCCGAAGTCGAGATTACGGAACGCCTGGGCGAGGATGTTACCGTGACGGGAGAAGATCCGGACGATCTGCTCGCCGTAAGCCAGATATCGCTCCAGGGTGATACCAACATAGTTACCCGTGGCGAATCCCAGGGCATAGAACATCGCGTACATCGGATTGTCCATCTTCTGCATGACTTCAGAGACCGCAAAAATCCAGACCAGGATTTCGATGAATCCCAGCAGGAACACCGACCACCGGCGACCCTCAACAATCCAGACGGTGCGCAGCGTACCCAGGGTGACGTCAATCACCCGGGCAAAGAAGATCAAACTGCATACGAAAAGTACCTGCATATCCATGGCAAGGAACCTCCTGTTCAATCAGATGAGGATTTGGCGTATCCTCATGTGAAATGAAGGAGCTAGGATAGGCACATGACAATCAAAAATCCTACTGAAATTACTGATGATTTTTTGCGCGAAATGATCCGCCAGGAGTTACCGGATCTCATCAAAATTCGCCACGATCTTCACGCCAATCCGGAGCTGGGTTATGAAGAAAATCGGACGGCGGAAATGGTGTGCCGGGAGCTGGAGACTGCGGGTGTATCTCATCGGGCCGGCCTGGCAGGAGGCACGGGAATCCTCGGCCACATCCCCGCGGGAGATGCGCCGGCCATCGGCTTACGGGCGGACATGGACGCATTACCGATCCAGGAAGAAAGCGATCTTCCTTATGTGTCAATGACCACTGGAAAAATGCACGCCTGCGGCCACGATGGTCATACGACAATCCTGCTCGGTGCGGCTCGTGTTCTGGGTAAGCTGGCACGGGAGTCATCGTTGCCCCGGCCAATCACTTTCCTGTTTCAGCCGGCGGAGGAAGGCGGGGCTGGGGGAAGACGCATGGTGGAGGATGGTTGTGTGGATGGGCGAATACTCGGACCGCCGTTGTCGATGATGTTCGGCCTTCACGGTTGGCCGTACATGCCGCTGGGATCGGTTGGCACTCGTCCGGGACCGTTACTGGCTGCGGCTGATGAATTCCAAATGACGATACACGGGATCGGCGGGCACGCAGCATTACCCCACAAGGGACGCGATCCGATCGTGTGCAGCGCGGCCCTGATCAGTGCTCTGCAGAACATTGCCGCGCGGAATGTCGATCCGCTGGATAGTGTGGTCGTCTCCACCACGCAGATCCACGGCGGCACGACGCACAACATCATTCCCGATAGCGTGCAACTGGGCGGCACAGTGAGAACACTGCGCAGAGAAACAAAAACCGCCACGGTGAACCGGTTGCAGCAAATCGCAGAGGGAATCGGTAAAGCGTTCGATTGCCGGATCGATGTTGAGTACATTGATGGTTACCCCGTCACGGAAAATGATGTGGGGGCGGTCGATGTGTTTGAGCGAGTTGCCACCGAGAGCCTTGGCTCAGAGCGCGTGGCACGCGTGACGGATCCGATCATGGGTGGGGAGGATTTCTCGTTTTACTGCCAGGCGCTTCCCTCGTGCTTCTTTTTTTTGGGTTTGCTGCCTCCAGCGCAGGATTCCATGCCAGGCCTGCACCAGCCCACGTTCGATTTTAATGATGATGCCCTGCCCATCGGTATTGAGATGTTCTGCCACTTGGCGCTAACCCCCCCACACAATTGAGTTGATGATCTGTGAGTCGTTGACTCGCAGCTATTTCCCACAGGCTCCTTTGTCCATATTACAATGGCGACCACACACTCTTCTGATACAGGAAGCTGGTCATGTCAATCACAATTCAATTCCTCGGACACGCGGGTTTTCTGCTGGAAGGCTCCAGCGCAGTCGCCATTGATCCCTTTCTCACCGGTAATCCGGTCGCCACGCTCAAGCCGGACGACATCAAGTGCCAGGCGGTGGTGCTGACGCACGGCCACGCTGATCACTTCGGTGACACGATCGCCATCGCCAAGGCCAACGACGCCACGGTCTACGGCGCGTTTGAAATCTGCGAATACTGTGGCGAACATGCGGTGGGGAAACTCGAACCCATGAATCCGGGCGGAAAGGTCGCAGCCGACTTCGGCTTCGTCGCGCTCACCCAGGCGTTCCACTCTTCATCGTTCAATGGCAAGTACATGGGCATGCCCTGCGGCGCGATCGTCAATCTCGACGGCACCACGATCTATCACTGCGGCGATACGAGTTTGTTCAGCGATATGAAATTGATCGGCGAGATTTATAAACCGGACGTCGCGATGATTCCCGTGGGTGATCGCTTCACCATGGGGCCGGAACTGGGTGCCAAGGCCGCGGAACTGATCAAACCCAGGGTAGCGATTCCCATTCACTACGGCACCTGGCCGTTGCTCACCGATGACATCTCCGCGTTCACTCCCGCAGGGGTTGAAGTCATGGCCATGAAACCCGGCGAAAAATGGGAATGTGCATAGCACAAGGGGGTCAGAAACTCTTCTCCTGTTGTGTTGTGTTTGGGAAACACCATCCGACTAGGAAGTTGCATCTTCATTTGTGCAAAAAGTGCAGGATGTTATCTGGTATCCGGTGTTAATCTGGACGATGAATGACTATCTACTGGATTCCTGCCCGCGCCGGAATGACTGGGGAATGGAAGATGGTGGGGATCGCTCCTATGTCGCTCGACTAATCCTACATTCATTCCTTTGCAGATTCGCAAACTAACAAGGAACGACACATGTCGCGCAAAAAGGTGTTCTTCATTGTGTTCGCTGTTGTCTTTCTACTTGGTGCGCTCGCGTTCTGGCGTTCGTCCGAAATGGCGTTCTATGGGTTTATGGCAGCGGTTATTGAGGGCAATCGTGACGGGAGTGGTTACTTCCTGGGCTGGCTCTTTGGTACTGGGATTCCGGCACTCGTCCTCGGATGGATCGCTTCTCTGGTCTTTGGCCACGTCAAGAAGAGTAGACAGAACAATGATCCAGAAGACGATGTAGGCGCGACTTGTGGTACTGAATCATGACAGGTACCCCTGCGCAAACAGCGAACGATCGCGATCTCTTGGTGCGGGAAAACCGCATGCTCCGCATGAAGTGGGGCTTGTGGAAAGGTTTGTTTGTGGGCAAAGGCGACGGGGTTGATGCCCTCAATCGCGCATCTAATGTAGCTGGCGGATGCCTTCAGGATGCACTTCGCACGGATATCTTATTGGGTCTGGCACGAATACTTGATCCGGTCACGCAAGGTAGCAACCACAATCTGACCTTGGAAGGTGTCATCGATTGTGAGTTATGTCCCATATTGAAGCCGTTTCGCAACAAGATCAAGACGGCGCGGAACAAACGGATCGCCCACAATGATCTTAAAAATTTCCGCACCGAGCACCAAATAGATTTTGGCGTTTCTGTAATCGAGGTGGACGAAGCGTTCGCGTGTATTCAACGGCATCTGGAGGACGGTACCGGAGGCGTAGACGATATCTGGATACACGAAGGCGAAGTGGCAGCACACTCCCTTATCAAGTCACTCGTGGCAAAGAAAAGGTATTAGGTACCTTTTCTCCCTTAGCACCACCACGGCTGGCCGGCCTGTTCCTCGATAATGATCTGACCAAGATAAGCGACGGCTTTTTCAAATCCTTCTTCGACACTCATCAGTGAATCTTCGTGTTCGATACTGAGCACGCCTTCGTAGCCGTAGCGTTTGAGCAGTGAGATGAGCGGTTTCCAGAACTCATCGCCGTGGCCGTAGCCACAGGTGCGGAACGACCAGGACCGTTGATGCAGATTGCTGTAGGGTCGGGCATCGAGGTAGCCGTTGATCGGCCCTTGCACGGGATCGAGTTCCGTATCCTTGGCATGCACGTGGTACATCAAACCCGCTTCGGCAATCTCGCGCGCCGCCAGTACCGGATCAATCCCCTGCCAGAAGAAATGGGACGGATCGTAGTTCGCCCCCAACGGAGTTTTACCTTTGATCCCGGCCAGTTTCGAAGCTCTCTGAGAAAGGCGAATGAGCGTATCGGGGTTGTACACACAGAATCCCGGATGCGCTTCCCACCCCACCTTCACCTTGTAGTGCTTGAGGAACTTGGCCTGCTGCGCCCAGTACGGCACCAGCACTTCATCCCACTGGTAGGCTTGGATCGCCTGGTAATCGTCCGGCCAGGCACAGGTGACCCAGTTCGGCGTTTTGTCCGTCTTGGAGCCACCGGGGCAGCCGGAGAAGGTATTGACGACATTTGTTCCCAGTTTGGGGGCGAGTTTCACGGCCGTTACAAAGGCGTCGTGATCCCGCCGCGCGTGGGCCTTGTTGGGATGGATCGGGTTGCCGTGCACCGCCAGGGCGGAGACTTCCAGGCCGCGTTCACGGATTTTAGCCTTGATCTCCTCCTGCTTTTTGGTGGACTGGAGTACCGACGTGGGATTGAAGAAGGGCTTGCCGGGGTACGCTCCCACGGGTATTTCGATGGCATCCAGCCCCAGCCCCGCACAATAATCCAGGGCATCATCGAAGGACATTCCGGTAAATAAGGCTGCCATAACGCCAAGTTTCATTTTTCTACTCCCAAAAATGGAGAACATGACAGGTGCATCAGCGCATCCGGTTAGGATAGGACGTGCAGCTTCGCTGAATCTCAGGGTGAGAGCAAGCGGATATTGACGGATTGCCGTCAACTCGGTGAGAATTGGCCTCATGATCGTTCGGATACTTATCTACATTCTGTTTGCCGTCATCGCAGCACAGGCGGAGGAACCAGCCCCACAGCAGCCGCCTGTCACATCTGATGAGATGCCCGCTGTCGAATCGCGCGTGGTACTCAATATCAACCGGAACAAGCAGACTGCAGGATTTGTCGCCATGGAAGATGATCAGGTGATCGTCATCCGCACGCGTGAAGGCGAACTGCAGAGTTATCCGAAAAGCCGCGTCCTGGAGATCATTCGCCTGGTGGAACCTCTGCCCGATCAGCATGGCGTGGTGGTTCTGAACAACGGGCAGCTCCGGGATGGGCTGATCCTGGAAGACCATTTTGACTACGTGAAACTGGAAATCGAAGGCATACGCACCAAACTCAAACGCGAGGTTGTGCATCATGTCGTGCTTGAACCCACCTTTGACGAGAAATACGCTGCTTACAAAGCAACCCTCGAACCGTTCATGCTGACGGAGCAATTATCACTTTGTCGATGGCTGGTGGAGGAGCGACGGTATGATCTGGCCAAGCCCGAATTGGATGACCTTCTCTCAAAGAAGGTAATCGAGGAAGCCCGACGCCTGCTGGCGCTGGTGGAGGCTTCGCTGGCCCTGAAAGATCAATCGCAATCACGCACTGGAAATGGCGATGTAGGTGCAACACAGAGCGATGAATCGGAGACAAAGAGTGGACCAGTACGGGTGAAGGATCTACTTCCGCAGGAAATTCTCAGCAATGAAGATGTGAACTTGATTCGAGTCTACGAGATTGATTTCTCCAATCCGCCCAAGGTGCATATCGAGCCGGACACGATCCGAACATTGATTGAGAATTACACCACCAGCGAGTTGATCCCGGCAACACAGGCAGAACGAAACGCGATGTTCCGGGCTGATCCAATCAACCTGACGCGGCTGATTTTTCAATTACGCGCACGGGAGATGTACAGCCAAATTAACGTGCTCAGTGAACCGCATGCTCTCAACCTGTTTCGCCAGCGTGTTCACAACACCTGGCTGATGAACAATTGTGCCACCAGCCGGTGCCACGGGGGAATCAATGCGGGTCGATTATTCCTCCATCGGTACCGGGCCAAGGATCCTCGGGTTCGATACACGAATCTCCTCATTCTGGAGCGATTGGAACTGGATCCCGAGTGGCCTCTGATCAACTACCAGGATCCGGAGATGTCATTGCTGATCCAATATGCCCTGCCTCAGAATCAAGCTCGTTTGCCCCATCCTGAGGTGAAAGGGTGGAGGCCGGTCTTCCGCCATCACAATGATCGCCTCAAGGATTACGCGCTCCAGTGGATTCGGGCCATGATGCAGCCCCGGCCGGACTATCCGGTGGAATATGAGCCGCCCATGATGAACCAGCCGGTGGATGTGGCTCCTGAAGAGGATGATGGGCGAACGCCCCGCTGAGGCATCCACAACATTCAATTTGGGGAAGAATCTCGGTTTTCACACGCCGGGATACTCTCATCCATACGGCACTCTCGCCTGCACAAGGTGTGTGGAACTGCTACACTGCATGGTTCTAAAACGGCGGACGAGATCGTCATCCCCGATGTTCAGCCCTGCGGCTGGTCCAGGGGCACATGAGCGATTGAATCCGTTGTCCATCGGAATTCCCTTCCTTGCAGGAATCATGTTCTCATTCGTATCCACAAGAACATACATGAGAGACAATCGGTGAAGATCATGCACCATTTATTCATCAGGTTTCAATTGACTGGTCTTTTTGCAGGCTTGTTGTTGCTCACGGGTTGTGAAGATTCATCTGCCCGACAGCGTGCCGAAATACAGGAGCAACTCAATAATCTTAGTGCCGAATTGGCGTCGATCATCGTGAGTCCGATCGATACCGGTGATGAGAATCTCTCTGATAGGGAGCGGAAATTACGCCGACTCGCAGGGGATACCGGAAAACTCAGCGACGGCGCACCGGGTCAACTGGCAGCAAGACATTTGCTCAGCGCATCGATCTATCACGAACTGGCATTGATTAATCTCGCTCACGCTGATGATGTTGAACAGGAGCAGAGCATTCAATACGCTCACATCCTGGGACAGATTCGCGCAGCCGGCGATTTGAATACTACCGCTCAGGCGCTGGAGAAGATCCAGACACATGCACAGCGCGATCAGTTGGACCAGGTTCATGCATCGGCCCAGATGATGTTGAGTCATTTCAGCGAGCAATTGGCTGAACTGGACGATCCCATCGCAGAACGCGATCACCAGAACACACAGGATGCAACGGAGGTGAGCCGCCTGAGGGAAGAAGCCAATAACTACCGTCGCGAATCAACTGAAGCGGGATATACCGCAGGTTTTTCCAGTTTCGAAAGATCAGTCGAATTGAATCGACAGGCAGATCTCATTGAGCGGGATATTGCACTTCGCGATATCGACCTGACCTACCAATATCAGCCGGAGCACGATCTGGCCCAGGCACGAGTCGATCAGATGCACGCGACGATGGCGGCAACCAACGCTTCTCGTGAAGATCTTGATGAGTTGGCTGCGACAATCGCTCAGAGTGTGGAGCAGACTCGTCGAGCGGTTGAACAATACAAGCAGGAGTTTGTCCAGTTGCTGCGAGCTGTGGATGAGCAGACCGGCGGAGAACTCAATGATCTTTATGCATCGGCACAAAGCGATTTGGATAAGGCTGCTCGTGAAGCGAAACAAGCTGTCTCCAAGGCACGTCAGACCGGGAGCAGCGCTGATCGGGGATCCGTATCCGGTGAGAATGCCGCCAAACTCGTGGCCGTACAGATCAATGAAGCACTGGGTCAGTATCACTGGCGGGTGGCAAGAATCGCTGATGAACGCAGGCTGATTTACGATTTGCTGATCCAGGCAGGTGACCTGGCAGGCGACACCTCAGACTTCCAGGCGAAGTATGAGCAGGCGGTTGCAGAATATGAGCGTGCATTGAACGAAGCGCAGATAGCCTTTGAAACAGCCAAGAACACCATGCCCCCGGCTTCCGGACCAAATCGAATTGAACTGGAGGAGTATTCAAGATCATTGGATGTATCTCTATCCGCGCTCACCGGCGGAAGCCTTGACCTGAGTCAGTTCGCACCCCCTTCACAGGATCGTGATACGGGAGGACAGCCGAGTTCTCCGACGGCAGCAACTTCAACAACAAAGGGTGCAGCAACACCCGAAGAGTTACGGGATGTTGTACTGAACAGTGATCCCAGTGATCTTCGCAGCAATTTCCAGTCACTGGAACTCTTGATTCCGCTTGACCGTGTTACCGGCTTATCTCAGGATGAAATGCGTGTATCACGTAGTTCTATCCGATTGATGCGATCTATGGCTCGCCTTGACAGTGTTATGCAGCAGACATTTGGGAAGAATCTCGACGATGTTACTGCATTACAATCACAACTTGCTATGTTCGGTGTGGTTCAGATAAGCATCACTTCCGCGGATCTTCAAAATATGACGGATGACTCGGGTGAGATTAACATTGCCATGAGCAATGGTATGTCAATGCCGATGCCGATCAGCCGCCTGGACGGTAGGTGGTATATGGGGAATCCTGAAAAATACACCGGTGAATTTGAGATGTTACAGGGAAATGCTGAGGCGCTGGCAATGCTCGCCGCGGCAGCTCAAAGGAACAGCGCGTTTGCTAAACTCTTTGAAGATACTGCAGGAAACATCGAAGCAAATCGGATCAAAACGTTTGAAGATCTGAATCTAAAAATCGAAGACGGTTTCGCAATGATACTCGATTCGGGTGCAGGTTCACTGCAATTCCCCGGCGGTGGTTAACCCCCCACCCCCCCACACACCCTCCTCCAAACACATACATCGATTACGTCAACTTCGATCAAGTTAAATAACCCATATATAGAATCCGAGGCGGCCCTTTGCCCTGCCTCGGCTTGTTCTTCTACGGATGCATCAATATGTCGTGGGTATGTGTGGGGGGGGGAAGTGTGGGGGGGGGTTATTCCCATTCGATTGTGGCGGGTGGTTTGGATGAGATGTCATACACCACACGGTTGACGCCGGGCACTTCATTGATAATGCGGTTACTAATCGTTGCCAGGACAACATAGGGAATGCGCGCCCAGTCCGCCGTCATGAAATCCTGCGTTTCTACTGCACGGATCGCCACGACCGATTCATACGATCTGCCATCACCCATCACCCCAACCGCCTGGATGGGCAGGAGTACCGCAAAGACCTGATTTGTGCTGCGGTAAAGATTCTTCGCGATAATTTCCTCCAACAGAATCTCATCACAATCTCGCAGCAGATCCAGACGATCCTTTGTAACCTCCCCCAGCACGCGAACTGCCAGGCCTGGGCCGGGAAAGGGATGACGATGGATAATGTGATCGGGCAGCCCCAGTACTTCCCCGAGTTTGCGTACTTCATCCTTGAAGAGATCGCGCAACGGTTCGATAAGTTTGAATCCCAATTGTTCAGGTAATCCCCCCACGTTATGGTGAAGTTTGATATTCGCAGATTCTCCCGCGTGACCTTGTCCTGACTCAATCACATCAGGGTAAAGCGTCCCCTGTGCGAGATATTCCACATCTTCTGCGATATCACGCGCAGCGCGCTGAAAGACATCGATGAATCGGTGACCGATGATTTTGCGCTTCTCCTGAGGATCGGTAACGCCTTTGAGATCGGCAAGAAATTCATCGGCTGCGTCGATCACGCGCAAATCCAGGGTGAAGTGATCTTTGAAAGTGGACTCCACCAGTGATCGTTCATTGTTCCTCAGCAGGCCATTGTCGACGAAAATGCAGGTGAGTTGATCACCAATTGCCTGAGACAGCAGAGCAGCGACGACTGACGAATCAACTCCCCCACTCAAGCCGCAGATCACACGTTTGTCCCCCACTGCTTCTCTGATCCGATGTGTTTCCGTCTGCATGAAATCAGCCATACGCCAGGTGTTCACACACTGGCAGGTGTCATAGATGAAGTTGCGCAACAGATCCACACCATGCGGCGTGTGTGTCACTTCCGGATGAAACTGCACCCCGAAAATGGGTTTTGACCGATGCCGAACCGCAGCATTGGGACAAGTCGGGGTTTCCGCAAGCACGTGGAAATGATCGCTGAGATCATGCACCTGGTCACCGTGGCTCATCCATACAGCCGTCTGTGCCGGCAGGCCAGCCAGCAGATCGGATTGATCGTGGATAGTGAGACGAGCTCGTCCGTATTCCCGGGCAGGTGCTTTCTCCAGGCGGCAACCGAGCATCTGACAGGTCAGATGCATACCATAGCAAATGCCCAGAATGGGTATATCAAGATCGAGTATTTTGGGATCACACCTGGGAGCCTGTTCATCGCATACGCTGGCAGGTCCACCGGAGAGTATGATCCCTCGTGGTCCGATTCGTTTTATTTCCTCCACCGAGGTCGATGGTGCCAGGAGCATGCTGAAGGCACCCGCTTCACGAACCCGACGAGCAATGAGCTGAACATACTGGCCGCCAAAATCCAGAATTGCGATGATTTCATCGTGGGGTGAGGTCAGCGGCGCCGGGGGTGAATCCGTCATGAGAAAACTCCAATTGAGCACAATGTCAGCGACCGTGTTCCGATGAGCTGGAGGTGTTTTGCTCTTCCTGGTGATGGATCTTATCCTGTTGTGAATGTATGCCAAGTTCATGAGTTCCTTTCTGCTCGTTTTGCTGGGATGCACCGCCTGCGCTCCCCCGGCCAGCCAGGGTGGTTTTGACTCCCCCACTCCCGGAGCGAAACTCTACGCCCTCACGGAAGCGGCACAGAGTGGTGATCACAGCCCGGAAACTCTCATGAAAATCGTCGAGCAGCTTGATTCTGATGATCCAGCGGTGCGATTCATGGCTATCGAATGTCTGCAACAATTGAATGACGGTGACCGATTGGGATATGATTTCACCCTCTCACGCGTTGATCGGCAGGCCGGCATATCCAACTGGGTCAATTGGGTTCACCAATACACCATGCCTGATGTTGAATCAGCAGCCCCGGAAGGAGGGGCGGATGGCTGATCAACACCGCGAACCGGATGTTCGACTTGAGCTTTTCAGTCAATCGAGATTCCTCTCCGGGGCACGAGCCCTGGTGGGCAACATCGCTCAACGGCTGGGATTCAGTGAGATCGAATGTGGACAAATCAGCCTGGCGGTAGATGAAGCACTTTGCAACATCATCAAGCACGGTTATCAACAACGATCCGATGGCAGAATCTGGATCAGCATCTGGGCAAATCATGATGAGCCATCTGAGATCAAAGTTGTGATTGATGATCAGGCTGAGCAAGTCGATCTGGAAGCCATCAAGTCGCGTGATCTGGCAGACATTCGCCCGGGGGGTCTGGGGGTTCACATCATGCGGGAAATTATGGATGAAGTGCTCTTTGAGAAACGAGAAAAACAGGGGATGAGATTGACCATGAGGAAGCAAGTACAACCTGCTGACCGCTCAGCGCAGGTCGGTAGAGCTGGCAACGTGACTTCACTGAAACGTGAAAGCGAGTCGGAAAATGGCTAATCCGGAACAATTTAACGTCCTGTCGGAAACGCATGACAGCACCATTATTCTGCGTCCCCAGGGCGAAGTTGATTTGAACTGTGCGCCAGCTCTGCGCGAACACATTTGTGATGTACAGCAACACAAACCCGAAAAGCTGATCATTGACCTGGCCGACGTCCCCTACATGGATAGCTCCGGGGTGGCGACACTGGTGGAGGCCATGCAGACAGCCCGCCGATCCGGGGGTCAACTCATTCTCTGCTGCATGCAGGCTAAGGTGATGTCAATATTTGAAATCGCGCGTCTCGATACAGTGTTTACCATCGTCCCGGATAAGGAAACCGCGATGCAATAATGATTCGCATCGGGAGATGAACCATGCCGGTTGAAACTGAGTCACAACCCAACATCTTCATCCGCCTGCTGGATCAGTGGGGAGGACTGTGGGTGCGCACATTCAGCCTGGTTGGGGGTGTGTCGTACCTGATCTGGGATGTGATCGTGTGGTTGATGCGTGCCCTATTTCAACGCAGAGTCCGTATCGGTCGGACTGCCATCGTCACCCAGATGGTCCGGGCAGGAGTTCGATCGACCGGTATTGTCCTGCTGGTGTCCGCCTGCATCGGTTTTATTCTTGCGTTGCAGATGGAACCCTCACTGGCAGATTTCGGTCAGCGAGACAAAATTGCCAACATCGTTGCCGTGGCGGTCTTTCGGGAGTTGGGGCCGCTGATCGCTGCGATTGTCCTTACCGGTTTTGCCGGGGCATCGATTGCTGCTGAGCTCGGGACCATGGTCGTGGGTGAGGAAATCGAAGCACTGGAAGCGCATGCACTCAATCCTGTTCGATTCCTCGTCGTACCCCGAGTCCTTGCCACAACCGTCAGCCTTGTGCTCCTGACGATCATCGGCAACGTCACCTCAATCGTTTTTGCCGGTCTGATGACCGTGGGTTTTCTTGATGTGCCCTATGAACTCTATAAAAACAACACGATCGATCAGTTGAAATTTGCCGACTTTTCCACGGGTTTACTCAAAGCAGGAGTTTTCGGTTTAATCCTGAGTTCATTGGCCTGCTACAACGGCCTGCGTGTCACCGGCGGAGCGGCGGGCGTCGGTCGAGCAACCACCGACACTGTCGTGCAGACTATTGTTTCCGTCATCATCGCCGACCTCATCTTCACCGCGCTGTTCTTCGCCCTTGGTTGGACATGAGCAGCCGCACCATCAACCGAAAAATACGTCGCCTCCGGATGGAACGTAAAACGATCAGGATTATGATCGCGCTGTACTGCCGGGATAAGCACGGAGGCAGCAATACTCTGTGCCCGGAATGCCAGGAACTGATTGATTATGCTGAACTTCGTTTGGATCGCTGCCCTTATGGAAATGAGAAACCGACCTGTGCACATTGTCCGATCCACTGCTACAAACCGGAGCGGCGTGATCAGATCAGAGAGGTGATGCGCTATTCAGGTCCGCGTATGCTGCTAAAACATCCGATCCTGGCGATTCGACATCAGCTCGCCGGCCGACGCCCGGTTCCGAATCTCAAAGATCTTCAATCTGAAAATAAATAATGCACCGTATGGCCATACGGTGCTCGGTGACGATAAGCAACACATGGAAATGTGGTGCAAGCAATTCGATCAATAACTACGCATAACGCCGATGACGATACCCTGAATTTTGCAGTCCTTGACGATAATCGGCTCAAAATCGGGATTGGCCGGCTGGAGGCGAATACGACCATTTGATTCCTTGAAAAATGTCTTGAGTGTCGTTTCGCCGTTGGGAAGGAGAGCTACCACCCGCTGCCCATTGTTCGCGACTTCTGTACGTTCGATGATGACGTAATCGCCGTCGAGAATGCCTTCATCTTTCATGGAGTCACCTTCGACTCTCAACGCAAAGGTGCCACCCTTCTGGCCGATGCGCGGGCCGAAGAGATCCTCGAGATTAAGCACATCAGACTGGGCGTACTTTTCAATGGGAAGACCGGCAGCAATCTTACCCACAAGCGGAAACGTCAAAGGCTGGGTTTCGTCCGGCAGAATCGTATGATCAGCAATGGACAAAGAGCGTGCCTTGTTGGCTTCGCGCAGGAGCGCGCCTTTTTTGATGAGTGCTTCGACGTGCTCGAACACGGTGACTTTGCTGATGTCGAGTTCTTCGGCGAGTTCCTGCATCGTCGGGGAATAACCATACGCGACTCGATGATCGCGAATCAGTTGAAGAATCCTGAGCTGCTTGGGTGTGAGATTCATGATGAAGCTCCTGGGCATCCTCGCCGAATCGATGCTCAACACTCCCCGCTACGACGGCGGCGACGAGGTGTGAGCGGCGGGCAGAGGCGGTGAGTTGGGCAATGGCGGTCATCACCGGCTGAAGGGACAACATCTGTCCGTTCAACCACGATCGCAGAGCCATGGACAGGGAATCTGCGTTGGCCCGAGAAGATCGATTCTCTGATAGCGTCTCCCCATCACGCTGCCGCGCCATCGCTTCGGCGCTGAGCGATACCCGATCGATTTTCAGGAGCCGGTCCAACAGAAGTTGAGGAGAGAACCTTGTCGAAGTTCGATCGGCGGGAGATCTGCGATGGCCGAACCGCTGACGAGCATGACCCTGCCCTGATCCCTGATTGCTGCTTGCATCAGCCGGGTTACCCGTCGCTACCGGTCCTGAGCCGCCACCAGTCACTGCCAGGAGACGAGATCCCTGGGGGATATACGAGGTTGTGTAGCTGCCTCCGGGGCCGGTTTGCACAAGTGGAAGGGTCATACATCACTCCGTAGTAGAAAGCCGCTTCTGCTCCCCCAAATCTTGGGGTTCATCACAGCAGGGCATCTCGACCAGATTCGAACTTTTCCTTGAACTTCTATCGGCAATTTTGTTCGGAATACGTTACCCAAACATGAACCGTATTGCAAGATCAAAAAAAGATAATTTTCAATATTTCAAACCACCCCTACTCTGAAGCTCTGGCTGGGAGATTTACACGCCTATTGACGATAGGCTTACCACATGAACCCACACACACAAGCCACTTCAACCAATGTATCACCCCCGGAACCGCTGGCTGATAACATCAAAGAGCATTGGGCACTAAAGCCCGAAATTGCATTTCTCAACCATGGATCGTTCGGAGCTCGTCCCCGATCCGTGATGGAAGCACAGATCCAGAAGGTGCGTGAATTCGAAGCTGATCCTGTGCAGATACTCGATCGCGATGGACCGCAACTGCTGGCTCATATCAAGCAATCTGTGGGGGATTTCCTTCGGATCAACCCTGCTGATTTCGGCCTGGTCAGCAATGCAACAGAAGCGTTCAATGCCGTTATGCGCTCGATTCAATGGTCTCCCCATGACGAGGTCGTGATGACCAACCATGGCTATCCCGGTATCAACAATACCGTGAACCACCTGGCAAAATTCCACGGCTTCAAGGTCCGAGAAGTCAACATCTCTGTACCGATAACCAATTCCGATGAAGTCCGCAGCGCCTTGTCATCTGCACTTTCGGATCACACCCGACTGGTTGTCATCGATCACATCACATCTCCGACCGCACTGATCTTCCCGGTTGTGGACATAGTCGAGGATTGCAAACAACGAGGCGTCGACGTGCTGATCGATTCTGCACACGGACCGGGCATGTTTGATGTCAGCCCAGCAGAACTCGGTGCTGCTTACTACGTCGGCAACCTGCACAAATGGGTATGCGCCCCGACCGGATCCGCATTGCTCTGGGTACACCCGGACAAACAAGAGGGTATTCATCCCCTCACGATCAGCAATTTCTATGGCGAAGGATTCCCCGAGGAGTTCCGTTGGCAGGGCACACGCGGAATCGAAAGTTGGCTGTGCATCCCGGATGCGATCGAATTCGGTAATCAATGGGGGTGGGATCGAATCCGGCGACACAACCATGACCTGGCTGTTTGGGTTCAACAATTACTCTGCCAACGATGGAACGCAGATTCGCTCTCACCTCTCGATGGATCGCTTCTCGGATCAATGGTTTCTATTCCGCTACCCCAGCAGGCAAAGTCATTCAGTGAATCTGAGATATTTCAGGTTCGGCTGTACGACGAATTTCGCATCGAGGTGCCGATCTTTCCCTGGCAGGATCACTGGCTCATCAGACCCTGCTGTCAAATTTACAACCAACCGGAGGAATATGAACGGTTGGCAAATGCTGTCGAGCAACTGTTAGCGTGAGATGATGTACAGGACAACTGTGTAATTGTGAAACCAAGCCGGGTTGGAGTGAACCGATGGTGAACGCAGGCCCGGGTACCCGGGGCGGCGCTGCGCTTTACCCCGGCTTGTAGAAACACAGGAAATCCAGATTGTATGAGATTCAAAAAGAACCGATCCGTGCGGTTGCACGGATCGGCTGGAAGTAATTGCGTAGCAATTGAAGTCTTAGTCGTCAGAAAACAACAAGACTCCGGTACTTTGGATCAGCGACGACGACGACCAATGAGGCCGGCCAGCCCGAGCAGAGCCAGAGCACCAGGTGCCGGAACACCTGTCAGATAGAAGGACATGTCGGCGCCAGTGCCGAAGGCGGCTGAACTGGGTGTCCACCTATTGTGTAAGCCTTCCATGTCCACATACGATTCATTCCCAAAGATGTCGGGAGCCTGGTTCGAGTTCAACCAGAACAAGTTCTCCGGGCAAGCCATCGGGGTCAGTGAAATCCAGTAGGTGACACCTGATGCCAGCATGACGGGATCGAAAATAACATCGTAGACCACTTCCTGTCGGCCGAAGTAGGTAGCTCCAGTGTAGGCTTCGGCAGCAAGATTAACGACACCCGGTGAGATTCCCATGGGAGTCATTGCCGGTCCGGCACCAGTATCCTCATAGAAGTTCACATTCACCTGAGTGATGTTGCCCAGACCACCGCTACTGTTCCAGACGACACTGAAGTGTGCATCGGTGACATACCAGTAGTCATGTTCATCACCGAGGACAAAATCATCAGCGACTTCGCGCCAGCCAAAGCTGTGCTCACCAACGCTGTAGCCGTTGACACCGTCCGGACCACCATTATCAAAGATGATCGGATCGGCTGTTGCCGTTAGCGTCAGTGCCGCTACAGACAATAAACCAATAAGTGCTTTCATACTAATTCTCCTAGTATCTTCTTACCTGCGTTCTCGCTGAGAAAACGAGAACAGAAAACAAACCGAAAACAGAGAACAAACCCTCGACTACCTCAGTCGCGAGGGACACTGCCTGAATTATTTCTCTCTCTCAGATGATTAGCTTGTGCGCAGTCATGTGTGCAAGGCACATGTACGCACCACAAGATGCCATACCCACGTGTGGATTTGTGTAGCGCTTGAGTGCTTCTTCCTCACCATCCCTGGAGTGCTTCAAGCGAACACGAGCAAGGGCATAACACTTCGCATTCTCGTATGCGAACCACGCTCTCTCTACAGAGACTCCGCCACACAGCAAGATGCTACCTATAGATTGACCTGTCTCATAACGTTGTCAAGAAAAACATTAAAAAGAGTGTGAATACATTCTGCCTCTTCCCCGTGACAAAAACACACTCAAGCTCTTGTTCCAATGGATGTTACAATCAAATTCCAATTTCGATGTTAAATCAGGCAAACCTGAAAAATATGGAATTTTTTCATGTTTTATCGCAGCAGTTCGGGTAATTGTGTTGGAGTAGGCTTGAACTCACTGGCAGACTCACCTTCAGTGATCACCAGAAAAGAACCATGTGGGCCTAGTGAGTAAAAAAGGACCGATCCGTGCGTTTGCACGGATCGGCTGGAAGTAACTGCGGTAGTAGCAACTGAAGTCGTAGTCGTCAGAAAACAACAAGACTTCGGTGTTGCGGATTAGCGACGGCGACGTCCAATGAGGCCGGCCAGTCCGAGCAACGCCAAAGCGCCGGGTGCAGGAACAGCATGTACACGGTAAGCAAGGTTGCTAGCAGGATCGATCTGCTGATAGCCACCGGGGAAGCCGAAGCCGCCACCGGGGTTGGCCTGATAACCGTTCAGGTTACCCTGGCTGGAACCACGGATACCGGTCTGACCAGCATCGAGTCCGCCGAAGTCGTTCACGGGGAAGACACCGACCCACCAGTCACCTGCGGTCAGAGCGAATGCCGTATTGAACTGAACAAGATCGCCCGTACCTTCAAAATCAACAACGTAGGAATCAGGGGCTACGACTCCCAGGTATGCAAAAGCACCGGAAATCAAGCCGGTAGCTGCTGCGGCGGGAGAGGCGTAGATCGCGACATGATACTCAAGCAGTTCAGCCGCGCCACCAAAGCCATTCCATCCTCCAACGACTGCTTCGATGCTGGTAACAGTACCATCATAGGGCATCGTGAAGTCATCCATGGCTACAGTGTCATACTGATCATACTGAGCCTGGAAGTCCTGCGAGGCATACGTGCTGGTTCCAACGAGCCAACCATCGCCTTGTGTTCCAATCTGGTCGAGGACGACAGCAGCATTTGCGGTCGACGCAACCGCTGAAACAGCAAACATTCCAACTAATGTTTTCTTCATACTATTTCTCCTAGTATCTTTCTACCTGCGTTCTCGCCGAGATAACGAGAACATAAAACAAACCGAACAATCCCCCCTGTGGGGATTTTCGAGAGTTGATTGTGAACGACTCCTAACTTCTACCTTGGTATCTTTCCTGGAGTCGGTAGTCGGCTTGAAGCTTACACTGTCGACAGCAACAGGGATTTCCCTGTGTCAACAATGCAATTGAATTGTGTGCCGAACACGGGAGTATCAGGGCTTCCTTTATAAAGTCTCCTCAAAGTCTGTGCCCTCTCTTCGAAGTCTCTCTCTCTTCGAAGGTTCCCGCGAAGTTTGCAGGTAATGGTAATTTGCCTGATAGGTACAACTATGTCAAGAGTTTCATTCGGAAAATGCTGTAAATAACAACTTTTCAGAACGATAACACACTGATATACATGCATATATGGAATATTTTCACGATTCTATCACCCCAGTGATTGAAATTGGACAATCTGGGATGATTGGGTATGCGCCAACATTTGTTTTATATCTGTTAGGATATCCTTTTATCGGTCGTTTCAAGCCACGGGGTGAGTGCTTTTCTAAGAGATGTGAGGTGCCGCTCAAAGTGCTTTGCCCGGCCGACGGATGACGAATACATCTTCGTTCTGACTTGATCAACACTGGGTGTCTGAGCGACGCGGTCTGATTCATGGAACCGCAGACAGGCATCATCCCAGGGCAGATCGCAGAAATCGATGATGTTGCGCGTCACCTGTTCCTGATCGGCAACGAGTTCTTCGTAATGAACTTCGAGAATCGGCAAATCGAGAATGCCGTTCCAGTGATCCATCAGTTTTCGATATTGTTGATACGCAACAGCCAGATCGGAGAAGTCGCTGGTGTATGCATGAGCACCGGTAAACTGATTGGCATAGCAGGAAAAACAGGTGTCCAGCGGATCACGGCGACAGTGAATCACTCTCCCGCCGGGAAAGAGTAATTGGATCAAACCCAGCAGTCGGTAGTTGGGAGGTAATTTATCTGTGATCCGCTGCGCTTCAGGAGCTAACGCACGAATTGCTTTCAAATATTGATCGGCAAAACCGTCAACTGCTTCCTGGGTCAAATGGGCTATGCAGGAAGGGAATCCCGTTTCAGTTCCGAGATTGTCCTGCATCGTCGCAGCGATATGCATCAGGTTGGTCCGCTCACCTGCACCATAGACTTGTGGATGACTGCTGAGAATCGTCTCGATGAGTGTGGTGCCGGAACGGAACATGCCGAGGATGAAAACGGGAATCTGTGCATCGTTTTGCGCGCGCGGTAATGATGCCAGTTGGTCGGCAGAGAATGCTTCAATAATCGCATCGACTGATCGAACATCATCGACCTGATTCCATCGGCCGGCATGGACCTTATTCGCTTTGGCATAGCAGTCAAAAGCGCGATCGTAATCACCTGTATCTTCCAGAGCCTTGCCGAGGCTGCTGTTGAGACTGGAACGGTGATAGGGAGAGATATCCTTCCTGCCAATGGCAGCATTGAGGACCGGAATTGCATTTTCCTGTTTTTCAAGGCGTTTACACACGCGAGCGTAAGCCAAGGCCACCAGAGTCGTCACCTGACCTGAATCAACGAGTTTTTGCAGCAGCTCGAAAGCACCGACAGAATCACCTGTCGATTCACGAAGTTCCGCCAGGCCGGCCACTGCGGCCGGCAATTGGCGATCCAGCTCCAGAGCACGCATATAGCAGGTTTCAGCCTGGTCAAAGTCACCGTTCAGGCGGTGAGCCGTGGCAAGGTGATTGATGTATTCAGCATTTTGCAGATCCGCTTCGACGAGTTTCTCAGCATAACTCGTATCAATCGGCAGGCGGCCGGAACTATTGATCGCACCAACAAGAAATTCCCGATACTCCAACCGATCAGGAGCAAGTTTCACCGCACGAAGCAGCGCATCCACTGACTCATTCATCATGGACCGGGCTGCGTTCAACCTGCCGAGATGGAAATAAAGATCCGCCCGATCCGGATCGATTTCCAGAGCTTTTGTGAGCGCTTCAACCCCATCATCGATATCACCCACAGCAGCGCATAACAAACCAAGATCAGCCCAGAGGTTCGCATTCGATGAATCGATTTTGATTGCTTTGCGGAAGTATTGAATAGCTTTTTGTGGTTTTCCCAGATCACGATTCACCATCGCCAACAGGTGCAGAACGGTGCCATCTTTGGGATTTCGCTTCAGTAATTCACGGTACAACTGTTCGGCACGCTTGTACCGACCGGCTTTGTGATATTCGGAAGCTCGCGCCATCAACGATTGACCGGGGGTACGCTTCATGGGCTTGAGATCTCGTCAATGAGGTCTTTGAAATTCACGCTGATCTTAATACGTATCACAGTTTACATTCGCGCTGCGAAGGCGCATTTGAGCAGTTTGTGTTTCTTGTGGCAATCGTGGCAAAGCCGCGGCGCTTCATGGATTACGGCTGTCTGTTTTCACTGCCTGGTAAGCCTGTGTCTCACTCAGGAGATCAAGCTGATCCGGTGAGTTTGTGACACGGTCTGCAGCCTTCATGAGCCCCCAACTGAAGATCGGGACGATGATCACTGCCAGTGCTGCCAGGAACGCAGCACACCTCGGCCAGATCGCTTCACCTCTCACGACGACTTCGCTTTGCGGCCCGGGTTGAGCCATGATGGACTGCCGCACTATTGACAGGTAATACCAGGCGCTGATGGCGGAGTTGAGACCGGCGATGACAACCAGCGCAATCTGCCCCGCGTTAACACCGGCAATGAAGAGGTAGAGCTTGCCGACGAATCCCAGTAATGGGGGGAATCCCAGAAGTGAACCGGCGGAAATGGCAATGACCGCTGCCATCAATCCATGCCGCATGCGCATCCCGGCAAGTTCTTCAAGAGATTCGATCTCCTGCCCGTTGCGTTCCAGACCGGCCAGGACAGAGAAGGCAGCCGTATTCATGATCCCGTAAGCCAGAAGATAGAACAACACTGCACCGAGGCCGTCGATTCCGGTACCACCTGCGGCAGGGCCAGCGATGATACCGATCAGCATGTATCCGCTGTGCGCGATGGAACTGTAAGCCAGCATGCGCTTGACCGAACGCTGAAGGAGCGCGCCGATATTACCCAAAGTCATCGTAAGCACCGCCACCATCCACAACATGGTCAGAATGGGTTGCGGCAGATTGCCTGAGGGCGAGAACCACCCCATCGTGCTGAGCAGCATGATGATCGCCAGCATGCCTGCCGTCTTGGGCACAAACGCCAGGAAAGCCGTGACCGGTGCAGCTGCACCTTCGTAGACATCGGCGGCATAAAAATGCATGGGAGCTGCAGCGATCTTGTAAAAGATGCCCAGCAACGCAAGCAGCATTCCGACAATACCGAGCGTGTTGATCCCTGCTTCACTGTCAGCCTGCTGAGTGAATACAGCCTGCATTTCCGTCAGCACGATCGTTCCGGTTGACCCGTAGAGTAGGGCAAAGCCATAGAGAAACATGGCCGACGCCATCGCCCCCAGGAAGAAATACTTGACCGCCGCTTCCTGTGCCAATCGGGATGGCCGACTCATCGCCACCATCACGTACGTCGGCAGGCTGGTGAGTTCCAATGCCAGGAACAACCAGATCAAGTCGTTGGCGTGGGCGCATAACATGACGCCGATCAGACTGAGCAGGAAGAAGGCGTAGTATTCTCCCCGATTTGCTCGCAGCGCATCAAACACTGCGCGTCCCGATTGCACAGACGCTTCCTGTCTGCGATCAATCAACCCGGCACTCGTCAGCGCCAGGAGTATGCCCACGATGCAAACCATCATGTTCACATACTTACCCAACATGGGCATGACTGAATGGAATCGGCTGACGTGATCAGAGTCATAGAGGAATGGGGTGACGACGCACGCAATCAGGAGAAAGGCAATCGTCACTGCGGGCAGGCAATCGCGCAACATTTTACGGGGTGAAAGCCCCAGGACTGAAACCACGACGACGCCGGCCAGCAATATCAACTCCGGGATGAGGAACCAGATCTTGTCAGCCATCGTGATTCACCTCCCCAATATCAGTTGATTCAGGCATCGTCAGGACCAGGCCCGCGTTGTCAAAATGCGGTAAATCAGCTTGCTGCAGGATCTGTTGTTGACGAACAGTGGCAGGGTATTCAGCCAGCACACCCTCGATAGAACCTTCCATGGCTCCGGTGAATGTGCGCGGCTGGAAACCGATATACACACACAACACCGCCAGAGGCACAAGCACCCCAATTTCCCGCAGTGTCAGATCGGCAGGCAGATGTGACTGTTCCCCAGTTGAATGATGAACTGCCGGCTCCTTGAGTGGTCCAAAGACAACTTTCCCCACCATGATGAGCAGGTACATCGCCGCGACGACCATTCCCAGCGCTGCAATCGCTGCATACCACGGTCCCAGCACGCCCGGATAAGCTCCAGCATCACCACTGGCAGTGAACGCTCCGATCAGACAGAGAAATTCACTGATAAATCCGTTGAGGCCGGGCAGACCCACTGATGACAGCACAAAGAATACCATGAAGAATGCCCAAACCGGCATGCGACGGGCGAGGCCGCTCATCTGCGTCATATCACGCGTGTGGTAGCGCTCATAAATCATGCCCACGAGGAAGAACAACGCCCCGGTGGAGAGGCCGTGATTGAGCATGTACATCACGGAACCCTGCACCCCCAGTGGATTCAGCGCAAAGAGTCCCAGCACACAGAACCCCAGGTGACTCACCGATGAATAGGCGATGAGCTTCTTGACATCACGCTGCACCCAGCAGATCAGTGCGGCATAGAGAACTCCGATGATGGCAATCACCGCTATGAGCGGGGCATATTCAACCACCGCCAACGGTACCATTGGCAGGACGAAACGATACAAGCCGTAAGTTCCCAGCTTGAGCAGTACTGCCGCCAATATGACCGATCCGGCTGTTGGCGCTTCCGTATGTGCCAAAGGCAGCCAGGTATGGAGCGGGAATAGTGGAACTTTAACCGCAAAGCCGGCCATGAGTGCCAGCAGGATCCATGCCTGCTCGTACTGACTCAAGCCCGGATAGTTGTTCAATCCATCGACGGCAAATGAGGTGAGTTGTGCGATATCAAATGACCAAAATCCAGCGATTTCCGCATAGCGCCAGGCGATATACAGCAGGCCGGCCAGAGTGATCATGGAGCCGGTGAAGGTGTAGATGAAGAACTTGACACATGCCCGAGCGCGGTTCGATCCGCCATACAGCGCGATGAGGAAATACATCGGCACGAGGGTGAACTCGAAACAGATGTAGAAGAAGATGAGATCGCGAGCGAGGAACACACCGGTCATCGCCGCCTGGAGCAGCATCATCCAGCCGTAGTATTCCCTGAGCCTATCGGTAATGGCGGTAAACGAACCCCAGATGCACAGGGGCATGAGTAATGTTGTCAGCAGCACAAGCAATAGCGAAACGGAGTCCGCTCCAAGGCTGATCGTGATGCCAATCCCGTCCAGCCAAGTGACGGCTCCGGTCAAAGCGAATTCGTCGGTTCCCCAGTGCGGGCCAAAGATAAACGCCAGTACAACGCTGTAAACAAAGACCACACTGGAAACAGCCAGTGTCACATGCTTTGCCCGTTGTGGCGGTGCGATTAAAACGAGCAGTCCGCCCAGGAGAGGAAGAATGATGAGCAGTGCTGCCAACATCATCCACCACCTCCCAGCCATTGCAGGATGCGCGGCATGAAGAGAACCAGCAACGCTACCAGGCCGATCCCACCGGCCATGGAAACGGCATACGACTGCAGAATGCCGTTATGCAACGGTCGAAATGCTCGCCCGAGCCAGCGAGGAAGATGAGCGATGCCGTCAACGATCGCAAAGTCGAGCAGGTTCATATCGAGCCAATAGAGAATGTGGCCGCCGATCCACAAAGGAGCGCGGATCACAGCGTGGTAAAGCTCATCCACATACCACTTGTTCTCCATTGCGGTGGGAAGCCACCGGATAATCGGATTAGCCAGCAGTATTGCCTTGAGTTGATCAGCCGCTTCGCGCTTGGCCAGATGGAAGAACCAGGCAATGATGATGCCCACCACCGTGGTGATGGATGCCACCCAGGGCATCCACGTATGTGGGTCATCCCAGAAACCATGAGTTTCACCATGATGGGCAGAAGGTACGCCGCCGCCGGCACTAGAACCGGCCACCATGTCCTGGCCCCAGTGGGTGTAATAAAGCACGATGGAAGCGATGGCGCCCAATGTGATGATCAACAATGTGGTATTGATGGCCCAGCGGGGTGCATGTGGCTTGTCATGGCCGTGATGATCATCACCGTGTTCATCATCACCGTGATGTTCATCACCCATTTCGTACTGGACCGGACCGAGACATACACGGAACCAAACGCGGAAGGTGTAATACGCCGTCATCAGCGCGGTAACCAGGGCAATGACACCCAGTGCGGTGAAGCCCGGACCATGTGAGATGAACGCCTGGGCCATGATCATGTCTTTGGAATAGAATCCGCTGGAGATATAGGGGAATCCCACCAGACACAGGCAGGCATAGAACATTGTCCAACTGACGATGCGCCAGCCGGGCATTTTTGTCAGGCCGGAGACTTTTCGCAGATCAAGCTGGCCGGCAAAGCCGTGCATGATCGCACCACATGTCAGGAACAGAACCGCTTTGAAGAATGCGTGAGTGAAAACGTGGTACGCACCGCCGTAGGTTGTCATGACGCCGACACCGAGGAACATGTATCCCAGCTGACTCACGGTGGAATAGGCCATGATGCGTTTGATGTCGAATTGCGCCATGCCGATCGTTGCGGCAAGCAATGCGGTCAAGCCGCCGATCCACGCCACGGTGGGCAGCGCCAGTGGATGCAGTGCTTCAAGCAGTGGGTACATACGACAGAGCAGGTACACGCCGGCTGTCACCATCGTCGCAGCATGAATGAGTGCGGAAACCGGTGTCGGACCTTCCATCGCATCAGGCAGCCAGACGTACAACGGAAGCTGTGCGCTCTTGCCGAACGCACCGAGCATCAGCATGAAGGGGATGTACTTGATGTACCAGCCGCCCGTTTCACCATGTTCCGCATCAACGCCATGCTGAATGGCAGCGAAAATCTCGGTGTACTGGATGGTGCCAAAGTGATGCCAAGTAAGGTAGAGGCCCAGCGCCAAGCCGAGGTCACCGATGCGGTTGACGATGAATGCTTTTTTCGCTGCGGCAACGGCAGAGGGCTTCTGGTAGTAGTAGCCAATCAGCCAGTAGCTCGCAAAGCCAACTCCCTCCCAGCCCAGATAGAGCATCAGGAGATTGTCGCCCATCACCAGGCTGCTCATCGCAAAGACGAACACGCTCACCCCGGCAAAGAAGCGCGCGTAGCCTGACTTGAGATCTGCCTCCATGTATTCACTGGCATAGAGCGCAATCAGGCAACTCAAGCCCGTAACAAAAAGCATCCAGAGAAGCGTGAGCTTGTCGACATACAGCGAGAATGCAGCAACAAAGCTGTTCCCATCACCCACTGCAATGTTGAACCACTCAAAGAGATGGATCGTGACAGGTTCGTGGTAATTCAGATAGAGCAACAGTGTTACAAAGAATGAGCCGGCCAGACTGAGAACCGTGATAATGGCGGGGAGTTTGTTGCGAATGCGCAGCGCCGCGCATGCCCCACACAGCACGAGTGAAATCATCGGCAGCCAGAGGATCCACCCGGCCCAGCTCATTGCTTCAATGGCATGGGCAATCGGAAATGCCACGGGATCGGCATGATGATGATCCACCATCGCTAAAGGCAGCAGCTTCGGCTGAAGGAACTGGAGATTGTGCAAGGCTGGGATCATCACTCACGCAACTCCGACCATAATTCAGCATTGAGCGTTTCTTTGCGGCGATACAGCAATACCACCAGCGCCAGGGCAAGGGCAGCCTCTGCCGCCGCAACAGTCAAAATGAAAATCACAAATACCTGTCCGGAAACCTCAAGGTGAAATCGACTGAACGCGATAAATGCAATTGCTCCGGCCTGGAACATCAGCTCCGTGCAGAGAAACATGACAATCAGGTTTCGACGAGCCAGAAAACCGACCAGACCAACTGTGAACAGTACTGCGCTAACCAGGAGATACTGATTCAGCGTAAGTACAGTGAGAAGTTCTGTCGCCAGTACCGTGGTCATGATGGTTCACCCCCCGAGGTAAGTTTGCCGCTTTCCGGTTCATCTTCATAGCCGAGACGCCGCATTCCGGCAGCCTGGCGCTTTTCATCCTCATTCAATTCAATGTGCTTCCGTGCCAGCACCACAGCACCAAACATGGCCAGCAAGAGAATCACACCCGCCAGTTCGAGCTGACCCTCTCGGTATTGCAGAATTAAAGACAGACCGACACGCTGAATGTTGTCCGGCTGGGCATCAGCAGGCAGTTCCAGAAGCTTCTGCTGACCGGATTCATTCAGTGTGTAGCGCACGCTGGCAGTTTCCCCCGCGATCTCAAGCCAGTCATCCTGCTCATCCCACCCCAGTCTAAATGTTTCAGTTTCCGATTCACGCACCAGGTCTTCGAGCTGGGTGGGCATCTGCTCCAGATCGCGCCACGCCAGATTTTGTGCCATCTGTACCGAAGGTGATTGCGGCGCATTGGAAAATGTCTCAACAATCATGTGGCTGAACAATGCCAGCATGATGAAACCCACCACCACGGCCGCTGCCGGTTCACGGGGAATGACGTCGTATTCAGGTTGAGCCGATGGATTGTGAGGATCCGGCGATTGTTGCGCCAGCATGATGACAAAGAGGTACGTGATCAGAATGGCACCGGCATAGATGATGATCAATGCAAATGCAATGAATTCCGCTTCCAGCAACAGGAACAATCCTGCCGAACTCAACACCACAAAAACAAAATACAGCGCTGAATAGACCGGCCGCGTGTGGGTAATCATGCGAACCGCAGCCATGACTGCAATCGAACTGAAAATGTAGAAAAACGCACCCTGCTCATTTTCTCCGCCCCCGGTGGCTGAACGGGTAATTTCCACAAACAGCAATGCCAATGCTGCCAAACCGATCAGAACACCGACGGTTTTCAGGAGTCTACCCCCCGGGCGCAGCACCAGATACAGCCCCAGGAGACACAAGACACAAAGGGCATATAAGGCAGTTCCAGCCATCCACGCGCTCACTCGGGTGCCTCAAGAGGGGGAGCTTTCAACATATCTCCACCCGTGACTTCAGAATGGTGCAAGATAGGCGGGATCATCACTGGTGGCAACATGATCGAAGTTCCCAGATTGCTCTTTTTCATCACGATCATGGAGTAACATGGGAGTAATCGGGAAGGTAGGATGAGCATTATGACCAGCACGTTTCGACGTCAATTCCCCAACTCACTGACGATCCTGCGATTATTCCTGGCCGGGGCTTTTTTTGCCGCTCTGAACACATTCCGTTATCCCGATACGAACGTGCTATGGGCAAATGTGGCCATCGCCTTGTTTATCCTCGCTGCCATCACCGACGCCTTTGATGGTGCTCTTGCCCGAAAGTGGGATGTGCAATCCGACTTTGGCCGAATCATGGATCCATTCTGCGATAAGGTTCTGGTTTTGGGAGCATTTATTTACCTGGCCGGGCCAAGGTTTGTCATTCCCCAGCAGGTAGCAGCAGGTTCGTTTTTCACCATGTCGACTGCGATCTATCCATGGATGGTCGTTGTGATTTTTGCGCGCGAGTTGCTGGTAACGGCCATCCGCGGTGTGGCGGAATCCAGAGGAGTCGAATTCGGTTCACAGTGGTCGGGCAAGGCAAAGATGATTCTCCAATCCATTGCCGTTCCCTGTGTGATTTTCCTGGCCGCAAATTTCCTGCCCGGTGAACATGCCTGGTCCAGATGGGGTTGCCGCTTTTTCGTGTATCTCACGCTGGTCGTCACCGTGTGGTCGGGGATCCCCTACATCCTCAGCCTGCGTGAGATCATGAAGCCGAAAAAGGAAGCTCAGCCGTGAATCTCCGATGGTGGCTGGTCACGGTCGGAGGTACTGGAAGCATGCGGCACGCACCCGGTACCTGGGGTTCACTCCCTCCGGTCATCCTGACATTCATACTGGCTGGATGTGGAGCACCAGGCTGGATCATCAACACCGTGCTTCTACTCGCGCTTGTCGTATTCTCCTGGAGTTGTATACAGTTCGGTACCTGGGCGGAAAAACATTTCCAGGGTAAAGATCCAAAACAGGTCGTGGCTGATGAAACTGCCGGGGTGTCAATTGCACTACTGTTCCTGCCCTGGTCAATGCAGATCACATCTCAACCGTGGTTGAGTCATCTGTTGATGGTGGGTATTGCTTTTGTTGCATTTCGCATTTTTGATGTGATCAAGCCGCCGCCGATTTATCAATGCCAGCGTTTCAAAGCTGGCTGGGGAATTCTGGCTGATGACCTCATAGCGGGATTCTTCGCTTTGATCATCACACAAATAGTGAGCCGACTTATCTTCCCTGTGATGTGATTCTCTATGTGGAGGGATCATAAAGGCCGAACAGCGCGCATATCGTGTTTGGCTTCGAGTATCCCGCGAAGATTGCATAAATACCATCGCCAGGTGATCGCTTCCTGCGCCATGGCCATCAGCGATTCCTGATCATCAGCAAACGGTCCTTGTCTGAGCGTGACCTGAGAACCTTCCTCGACATGAGGTTCCACCTTCCAATAAACCGGCGCATGGCGGTCCTGCATGGCTATCTGCCAATCCCATACGATTCGGCCATCGGTGTGGTAATCGAGTATCGCAATTGTGGTCGTTCTTTTCTTCTCCCGATCCCAGATGAACTTAATCAATCCCCCCTGCCGCAGGTCTACTTCGGCATCGACGGAAAACCAGCGCATGAGTCCCCCCGGGGATGTCAGGCAGGCAAACACCTCTTCGTGATGAATAGCGATGGTTTCCTCAATCGAAATCCAGATGCCATCTTCTTCGTGTTCGATCATCGAGCGGTACCTTCGTGCAACATCAACTCTACATCATATCGCAGGTGAAGGAAGTTCGTTATTCAATTGACATCGAAGCTGTATCTGAGCGGAGCGAAGGTGCAGATAATCTTTACGCGGCTACTCCCTCAATCATCCAGATCCCAAACCCATCGGCTTGACCTTGACATCCGGATCCTGCAATGTTCCGGTGATATGATATTTCACCAATTTGTCGGTGAGCTTACCCATCAACTCCCCCACTTTCCCAAGTTTGCTTTGAACTTTCTCCAGCGGTCCGGCATTCACTCGAAAATCAATCTGTGAATCAAATCCGATCTCCCCCTCGCCCCGGGTTGCGCTGGCGCGGCAAACCAGATCAATATCACGCATTTGAACTTCATGCGGTTGCAGGAACCAGTGACAGGTTCCATGATCGGTTTTGTTCTCTTCGCTGGTGATCTCCTCCAGCTTGCGCGTCACATCGCCCACGACCGGCACATCAATCAGGCGCCCCTCATCCACGGCAATATCACCCTGCCCGGTGAGCGAATCGGGCCATTGTCCGATGGTTGCTGAAGCAGAACCGTGCATGACGACTCGTCCAGCATATTGCGGTACCTCTCCCGTTTTATGATGTCGCAGTACCTCTTCGATCCGCATGTTCCGGATGTCAAAAGCCACCTCCATTGGTTGGCCGTCCTGTGTCCCGATAGTGGCCTCAGCCTGCAACTCACCTCCCAGTGCCTGCACAGTAAATGGAGAAATGCGCCAGGTACGATCTGCCAGCACCGCATCAAAATTCAGGCTGTCAACAGGGAATCGATACTGGCCAAATGCCAGGGACGAGTTGGCCAGTTCCACCTTTGTGCTGCACTGACATTGATCTAGCTCATTGAGTGGAAAACTGCCTGTCATATTCAATACAAGTTGCCCAAACAGCTCGTGATCGTTAGCCCAGCGCTGTGCTTCCGGCGGCAGCAGTTGGTGTTGATCAGTTGTCACCGCAAGATCCATCGATAACTGATCTACCTGCCAGACGGCACTACTCATATTCAGGTGTGATTGCAGATCGAGATTGAAAATTGGATCGCGTGTGACGCGGGCGTTTACCTCGTAAGCAGACTCACCCTCGATGATCACACTGGTCAAATCAAAGTGTATTTCATCAATGATCATGGCGGGATATTGCGGTTTTTCGTAGGAAACAACCGCATTGGTCATTTCAATCTGGTGAATCGCAAAGACATCCTCAGGACGGGTTGAACCCCCATCTTCGAGAACCTGTCCGCCTGATGCAGGGACAAGGAGATTTTCAAATCCCAGCAGATTTCCTGACTCGGTGATGATGAAACGAAACTGTGGCTGATTCAAATGCATCTCGGAGATGACTACGGGTTTGCCCGGTGATGGTATCTCTGCCAGCGTAATCCGCAGAGAGTCTGCCTTCACAAAGGAAACTCCGCCATCGACTAGTTCAACATCCAGCAGAGTGACCGTCAGCGGATATTCATATTCCAACTGCTGAA
>JANQEQ010000072.1 GCA_028278245.1 Phycisphaerales bacterium | reverse complement strand
CCCACACATAGTTCCCACCATTGCCGGATATCGGACGGTGCTATGCACTGTTCTATGGGTTGTACCAATGATCAGCGAGAAATATGACTGCACACTGATTTCATCAACCGGTACGTGTTTGCTGTTTCTTACACTTTGGATAGCTGGCGGAGCGTCATAATCGCCGGGGAACAGGGATAAGGATGCTGTTATGCAATCAATCAATCTCTTTGCGACTTCGTTGAGCGCTCAGCGTTTACACGGTTTGAATCAACAGAATCTCACCAGCTCAATGGAAAAACTGGCAACGGGTCAGCGTATTAACCGGGGTGCGGATAATCCTGCGGGATTAATCACATCCGAGAATCTGCGGTCTGTACTGGCAGCACTGGATGCTGAATCACGAAACCTGCAAAGGACCAGCAACGTGGTTGATACGGCCGATGCAGCACTGGGCGAGATGTCCAATCTGCTGGTCGAGGCGAACGGTCTGGTGGTTTCGGCAGCAAACTCATCGTTTATGAGCGATGAGGAGCAGGAGGCAATTCAATATCAACTGGATTCCACGATCTCGGCCATTGATCGTCTTGCCACAGCGACGTCATTCAACGGCGACAATCTTCTTGACGGTACGGCATCCCTCACCGCCAACGGTGAGACGCTGAACATTGAAAACCTCTCCGGAAGCAACCTGGGGCAGGTCGAGATCGACGGGACCGATTATTCGCTCCGCGATGTTCTCTCAGGCGGCGATCTGAGTCCGATCAACGGCGATGTTTCCGGCGCTCAGCAGGCGATCAGTGCTGCTCAAAGTCAGGTCAGCAGACAACGCGGCTCACTCGGTGCATTCCAGAAAAACACGATCGACTCGCGCTTGAGCAGTCTCAGTGTTGAATTTGAATCAACATCCCGGGCAGAATCGCTCATCCGGGATACGAACTATGCGCAGGAGACGTCAAACTTGACACGACTGCGCATCCTGGATCAATCCTCACTCATGGCACTCACTCAGATCAACCACACGGCGGGATCGATTCTCAACATACTGGGATAACGTAAGCCGAATCTGACGAGTCTTCGAGGAAGATTCGGAAATGTTGGGGGGTAAAGTGTGGGGTTTAGTGTTGGGGATTGATGTGGTAGGCGTACCCGGGGCGGCGCTGCGCTTTACCCCGGCTTGCTTAAGCACACTCCAGTCAAGTCGGTTACGATGTCGGATGCATGGCCAAGGAACGCATCATCTCGCCTGACTATCAGCACGCTGATGATCCAAACTCTGCGGTATCACTCCGCCCAAAGAATCTCAATGATTACATCGGCCAGGCTGATCTGATTGAAAAGATCACGATCGCACTGGAGGCGGCTTCCCAACGAGGTGAGCCGATGGAGCATGTGCTCCTACACGGTCCTCCCGGATTAGGGAAAACCACACTCGCTCATGTCATTGCCGCCGAACTGGGAGCTCATGCATTTTCCACGAGTGGTCCGGCACTGACCAAAGCGGGCGACCTGGTCGGCACGCTCACGAAAATGCAGGCTCGGGATATTCTCTTTATCGATGAGGTTCACCGTCTCCCGATCGGGGTTGAGGAATATCTCTATTCCGCAATGGAAGATTTCAAAATCGATTTCACACTCGACGCAGGATTGCACGCCAAAGTCATCACCTATCGGTTGCAACCATTCACACTCATCGGGGCGACCACACGAGCCGGCTTGCTCACTGCGGCCCTGCGCACCCGCTTCGGTATCACCCACAGCCTGCAATACTACGGCCTTGATGAATTGAAGGTGATACTGCACCGGGCTTGTCAAAAACTCCAGATGCCTCAATTCGACGATGAAGTGATGATCTCCATTGCGCGTCGATCGCGCGGGACACCTCGGGTGACGCTTCGGCTCTTGCGCCGCATTCGTGATTTTGCCCAGGTGCGCGCAGCGGGCCGAATCGATCCTCAGGTCGTCCACGATGCGCTTCAACTGGAACGTATTGACGAACTGGGTATTGATGAACTCGATCGGCGATACCTGGGGATCATCGGAACCACATTCAACGGCGGCCCGGTGGGTGTTGAAGCCATCGCTGCTGCCATGGGGGAGGATGTTGGAACCCTGGAGGATGTCGTCGAGCCGTACCTGCTCCAGATCGGTTTCCTGGCACGAACCCGGCAGGGCCGCAAACTGACCGGGGCAGCGATCGATCATCTCAAGCTCAACCTGACAAAAAACAGCAGTGATGCCCTGGATGTTCAGGATTTGTTCCCATCTTCATCACCATAAAACGCTCCATACATCTGAAATACATCCCCTCTGAATACGCTGAAAGCAATGATTTCTGCATTTTTTGCGTGAAATCCTTTCATACACCTGGATTCTTCTGGCTTTTGAGGGTTCATTGGGGCGATAGGAGAAAAAAGGCCACGAGATCTCGCATAATTGTCAACATTTCATACACTTCTGGCCTTACAATGGTGCAACATATCGCACTGAGAATCGTACAAGCGTAGGGTAATACCACATCAGTTACCCTCGTTCATTTCTACCCCAGTGGGTCACAAAGCATATCTCCGACCCACGCAGCCCCGTAAGGGCTGAAAATCCTGTCCGCTGTGCCAGGGAATAAGTTGAGATGAAACGTCAAGGTAATCAAGCAACCTTGACACACTCCTCTCAAACCGTTTCTTCTTGTGCACTCTGACATAAGGAGCTGACTGCTATGAAAAAAACAACGTCAAAAGGATTCACAATTATTGAGCTGCTGGTGGTGGTCTCCATCATCGCGTTGCTGATCGGCATTCTGCTGCCGGCAATTGGCAAAGCGCGTGACCAGGCCAAGCTCACGCAATCGAAAACAAATCTCCGGAACCTCGGGACTGCACATGCGACATATTCTGCCGAGTGGAACGATCGACAGATCACATTCATCGATGACAACCTCTCACGCTACGGTGCCAATGAAGGTTCCGCGTATGACAATTATCGTGAGCAAAATGGTGACGATCACCCCCCGATGATCCTCGGCCGGGCTCATTCTGCAGAGTATGGTAACGTCATCTGGGGT
>JANQEQ010000030.1 GCA_028278245.1 Phycisphaerales bacterium | reverse complement strand
GGTGAGGGGGGCATGTGGGGGGGAGTTAGCCTCCAGTTTTGTCTCGACCGAGAATTCCGTCGGTCGTCAGGATGTGGAAACTGGTGATGGCATCGTAGGAACTACCGCCATCGTAGATCATGTCCATGAAGTAACCGCCCTCAGGCCAGCCGCCGCCTGCGTCTGCCGGATCGGTGCCTTCGAAGGGTGTGAATCTATGCCACAGGTGGAAACCGGTACCACTTTGTTCCTGCGTTTGAGCATAGTTCCGAGCACTGGATTTCATTGCCTCCTGCACACCCATCGGCTCGATGTGGCCGTCGTAGAACAGCGACATGGGCGTGGAATCACGGCTGGCGTTGAAGTAGTAAGGCTCACAGCCGTTGAAGGTTCCATCGGCCCACGCTGGATTGCATTCAGCGCGTGCGCCCTGCAGCCAGTGATGCTCGACCATGTGAGTTTTGAGTTGTGCGTATTGCGCCTGGCTCATGGACGGTGAGCGGAAGCCGGCTTTGAGAACCCAGGGACTCTGCCACCCGCCATCACGTTCGTTGCGCATGACATCGGGGCTGAACATGGCTGCCGGTGAGAGGCAATAGCTGGTCCAGTAGCAGTCCTCAGGACCGCCGGCATTGCAGAATTCGCCGGGATTGTCCAGGCATTCCTCGATTGCGGTCCAGGCTGCTTTATCCTTCGGTGCATAGAAGATCGGATCGTAGAACTTCCCACTCACATACTGGTTGAACTGTTTGCAGTTGGCCATGCGGAAGGATCCGAATCCGACGAAGTGAGACTGCGCAATACCCGGGAAGCCGATAGGTTCGTTGATTCCCCAGTTGCCTGGGTGATCCATGGGATATTTCCAGAATCCGCCTTCTCCACCAACCTCATAACCGAGTACCATCGGCGGATGCATGACACCGTTTTGCGCTTCGTATTCTGGATAAGCATCCGATGATGAAGCACCATAACGAGATATGTTGTCATCAACGAATGTGATCTGTCGATCATTCCATTCACTGGCATACGTAGCATGCGCCGTACCGAGGTTGCGGAGATTGGTCTTTGATTGCGTGAGCTTGGCCTGGTCACGCGCCTTGCCGATTGCCGGCAGCAGAATGCCGATCAATAGCGCGATGATGGAGACTACCACCAGCAACTCAATGATGGTGAATCCTTTCTGTTCTGATCTTTTCATGATGTCAACTCCTGGATTGTCGGCGACACACGCCGTCTGCAGCGGTTCAGGAAACCATGCACGGAAATGAAAGATAAATTCAAACCGTGACATGCCTGCTGAATCTGCCCGCAGGGGACATTACGGATTCGGAGAAATGACGGTCATGAATCCGCAAAATAGATGTCTGTAGTGCGCCCGATCGATGCGTCACCACAGATGACCGTATACCAGTAGTGTAAAAGACTTTAGCGCCAAAAACCAGCAGTAAGTGGAGAAACCCTGACCATTACTTCTTTGAAGTGCACTTTCCCGTACCTCAGGAGGTTTTTTTACAAAAAAACAAGGCAGGATGGAGTGAAAATGCAGTCAGAGCTTGGGAAATTTGGTGATGCAAATGTAGTGATCCTAGTTGATGATTGAAAGAGCCGCCCAGATTTGGACGGCTCAGTGTGTGATTCAATGAATGAGTTGATAATGGATAGCAGTGAGGGAATTACGGACAATCACCCCACTCACCGAGAAGTTCAAATACATCGTCCATATTTACTTCGCCGTCATCATCTAGATCTCCTTCGCAGCAGCCCCAGTCAGCACACTCGCCCCAATATCCCAGCAGAATAAATTGATCATTGATATCGACCGTACCATCGCCGTTGAGATCGGCTGGACAGTCGGGGGGGGCGTCTTCCAACCACCACACGGTCAATTCTGTATTTGTGCATGTGTTTTCTTGGTCAAGGTTGTCCGAGGTGTCCGAACTCTCCACTGTGCACACCAGATTATCAAACTTGGCTACCGTATCCCCCTCTTCTGTATCGCATACATCAAACGTAAGTGTTACAGTAGGATCCGCCGTACCAGTTTGAAATGCGATCACTGTTGTATCCCACGAGGTGGGGCCAGAAGAGTCAGGCACAAGTCCACCCGCAAATCCACCACCCCCAGTGAACCGAACTGATGTCTGATCATCTTCTCCTGTCACTAAGGATTTGAACGTCAATGTGATCCATTCATTCGCATCCGCTTCAATAACGAATTTTTTCACGGCTACTAATGAATTTGATTCGCTATCTTTAAAGTCGATCACCAGACATTCACCATTGTCACTGTAACCTCCTGTGGATGCAATTTGGATCGCACTGGCTGGTACGCCTGATTCACGTTTTCCTTTCCAACAGTACCAGGGGTATTCAAAAGTCCCGTTGACAAGGCCACCTGCAAGAGAAGGTGAGCCAACGGCTGCAATTAAAGCACCAATCCCAAAAACTCTTGTTGCAAACTTAAGTCTCATCGCATTTCCCTTTTATCAATGTTCCACAAAGCTGGACGGCCAGCACACTACTGGCCTATCGCGTGAGCCCCCTCATGCCCAACTTTCAACGGCCAAGGAGCCCTAAAAGTATGGACCTCGGCGGAACTCCCGCTCGGTGCAATTATTGCACATCTAATCTCAATTTGTTGATGACCGGGAGATGATTCACGGAATTTCAGGGAATTTCCATAGAACATTGATTCTACTTTCACCGGTGTGACAACAGCTGTCAGTGGAAGCCCATGATTCATGGTTTCACAAGTTGTATTGCAACAGTCCAGAGGAGTGGATTGAGGGGTAGGATTGGATCGGAATATGGATACAGCGTAATAGATACGTCACTAGATTCTTCCGGTTTCATTAAAACAAAACAAGGCTGCGTGCAGTGACGCAGCCTTGTGCATGGTGTTGTGGTGTTATGTGGGGGGGATGTGTGGAGGGGGTTAGCCTCCGGTTTTATCTCGGCCGAGAATGCCATCGGTGGTCAACACATGGAAGCTGGTGATGGCATCGTAGGAACTGCCGCCATCGTAGATCATGTCCATGAAATAACCGCCCTCAGGCCAACCGCTGCCGGCTTGCTCCGGATCCGTACCGCCGAAGGGAGTGAACCTGTGCCACAGGTGAAAACCGTCACCCTGTTCGTCGGTTTGAGCGAAGTTGCGGGCGCTGGATTTCATGGCTTCCTGCGTACCGAGGGGTTCGATGTGGCCATCGTAGAACAGCGACATGGGCGTGGAATCACGGCTGGCGTTGAAGTAGTAAGGCTCGCAACCGTTGAAGGTACCTCCCGTCCACGCTGGATTGCATTCAGCGCGTGTACCCTGTAGCCAATGGTGTTCAATCATCTGGGTTTTGAGTTGCGGGAATTGAGCCTGGCTCATGGAGGGGGAACGGAATCCGCCGTTGATTACCCAGGGATCCTGCCACCCGCCGTCACGTTCGTTGCGCATGACATCGGGGCTGAACATGGCTGCCGGTGAGAGGCAATAGCTGGTCCAGTAGCAGTCAGATTCACCAGCTGCCTGGCAGAATTCAGACGGATCATCCAGACATTCCTCGATTGCGGTCCAGGCTGCCTTGTCCTTGGGGGCGTAGAAGACCGGATCATAGAACTTCCCGCTGACATACTGGCTGAA
>JANQEQ010000022.1 GCA_028278245.1 Phycisphaerales bacterium | reverse complement strand
ATCGAAGCGAAAGACGCTGGCTGATACGGATCAGCAAAACGATATGGCTGACGCCTTGCAGGAACAGCGTAAGACAACTGAGGAATTGATCGAGCAGATGCGGAGTGTGAGCGAGGAAGCGGAAGATGCCGAGCCGCTGTTGTCGCGGAAGCTGTACGACACGCTGCGGGAAACGCGATCCAGTGATATCGATAAGGCGTTGGATATAACAAGTGAACTGCTGCGGCGGAGCTTTCTGCCCCAGGCCCAGGAAGTGGAACGTCATGCCAACGAAGGGATCGGGGAATTACGGGAGGATATCGAAGATGCCGCTCAGGCGGTGTTGGGCTCGGAAGCGGAGGCATTGAAACAGGCCCGTCGCAACCTGGAAGAAGCAATTCGACAGGCTCAAAATGAAAATGATCAGGCTGACAATCCGGATGCAACACGTTCACAGGGAAATCCATCCGATCGGGATGGTAATCGAGAGAATCAGGCGAATCAAAATCAATCCAGACAAAATGGAAATCCCGAACAGCAGCAGAATCAGCGTGAGCAGGCACAGGCGCGAGCGCAAGGACAATCTCAGCAACAGTCACAATCGCAGTCTCAAAATCAATCGCAATCACCAGGACAACAAACAGGCCGTCAGGATCAGCAGAATCAACAACAGCAGTCACAACAAGCGAATAACAATCCGGGTAATCGATCCGGTAACAATGATCGCAATCGTGAACAGAACCAGGCGCAGCGTAATAATCCAGGGAACAATGATCGGCAGAATCCACGTCAGGGAAGGCGGAACTTGAGCGGGGAACGCAATGTAGCGGATCGGAACCGACAGGGTGGATTCTACAATCAGGACGGTGGTTATGAAACCACTCGGCCCATAACGGGGGATCAGTACCTGCAATGGTCGGATTGGCTGCGTACCGTGGAGGAGATGCTGCAGGATCCGGAGCTGCGCAGCGATGTGGCAAACGTGAGAGATCGGGCCCGGCAGATGCGGGTCGAATTCAAGCGTCACAGCAAAGAACCTCAATGGGACCTGGTACAGGATCAGATTATCAAACCGCTGGAAGAATTATACGATCGGCTGGGTGATGAGCTGGCGAAGCTGGAATCTGAAGAGAATATGGTGCCGATCGATCGGGATCCTGTGCCGGATCGATTTACCGAACTGGTGCGGGTGTATTACGAAAACCTGGGGGGAGGTGATTAATGGGAGCTGAGTTGGCTGCCATCATATTTACGGCGCGGGCATGGTTGATTGGGGCGGGCATGGCGTTTGTCATTACACTGGTATTGCTGATCCAAGGGTATCGGCGGGTGGGCGGCACCGGACTATCAGCACGTTGTGCAATGCTGCTGAAGGTGGTGGGTATCGTCATTTTGCTGCTGTGTTTGTGTGAACCGTTGTGGGTGGGGCAAGTCGCCAAAACGGGTGCAAATTATCTGGTGGTGATGGCAGATAACAGCAGGAGTAAGACGATCCAGGATCAGAGCGGGCGTTTGAGTCGTTCGGACACCGTTAAAGCGTTACTTGAAGAAGGAAAGAGTGAATGGCTGACCGATCTGGCGCAGGATTTTTCTGTTCGGCAGTATCGTTTTGATTCGCAGGTGAAGCGCGTGGAGGATTGGGCGGAACTGGATTTTGCGGG
>JANQEQ010000164.1 GCA_028278245.1 Phycisphaerales bacterium | reverse complement strand
TGAATCTCAGCCTGGGCATCTGCAATCGACGCCTCATATTGTTCGATTTGTGACAGGCGTCGATGACGCTGCTGTGTGTGCAATTCCTGTTGCCGCAGCGCTTCATCATGCGCCGAGTGGAGATGACGATGTTCGCGCCGTGATGATTCAAGTTTCTCGTTGGCCTGACCCAGATCAACTTTCGCAACGGTCAATTCATCCTGAGATGTTTCCACCGCTTCCTGGGCTGAAGCAAGGACCGTGGTCGCAGCAAGAGCGTTCTTCTGATCCTGCACGAGTTGCTCGGCCAGTGCTTTTTCTTTATCGATCAGGCTTTGGCTTTCCGCTGTCAATTCCGCTAATCGTTCATCCACCTGTCGCTGTTCGTTTTCCAGGGATGTCTGTTCACGCTCCAATCGCTCAAGATCGTTCATCGCTCGTTGTGCCTGGTATTGAGCATCGATAATCTTTCGGCGGGCAACATGGAGTTGGTCGTTGAGCGATTCCTGCTTCTGTTGCGACTGGGCGGATTCACAGAGTAGCGTGTTCAACTCACCACTGAGGTTGACAACTTTTTCGTTCAATAATCTGAGATTCTCGCGCAGTTCAGACATCTCGACACGCCTGGACAACCAACCGTCGTGGGCGGATTGACTTGAAGCGTGGCCGATGCTGACCCGACCGTCCGGTTCGACGATCTCCCCGGTTCGGGTGACGAAACGCCAATCGGGCATGGAAGTGCGGGACAGTCGCAATGCGGTTGTCAGATCCTGGACAATCCCGGTAGTGGCAAGCAGACGATCAGTAGCCCATGCTGCACAGTCCTGTGATTGGATGTATTGCAGAATGGGGGTAACTTCGTTGTTCGAGACAGTCTGCCCATCAGAGGAGTCATGATCGTGCGTGGGGTGGGGGTGTGGAGTTTCCTGCGCCACAAATGCAACACGGCCCTGTAGCAAAGCGACAGCAGGTTGCAGAGCCAGCATGTCCTGTTGAGTTTGAACCAGAAGTAGTTGCAGGTTATCTCCCAACGCTGCTTCGACGAGGGGAACATGCTCACGATCCGTATCAATGAAATCGCCCAGCAGACCGAGCACTCCCGGGAACTGCTCCGGATGATCGAGCACGGTTTTGACGGCATCGCCCAGGCCTTCACGTGCTTCGTGCATCTCTTCGAGAAGATGTGTGCGTGATTCCAGGGCGGCACGTTCGTGACGGGTTTTTGCCAGTTGCTCAGTCAGATTTGCCTGATGTTCACCCAGCGCAGCTGCCGCTTCATCATGCGATTGAATCTCCTGTTCGCATTGATCCGCTTCAGTCTGGAATGTTCTGCAATCATCCTCTGCCTGGGTATGAGCTGTCTGGCAGTCAGCTTTTTCGTTGTTGAGCTGTTCTCTACGTTCTGTGAATGATTCGCGTTGTTCGCGCAGTTCGCTGATTCTACTTTCGGAGGATTGTTTCCTCACCGACAACTGCGAAAGAAGCTGCTGTGTTCTGGTGACAGTTTCGCGGATTTTTTCCCCTTGTTCCTGAGCTTCAATCAATGATTCCTGGAGTTGTGCTCGGTGTACTGATCGTTGATTGACCTCCTGCTCAAGCTCGGCAACTCTATTTTCAGCACCGGCGATGTCCTGCTCAAATGCCTGTATATCGCTGGCGATTTGAGTGATCTTTTCTGTCAGTTCTTCCAGACGCTGGGCATCTTCTTCAGCACGTTGGCGACTCTCCGTGATGTTTCGCGTCATCATTTCGCAGCGTTGTTCAGCATGCTTGCGCGATGCGACCAGTTCCAGACGATGTTGCTCCAACTCCCGCTGATTGATCTGCAGATCATGACGAGCAATATCTGCAGACTGTTTGTTATCTTCCAGTTTACGAAGAATGTCTGTGAGTTGATGCCGTTCTTCATCCAGGTCGGTGATGCGACTGGTCAGCCCTTCGAGTCTTTGATTCAATTCGTGGTATTGATCGAGCGCCAGCTCAGTGCGCAGCTCGCGATAGCGCACGCTGAGTTCCTGAAATCGGCGAGCTTTGGTCGCTTGTCCTCGGACTAGGCGCAGGCGGCGTTCGGTTGATGCAAGTTGCTCCCTGACCCTAACAAGGTTGATTTCACTCCGTTCGAGTTTTCGAACGGCCTCGATTTTGCGGGCTTTGAATTTCGCAACACCTGCCGCTTCTTCGAGGATGCCTCGGCGCTCGACCGGATTGGCCATGAGCATGGCATCAACCCGTCCCTGTTCGATAATCGAATACGCGTTGGTTCCGATCCCCGTATCCATGAAAGTCTCTTTGATGTCACGAAGTCGGCATTTCTTGTTGTTGATGAGGTATTCGCTGCGACCGTCTCGGAAGAGTCTGCGCGTGACGTCGACCTGTTCGGTTGCCACGGGGAGATGCCTCTGGACATCGGTGTTGGGTGTTTCAGGATTCGAGATGACAGGGTTATCGAAGGTGAGTGTAACCGCAGCAACGCCCTGAGGTTTGCGACCGGCCGAACCGGCAAAAATCACATCGAGCATTGCATCACCGCGCAGGCTCTTGGCAGATCGTTCCCCGAGCACCCACTTGATCGCATCGACAATGTTCGATTTTCCGCACCCATTGGGACCGACCACGCCTGTGATCGGTTGATTGAAGCAGAACTCGGTCGGTTCTGCGAATGATTTAAATCCGGAGAGTGTAACTTTGGCTAGCCGCATTCGGCGATGACCTCCTGTCGTGCCGGGGTTCCCTCCTGGAACCATGTGATGTCGTCCAGTCGGACACTTCGGTGAAGATTGCACCGGATGAGTTGATACCTCGCTAATTCTGCTCACTACCTATCATAACCCATTTGTGGCCAATATCGAGATTAGAAATCGGGTCGTGAGGTGTCTTCTGCCGGTGGAGTAGCTACTGGTCTTTCTGAAAACTCCGGTCGATCTTCGATTCTGGCTCCAGCTTCCTGAGCAACGATCGCTGCCAGAATACGATCCTGCTCGGCTTTGAAATCGACCGGCAGGTAGCCTTGACTCCAGATTTGGTGCAAAGCTCCGACAGTTTGTCCGTAGCTGAGCCCGATGCCCGGATCAGGCTGCTCGATGGAAGACCTGTGCCCGAGAAAATAGATAAACTCGGGAAGACTGGAAGAAACGGTATAGATCATGCCCTGCGGATCTTCTTCGTGGGGACGGTAATAAACATCCAACTTATCGAAATCTTCACTGTTCTCACGGATCATCAGACGATTGGACCAGGTTTGCATGGTGATGGGACGGTCGATATTCAGCGCCCTGCCGAAAAGAGCGATACGAGGCTGATTCTGTTGCGTGATATAGACCATGGACTGATCACACTCAACGATGTCGACGATGTAGTGTTCGTCCACGTGGAATCGGCGTATGGCATGTGAACCACGCTTGACCAGCGCCTCATACGTGGCCAGGCATGTTTCGACATCAGGCTCATCGAGCAGTTTCTGCAATGCCTGGTCGATGACCAGATTCGGCCCCATTTCTGCCAAGAGATTGACCGCTACGAGTTTGTTACGACTGTTGGTGTTCTCGGTGAGATCGATCAGGTGCGGAATGACCAGTGCGTCATCAAGCTTGGCACCCGCCTGTAGCGCAGCCAATCGAGGTAATTCTTCGGAGTGATCGTAAAGCTCTCGAATGATCGGCAGTGCTCGGTTCCCCAAAGCGCGCCAGCGCCAGTATGCCGTTTCCGCATCAGCAGGATTGGCGAGTAACGATCGCCGGATGAAATTGGCGTTGGCTTCAGCACCGGCTAATCGCAGTGTGGTGTAATGCAGGAGTTTTACGAATTCATCTGTATTACCCTTGAACGATGGTGGAACGCTGATTTCGATCGTTGCATCGGATTCCCCGTGAGCCGTTTTGGAGCCTTGCATCGGTTCTTCTGGGAACTTGGTGTTGATCGTATTTTGGAGTACCGCTGCCCTGGTGTGGCTCGGATTGAACAACTGCAGTTTGAGCGGCATATTTTCGATGACTTCCCCGCCGTGAAGTATCCTGCCGATAGTGGCAGTGATGACTTCAGCCTGGACGCTTCCCGGCTCAGAAAATGGATTGACAAATATCGGCCCGGATGCCTCAGCCAGGGCTGCCGCCTGTCGACTTCCAGTTGTTAGGGGTCCAGGGCGTAGCTCGCATGTATAGAGTTGGCCGCCTTCAAGGCTGGTGGTTCCGGTTCTGGGATCGGCGTAGACACGAACATCAAATGGAGTTCCGGGTACAACCTGCTTGCTCTCTCCCCATTGGCGAGGTGAGTACCAGCGTCCTAATGAGCCGGGTGGAATCAATCCCTCCACGACGACAATAGCCGTATCCAGCGAATCCAGAAGAGCTTCGGGTTTAAGGTGTCCCCAACCAGTTCGCTCAGAGCCGATGCCTCGACGTGACATCTCCAGCAGCATGTGAGCGCGGAGTGATGGTGGGATATCCCGTGATCCTGTTCCATTGAGGCCGACGACCAATCCATACCCGCGGACGACAACCGGCTCATACCCCACCATCACCGCTTCTGAGGCTATTGTTCCACGGAGAATGGGGGGCACGTCGAGTTCCAGCATTGATCGATCAATGTCTGCAGATTCAGGGCGTGGTGCAGCAGGCTCAATATCCGGCCCGCAACCACTGAGTGCCAAACTTACAATGATCCCCGAAAGCCACCAGAGGGTGGAAAAACTGTGATAGCAGGAACGTATGATCATCGCGTAATCTCTTTGATGGTTCTTATTCAAATAACCGGCGTAATGTAAAGCATCAGCATGCTCCTGTCAGATGAGCGGCTCAATTGCTGCTTTACAGGGCTGAATTGCTCCTGAAAGTAACCCGTCACAACCTTGATTCAAGACTATGGACCGTGTGAGCGGGTACACTGAGCCAGCATGAAACCTCCCCTGTTCCATATTGTACTGTTCAAACCACAAATACCGAACAATACGGGCAATATTGGCCGAACCGCTGCTGCTACGGGCTGCCGACTGCATGTGATCCATCCTCTGGGCTTTGATATGTCTGAGAAAGCCAGGCGGAGAGCAGGATTGGACTACTGGCATCTCGTTGATTGCCGGGAGCATGATTCCTGGGAGGACTTTCTACGGCGCGAAGATCCCAAACGGCTCTGGCTCTACACGACCAGGAGCGAACGACCACACTGGGAGGTGGAATTTCAGCCAGGTGATTATCTTCTTTTTGGACAGGAGACAGCGGGTGTACCTCAGGAACTCCACGATTACGTTACCCAGCGGTATGGTGAAGATCACCGTATAACCCTGCCTATGGTGGACGATCCCCGGGCGCGTAGCCTGAATCTGGCAACTGCTGTCTGTACAGCCGTCTACGAAGGATTACGACAGATCCTCCCCAGCGGGCAGTTCCCCTCACAGTGAGAGGCACATGTGAAATATGAGGCAGAAGCATGTTTACAGGGTTGGGTGGGGGGAGGGGTAACTCAACGAATCACAGGGCGTGAAGGGGAGGGTGATTGATTGGGCAGGGGCGTTGACGTTGCGTGGTAAGCGTTTACGATGTGTTGCAGATCGGGCGCTTAGCTCAGTCGGCTAGAGCACTGCCGTTACATGGCAGGGGTCACTGGTTCAAGTCCAGTAGCGCCCATTTTTTGAGTGGGGTATCCCTACAACTTGAGTGCAATTCCGGGGAGTGTTTACCGGCTGATTCCCCACAGAATGTAGAGATGAGGTATAGTGTGGGGCTTTCAAGAATCCACGCTATCCAGCGATAGCCAAGCCCTGAAGATCCGACTGAGGAGTCGCGTACGATGCCTAAATACACCACGGCAGACATCAGAAATATCGCATTCACGGGGACTGCCGGCTCGGGGAAAACCTCGATGACCGAAACCATGCTTCACAACGCCGGTGTCATCGGCCGGATCGGAAAGGTTGAAGACGGCAACACAGTATGTGACTGGGAAGATCTGGAAAAAGAATTCACCCAGTCCCTGGACAGCTCGATTGTCCACTTCGATCATGCCAATGCGCACATCAATATCATCGATACCCCCGGCTCGGCTGATTTCCTGGGGAAGTCCATCAGTGTCTTACCTGCAGTCGAAACCGTAGCAGTGTTCATTGACGCAAATGCCGGCATTGAAACAGTCGCTCGGCGAATGATGAAAATTGCACAGAGGAATGAAATTCCGCGCGTACTCGTCGTCAACAAAATCGATAATGCCCCAGATTTGCCAAGTTTGCTCGATTCGATAAAGGATGCATTTGGCAGCGAATGTCAACCGGTGAATCTTCCAGCAAATGGAGGTTCTGAAGTTGTTGATTGCTTCCAGCAAGCGTCAGGTGATAGTGATCTGGGAGATATTGCTGACTATCACACGGGTATCGTGGACCAGGTTGTGGAAGTCGATGAGGAACTGATGGAGCAATATCTTGAAGCAGGAGAGGTTGCTGCTGATAAACTTCAATTGGCATTCGGGCGAGCACTCCGTGAGGGGCATCTCATACCGATCTGCTTTACCAGCGTGCGGGACAATATCGGCGTCAATGAGTTGATGGATGTCATTGCCAAACTCTGCCCCAATCCCATTGATGGTAACACACACTCCTTTGTCTTCGCCGGCGGCGATGGGAAGCAAGAATACAAGCCGAATGAGGAATCTGATGCTGAGCCAATTGCTCATGTGTTTAAGGTTTCGTCAGACCCCTATGTCGGGAAATTATGCGTCTTCAGAGTCCATCAGGGCACAATCAATTCGAGTTCAAATCCCCGTATTGATGATGGGAAAAAAGGTACTCGCATTGCCCATGTGTTCAAACTACAGGGCAAAGAGCACGCCGAGACTGAAGACATCATCGTTGGTGACATCGGAGCAGTCGCAAAAATTGAGGACATTAACTACAACAGCATGCTACATTCCGGCTCCGTCGCTGACGATCTTGGCGCTCAACCGATCTCACTTCCCAAACCCATGTTCGGTCTGGCCATTGAAGGAACGAGTAAGGGGGCAGAGACAAAACTGAGCGAAGCGCTGCGAAAGATGATCGCAGAGGATCCGACTCTGGAATTTGAACGTGTACAGGCAACCAATGAAACAGTTCTCCGCGGACTCGGTGAGCAGCATCTTCGGATAAAATTAAGACTGCTGAAGGATCGTTACGGTGTGGATGTGGAAACCCGGCCGCCGAAGGTCGCTTACAAGGAAACGATCACTGCCAATGCCGAAGGACATCATCGTCACAAGAAACAAACAGGTGGTGCGGGACAATTCGGCGAAGTGTTTCTCCGCGTTGCTCCTCTCACCGGGGATGAGGAAGACATCTCCAACGGTTTGATCTTCGAGGACGAAACATTCGGCGGATCTATCCCCAAGCAATTCATGCCCGCCATCGAAAAAGGTGTTCGTCAGGTATTGGTCAATGGTGCAATCGCCGGTTACCCAATGGAAAATGTCAAGGTGATGGTCTACGACGGAAAGCATCACCCCGTCGATTCCAAGGAAGTTGCTTTCATCACCGCAGGGAAGAAGGCATTTATTAATGCGGTCCAGAAAGCAAAGCCCGTTCTGCTGGAGCCATTCGTCAAAATGGAAATCACCGTACCGGCAGATATGATCGGCGACATCTCCTCCGACCTCTCCAGCCGACGAGGTCGGATCCAG
>JANQEQ010000148.1 GCA_028278245.1 Phycisphaerales bacterium | reverse complement strand
ATTCCTCGTTGGTGGCAAAGCTGGAAATCCGATTTCCATCATATACCGGAGGAACAGGTGCAGGACTGGGGACATCGGTGGACGGATCGCCGGGCAGAGGTCGGATATCAGGTAAACCCAGGTTGTTACGGTCGAGATACGCCCCGAACGCCTCACCACATGCGTGGCAGCCGTGATCTGAGGGATCAACCTCGACATTGCAGTTGTGGCAGTAGCCGACGAGGTGCGCAATTCCCGGTATACGCCGGGCGATCGTCCAAAACTGCTTGGTGGTCGGACCTCGGATGATCGTATTTTTCGTGATAAATTCCCGCTCAATGAGCCTGACAAGCGTTTCGTAGCTGCAGCCGGGCTGAAACGGACGCAGGGAATTGCGAATAAACCACGGCCCCATTTCATTGTGTGTCGCCTGCCGACTCAGCGGTTCCAGCAATCCCCCGCATGATCGGCAACGGTCCGTAGCCGGTTGGCCGTCGCCGCAGTACGGGCATATGAGTGCCTTCATCTTTGCCATTCTTTCCTCATCCAGTTGACAAAAGGATACGGTTCATGGTCGCATATCGGTTATGAGAATAACCCATTATGCAGTGAATTGTCCCATTCTGGCAGGCAAAAGCCTTTCCGTACTCATTTTCATCTCCCTGTACGGCTGTGAAACAACGGGAAATCCGCCGCCATCGACTCCCGAATCATCCCCCACGCAAATCACATCGCCATCATCCAGCGAAAATGCGACCGCCATGATGATCGATGCCCGGCCGGCAGCATTGGTCAATGGCCGATCCATCCTCTGGGGTGATCTGCGGCCAATGCTCGCTGAGGCAGCGGGAGCGGAGGTGCTGGAAGAGCATATCCTCAATCGGGCAGTGGAGAATCTCGCCCAGGAATCAGGCGTGACTGTCTCGCCTGATGAGATAGCCGCAGAACAATACCTGCTGGTCCATGCGCTGCACAGCGATCCTTCCAAGTCACTTCGCCTTCTGGATGATTACCGCACGAGTCAAAATCTCGGTCCGGTCCGTTTCCAGGCATTGCTGAAACGCAATGCGACATTGCGTGCGCTGGTTCGTGATCAGGTTCAGATCAGCGAAGAGTCCATTCGGCGCATGTTCGACATGATCCACGGAACGCAACGACAGGCCCGGCTGATCCTCGCCCCCGATCTTTCCACCGCACAACATGCGCTGGCGTTGATCAATGCCGGTGCATTATTCACTGATGTCGCAGTGGAACTGTCCATCGATCCCAGCGCCAGACGCGGCGGACTGCTCGAGCCATTCAGTCGATATGATCCCTCTTATCCCGAAGGATTGCGCAGCGCGCTGTGGTCACTGAATCTGGATGAAGTTTCTGCGCCGATCATGCTGGAGCAGGGATTTGCCGTGCTTCAACTTCATAAAATCATCGAAGCGGACACCGTCGATCCAGCCCAGGTGCGTGATGAATTGGCGGAGATTGTTCGCCTCGATCAGGAACGTCTGCTCATGGATCGGTTAGCGATGCGTTTGTTGTCTGATGTATCGGTGACGATCTTTGATGATTCACTTCATCACGCCTGGCAACAGCGACGCCGACCGTGAATTTGATCGGGGAAATTCGGGAGTTATGTGAGAGGATAGTTTTCATGTGTGGGAGGAAAGCCCCGGCAAGGCGTTGCCGGGGTCTTTTCTGTTCCATCAATGCTTATACGTACACAACGAAATGACAGAGCCGCCGACTGCGTCGGTGGACCGCGATCACAGATCGCGGCTCTTTGGTAACTCGGCTCTCCGAGCCGTGGCTTCTCTTGGTGGCACAGTTCTCCGAACTGTGTGAATTCATCACCGCTCAGAGAGCGGTGCCACCAGGAATGAAACTACTTTGATGAGCACCGCATGGAAATGCGGTGCCCGGATCTCGATCATCTACATTCTCCCGCGCTTCCTCCACAGAGCACTGGAGACCAAGAGCAGCACACCACTCCCCGGACCTGGAATTGCCTGGAAATACAGGTTGTCTATGTACGTATGACCTGTCCCCACCATCATTACTTTATTGAATGACTCAGATGATAGCAATCCGACGAAGCCTCCACCGAATAAGGGACTTTCGTATATCAGTTCATCCCCATCGTAGAGATAAAATATAAGATCTCCGATATCAGCCGCAATGGCATGAATCGGCTCATCAAACTTCAGGTTTATCGCATGGTTCATTGTCGGCAGCAGAAAAGAACCCCCAAACAGCCCGGCCCCATCAGAATAAGCACTCCCTAATGCGATCTCGTCTGTTCCATCAGTGAAGTGTATTCCCAAGTCGCTGTATTGTTCCGTGATGATCGTGTACTCAGGGAAACCAGTAAAGTCAATGAATGTAAACGCTCCAACATCCTGTTCCCACTCTGATTGAACACCGTAGAGTGTAACATCCGCATGACCGAACTCCAGCATGAGAAACATAGAGATCGCATATGCAAATTGCGTGGTCCTAATTCTCGGCATTCGATCATACTCCATCATTTGATACCCACGTCACCCAAAGGACGGAGGAGTGTCATTCCATACACATGCCAATCTGTGTGTGAGGCTCGTCAGGGTGGATTTATTTGCCCAAAGCACACAGCACACAGCACACAGCACACAGCACACAGCACACAGCACACAGCACACTTCAACATATAACTACCCTAAAAGTCCTCAGATTCAATACGAAAATGTGAAAATTTTTAAAAAGGGGCAGCTTTGCGGGATGTTGACTCTCAAGAGACCCAGGCAAGGCCTTGCCTGGGCTATCACCCCCCCCCCCACACTCCTCTACACTCCCCACACTCCCCTTGCAACTGATGGTCCACGCTTCATCAGGTTATGTGCGAATATAGGTAATTCTGCCCAATGCGATCGGGAAGAGGATCACGACGGGCAGGAAGACGCCGACAGCGGGTGATATCCCGGGCAACTGGACCATCATAAACACGGCTGATCCGATCATTGCCGTGATCGATACTGCAGCGCAGCGCGCAGCCTGCAACATAAGATTGGCCGGTTCGCGCAGCAGAAAACTCGGCAGCGCAATGATAAGAACAAGCACGTTGACCAGCACCGTCGAAAAACGCGCATACCGGTGGCGCAGCAAAGTGTTTCGATCTGTGATCCCATGTGCTTTGAGCATACGTCCGATCTGCCGCAGGCTGAGCATTGCGGCAAACTCAGTGTAATGATGGACGGTGAGGACTTCGGGCGACAGGTCCGTCGGCCAGAAGTCAATCGGCGTATGAAGCGAAGCGCGGGTGGATGTATCTTCATCGCCGGGCAGACTCAGCATGATGGAATCGCCGTTGATGAGACGCCACCCCTGCAGCGGGTCATCCCAGGTTGCTTCATCAGAAGTAATTCTGCGGGTCGTTCTGCCCAATTCATCGCGCACGAGTATCGTCGGCCGGCTGAGCGTTTGATTCTCCGGATCATACGACGGTGCCTGCAGAAGTGTGCCGGTGGAGTCAGAGATGAAACGAATGTTGAATTCGTCGACGGTTTCGCGGCCGATCTCGCCGTGTTTGCGCAGCAGCATGGTGGCGACATTGGGAAGCACGAATTCCTGATTCATCAACTGTCCCATACTCAGGATAAAAATCACCGCAACAAAAGGCATAACGATGCGATGCAAGCTTGTACCCGACGCCAGGATTGCCACCAGTTCCTTGTGCCGATACATCTGCGCCAGTGTGAAACCCATTGCGCCGATTGAGACGAAGCCGTGCAGATAAGCGTAGAACTGGAAAATACGCGGACCTTCAAAATCGAACACAAAGCGCATAAAAGTCAGGGCTGTGTCCCAGGTATTCGCTTCCTCCCCCATCGCTTCACGGGCCGCTTCGACAAAGCGATCCAGGTTCAAAATCAGATCGATCGAGGCGGCAAAAACGAATAACAGCACAAACAGAACCAGAAAGTTCCAGAAAAATTGCTTGGCGATGTACCAGTCAATCAGCTTCAAAGCTCAGAATCACTCCTTGATTGATGTGATCGTAAACGATAACGCCTCTGTCTGCGATTCGGGTCATCCTTCAGCAAGGCGATACAATGCCGGGAATGCCACAGCCGATCCATCAGATGCAGAATACACTCAAAGGTGTCGAAACTGCGCGCAATTCCTGCAGTTCAGAGGCAGGATTGATGCAGACGAAGAGTGTTATCCTGTTTCTGCTCATATTGCTGGTTTGTGTCACCTATTTGTGGCTGACCCGCGCCTCACATCCACTCTGGCCACCGGATGAGGGACGTTACGGCACGGTGAGTATGGAAATGGTGCAGACGGGTGATTGGCTCATCCCGAAGATGCACGGTCAACCACACCTGACCAAGCCCCCTCTGACCTACTGGCTGCAATCATGCAGTCTGCGTCTGCTGGGGCACAATGAGTTGGCGCTGCGTACGCCATCGCTGCTTGCCTCCAGTCTGACGATCCTTTTGGTTTTTATTGCGGGATGGCGTTGGCGGTCAATGCGAACAGGTGTTCTCGCAGCAGGTGTTCTGAGCGTGATGCCGCTGCATCTGGGTACAGGCTGGGTGGCGATTACCGATCCGATGCTCAACCTGTTCTGGTTTGCAGCACTCTTTGCCGGAATGTGCGCGGTACAAAAGCACAAGCGTCGCTGGGCAGCATTGATGTGGCTTGCCGTCGCGCTGGGTTTACTCACCAAGGGACCGCTGGCTCTTGTGCCCATAGCCATCGTTGTTTTCTGGTTGCTTCCGGGACTTCATTTCAGCGCGTTGCGAATCCTGTCATTCCCTGTGGGATTGCCCGCAGCATGTCTCCCGCTGGGATTGTGGATTGGGTATGTGCTGTCAGTTGAGCCACATGCTCTGGATATCTGGCAACATGAAATGGTGGACCGGGTAGCAGGGGATGGTGCGCACATCGAGCCGTTCTGGTTTTACATCCCGGTTTTTCTCGGCGGATTATTTCCAGCCACTGCCATGCTGACACTTCCGGGCTACAACGTCCCGTTGCACGCTGCCGGTCAATCATGGAAAGGGAAACATCCCGCGAGTTTGTGGGCTTTGGCAGTGGTTGTCCCGCTTGTGTTATTTTCGTGCATGTCCGGAAAACTTGCATCCTATCTTTTACCTCTGACTCCCCCACTTGCATTGCTCACAGCCAACATGCTCGAAGATTGGCTGACAAGAAAACACGACCAGACCAAGGCAGGATTTCGACCACCTGAGGTTGTCATCACACTTAACGTCTGCTGTTTTCTTATTTTCGCTGGGGCACTGATCGCAACCGGATTTGTAGAATCTGTTTCATTGTGGATGGTTTTTCCCCTGATTCTGCTTCCTGTCGTGTCGGTAATCGTCGGACGAATGTGGCGACGGCAGCCAACAACCCGCAAAGGGGGATTGCTCGCACTCTGGTTGACGATGATTGCGTGCTTCACCTGGGTATTGCTGATCGAGGAGCAGCTCTTTTACCCCCGTAGTACACCCAAACTCCTTACTGAAACTTTAACTCCAGAATTGCGAGCAGGAAAACGGTTGGTCAGTTACGGATTCAACGATCCGACCCTGTCGTTTTATACGCAGCAGGAAGTTGCACAGATCAGTCGGCAGTACATTCTGGAATTCATCGACCAGGGCGGGAAAGATCTGATGATTATCGCCAGTTCTGATGATTGGTCGGTGATTCAAAAACAACATCCCGATCATGCCCAGCGGTTTATGACAATTGGTACATGGTCGCGCTGGCCTGACAAACCCACTTTGGTTCTTCAGCTGACACCAAACAAATTACCCCCACATGATCCACTCCAATGAACCTGCATGAACATTGCGTGTGATTTCAGGTGGTCGCAGGTGATTCTTCCGACGTATTTTTTTGTTCTTCTCGTTTTCGTCGCTTTTCTACGCGGTTGATGTGCCACATGAGCAGGATCATACCGGTGAGGAGCATCATATCGGCGAGGTTAAAAACCCAGGGAAAAAGTTCGGGATTATTGCTCGGCCCCGGCCACTTCCAGCCAAAAGGAAGCATTCTTCCCGGGAAGAGGTGTAGGAAATCGCGCACTACGGCAAAGACAATGCGGTCATAAAGATTCCCCATACCGCCTGCGAGGATAAATCCCAGGGCAACGTGAGCCAGATGTTGCCGGGCTGTGGTGAAACGCCCAAAGACAAACAGGCCCGCTACGAGCGCCGCCATCGTGAACGCGATGAAGAACCACCGCTGATGTTCCCCTATGCCGAACACTGCGCCGTGATTAATAACGAGTCGTAAATCAAGCAGTGAGCCGGGGAGGGCGTGATAGCCTTCGTGTCGGGGAATCGGCTGATAGTTTGGATCGGCGAGTACCTGCTCGCGATCGATCACAACCGGCTCACTTGCAACCCAGCTGAACGCCCAGTGCTTCGACCACAGATCTGCCCCCACACCCAGGCAACAGATAGCCAGCAGGACAAGCCACGCAGATAAGGAACGGTAGGAGCGGATTGAAGATTTTGGTCCTGCCACGGATGAATGAGACATTATCAATGTCCCTGCTGCTCAATCTCTCGGGCAGCCTCAATGGTGTACTTTGCCCAGGGTTTGGCATCGAGGCGTGCTTTGGGAATGGGATTGCTGGTCTTCTGACAGATCCCATAAGTCCGGTCTTTTATACGCTGCAATGCATCATCAATTTCACGCATTCGCTGACGTTCCGACTCCGCCAGACCGATCATGAAATCCTGATCGAACGTATCCGTGCCGATGTCAGCCATGTGAATCGGCATGTGTGAACTGTCACCGGTACCTGTTTTAAGAGCTTGCGCTTCCAATGCATCGAGATCGCCGGAGAGTTCTGCCCGTTTGTGCAATAGAAGATCACGGTAGTGATTCAACTCTTTCCGGGATAAATGAGTCTTCACCGTTTTGCGAGACTGTTTCGTTTTTTCTTCTTCAACGACTTTTGATTTCTTAGTGCGGGTTTTCTTGCTGGGCGTGCTTGATTTGGTTGAAATCATCCGCACCCGTCGTCCATTGATGAAGACGTATCCCTGTTCATCGGCTTCGATGGTACTGGCAGCCTCGGCAACTGAACGCGCCCGTTTCCGACTCGACCCTTTGCCTTTGGCTGAGCGTTTTGATGCAGTCTTGGATTTTTCAGCAGTCTTTTTTGTGGGTTGTTTTGTTGTTTTAGAACTCTTGGTGGCTGCTGTTTTCTTTGCGGTCGTTTTCTTTGTTGTCGTTTTCTTTTTACCTGTACTTTTGGCAGTACTCTCTTTCTTCGTGGTTTTCGCAGGTGCTTTCTTCGCTGATGTTGTCTTTTTTTTCGTTACAGTTTTCTTCTTTTTTACGGGAGCTTTTTTCCCGGAGGTTTGTTTCTTTTTCGTGGTTTTCTTTTTTGTCACCTTTTTTGCCGGTGTCTTCTTCTTCGATTGAGATTTTTTCCCAGTCGATTTAGCTGAGGACTTCTTCTTCGTCGGCGTGGTTTTGGACGACGATTTTTTCCTGGTTGACGTCTTTTTTCTGGTGCTCTGGGATTTGGCCACCGTACATCCCTCGACTTTGAGGAAGAACATAACTATCTGCGAAATCAGAAGTTTCGCTGTTTCGGCAGCGAGAATTACAAATGTTACGACGAATTTCAAATCTCGTCAATATCACATAAAGTCCCGCCCATCCCAGGCACACCACCACTCCCCATCTCACACAATTCTGCCCATCCATCATCAGACCGGGACTTCTGATCCGATACTACGGAATTTCTCATATCTTCGCCTCACCAGCGTCTCCGTCTTGAATCGCTTGAGTTCCCGGATGCGATCAACGAGCCAGCCTTGCAGGGCATCAGCCGCAGCCGCAGGATCCCGATGGGCACCCCCCAGCGGCTCAGAAATAACATCATCGATCAGGCCGTTTTTGAGATTCTCCTGGGCAGTCAGCGCCAATGCCTTGGCTGCGGCAGCATTGCTCTCTTCGACTGCCTCCTTCCAGAGTATTGCCGCACAACCCTCGGGGCTGATGACTGAATACCAGGAATGAGCCAGCATGGCTATCCTGTCTGCCACGCCAATCCCCAGCGCCCCTCCGCTTCCACCCTCACCAATGACCACAGAAATGATGGGAGTTTGGAGCCGACTCATCTCCCACAAGTTCCGGGCGATGGCTTCCGCCTGGCCTCGTTCCTCAGCTTTGATGCCCGGGTAAGCTCCCGGAGTATCGATCAGTGTGACGATAGGCAGTCGAAATTTTTCCGCTAGTTTCATCTTGTGCCAGGCTTTGCGATACCCCTCGGGGTGGGCGCACCCGAAATGGCAGGCGACCTTTTCCGACGTGGTTTTGCCTTTCTGGTGACCGATCAACATCACCTTGGAGGATCCAATACGCCCAAATCCCGTGATGATGGCCGGGTCATCACCGAAATGACGATCGCCGTGCAGTTCACGGAAATCTCGACACATCATCTTGATGTAGTCAGAGGTTTGAGGTCGATCGGGATGTCGCGCTACTTTGACAGTTTGCCACGGGCTCAGATTCGCATAGAGCTTGGCCAACAGACTATCTCGACTCGCCCTCAGAGCATCCAACTCCTCAGCCAGCGTTTCAGCGTCCTGTCGCTTCTCCAGTGAGGCAATCTGCTGCTCCAGATCCAGGGCAGGTTGCTCAAAAGGCAGCGAATTGTTGAGACTGTTGACCTGAGTCATTTTTTCAAATCACCTTTGCCGCAATGTGTCGTTTGGGGCATCCTACTTTGTCGTATCAATTTGCGGTAGCTGGAGTGTCGTAAGAGGTGGGATGATATATCGGATGAGAAAATGGAGTTGGGCGTCCTACGAAGGTTACCCGATCGCACAGGACGTCCTACAATGCCGCTCTTTCACGCCAATACCACGATCATCTGGAGAAAGCCATGCCTAACGCTATTCTGAATCTCCCCTCTCCCCCCAACGAACCTGTCTACGGTTATCTACCCGGCTCACCTGAAAAAACCGCACTCAAAGACGAATTGAAAAAGCAGGCGGGTGAGCAGATTGAGATACCCCTCATCATCGGTGGGAAGGAGATCCGCACAGGTAAAACACAGGACGCGGTCGTACCTCACGATCACAAGCATGTGCTGGCCACGGTACATTTGGCAGGGGAAAAGGAAATTGCTCTGGCAGCAGAAGCATCAGTCGCAGCCCACCGGGAATGGTCATGTATGCCCTATGAATCCCGTGCTGCCATATTTATGCGAGCGGCGGAACTTCTGGCTGGTCCGTGGCGACAAAAAGTGAACGCCGCCACCATGCTCAATCAATCCAAGACCTGTCACCAGGCGGAGATTGATGCTGCCTGCGAGTTAGTCGATTTCTTCCGATTCAATTGCCGGTACATGACTGAGATCTATGCTGACCATCAGCCGCCGCTCAGCCCGACAGGTATCTGGAATACGCTTGAATGTCGACCAATTGAAGGCTTCGTCTTTTCCATTACACCGTTCAACTTCACGTCAATTGCGGGCAATCTTCCCAGCAGCCCGGCCATCATGGGAACAACCGGCGTCTGGAAACCATCACACAGCGCTCGCTTCAGCGGTTATTACATCATGAAGCTCTTACAGGAGGCGGGACTGCCCGATGGCGTGATTAACTTCGTGCCCGGCTCAGCCAGTGCGATGTGCGACTGCTACTTCTCGCACCATGCCTTTGGAGGGATTCACTACACCGGCTCGACGGCAATCTTCCGCACAATCTGGAACAATATTGCCAAGAATATGGCCAAGTTACGCGATTACCCGCGTATCGTCGGTGAAACGGGAGGCAAGGATTTCATCGTCGCCCATCCCTCTGCTGATCCGGCAGCCCTTGTGACCGCATTGGTCCGTGGTGCCTTTGAATATCAGGGTCAGAAATGCTCCGCGGCCAGCCGAGCGTATATCGCCCGCAGCGTGTGGGAGACAATCAAGGATCAACTGGTCAGTGAGATCAAGTCAATCACGCTGGGCGATCCCACAGATTTCACTAATTTTATGGGTGCTGTCATCCACCGTGATGCTTTTGATAAATCCAAGGGTTTCATCGAACGAGCAAACGCCGCTTCGGACGCAGAAGTGCTGGTGGGCGGCGGGTGTGATGATTCGGTAGGCTTCTTTGTCGAGCCAACGGTCATCCTGACCACCAATCCGCAATATGAGAGCATGATCGAGGAGATCTTCACACCGATCCTAACGATTTTCGTATACGAAGATGGCGAATACGAAGAAACATTGAAGTTGTGTGATTCCACGGGTGAATACGCTCTGACCGGTGCGATCTTTGCCAATGATCGAAATGCAGTACTGAAGGCACAGGATGCACTGCGCTACTCGGCTGGTAACTTCTACATCAACGACAAACCCACCGGGGCCGTTGTCGGGCAGCAACCCTTTGGCGGTGCGCGGGCCAGCGGAACCAATGACAAAGCGGGGAGCGCATTGAACCTTCTGCGTTGGATGAGTCCCCGTACGATCAAGGAGAATTTCAATCCGCCGGTAGACTACCGTTACGGTTTTCTGGCGGAGAAGTAATTCGCTTTGAAAATTTTTCTATTGAGAAAGAACCCAGGGAAAGCCTTCCCTGGGCTTTTTTACGTGTTGCTGGAAGTCTTCCCCGGGTTTTTCTAACCAATGCGCTGCTGATTGTTCATGTACGGTTGCAGTACCTTTGGAATTGTGATCGAACCGTCGGCATTCTGATACATCTCTACAATCGGGATCAGAATGCGCGGGCTGGCGACCACAGTGTTGTTCAAGCTGTGACAGAAGATCGTTTTGCCATTCTCTCCGCGGTAGCGCAGATTCAAGCGTCGGCACTGGTAATCGTAGAGACGGGAAGCGGAATGTGTTTCGCCATAAGAACCGGGCACTTCCTCACCATTCACTTTGCGAGGTCGTGAGGGCATCCAGCATTCGATATCGATCATGTCTGCATTCTTCGGTCCAAGATCGCCCGTGCAACATTGCAGCAACCGGTAGGGCAGTTCAAGGCGTTGGAGCAGATCTTCAACGATCGCCATCATCTTCTGATGCCATTGACGACTTTCCTGCTCATCGGCCCAGCAGATGACAACCTGCTCGACCTTGTCAAACTGGTGCATGCGATACAGGCCGGCTGTGTCTTTCCCCGCAGCGCCCGCTTCACGACGAAAACACGTCGAGATCGTTGCGTATTGCAACGGCAGTTGATCACCGTCAAGAATCTCGTCCGCGTGCAGACCCATCAGGCCGACTTCACCCGTGCCGGTGAGGAAAAGGTCGTGACCTGCACCTCTCCTGGATTCTTCAATGTGATATGCCTGTTCCCTTCCCGATGGGAAAAAAGCGGTCCCGGTCATGCACTCCTCGCGGACGATGACAGGAACGGACATCGGTTGAAAGTTGTACTCATTGACAATCGCATCGAACGCCCAGTTGAGCACCGCCTGCTGGAGGCGCATGCCATCACCGGCGAGGACGAAACTGCGTGAGCCTGCCATCTTCACTGCGCGGGGAAAATCCACCATACCCAGCGCCTGCATGAGATCGATGTGAGACTGTGCAGGGAAACCCTTGTTCTCTTCAAACGGCCGCGTCGGATCAAACCACGCTGGATTCCATAAGCGCAGCTCAACATTGTCATCAGCATCGTTCCCCTGCGGCACATCCGCATCGGGCGGTTGTGGCACCTTGAGTAACAAAGCATTTAGTTTCGGTGTCAATTTCGCAACATGTTGTTGTGCGGATTGAAAAGTCCCTTTGATTAGCTGCGCAGCCTCTTCCAATTCACGGATTTGTGCTTCAATCGCTACTCGCTCATCCTCCGTTGCTCTTTTGAGTTGACCTTTCAGTTTTCCAAGCTTAGGTCCGTTTTCCTTACCGAAGGAGTTCTGCGAAGCACGGGCTCCTTCCATTTCATATGTGAATTGCCTAAGACTTGCATCGAGATCCAGCAACGCATCGATATCAACATCAATCTGCTTGGCAACAGCTCCCTCACGATACCGGTTCGGATTTGCTCGGAGATCCTTCAGATCAATCATGGCCAGATACTACCCCCCCCCCCACACACACACAAACCCCCCACACAAAGATGCAAAGTCACATGGCCTGCTCGCATCCTCAACACCAATACGATCACAATTTACTGACGATTCAGATAACGTGGTGGTGATGCCCAATTCAGTTTTTCCTGGAGGATACCCCAGAAGCTGGTGGAGGGATTTCGCACAAAGCGAACATTGCGTGCAGATCGGCGAATTGCCACGGAAAAGCCTGCCGACAATGGGATGGATTCCTGCCCATCGATGACGAGTGTCGTACCAGGATTTGCCTTGCGGATCTCTATGCGGAGTTCGCTGTCAGCACACAGAACAATGGGGCGGAATGCGAGGCTATGCGCAGCCAGCGGTGTTACGATCATCGCTTCAGCAACCGGATGAATGATCGGGCCGCCGGCGGATACGTTGTATGCCGTTGAGCCGACTGGGGTGGCAATGATCACACCGTCTCCGCGCAGGCTTGGCCCTTCCGTTCCGTCTACTGAAATCCCCAGTTGAATCACACGAAACGGCTCACCGGCGGTCACGACAAAATCATTGAGGGCAATTTCATCCTGCACGAGATTTAATGCATCATCAAAAACCTCGGCCTTGAGCATGAGGTGCTCATGCACCGGAGGATCGTGCTGAAACACAATATCAGCATGTTCGATGAGACTCTCTGCATCGTACTCGGCCAGAAAACCAAGTTGCCCGAAGTTCACCCCAACCAGTGGTATACCCCGATCGACTACACGCCGCGCCTGGCTGAGTAATGTTCCATCACCGCCCACAGCAATTGCCATATCGACTTCAAGTTCAACGGGCAGCGTTACACCATCTGCCTCAAACTCAGCGACAATGTCGGCATACTGACTGATCCCGCCACGCATCTCATCGACAACCTGCCGAATCTCCGGCCTGTGGCAATCCGCCAGCAGAATCACACGGGGTTTGGACATGGCTGCATTGTAAAGAAAAGGGAGGATTATGAAGAGGGAAAAAGACCAACTTGATCAGGAAACCAGTCCCTTGGTCAGTCGCATGAAGGCAGTTTCGAGATTGACCTGCTCCTGCTGGAGTGATGAGAGGCGAAATCCCTGTGTGATCAAGCGGTTGGGAAGCTCAGCCACAGTCATTCCCGATTCGGGATCAATTGTGACATCGATTCGAGGTTTTCCGTTGTGCTGAATAACGTCAACCTGGGTGATACCGCTCACCTGCTTGAGCAATTCAGCTGCTTGTTCGACTCGATCGTCAACCACAATATGCACTACCAAACCCATGGACGCGCGAGCCATGATTTCACTCACTGGACCGGAGTAGAGGAGCTTACCCTGTTCGATGATCCCGATGGTATTACACAATTCCGACAACTCATGCAGAATGTGCGAGCTGATGAGGATCGTCTTACCCATTCGCCTGAGTTCTTTGAGAAGTTCGCGGATTTCGATGCGAGCGCGGGGATCCAAACCTGACGCCGGCTCATCAAGCAGAAGCACTTTCGGATCGTGCAGGAGTACGCGTGCAATCGACAACCGCTGGGACATTCCGCGGGAAAGGCCGTTGACTTCCGCGCTTGCTTTGTAATTCAGATCCGTCAGTTCCAGGACGTCGTTGACAACTCTTAGCCGCTGCTTGCCGTGGATGTTGTAACAGGCAGCAAAGAATTCAAGGTATTCGCGCACCACCATATCTTCGTAAGCACCCATGAAGTCAGGCACGTACCCGATGACCGGCCGAATCTGTGGGTTTTGATAACCCACCACTTTTCCATCAATGCGTGCTTCGCCCCAGGTCGGCTTGAGAAGCGTGGCCAGAACTTTGATCGTGGTAGTTTTCCCTGCGCCATTGGGGCCGATGAAACCATAGCAATCACCATCATCGATGGTCAGGTTGAGGTTGTTCAACGCCACCAACTCGCCATACTTTTTCGTCAGGTTGATTGTTTCGATGATTCCCATGATGTTGAATTGACCGTGGTTATACCAGTGTCATGCGGAGGTCACAATTTTAGCCCTGATTCTGCTCCCGTGAACGAAAAGCGATCTCATTCATTAAAGGAAGAGGATAAATCCAGCGAATCACCGTGAGCGATCCATCATCCACCCGGGGAGTGTCGCCATCAACGCTGAATGGGATGGGGAAGGGAGATTGATCCAGGTGGCCGATGATGATCAGGCAAGGTCGGGTAAACCAGGGAGACAGATCCATCTCACGGCCAAGTACCCGTCTGATCGCCACGCTTGGCTCCACGTTGGTTTCACTACGTTGCAGGAAATACTCCGGTGGAGACAACTGCTGGAACAGGGAGAGCATTTCAAGGGCATCTCGTTTCGGAGGTTGTTGATTGCGGGTCTGGTCGGTATACCCCTCAGCGTATTGCTGCTTGATATTCCTCGTCATCAGCGAACTGCCGTCAGCCTGCAGCAGGCCCAAGTCCAGTTTTTCACCCGGATGAAGATCGCTCATGCGCCATATATGACCAATGTTGAGCATCTTCCCACGATCCTGATATTCAACCACAGGCAGAGTGTTCTCTCCCCGCTCTATCCTGCGAGGACGAGGGCGGTTGTTCTGAACCCAGATCATCGTCACATTTCGCAGTGTGCCGGGCAGGTTATGCGAGATGATTCCTCGCAGTGCCTGCTCTCGATCGCCAAAGACCACGACCTCAATCGGATGTTTAAGATCATTCTGAAACACGCCTCCCCACTCCCGGGCAGGTAGTGAGCCGAACCAGTTGGCATATAACTGCGTGGCGGTGGCGCGCGAAGGCAACCGGTAACTTTGCGGGCTTCTACCCTCATCAACCGCGTAACGATCGGTATTGGGAAACGGTTGGGTGTTGATTAAAGGTGGCGACCAGTTGGCCAGAAGATCACGCTGGCCCGGTAGAGAGTCGATGTTGACTTCCATGTTGCCGTATTTCGGCAGATAGAGTGACAGATAGCTCACTGCGCGCTGCCATTGCGGATCATTATCCCCGCGATCACCTTCCGGCCGAGCCAGAACATCGAGTATAGTGAGATGCTTGATGCTCACGTTTCGCTGTCCCAGCAGGCCGACTCCACCCCATGCCAGTGCGGTAAACAAACCAGCGGCAACAGTGAATGCCAGCCAGGAGTGGTGCGCCATCCCATAGCGCTTCAGGAGTGCAAATCCACCCGGTCCTGCGAGAATCCAATATGCAACAAACAGAAAGAACGCCAGTCCCAACCCGCGTACCGCATCACGTGACATCGTGATCTGACTCTGCACGAGAAGTCCCGTACCAACATCCAGTTCACGGATATACCCCCGGGGGAGACGCTTGGCTTTTTGCAATTGTCCCATGATCGCACCGGATGGTGTATCTGCCCGTCGCCCCAGAATACGATTCCAGAAGGCATCTCCCTCGGGAAATCCCATGCTGAGCAGTGTGCGATTCGAAAGATCCAATCCAATGACCGTGATACGCCCCAAACCGAAGGTGCGACTGATGGCAATAACCCGGCCATCGGGAAGCGCTATAACCGGCTCGTAGAAATTGTCGGCCGAAGCGTTGCCTTGATCGAGATCCTCAAATACACGGAAGCTGAATGTGGGATTGAGTCGGGCGATCGCAGGAGGTATTTCATCACTCTTTGACAAGACTGGCATCAGAGTCTGTAACTTCACTCCCTCATCCCGTCGCGGAGTGCGCGTCGGCAAAAGATCCTGCAATTCGTGCAGCGCCATAGCTGACGTTGTGCCGAGACTCCAGGGATTGCCATCTGCCGGGAGCGTGATTACCAGATGCCCTCCACGCTGGATCCAATCACGCAGTGCCTGGGCACCGTCGAGTGTCAGATCCTGTGGGGGATTATTGATGGCATCTCCCCAGGCAATGGTCTCAAATCCCTTCAATCCCTCCCATCGGTCGGGGAATTCACTCGGTTGCAGACCCAGAACGACTGCAACATCTTCGTGTGATCCGGGTGGTCTCGCGGTGGTATTCGCATAACCGGCGGTCAGTGTATTCAGGCGCATGCTCGCCTGACCGATGACGCCGATCATCCCGGCACGGATCGCAACCTGGGTTGCATTTGCATTTCGTGGACTGATACGAATACCGCCAAGTTCAGCGCGTCGTTGACCATCTTCGAAGTTGAAGACGCGAACGGACCACACGCTTGTTCCCTGCGCATCGGGGGGGAGCATGGCATAGAGCCAGACCTTTGTTTCCTTCCCCGGGGTCAGTGCCAGTGATCGGCCGTGCTCAGCAATATCACCGTCGGCATTGGGAACCTCCCATTGCACCCAGATTTCGGTGGCTTCGGGTAAATTGCTGGTCAGCCCTACACGGATTGCGGTGAACTCACCGGGTCGAAACCTTCCCCCCACGCCGAACGTATCCAGTTGCACCGCCACATCTTCATCCTGCCCCCATGCGGCGGGGGTGGTGAGGGCAAGCGCCACCATCAGCAGAATCAATATGTGGAGCCTGAATTTCATATTCAAAGTGTACCAATTCCCACTTCAATCCACAGCGGAACATGCCAAGTAGCGGTCAAGTTGGTTCCCGGACATGCCGATGGCGGCACAGTGGCAGCGATGACATCAACACAATTGTTCTGGCTGGCGATAGCGCTGATTGGAGCGTGGACGGTGTTGATGAGCCTGAAAACGCTCTGCTCTGCTCTTGAAAATGCTCAAGCTCGGAATCAATTGAAATTGGATGTGTTGAAACAGCAGTTCCAGATGGAGGCGATGCAGCGCAACAGGAACGATCATGCCAAGCAATCTGCGAACACATCCCCCGCATCTTGGGAAGACTCCATAGAAATCGTGGATGAAGATGAAGCTGCCTCTGGAGAACACAAACAGGCTGCGTGACACTCCATGATCAGCTATTGATCTCTGCCAACTGCGCAAGCATGGCAATGTGGGCTTTGATACCCATTTCAAAACACTTCACTTCAAATTTCTCGTTCGGCGAGTGAACCCGATCGTCATCCAGGCCGAAACCTACCAGAAGAGAATCAAATCCCAGAAGTTCCTGGATCGAACCTACGACCGGAATCGATCCGCCGGTCCCAATCAGCACGGGATCAACACCGAATGATTCAGCCAGACCTTTCCTTGCGGCCTCCAGATAGGGCGACTCAGTGGGAACACGGATCGCAGGGGAAACACCGTGACACTCAATCTCCCATGAACAATCAGGTGGTGTGCGATCCTCCAGGAACTTCACCAATCCGTCATAGACTTTTTGTGGATCCTGCTTTGCGACAAGTCGGCAACTGATCTTCGCTGATGCTTCCGCCGGGATAACAGTTTTAGCGCCTTTTCCGATGTAGCCGCCCCACATGCCGTTGACATCGCAAGTCGGCCGCGACCAGGTGCGTTGCAGCGTGCTCTGACCGGTTTCACCGATCGGGGTTTTCAATCCCGCTGAAGCAAGGAATTCTGCTTCATCGAAACCAAGCCCGTTCCACTGCGCTGCCTCCTCGTCGCTGAGCGTGATGACATCATCGTAAAAGCCGGGAATCTGCACCACGCCCTGATCATCATGAAGTTCACCCAGTATCCGAGCCAGCGCGTTGTTGGGATTGACCACCGCACCGCCGTACATGCCTGAATGGAGGTCGTGACTCGGTCCTTTCAATGTCACATCGATGTAAACCAAGCCTCGCAGCATGTACGTAATTGCCGGCGTATTGATATCCCACATACCTGTGTCACTCACGAGGCAGACATCTGCGGTCAGTTCTTCCTTGTTGGCATTAAAGAACGGCTCCATGCTGGGGCTGCCGCACTCTTCCTCCCCTTCCAGGAAAACGGTGATGCGGATCGGCAGGCTACGGTGCTCAGTTTTCCAGATGCGGAACGCCTCGATGAAAGTCATCAACTGACCTTTGTCATCTACTGCGCCTCGCGCGACAATTCGTTTGCCATGTTCAGCATCAATGATTTGGGGATCAAATGGATCGCTGTCCCACAGATCCAGTGGATCAGGCGGTTGCACATCGTAGTGGCCGTAATACATCACATGCGGCCCCTTGGAATCCCCACCGGCGGGATTGTAATGCGCAACAACCATCGGATGGCCGGTTGTTTCTCGAACCTTTGCATCGAATCCGATCTCTGAGAGCTGGTCGGTACACCATTGAGCCGCCTTCATGGTGTCATCTTTGAACGCTGGATCCGTGCTGATGCTCTTGATTCTGAGCAATTCGCACAGGCGTTCCAGAGCGCCTTCAAGTTCAGTATCAACACGGTTGAGCAGCGGGGCAGCCAAAGTGGTCATCGGTCATCTCCTTGCAATGAACAGAAGCGGGCTATGCTAGCAATTCCCCCGTTTTGTGCATCATGATAATGCCTGACGGAGCAATTCTGCGGTCCGTTCATCATAGAGCTGGTCCTTGCCGAAACCTTCACTTGCCCCTGCTTTTTGAGCCTTTGCCTGGGCATCCTCGAAGTTGGAGATGAACATCATGGTCGGTGGTGACTCGCTACGAGCAAGATTCTCAATCAATTCAATACCGCTACCGGTTGAGAAGGATCCATCCAGTACGCGATTGACGAGCAGAATTGCATCCGTTGAGATGAAACCCTGAAGGGCTCCATCATCGTTAGCGAATTCCACCGGAATGTCTGGAACCACCCGACTCACTGCTGCTTTCAACATGTGCATATCGGGTCCGCAATGCCCGACCAGCACGACTTTCTTTGATTGATCCATTCTTCTGTTTCCTGTGGATGTTATCTCACTGAATCCTCATGATGATTGAATTGTGCTACCGGTCATTTTCCTCCGAGAAGTTCAGTGTCACTTGCTTACTTGTGATTTTGAGAACCAAACCGCCCGGCCAGTGAAATTGTTTCGGCTCCGTGCCGGCATCAACAATACACTCAGCTGCCTCCAGAAGTTGACGCTGCCCCAATGTATCTGCAATACCTGGATTATGGTGGAGTGCAGCACGGCGCAATCCGGAAGAAATCAACAGGATCGGATTTCCTCGGAGCACCTTGCGATCCCAGGAACAATCTGAATCTCGGCCGAAGATTTCCTCTACGCGTTTCTGCCATAATTGCTCGGCTTCAGCAATGACTTCCCTTGAATGAGTGACGCGGCGAGCAGCATCCGGCCAAAGCTCTTCCAGAATCGGCAAAATATCCCGTCTCAATCGTGGACGTATCTGAGACTGATCATCGTTGGAAGAGTCGATGCGCCAATTAATCTGCGCTGCTGTGCAAAAATCTTCAGCATCTTTCTTTTTCACACCCAGCATCGGGCGCAGCAATTTGATTTTGTCGGTAAGGGATCTGCTCCACGCCATGCCTGACAAACCGGCAAGAGAAGTTCCTCGACACAATGCAATCAGGAGAGTTTCGAGTTGATCTTCACCGTGATGTGCTACGGCAACATAATCCGCCCCTGTTTCCGACGCTGCATCTGTGAGCGCCTGATAGCGCATTGATCTTGCATTGGCTTGCAGATTCCCCTGCATGTGATTGGGATGTACGTGTTTGAGCAAGAACGGCACTGAATGTTTCTGACATAGGTCAGCTACGAAATCAGCTTCCACCTCCGCTTCGGATCGCAGGTGATGGTTCACGTAAGCGGCAGCAAGTTCAAATTCCTGATATGAGTCAGATGTTCTGCCTCGATAACGATTTCGAAGTACCACACAAGCCATGAGTAGTGCGGTTGAGTCCGCTCCTCCGCTAACTCCAACCAGTATTGATGGACGTAGCGCTTGTTCAGTTACACAAGACCAAAGGCCGCATTTCCGCCTGAGTCGACGGTCGATTTCTGCCACCAACCGATGCCGGCGTGCTGCTAAGGGCAACAATCCCGATTGATCCGCAATTTTCTCAGGTTGAGTTTCCAATGTCATACTCTCGATATGGCGCAAATCACCGTGGAAATGGTATCTTGAAATGAAGTTCGAGTATGGTTTTGGCGTCATGTATGTGATATCCCCCTCCATTCAACTCCCACAAGTTACCGAATCCTGGCTTTGCGTCAGCCTGGGGACCGCAACTGAAGTCCGGCCGATGGACTGGATTCCCGGATTTCTGATGGTGGTTGGGGTGATATTACTCGGCCTGATTTTCACAATCTCGATCCGATCGAAGATTGCGGCGAGAAAAGCCTCTCAGCCTACGCCCCGCCAGAGAATCGAGCAGATCAAAGCAGTTCGTCAGAATCGGGACGATTTCCATGTGATGAGTGCGGAAATCCACGATACGGTCCGGGAACTCAGCGCAAAACTCATCAACCGAGCAGAGCAACTTGAGCAATTGATCGACCAGGCGGACCAATGTCGTGATGAGCTTCAAGCGCTGCTTGAAAAGGTTTCGGTTACTTCCGGATCACCGCCCGCACATACATTGACTGCCACCCCACATGCTCAGGCTCCACCAATTTCACCTGACACCCCATCTTCGGATGCCTTTGGGGATTTGGATCCGTTAACCCGATCGGTATATCAGTTGGCTGACTCAGGAAAATCTGCTCTGGAGATAGCCCAGGCGCTCGATGAGCAGATCGGCAAGGTCCAACTCATCCTATCTCTACGTGCTGAGGCAAGTTAGGGGGTTTGGATCTGTGAAAATGGGGGACTTTTTCCCGTTTTTACTCTGTATAAAAAAATAACAGGGAAAGCTTCTATTCCTTCTCGGAAAGTATTTGCATTCAAAGGATTACGGAGTAGACTGATTGTGTAGCGCTGAATTTCAAATCCAGCGTTTGTGATTGTCCATCCTTGGTGATGGGCAGATTTTTCGAGTTGAGAGAGAAAAAGAAGAGAGATCCCCATGTGGCGTTATAGTTTCCGCGCGATAGCTTTCGCATGTGCCATTGCATTCTCGACGCTACCTGCACAAGCAGAATTGCTCCTGAACTACGGTTCCCAGGCAAACGGACTGGGCAGACCCGTTGCCGGTGTTAATATTTTCGGTGGGCTGTTCATCATTCAACAATTCTCTGTTGTTGGCTCTGACTGGCATGTCGATACCATCGGTACCGACGGGTATGTTCTTCAGGATCCGCTGGGCCAGGGTATGAGGGGAACACTCTTCACTGAAACTGGCTACGGAACTCCCGATTGGCTTAATCCCATTGGCTCTGCGGTGTATCACCTTGGATCAGATCCCTATTCCTCCAACTGGCGGGATGAGGAATTTGATATCGTCCTCCAGGAGGGTAACTACTGGATGCTCTGGTCGCACAACGGTGATCCGAGTTATGCAGCAATCCTCTTTAATGGCGAATCCGGGCCGCCCGCTTACTCCAAACAGCGCACCAGCACTGGTTTCAACTGCTATCCGAGTGAGTATTCCAGCCCGTTACGTATTTACGGCTCGGCAGTCCCTGGTCCGGCATCACTGACTTTGCTGGCTCTGGGTATCCTCAGCTCGCGTAAGCGCCGTGGTTGAAATCACTACATCCGATATAGAGACCAAGTGATCTGAAAGCTCATGATGAATATGGAGAGGTAAGCATCCTCTATACAGGATTCATTAAAGATCTATTGATCCTGGGAAACCATTGCTAAAAACTCTTGATACTCAATGATTTCGTGCTATGCTAAACGCATTGTGCTGGATGCAGCGCATGCGTTTGTGCATCTGAAGGGTGTGCAAGTTATTTGAGTCGAGAGAGAAAAAAGAGAGAGATCCAAATGATACGTGCTCTATATCGCGCGGCGATTGCCGTGGGAGTTTTCGCGCTTACTGCGATACCTGCCCAAGCAGGAATGTTGCTGGACAACGGTACACAGGCAAACTGGTTGGGCCGCCCTGTCAGCGGAAGCAACTTTTTCCAGGGACTTACCACCTATCAGCCGTTTTCCGTGGTCGACGAGGCATGGCAAATAAGTTCCATTGGTGTCGACGGTTGGGTCGTGCGTGACACTCTGGGCCTGGGAATGCTCGGTACATTGCTGCCCGATGATGGCTTCGGCAATCCCATGGATGACAATCCCATCGCCGACGCGGTCTACCATCTGGGGACCGATCCATACAGCTCCAATTGGCGAGATGAAGCCTTTGATGTCATCCTGACGCCGGGCGACTATTGGATGAGATGGTCGAGCAACGGTGATCCCGATTACATTGCGGGTATCTTTGATGGAGTAACCGGTGAAAATCCATTCACGAAACAGGAAGGCACCGGGTACACCCTGACTGGACCAAATCCGACCGCGCTGAGAATAATGGGAAACATCGTACCCGGTCCTGCGGCTTTGACTCTGCTGGCTTTTGGATTACGCATCAACGGCAGGCGGCGCTGAATTAGCCATTCAGCAAAGACCGACGACCTGTCACCCTATCCTCGCGATCCATGAGGTCGTGAGGATGTCATGTATGCATGCCACGCTGGACGGCACCGATGGGGAAGATAAGATCGTCACCGTCAATCATGACACACTGCTGTTTGGACGATGACATCATGACCCCACCTACTGATAAAAATACAAAGATGACCGATGCGGTCGCGAAGAATCACGACACACTTGTTCGAGCGCGATTGGACAAACTGAATCGTTGGCGTGACGAGCTGGGGATTGATCCCTACGGCAGACGGGTTGAGGGATTGATCTCACTAGCCGAGGCACGATCCAGATTCGATCAGAAAGCTCACGAAGCGCATAAGGAAGCAACAAAGGATCAGCCAGATATACCCGCTGATGATCCTCGGGCTGAGGTTCTGGTTGCAGGTCGCTGCATTCAACATCGGGCGATGGGCAAGCTCGTGTTCATCGTACTGCGCGATCACTCAGGCGATCTGCAGATCAGCCTTTCCAAAGCCCAACTTGATGAGCAGAGTTTCAAACTCGCCAAGAAACTGGACTATGGTGACATCGTTGTTGCGGGCGGTCGCATGGGAGCGACACAGAAGGGCGAAATCTGTGTCTGGGCAGATCGCTTCGAGGTTCACTGCAAAAGTCTGGTACCACCTCCGGAGAAATGGCACGGCCTGGTGGATGCTGAACTGCGTTATCGGCAACGGTACGTTGATATGTACGCCAATCCAGGCACGATCGAAACATTTCAGCAACGCAGCCGCATCGTCTCACAAATTCGTTCGTTCCTTGATGATCGCGATTTTCTGGAAGTCGAAACACCGATGATGCAACCGCTGGCGGGAGGCGCGGCTGCGCAACCCTTCACCACTCATCACAATGCGCTGGACCTCACGCTGTTTCTGCGCATCGCACCGGAACTCTACCTCAAACGCCTGCTCGTCGGAGGTATGCCACGGGTGTACGAGATTAACCGCAACTTCCGCAACGAAGGCGTCGATCGTAGTCACAATCCCGAATTCACATCGATGGAAGTGTACGAGGCATTCGGGAATTGCTGGTCCATGCTGGAGTTGACTGAATCATTACTCCATCATCTTGCCTGTGCCTCCGATCCCAGCATCACAAGCGGCAAATTACCGTTTGGTGAAATTGTAATCGACTGGTCGCGGCCATTTGATCAGGTCGCTTACGGTGATCTCTTTGCCACCACAATGCAATTTCCCATGACTGATGAAGCGAAAGTGCGTCAATGCGCGCAAGCGCAGAATCTGGAAAAGGCAGACACACTGGATCACTGGTTGCTGGCCAACCAGCTTTTTGAAATACACTGCGAACCAAAGATCGATCCCTGTAAACCAACATTCATCACCGACTACCCCGCTGTTATTTCACCTCTGACCAGACCTCAGCGGGACAATCCTCATCTGTGTGAGCGTTGGGAACTGCTCATCGGAGGTATGGAAATAGGCACCGCGTACACGGAGCTGAACGATCCGGACGTGCAACTGGCACGCTTTACTGAACAGCTTGCAGGTTCAGATGAGGAGGAGCAAGCCTACCGCACTCTCGATGAGGATTTCATCCATTCACTACGGGTTGGGATGCCTCCAGCCGGCGGATTGGGACTGGGAATTGACCGCATTGTGATGCTGCTTACGAACAACCAGAGTATCCGCGATGTCATTCTGTTCCCGCTCCTCAAGCCGGGATCGACAACTGCGGATGAGGATTAGTGTAAATCCACACTGACACGGCTGGCGTCATTCATTATGAATCGCATGATTCAAACCTTGCTTCGAGATCAAACACTGTTTGAAACAGTTGACTCTTTCGTGCTGCGCCCCAGAGATTCACTCCGGGGTCGGTGCTGGAATGCACGTTAAACAGTGCGCACTTCGATGATAGATCCAGCGTGACATCGCTGACGCTGGCAGTATGGCTACGATCAAGCCCATCAGACATGCGGAGAATCGCAGCCAATCGTTGAACCAGAAGCTGATCGTCTACGGACAATCTGGAAAAAGCTTCGTGCCTTTGCTTGGGCAGGGCGCGGCGGTGATAGCGCGCCACCAGCGCAATTATTTCCAGCTCGCGTTGATTGAATCCCGGCATTTCACTGTGAGTAATCAGGTGATAGCTGTGCTTATGATGCCTTCGATAATTGACGTGATACCCCACATCATGAAGGATCGCTGCTGCAAGCAATAATTCACGATGATGTGGTGTCATCCATTCGCTTTCATGACTCGGCAACTTCTGTTGGAGTTGATCAAAAATACGACCGGTCAATCGGGCAACGTGTTCACAGTGCTGGCGGTCGTATTGACACCGCTGTGCATAATTTTCGATTTCCTTCATTCGATTTGGACCATGATCAAATGAATCATGCTGAACATCCTGATCGTTAATCATGCTGAGGAGCAAACCGTCACGAATACCACGATCATGTACCTGTAGAATGCGAATGCCCAGTCGTTTCATCACGGCCTGGATGATGGCAATACCGGCGACAATGATGCGCGCCCGATCTTCACTCAATCCCTGGATATTTGTCCGTTCGCGAGTGCTCATCGAACTCAACCAGTGCAGTATTCGCTTGACCTGTGACCGCTCCAGTTCATAACCCCGTACGAATGCATGATCGAGATCACCTCGCCTGGAAGTCGATTCCCGGCCGAGTGCAATTGCCGCCAATGAAGTGAATGTTCCCCCGGTTCCGATCATAAACTGTGGCATCCATACCGGTTGTGAAACGTGTTTTTTCAGTGTTTTTTTAATCGTTTTGCGCAGCTCACTCATGCAATTCTCATCAGGCAACTGATCCAGGTTATGAGCTTCGGTCAGGCGGACCGCCCCCAGTGGAAGAGAATGCACATATTCGATCACGCCGTTGTTGCTGAGGACAATTTCCGTACTGCCACCACCGATGTCTACGGTCGCCACGGAACGCGAGCGGATATCCATGGCATAACTCACGCTCAGATACGCCAGCTTCGCTTCTTCTTCTCCCGAGATTACTTCCAGTTTCAGACCTGTAGCATCGTAGACCAGATCAACGAATTGCTGCCGGTTGTTCGCTTCCCGAACGGCACAGGTAGCCACGGCTCGGGGATTTGGCACACCGTATCCCTCGGCAATTGCTTTCATGTGTGCAATCGTCTGCTGCGCCTGCCGCATTATCCCGGGTGACAGCTCGGACGAGTTTGCCATGTCCATACCCAATCCGCTGGGTTCCTTTTCATCATCGAGCAGCCGATATCCCCCATCGGGCAGTGATTCCGCCACGATCAGGCGAATGCTGTTTGTTCCAACATCAATAGCTGCAAAACGTGTTGCAGGTTCGTGAGTTGCGGTTGAGATTTCCGTCATACTCAAGCTTCTCTTGTCAGTGCATTCAATTGATCCCAGGACGATGAAACATGTTGATCACCCCACCACTGCAGAAATGTAACGCGCTGTCTATCACGCTCCTGCTGAAATAACTGTACAAGATCGAGGAGCCCTTGTCGCAGATCCTGCTTCGTCAGTTCATCGTCCGATTTGAGATCATTTCCTGACATCCTTTCAACCATGTCTTCCAGTCTGTGAATAATCTCCCGACTGTCATTGATCTGACCGAGGTGTTCCTGCATCTGCTCAACAATGGGATAATAATCCCGACGTAATTCAGGTTCATAGCATGGGGCAAAGAGTTCCATTGCGTAGCGCAGCTTCTTTCCGCATAACCTCAATCTATGCAAATTGGTCAGGATTTTCAGATTTTCATTTGCTGCCTCGTTGACACGCTGAATTGTTTTCGGCAACGTATCCCGCGCAGCATCCAATAGTGTGGCACGGGGATTGTCAGCGGGCTGTCTCAGCTTCTGAATGAGTTTATCCACACGCTGGCGAAGTTGGTCCTCGGGATAGCGCTCTGAAGCAGCAACCACTGTTTCCTGAGCCGAAGAACGCTCACGCTTAATCGTCTTGAGGATGAATTTGAGAACCTCTCGTTCCAGTGCATCACTGTCCGCAAGATAACGTGAGAATATCTCAGTGTGAACATCACAACACCGCGCATTCCTCGCAGCATCGCGGATTCGCCGTAATCGTTTCCTCATTTTTTTGAATGTCTTTTGCCGGACACAGGGACGAAATGAGACTAGGGCTGCATCTGATCTACGCGTTGCCACGCGCAGCTGGTGTACATATTCAACATCCTTGATTGAACTCTGTGCGGCGGCGGGCAGAATCTCAACAGCACTTGAGAGCCGAACTGACAAATACTGTCTCGCTGCCTCAACCATCGAGGTATTGGCATCCAAGCCTGAGATCCACTTTCCCTTTGCCTTGATTCGCACCATTCCGCTTTGCCTCAACCTCCCATGATATCACTCCTCAAACCAATGATCGTCCCTCGATTTGATTGCATTTGGTTAAGATTGCGCATTGATTAAAGAAAAAGGGCAATGCCGACACCCGGATGGTCGACCTTGCCCTTGAATCTATGTTCCCCGGCTGACGATCAGTTAATCAGCACGGTCCCCACAGCCCGAGGATCGCGAAGATGTCGTCGATGTTGACGGTACAATCTTCAGTGAGGTCTCCCTCACAGAAGGGGGGACAGGGATCGGGGCAATCACCCCAAAGCCCGAGAATAGCAAATATGTCATCGATATTGACTTGGTTGTCGCCGGTCAGATCTCCTGGGCAATCATCACCAACAACATTGATGACCCCTGTCATTTCGAGGGTACAGTGCGGTCGACAGAAATAATCGATAACACCAGTGAACGTAGCTGGAATCTCATAGGTGGCAGTTGGATTGGCACTGTTCAGCGGCTCATCAAAATGAATTTCGTCAAAAGTACAATCTGAACCCGACGTCACAGTATGTGATCCACTCATCCAGTTCCACTGAACCGTATCACCCGGCGCGACGGTAATTTCGGCAGGATCAAATTGTAAACCCATCTGCGTTACTACGTGGACTTCAGCATTCGTTATGCATGTCAGTCCGGACACGACCATCGCACTCAGTGCAATCATCACATTTCGTTTCATTAAGATTAATCTTTTCACGTTGTTCTCCTCCAATTGGATTTTCCAAGACTTCAAAAAAACAAAAACGGGATCAAACCGCATAAGCGCATAATCGCTCTCAATGTCGTTTCTATTCCGCCTTTTCCAAATGTGAGAAAAGAAAAACACATTGAACACATATCACGATAGAATGGTCAGCATGATTAAGTTTGCAAACATACCGATACGTTTATCCGTCAAATCAGACGTCCTGTACTTCACCACGTGGAAACAGCCATTCACTCGATTTGTACTGACATTCATGATGATCGCTCTCCTGAGTAGTTGTCAGCAGGGAGTGGATGATGACCATGATGACAAACTCACGGTTGCGGTCAGTATTCCCCCACAAGCCTGGCTGGTTGAACAGATCGGAGGCGAGTTTGTTAACATCATCACGATGATCCAGCCGGGTGAGAGCCCCGTCACGTATCAGCCAACCGACATACAGATCAGCCGTGTTATGCGAGCATCGGCTTACATTCGAATCGGGGTACCATTTGAAAATGGTCCGTGGTATCGAAGCCTGACGCGGGGAGGCGACTTTCAGGTCATCGACGCCCGGGAGGGGATCACACTGCGTTCGATGCAGCATCACCATCATGAAAATTGTTCATCATCGGAAGACCCATTTCACACGCATCATGATCGTGATCCTCACATCTGGCTCAGTCCAAAACTGCTGAAAGTACAAGCCGAAACCGTGACCCAGGTTTTGTGTGATCTTGCCCCGCTCCACACTGAGAGCTTTCGCAACAATCAAGCTCAGCTTACGAAACGGATTGATGAGACTGATGCAGCCATTACAGCAATCTTGACACCTTTGACGAAACGCACATTTTTTGTCTTTCACCCGGCGTGGGGGTATTTCGCAGATGCGTATGATCTGGAACAGATCGCGATTGAAATTCAGGGGAAGCAGCCGACCGATCATGAGTTGACCCAGTTGCAACAACGTGCTGAGGAACTCGGTATCCAGGTGATTTTTGTTCAACCGCAAATCTCCTCAAAGGCGGCTGATGCGGTGGCAATGGCCATCGGTGGGCGTGTGGAAAATCTCGATCCTCTGGTACCCGATGTACTGGAAAATCTTATCTCTGTAGCGAAAAAGATTGCTGACTCCTACGAACCACAATGATGCAAACCTGATAATGACAGGTAGAGTATCACGATTGTTGTAAAACTCTTTTCTCATGTTTGACTGAATCCTGTCTCTGCTGGAATCTCATCATGAGTCTGATCAATACCACACAACTCACGCGCTACTACGGTTCACGCGTGGGGGTCAGGCAGCTTGATCTGAATATCGAGGCGGGGACGATCTTCGGTTTCCTCGGCCCGAACGGCGCAGGAAAATCAACCACCATCCGACTGCTGCTGGGTTTTCTCCGCCCCACTGCTGGTTCAGCTCGAATCATGGATCGGGATTGCTGGAAACAGAGCCATCAAATTAAACGCGATGTAAGTTATCTGCCCGGCGATCTGCGCCTGTATCCGTGGTTCACCGGCATGAACGCACTGCGTATCTGGGGACGCATACGCAAAATGGATCTTGAGACCACCGGTTGTGAACTCGGCGAACGCTTCAACCTCGACATGAGCGTACCGGTGAGTGATATGTCGCGAGGAATGCGACAAAAGCTCGGTCTCATCCTGGCGCTGGCGCCAAAACCCCGATTGATGATCCTTGATGAACCGACCTCGGGACTCGATCCGATCATGCAGGAAGCATTAGCCGACCACATTCGCGAACTTGCCGCCCAAGGTCACACAATCTTTTTCTCGAGCCACTCACTCCATGAAGTCGAATCGCTCTGCGATCATGTGGCCTTGGTGCGGGACGGACAACTGATTTTGAATGAAACTCTGAGTTCATTGCAGAGGAAGGCTACGCGGGAGGTAATGGTCGAGTTCAAGACTGAAGAGAAGGCGACGCAATGCACACTGCCCCAATTTCTCAAGATCACCCGCCGAACTGATACGCGCTGGTATGGCCATCTGATTGGCAAGCCGAGTGATCTGATGCTATGGGCGGCACAGCAGGACATTGTTGATATCACCATCACCCCACCGGACCTGGAAACTCTTTTTCATCAGCATTATCACCATCCGGATTCGCATCCGGCCGATTCATCTCCCGTTCAGTCGGAGGGATCTGAATCATGAGGGGTTTACTGGGAAAAACTGTTCGTGAAACTTGGGCGGTCACACTGTTCCTGGGCATTCTCCTCCTGCTGGTCGAGCGTTTGATGAGTCTTGTTCTGCCGCAGTTGATGGAAGATGTGGGTCTTCAATTCATACAATTGCCGTTGATGAAGAAGTTTGTTTCTGCCCTGATGGGAATCGACCTTGAAGGAGACTTCATCGATATCATGATTGCATCACTTCAATGGGTGCATCCGGTTGTACTTTCGCTGGTGTGGGCCCATGCAATTATCTTCTGCACACGCTGGCCGACCGGTGAGATTGATCGCGGCACGATTGATGTCTTTCTGGGCTTGCCGATTTCTCGGCGCAAAATTTTTCTAGGTGAATCAATCATCTGGCTCATTTCCGGCGCGGTGATATTGCTGATCGGATCCATCGGTTACTTTCTGGGAGTGGGTGATCTTGCCCCGGAACAGCGGCCGGAGATAAGTCGCATCTTCATTGTGCTTATCAATCTCTACTGTATGTATCTGGCGGTCGGGGGCATGGTGTATTTCTGTTCATCGTGGAGTAATCGTAGAGGCAGAGCGACCCTGTGGTCGTTTACGCTGGTGTTGGGATCGTTCCTGCTCAATTTCCTGGCACAATTCTGGACGCCTGCGGAACGACTAGAGTTTCTGAGCGTGATGCACTATTACCAAGCAGCAACGATCCTCCGCGATGGGGTCATTCCCTGGGGAGATCTGGCAGTTTTGCTGACGTTCGGCTTCATTACGTGGGGAGTCGCAGGTGAGATCTCCGCCCGGCGGAGTCTTTGTACGACGTAACATAAATCCTGTTACAGCAAGCAGATAGAAAATTAGCACATTTTTCTTGATCGGTCTGTTATGTGATGTATACTATGTTACACAAAGTATATGACACCTAATCTCTCAGATGGAGTTTCAACCATGCGAGTGGAACGCGAACTGATGCGGGGAGCCGGGCCAGTGGCAGTTCTTAAGCTATTGGAGAATGGCGAGATGTATGGCTACGAATTGGTGAGTGCCCTGTCACGCCGATCCGAGGGTGTCCTCGACATGGGTCAGTCGACGCTTTATCCGATGCTCTACAACCTTGAGGCAAAGGGATTCGTGAAGAGCCGATGGGATAATTCCAACTCCGGCCGGAAGCGAAAATATTACGAGTTGACCAAGCAAGGCCACACGCGTCTTGCCACCGACACCAAGCAATGGGCGGCGATCACGCGCGCCATGATTGCATTGGGTATTGTCAGCGACCCGAAGCCAGCAGGCCGCGACATGATCAGTGGAGCGCTGGCATGAACGCTTCAACATCAGAGAAAGATCCCCCCCCTTCGCCGGGACCGTGGCGTCGAATTCTCTTCACTCCGGTGCGGGATCTCATTGGATTACGAGCACCGAACCGTTTGAGCATCAATCAAATGCTTATCGAAGCAGCATTGCCGTCGGCTCTGGCTGATCTCATTCTGCTGACCACAAAGAAAACACGACTGACACGCGCCGAACGTGCTGATGTTGCCAGTGAATTCATCTCTCATTTTCGTGACGGGATGGAAAGCGGTGCATCACCGGACGAACTTGTTGAATCGTTTGGTGAACCCAGGCGGGTTGCCAAACTGATACGACGGGCAAAGAAACGCAATCGCCCCATGCCCTGGCGGGTGGCAATGAAGACCATCAAAACAGTTGGTCTTTGCTTAGCGGCATTTATCGTTTTCTATCTTGCCTGTGGGCTGTACATGCTTGCCGGCAAACCGAATGTTTCGGTTGATTACCTGGCGAAGGTCAACGCGACCGCTACATCCGTACCGGCTGACGAACGCGCCTGGCCTCATTACCGGGAAGCATTGTTGCAGTTGGAGAAGATCCCCTCGCTTCGTACACATTCTCGTCAGCCGATGCCCGGCGAACCGGGGTGGGAGACGTTTGAGGCATACCTTGATGAACAGGCAGAAGCGTTGAACATTGTGCGACAGGCAGCGCAGTACCCCACCCTGGGATTCGTCGTTGGGTGGACATTTTCGGAGGAAGATCTGAAACTCTGGCCGGGTATGGATTCTCACGCCGCTGAAATTGAATCGAAGGGAGGGTGCTTGTTTAACATATCCATCAACCACCTGGTTAATCTGCGCGAGCTAGCAAAAACAATTGCCTTGAACATCGACCGCGCTGCGGCAGAAGGTGATGGCGCGCGCGTGGTGGCTGATACAGAAGTCATGCTCACAATTGCAAGTCACGCTCGAGAAATACTGTTCCTCATCAATGATCTGGTCGGTTGGTCGATTGTCACCCTTACGGTGGAGCGTGTCGGTGATGCCGTCGCTCACCACCCCGAGGCATTTTCCGATGATCACCTGCAGGAACTGGCTCATCGATTCTCCGCTTGCGATGAACTGATGCGAGTACGTTTTGACGGAGAACGTTGGGGATTTGAAGATCTTCTGCAGCGCATCTACACCGATGATGGCGAGGGTGATGGGCGAATAACCATCAATGGAATACGAAAGCTGAGCAGCATTTCTGGAGTTCAAACGGGATCATATTCCGGCGAATACAGCATTTCTCATGGAACCATGGATGTCCTGATCGCACCGGCTTTGAACACCATCACGGCTTCAAGGAAGGAAATGTTGCTGGAATACAATCGTCTCCTGGATATCTGCCTTGCTGAATCAAAGCGGCCACTGTGGGAAAGAGATTACTCGCGGTTCGATAATGAGATCACTTCCTACGACCAGGAGCTGTTCTACCGCATGCGGTACCTTCCCGTTTCATTGCTGATACCTGCCCTGGAGAAAGTTTCTATCAGCGCTGAACACCTGCGACAACGCCGAGATGCTTTGCTGGTCGCATTTGCCCTTGAGATGTATCACAGACAGCACAAAGCATGGCCAGACTCACTGGATGACCTGGTTCCCTCGCTTCTGCCGGCAGTCCCCCCCGATTGTTTCGATGGACAGCCGTTGCGCTATACCCTGGTGGATGGTCAACCGTTGTTGTATTCCGTTGGGAACGATCGTAATGATGATGGCGGAAAGCCGCCGGTCTATCCCAATACCGGTCGTCCCAACTACCTTGCCGCTTCCGGCTGGACTTCAGCAGAAGCGCTGGCTAATGATCCAGTAAGAGTTGCGAGAAATGATGGTGATTGGATCCTCTGGCCGCGTCCGATCGAGGAGCTCATCGTGTATCCCGAGGATGAAGAATAGACAAGTGAGTAAATGGCGCAGCTAACAGTAGCGGCGACTGTATTTTTTTGTCCAACAGTGTGCTTTGACGGTGGTGGCGGGCCATTGTGCGAGGGGTGTGAGGTATGTATGGGGCAGCTATAATCCTCAGTTCATTTGATCGATAATCTCCCAACCAAACTGAGGATGCGGGTATATGACTGATCCACACAGCGGGAAACAAACACAATCACGCGCGTGCTACGAGCGCGCCCGTCAGGTGCTCGTCGGTGGTGTGAACAGTCCGGTGCGCGCATTTCGAGCCGTCGGGGGAGATCCTGTGTTCCTGAAATCCGCAAAGGGAGCACATGTTTACGACGTGGACGGTAATCGCTACATCGATTTGGTGGGTACATGGGGGCCGGCCATCTTTGGTCACGCTCACCCGGAGGTGGTGAAGGCGGTGCAGGATGCGGCAGAGCGCGGTCTTAGCTTCGGCGCATGCTGTGAAAGTGAAGCGGAGCTAGCGGAGATTATCACCAGCGCTATTCCGTCCATTGATATGATCCGTTTTGTCAATAGTGGAACTGAAGCGACAATGTCTGCAGTACGTCTGGCGCGAGCAGCTACCGGCCGTTCCAAATTAATAAAGTTCGAAGGTTGTTACCACGGCCACGTTGACTCGTTGCTGGTTGCGGCCGGTTCGGGCGCATCGACTTTCGGAGTTCCCGATTCGGCGGGTGTAACACCATCCGCAGCCGGCGACACATTGCTCGTACCCTACAATGACACCCGCGCAGTGCAGCGGGTGATGGAAGAACATGGTAGTGATATCGCTGCAATCCTCGTTGAACCGGTTGCGGGGAATATGGGTTTCGTACCGCCAGCTGATGGTTTTCTCGAAACGCTGCGATCAGTATGTGATGATTCCGGCGGCTTGCTGATTTTCGATGAAGTGATGACTGGCTTCCGTGTTGCCTGGGGCGGATATCAGGTGTTGGCCGATCTCAAACCCGACATAACGTGCCTGGGGAAGGTCATCGGCGGTGGGATGCCTGTGGCCGCTTATGGTGGTCGGCGTGAACTCATGGAGCAGGTCAGTCCACTTGGTTCCATGTACCAAGCAGGTACGTTGAGCGGAAATCCCATCGGCATGGCATGCGGTATCGCAACTCTCAAACTCTGTCAAACCGAGGGCTTGTACGAGGAACTCAACAACTCCGCAGCAATGTTAACAAAAGGATTCTCACAAGCAGCAAAGGAAGCCGGCCTTTCGCTAACAACCGGATTCCTAGGCGGGATGATCGGCCTGGCATTTTCTGACAAACCTGTTTTTAACTTTGTCGATGCACAGGATTGTGATCATGAGCGCTTCGCTGCCTTCTTCCGCGCCATGCTCAAAAACGGGATCTGGCTCCCACCATCAGGTTATGAGGCGATGTTTATTTCCTCGGAACATAACAATGCAATCATCGAACAGATCATCGACGCTGCGGCTGCAAGTTTCAAGGCTATCACACCATGACCGAGCTACGAGTCGGTACGCGGGGCAGTGATCTTGCCCTCATCCAGACACGGTGGGTGTGCGATCTTCTGCGCAAGGCTCACCCGACAATGGGAATCGAGGAAGTTATTATCCAGACCGCCGGAGATCGCGCACCACAAGCTCCGATGGATGAAAACTGGCTGGTCGGCAGTTTCGTCAGTGCATTAGAAGCAGCACTGGTCGAAAACCGCATCGACTTTGCGGTGCATAGTTATAAGGATCTGCCGAGTCAATCGCCGAAGGAGCTTGTGATTGCAGCCGTCCCAGAACGTGAGGTGGTTCACGACGTGCTGGTCACACGTGAATCACATGATCTCGATTCATTCTTTCAATCACAAACCCATAAGCGGATTGGAACGAGCAGCCCCCGGCGCAGTGCGCAATTATCTCGATCTGGAAATATAGAAATCGTGCCGATCCGCGGCAACGTACCAACACGTCTCAGGAAACTCCAGCAGAAAAACCTTGACGCAATCGTGCTCGCAGCAGCGGGTTTGAAGCGTCTGGGAATTGCCCCGGAGCATGCTATTGAATTGCCGACAGATCGCTTCGTTCCCACGCCGGCACAAGGCGCGTTGGCGGTACAGTGCCGCACTGATTCAGATACGGATCGATTGCTTGCCGCACTCGATCATGCGGTATCGCGCAAGGTTGTTGATGCTGAACGCAGTTTCCTGAAGTGTATCGGCGCCGGCTGCCAGACCCCAATCGCTGCGTTGGCACACATTGAGGGAGATGCAATCAAACTGCAAGCTCAACTGTTCAGCGAAGATCACCACGAATTATATGAAGCAATAGAATCCGGTACCGATCCCTTTGTTGTTGGTAGTCGCCTCGCGGATAGAATTATGAGGCAGGAAGGTGAAATGAAGTAAATGGTATTTGGTCATAGGCACGCCAGAGGTCAACACAGATACCACGGCAATGATACAAATAAACACCTATCTAGATCATTTCCTGTCTGATATAGATCATTGCCTTTTCCACACGGATTCGCCACTCACTTGTCACTCAGTGGATCACCATATTTATCATAGACCTGATCACTGATGACTTTCAGGATACGAACACATTCCATTCCATCTTCAGCGGGGACTGGTGATTTTTCGCCCTTCATGACGCAGTCAACGAACTCACGTGCCAGCAAATCCGTTGTGCTGGGGATTTTCCCCAGGCTGTACCGCAAACCCGATGAGAGCGCACCCCAGAGAAGTTGACATCCCTCTGATACCGCTGAGATCCCCGCCGTTTTTGCCTTGAGTGATGGGCGGGTGTACTTGATAACTGTTTGCGTTTCCAGGTCGAGTTTGAGCATACCCTCGCTCCCGAAAAGATCAATCGTGATCCCCCATTGATTACTGCCGTAGGTCAGTACGCATGAACTGGTCAATCGTCCGTTGCTCAAAATAATGCGGTAATCCTCAAATGGGGACCAGGTATACGAATCGATGAGCTTATGTGCTGTGACATCAACCTTTTGGATGTTGTCGATGAATGCCATTGTCAGGTAGACAATGTGTGGTCCTGTTTCACCGATCACGCCTCCCGGGAGTTTATGACACCAGTGATCAGGTACAGAAGTGATATAGTCACGGTGAGTCATGACAAAGATCCTCATACCCGTGAATTCACCGATTGCTCCCTGGCTCACGAGCTTACGACCCCGCTGGACAGCGTCATAAAAGAGATCTGTGTGAGACAGTGCAACCTCCTTCCCGCATCTTTTAGATGTCTCGACGATTTCGGAGCATTCCTCCAGAGTCATCGCCATTGGCTTTTCAATCATGACATTTGCCCCCCCCTCCATGGCTTGTTTAGAGACAAAGACGTGCGTTTTCGGGGGAGTACAAATATCCACGATGTCCGGCTTCTCTATCGCGAGTAACTCCCCGAAGTCACTATAGGCTTTCGGAATGCCGAACTTCTTCGCGGCAGCTTCGGCGGCGTCTTGGTTGATATCACACAACGCAACTAGCTGAGAATTCTTCTCACGTTGCCAGGACGGGATGTGTTTAGATTGGGCTATCGCTCCAGATCCGCAGATTGCAACTTTGACGCTCATTTCACAATTCTCCAAGCAGTGAATACCCCCCATCCTGTGGCAGTCTATCCATCCGACTATCGACCAAATCCTATCGGCCAAATAGAGTAAGGATTCGAAGTAAGAGCGTCAAGAAATTGGTTCATCATGAATATTGGAGAACGTCAGTCCAATTCAAATCCAACGCTGTATATGAATGGTTCCAAGATCTGACGGTGGCTGGTGCATCGTTATCGGTCATCAGAATGCTTCAGATCCTGGTTTCAACAGACCAGGCAGTATGATTCCTATGAGATTTCACTTGCCCGATGCAATATGAGTATATACCCTTTCACTCTCGGTACTCTCATGCAAACCATCTATTACCGCCTTCAATCACAATACATACATTTTGATGTAGATCCGTTCAATGTAATCACCGTTTCTATGCATGGGATTGACTTGTTTCAATTTCAGTCGAAATCGAAAGTCTGGCAGATTGCAGATATACACGATTGCAAGCACCTAATTGTCAATTGAAATCTGACTATATCAACGAGTATTCGAATAACTTCGCGTATTGCAACGAAATATCTGTCCTAATGCTTTTGTATTTGATAATCGGCAGTATCTCTTGTTCCTCAGCGTAACGCCGGTTATCGCAATTGATTGGTTGACATGGATTATGAGTTTTGATTGGAGATTGAACAGGCAGCGGAATCCTTGAAGGGAAGTAGTTACGCGTCTTGATGCCGTACCCAGTATGATCAAGCCCCTACCGGTTGCGACCGGAAGTGGGGACGGCTAGTATTGCCCCCGAGTTTACGTTGTTAGTGTTTCAATTATCCCCGCAGATTGCCGATCCTACAGTCAAGGAACGACACGGGATCCCGGAATGACCAGAAAGAAAAAGACGGACATCTTCCACAAACGTATTTGCGTGCTCGTTCCTGGTTTTATCGGGCTGCACATCACGGCAGTATTTGCCACGCCAGGACACACCGTTCAAGCCGTTTGAATACGAGGATATCAGCAATGGTCCGGAAGGCGCAACAGCGAAAACGAGTCGTCATGTTCCTGGATTTTTTCCCACATTATCGTGGACCAGTGATGCGGGAATTACTGCAGAGTCCATGCCACGATTACGTTCTTGCTGGCGCATTGACTGACAAACGAAGTGGAAACATCAAGACCTGGCCGATCCCGGATGATGCTCCGTTCATCCACATACCGCGTTACAATTTCCGTCGTCCCTGGGCCTGGCAACGCGGTGCAATTGGTCTTGCATTCCGACGCCATGTTGATGTGATTATCTATCATGCTGATTATCACCTTATCAGTACATGGATCTCTGCCCCGCTCGCTCGCTTACTGGGGAAACGCGTACTGTTCTATACGATGGGTTGGCGGCATCATGAGCGTCCGGTACGAAAGCTCATTAAGCGCATCTACCTTAATCTCGCACACGGACTGTGCCTCTACGGGCACTGGGCGAAGATGGAGGGGATCCGTCAGGGATACAACCCGAATCGTCTTTTCGTCGTTTACAACAGTCTTGAATATGACAAGCAAAAACAGATACGGGAAACTCTTACGCACGAAAGACTTCGTCAAATCCGAGCAGAGTTATTTGAACACCCCGAACGCCCACAGATAATTTGTACAGGTCGAATAATGCGTAGACGACGACTGGATCTCGCGCTCGATGCGCTGCACATGCTCCAGCAAAGGGGAAAGCATGTGAACCTCCTGCTTGTGGGAGATGGATCGGAAAGAGAGCCGCTCGAAAAACAAGCAAATGAATATGGTCTACCTGTACATTTCTACGGTTCGTGCTATGACGAGGAGATCCTCGCAGGATTGATCGCTTCATCAAACGCCACCGTTGCACCAGGCATGATTGGACTCACTGCGATACACAGCATGGCGTACGGCACACCGGTGATTGCTCATGATGATCACTATAACCAAGGGCCGGAATCGGAAATTATTGTAGATGGCTGGAATGGTTCCCTATTCAAACATGGCAATATCGAAGACCTCGCTCGCTGCATTGATGAGTGGACGCAGGACGAATTCCCCACACCGGCCACCCATGCTGCTTGCGATTCTTTACTGAAACGGATTTACAATCCTCAGTATATGAGGCGTGGGTTTGACTGGGCTGCCGGAGGTGAACCGGCAAATGATCTCTTCTGGGCATTAGACGGGGAAGGAAATCCAGCAGACTCAGAGGATGAGCATAGCTTCCCCCTCAGTGAATCCTGAATTCTACAATTGAATGAATTGCATCCACCTACTCATTCATGTTATCTAGTAGATATATGAAATTTGTATCTCCTTGAGAATATAAGTACCCAATATAGGAGAAAACGGCCCCACCACATGGGTGGAACCGTTGAAGGACATATCCAATATCCAGGTTGCTCACTCACACGGTCCCCACAAGCCGAGGATCGCGAAGATATCATCGATGTTAACAGTGCAATCTTCGGTGAGATCTCCACTGCAATATGGTGGACAGGGATCCGGGCATGCGCCCCATAGACCGAGCACTGCGAAAATATCCTCAATGTTAACCTGGTCATCACCGGTCAGATCAGCGGGACAGGGTGAGGTATTCAGTTCATACACGTACGTCGAGCCGGACCAGGCACCGTTATCGTCGTCCCCAGGCGCTCCCACAACAACTATGTCGTCAGAGATGGACACGGAATGACCGAAGTGGTCGCTCACCGCGCCGTCGCTGGCCAGCAGTCTGACATCCTCGTAGAGTGTTCCGGACCAGCCGCCTGCTGGCATCTGGAACGCATATGCCGAGCCGAAGTAGCCGTTGCTGTGGATCGCTCCCACCACGACAGTGTCGATGGAGATGGACACGGACTCGCCGAAGAAGTTGCTCACCGCACCGTCGCTGGCCAGAAGCTTGGCGTCCTCGTAGACTGTTCCGGACCAGCCGCCGACAGGCATCTGGAACACATACGTTGAGCCGGAATCGGTACCGTTGTCGTCATCTTCGGCCGCTCCGACCGCAACGGTTTCCTCAGAGACGGAGACCGAGTAACCGAACTCGTCATTCGCGGCACTGTCGCTGGCCAGCAGTGTGGCATCCTCGTAGAGTGTTCCGGACCAGCCGCCCGCTGGCATCTGGAACACGTACGCCGAGCCGGAATCGATGCCGCCATAACCGTCGTCCCCGTACGCTCCGACCACGACAGTTTCGTCAGAGATTGAAACCGAGTCGCCGAAGATATCATACGCCGCGCCACCGCTGGCCAGTAACTTGGCCATCTGCACCCAGCTTGAGCCGATCTTCTGGAACACGTACGCCGAGCCGGCGTCGGTACTGCCGTCGTCGTCCCAGGGCGCGCCGATCACGATCGTGTTACCGGAGACGGATACTGAGTGGCCGAAGCGGTCTTCCTCCGCGCCGTCGCTGGCCACCAGTTTGGCATCCTCGTAGAGTGTTCCGGACCAACCCCCAACAGGCTTGACGAAGACATATGCCGAGCCGGAATCGATTCCGTTACTACCGTCGCAATTCCGCGCTCCGACCACGACTATGTCGCCGGAGATGGATACGGACCAGCCGAAGTTGTCATACGCCGCGCCACCGCTGGCCAGCAATTTGGCCACCTGCACCCAGCTCGGTCCGCTCTTCCGGAACACGTACGCCGAACCTGAAGAGGAACCGCTGTCGTCATCATATCGCACTCCGACCACAACCGTGTCGCCTGAGATGGAAACGGTCTTGCCGAATTCGTCATACGCCGCTCCGTTGCTGGGAAGCAACTTGGCGTATTCGTTGATAACATCGGCCTGGAGTGAGCTCGCACACAGGACCAGCACCCCAATAAAAGTTCTAATGAGCATTTGATGTCGCATGGTTTTTCCTTTCCTTGCATGAAACACCGCCCGTGAGAGCGGTGTTCCATTCCAAACAAAACTGCCAACAGAATCGGCAGCTCCTTCTATTTATTCACACGGTCCCCACAAGCCGAGGATCGCGAAGATATCATCAATGTTAACAGTGCAGTCTTCGGTAAGATCACCTGCACAATATGGCGGGCAGGGATCCGGGCAATCACCCCAAAGTCCAAGAACAGCAAAGATGTCGTCGATATTGACGAGGTTATCGCCAGTGAGATCAGCTAAGCAGGGCGACGGCTCAGTTAACATCAGGTCGTCATAATACACTGAAGTGGAACCGTTGGCGAAGAGATTCACTGCCGCAATATTAAGATCACCACCTTGTGCGACACCAGCCGTCCAACTCTTGGTCAGCATATGCTCGCCACCATAGAAAACAGACTGTTCATCCAGATCAAGATCGATCGTGACACGGATCTCCACCCACTCATCATTGATCAAAGAAAGTTCATCCGGTCCGTTATGATCGGCGATCACACCTGTTGCTCCATCCAACTCAAGCTGCAATGACCAATCTTCCGGTGTCCCAGTCTCGGCTGGGTAAGTATTGAGCAGGATGAAGTATGAAACATCATTCATTTCCTGAGGTACATAAACATATGCACTGTATTCCCAGATGCCTTCTGTAAAGCAGGAATACTGGTGGACTGCGTCATCGGAACCTTCAATCTCGACCGAACTAGGTACCGATCGCGCTTGATCTGTTGAAGCATAGAAATCACCCCAGGCAGGATTATTTTCCCACGCCTCCCAATCACTCTGATCAGGCAACGGTGTCATTGTGTCATAGGTATCGAATTTCTCGGTCCAAATATACGGATCCGGACAGGGGAATGTCAGACAATCGGTATCAAAACCGTGCCAGTTCCCGCAAGCGACAACGCAATCTTCTTCCAATAGATCCATACACGTACCATCAACAAAACAACACGCACCGGAGGGAGGAAGAATTATTACCTCAAACACATACGCAGAACCGGAATCGCTTCCATTGTCATTATCGCGAGGTGCCCCGACTACGACCGTATCATTGGAAATGGATACGGACCGACCGAAGTTATCATATCCAGCGCTGTCGCTTGCCAGCAGGATAACATCTTCGTAGAGGATTCCGGACCAACCTTCGGGGGGTTTGGCGTAAACAAATGCGGTGCCGGCATCGCTAGCGAAGCCGTGATCATCTCTGTACGCTCCGACCACGACTTTGTCACCGAAGATGGAAACAGATGCGCCGAAGTAGTCTACCGCCGCGCCGCCGCTGTCCAGCAGCTTGGCGTCTTCATTGAGCACCCCGGACCAGCCACCTACTGGTTTTTCAAATACGAACGCTGATCCCGATTCATGGCCGTTGTCATCGTCAAGGTTTGCTCCAGCCACGACAGTGTCTCCGGAGATGGAGACAGAGGTACCAAAACAGTCATATGCTGCACCGCCGTTGGGTAACAGCACTGCGTTCTCATAGAGTATCCCGGACCAACCACCAGCTGGCTCTACAAATACAAAAACCGAACCGGAATCAGTGCCGTTGTCATCATCACCGTTCGCTCCGACTACGGCTGTATTTCCGGATATCGAGACTGAGCGCCCGAGGAAGTCATCTTCTGCGCCGCCTAACGCCAAAAGCTTGGCCTTCAGCGCCCAGTAAGAACCACTTTTTTGAAATACGTACGCCGAACCAGATCGGCTGCCGTTGTCATCGTCACCCTTCGCTCCGACCACGACCGTGTCGCCGGATATGGATACGGAGTGGCCGAAGGCGTCAAGTTCCGCACCATCATTGGCCAGCAACTTAGCCACCTCCACCCATTCGGAGCCGTTCTTTTCGAATACATAGGCCGAACCGGAATCGTTGCCATTATCCCCGTCCTTGGGCGCCCCAACCACGATAGCGTTACCTGAGATGGAAACGGAAAGTCCGAAATAGTCACCTGAATCACCGTCGCTGGGCAGCAGCTTGGTCACTTGCACCCAGTTCGAGCCGTTCTTCTGGAACACGTACGCCGAACCGGACCAGCGTCCGAAATCGTCGTCATACGGCGATCCGATTACGGCCGTTTCTCCTGAGACCGATACTGCCTGTGCGAATTGATCCTCCGCAGCTCCATCGCTGGCCAGGAGCTTGGCGTACTCGTTGATCACATCAGCTTGAAGTAAATTAACGCACAATGTCAGTACACAAACTAGAGTTTGAATGAGCATGAGAGGTCGCATAATTTTTCCTTTCCCAAGATCATCTGATGAATACATGGTGCCCAAGGGATGAAAATGTTATCGAGATTGATAGGACAATCATCCGCGAGGTCGCCTGTGTGAAACGGCGGGCATAATTAATCGCCAAGGAAAGGGACGACAATTGCACGATCAGACAACGCGCTTTTTTCAGTTTTTTCAGGGTGTGGAGGAATCCGCGAAAAGCGTCTCCAGGCGCCATTTAGCCAATTCGTACTCGTTCATCGGCAACGGCGGGAAGACATCGGGATCATATTCGACGCCGGTAGCTACACATTCAACAAAGAATCTGTGAGCCTGGGTTCTGCGGTTCGACAGCAGGCACACCTCCCCGGCGTAATAGAGAGCTTCGCAGAGCCTCTCCGGATTACTGCTGGACTGGGCTTCGGCCAGGAGTTGTTCCGATTCGATTTCACCCGCCAGGCAGCGAAGGATCCGGTCAAGCCAGAGATCTGTGTTGTCTTGAATCGCTACGGCAAGAACTTCCTGTGCCCCCTGCATTCGCCCATGTTGCCGAAGCATGAGGAAGTGACGGGCATCAGCATAGGATGGCTCACCGATCAATTGACGAAGGACGAGACATTCATCCATTGCTTCTTCCACGCGGCCGAGAATCCACAACGGCGTATGGCGGTGATACATATTCCATGGATCGGTGGTACGATCCCGACCTGCTTCCTGATACCGGTCATAGTCTTCCATTGCACGCTCATATTCCCCGAGGTGGCGGTATATATGACCACGTGTGAGATATTGATATGGGATGTCAATTCCGTCTCGGATATTCATCGAGCATAACTCGATTGCTTGGTCATATTGCTTTTGGGCCACGTGAATGCCTGTCTTGAATCTGAGGAGAAAGGCGTCGCTATTCCTCAAAGCCAGGCATTGATTCACCGCGTCCATGGAAGCATCAAGATCGTCAGTAAGTTGATAGAGGTAGGCCATGCGACGCAAAGCCAGCGCGTGCTGCGGATCATGTCGAACTGCTTCGTTCACACATTCGAGAGCATATTGTAAGTCCAGCGTAGCCATTGATCGCAGGAACCACGCGTCGGCTGTATCAGGCGCGTCCCGCTGAGCAAGCTGACGTAGTTCATCAGCGCGGTTGGTATCACCCGTGGCGTGATAGATTTCGGAGAGAAGCAATCGATTTGGCCAAATCAGTCCTCGGGGATCCTCCAGGAATCGTCCGAGATGAAGAATGGCTTGGGAGGGTTCCTTGCCGTGATACAGACCTTGCGCGTATACAAGCTGAGTTTCGGGTAGGGATGGGAATTGTTTGTGCAGTGATTGTGCATTAGAGTAATCCCAGCCCGTTTCATTGTTGTGGCTCTCAATACCCCAGAGAAGGAATACCGCGTTCTCCCTTGCGTAAGTTAACCTGCGCTGCGCAGTACGATGTTGCGACCACAGAGTGATAGATATCAATGTAAGAATCACAACGAGAACCAGCGAGATAATTGCAACGGTCGGGTGTTTTCGAATTCTCTTGCGAAGAACATACAGACTGCTCGGGGGTCGAGCGAGGATAGGTTCGCTTTCAAGATAACGACGTAGATCCTCACGTAATTCTCTCACGGACTGATAACGGCGAGGTTTCTCTTTCTCCAGCGCCTTTAGAATGACTGTCTCCAACTCGCTGTCAACACGGTCTGTTTGCGATGAAGGACGCTGTGGAGGTAGCTCGGTGATACGTTGAATTATCTCTGAAAGACGACCTTTCGTGTCGTATGGTAGTGAACCGGTCAGAGCTTCATAGAGCATCACGCCCAGTGCATAGATATCTGTCCTCGTGTCGATCTCGCTGATTTCACCGGCCGCTTGCTCGGGTGAAAGGTATGGGAGCGTTCCTAAAACCTGACCTGGACTGGAGAGGCGAGTAACCAGCGAGTCCTCTACATCTGTCTGCTCGACTGCTTTGGCCAAACCGAAGTCGAGGATATGTGGTTCACCTTCATCATTGATAAGTATGTTGGTCGGTTTCAGATCTCGATGAATCACGCCTTGTTCATGTGCGTATTCAACAGCATCGCATACTCCGCGGAAGATTCGCAACACGGTCTGAACATCGGGTTGCACCGTGGACATGTACAGATCAAGCGAGATGCCATCCACATAGTCCATCGAGTAATACTGCTGATGTTTGACTCGACCACCCTCAAGAACGCGAACAATGTTGGAATGTTGCAGACGCGCTGCCAGTTCGATCTCGCGCTCGAATCGTCGTCGAGCCGAGGATGAGGCAAAGGGACCGGCAAGCATTACCTTCAGAGCAACCACTCGCTTGGTGGAGAGTTGCGTCGCCTTGTAGACAACACCCATACCACCACGGCCGAGTTCCTCGATTAATTCGTAACCTTCTATCATGGGAAGATCAGATTCGGAAGTTTCTGATCCTCCACCATGCTCAACTCTATCAACGCCGATCTCGCTCAGGAGAGCCAAACCCTCCATGATGGATCGAAGCTTTTCTGCCTGTTCAGGGTGCTCGGCGACGAATGACTCGGCCGTCAGTCCCTCTTCCACCTGCCTGCGATTGAAATACTCCTCAACCAGTGAATCGACCTGATCGTCGGGTTGCGAATCTGGTTCGGGTGGTGAGGAATTCGTGTCCATAACTCATGTCCAGAGATATGCTGCTGATCCTGCCGGCAGGGCAATCCCCAATTGATAAAAATCCGACCGGCCAATTACCCTGATCGGTCGATCATGCTGGTATTATGTACGCAAACTGCTGGAAGCGGTAATGCCTGCATTGCTTTTAGGACTCGTCATGGAACTGGAAAGGTGGTCTGACTCGTGCCTGAGACTGGACAAAGGCAAATATGGGTCGATCAAGCCCGAGGGGGAGACCAAATTGCAGTATCAAAACTGCTGGCTACGTTCCATTCGATCCTTCGTGCGCGAGTCGATAAGGAAATGGGAACAGCACTCAAAGCGAAAATGGAACCGGAGGACATCCTCCAGCAGGTTTATCTGGAAGTTCTCAAACAAATCATGCGATTTGAAGGTCGCGATCCTGAAACGTTCCTGAATTGGATTCTAACGATCCTGGATAACAAGCTTGTTGATACTCAACGTGCATTGCATAGACAAAAGCGCGACGTTGCCCGTGAGAAATACCCACATGCAGTCATCGGAAATGAATCTTACTTCAATCTTCTGGATCATCTTGATGTTCACTCCGGTACACCAAGCCGAGTCATCAGACGTGATGAAGCGGTCGGGGCTCTGCTTGCCAGTCTCTCACACCTCTCCGACTCCCATCGCCAGGTGATCCAATTGCGCTACTTGCAGGGGCTGTCTGTCAACGAAACAGCTCAAAAACTCGACAAGACCGAAGCGGCTGTCGTCGCACTCTCCGGACGCGCGCTGGAAGCGCTGCGCACACACATGGACGGATTGGGTGAGTTCACACGCATTTCCTGAGTAGTTGAGAATTAACTACTGACTCGATACAAACAAAATCACAGGCGGGGATATTAGATTCTCTTCACCATTCGATGGAGGAGGAAAAACACCCATGCTCAGTAACTCGACTTGCGGACAAGCATTGCACAGACCGAGGATAGAAATATCACTATGTGTGACGTGAAAACTCATAAGCGCATCCTTACACAATGTGGTCATCAGAGTTACGTGCAATCTCTTCATTGCAATCCCGACGGTAAGTAGCCCGTAACCGTATCCGGGACAGCACCGCTCAGACCTGGGATTCTGTCCCTCTTTCGGATCGGCATAGGCAAGCGATTGCTGCAAAGTACTGCGTGAAGTAATCACTTCACTGGTAGATCGCATACTTGAAGAATTCTGTGATCCGCAACTAAAGGGTTATCACAATATTATTGTTTTCGTTTCCCATTGGCAGCAATCGCAAAAACGCAACTTGCTTAGTCAAGTTATTTATGTGGCATCTTACTCCAAATGTACATGGCAGATTTTTAGTTCATGGGAATGACCACAATCACATCATATCGGCACTGTTCAATCAGAATCTTGTCTCATGGAATGTTTCCACATCTTGAATAGAAATCGCACGTTCGGTTATTTATCACTGCTATATTTTCGACGGAGGTGACAGACGTGTGTCACTCCTCCACCCCCAAGACGTGACAACTTGTATTACACTCGCTCGTGTTTCGGTAATCGCACAATCAAATTATGAAAGAAATTGCCATCGTTTGAGTGTAAGTGGAGCCAGGCAAAGTTCACTTAATCTCACCATCCCAAAGCCCGGCTATTCGGAGGAATGTGGTCATGAATTCGTCACGAGATAATCGAAGTTTGTATGTTTTTTTCAGTGTTTCTTTTTTCACGTTTCTTGGAGCTGCGTATGTTTTGCTGATCATATTCAGCACACCTCTCTCAGCCGACGATCCACCCGAGGAAGTGGTTGTTAGTGAGACTGAGGATCTTGATGATGATTCAATCACAGATACAATTGTCGCATCGCCCGAGGGTCCATCTCAGGAGGAACCAGGCGAAGTCTATATTTACTCTGGCGCAGACGGTTCATTGATAACCACCTTCGTCGGTAGAAACGATGATGACCTGTTTGGGTATTCTGTTGCGCCTACTGGGGACTACAACGGTGATGGATACGTCGATGTGCTCATCGGAGCACCAAATGACGGCGCTGGAATCGTCTTTGAATTTCTTGGCCCGTTTGATGGTAACAGCAATTATTATTTGACCACGGATCTCGCTGAGTGGTGGTATTCAAGCCCATTTCCCGCAGATTTTGATTTTGGTGAAAAGGTCGGAGCACTTACGGATATTGATGGTGATGGAATCTCCGATGTTCGCATCCGCTCGTGGTTCATTGATGATTCAGGGTACGAAGCCGACCGCACATACATCATCTCAGGAGCAACCGGCAATTGTCGATTTGTGGTTACAGGAAACGATCCCTTTGATCCGTGGCCTGAAGTCATTGGCGATGTCGATGGAGACTGTGACGTTGACCTGGATGACATTCAGGTGATTGAAAATAATCTTGGAATATCCGGACCTGACCTGTCCATCTATAGCGGAGATGTCAACGGTGACCATGTTGTTGATACAGTTGATTTAGGTATCGCGACAAGCAATCTGGGAGAGAACGGATATGATCCCCTGACAAATCCACCAGGCGGAGGAGGAGGTGGTGGCGGAGACCCACCAACTCAATGGTTGTATGATTGCGATGACCTCTACATCGGCGTCCCATTAAATGTGCATGTATTATGTGATCCATTTGCGAATTGTGAAGCCTGGTGTGGTTTTAGCGTACGTTATGAACAAGGATTTCATCTTGATGATCTTGGTTTATGGGTATGCGATAATTATGAAGATGTATCAGTTATTCATGCACTTGGGTATATAGGGGACATTACCTGGACAATTCTCGAGGGCGAAGATCTTATCCAACGCAGCGGAGGAGCCGCACCAGTAGGTGGGTATTTCAATTTCACTCCGCTTGATTTCGGCTCAGTTGAGATAAAAATTAGAAACGAAGTCTGTGGGTATGTATGCATCGAATATGCTGAATTTAATAATGGATGGATTGATAACGACGGCGATGGATTACCTGATTCCTGGGAAGAAGTACTTGGAACAGATCCAAATGATCCAGATACGGATGGTGATGGCATACCGGATGGAGATGAAGATACTGATGGTGATGGATTAACAAATCACCAAGAGTTCATTTACGGCACAAGTCCAGTCTATCACGACACCGATGGAGACGGTGTCAGCGACGGAGATGAAGTAGCTCAGGGGAGCAATCCGAACAATCCACATGATCAGGGCGAACCGCCTTCTTCCGATGAACTCGTTGATGTAACGCTAACGATTGGCGATCACAGTAACAGCAATTCTGAACGCTGGATGCTGCGTGTTGGAGAAATCAGTCACAAAGCTGCAGGTATTGGAGAGGTGACAACTGATACATACCAGTTCCATAAAGGAGAGTCATACTCAATAAGGGTCACTCATCTTGAAGGAGATGGAGATTTTGATTACACAGCTCATGTGAATCCGGATTCTGGAGCCGGCCACGCTTGTGTGACTATCGACGATCCGGATGAATTGCTCGGCGAGTTCTGGGATGATAATAATAACCACCAAGATCGAACAATCGGCAAAGTAGCAACTATGCAGCTTCCAGTTGTAGATCTTGACATAGACAGTGATAATAACAATGGATTTAGTTTGCCAGATCGAAATCAGACGGAAGAGGATATGGAGGATGTGACTAACGATCCCTCCCAGCCCGGTAAGATTATCCTCGTTAATTCAATTGATGTAGATAATGATGGTATTATAGACTATGCTGATGGATTCGATCATGTTGGATCTACTTTGATCAATGATGATACATGTGTTGGTTCGATGTTTGTCCCGCTTGTTCTTGAGGTGGCACCACTGGATGATAACGTTAGCAGTATAACGATTAACTACCCGGCTTCGGATCCGACAGCTATTACAGAATCATTAGATGATCCATTTATTCTCCCGAATGGGTATTTGCGAATTTGGAAGAAACCTGCATCTTCCGTTAGGAATCCGGCTGATATCCGCAATGGTGGTGATTGGATTGCACCAGGTCAATACCAACAACAAGAACTCGGTTTAGATAGCGGAACTACTGCAATCACTCTGTACGTGGAGACCGTATGTCAAAGCAGTTCGGTTGCAGACCAATTGATTTCCGTCTCTGTTGAATTTGAAGGTTCTAGGATCTGTGGTGACGAAGTTCGAGTGACAGCACCCCAGGTTGAGTTATTCGGTCGCAATTACGATGGGATTGATTTCAATCCAGTGAGTAGTCTGATTGGAACTGCCGTTGACGATCCAGCCCAACCTTCTACCCCTGAAGGCCAAACCCCTGGAGCTTACAAGATTTACCGACTCCGCATAAATGACCCGCGGCCAAACTTAACTCAAGTTACTTTAAATGGACAAGATATGCCTCTCCAAGCAACAGGAAGCTTTTACTCGACTTCTGAATTTGTTGCACTTCTCCCTGAAATTCCACAGGGCGCAACACTGCCACCTTATTCGTATATTACGATTGCCACTGATTCTGTAACTAATGAGTATAACCCGATTTGGCCTTTTTCTTCGAATCCAGACTTTAGCACACCAATAGCGAGAGACAAATTTGTAGCCGATACAATCAGAGAAGCTGTTGTCGATATGGAAGTGAATCCATCATGGATTGACAATTATGATCCCAACGATGACGGTAAATTTGGGAAAGAAGTCCATAGGCGTGTTCGATCACGCCTGCTTGATATAGGTGATATTCAGTGGAAGACGACAGTATATGTAGCCTCTGATTCACATCCTACAGAGCCATTTCGTAAAATTCTATCAATCGGTGATACGCCATCTGGTGGCGTGGCAGGCACCACAGAGATTGATGTATTGAGATTGAAGGGTGACTATAATCCTCAAGTTGGCGAGATATTGGATCCCAATAAGATCGATGACATTTATGAGATTAAGACGAGCGCGGGAGGCAAGATCGATGTCAACCAGAAGTTCAGGTTGAGAGCTGTGAGAAACGACAAAATCAAGATTGCGATGTCAGAGAGGCGCTTTACAAGTACACTTGGGTGGCACAACACCCCCCGTGTAGTAAAAGTTATTAAGATGTTGGGAATTGTTGGTCTTGCCACATCTGCATACGCAATAATAAATAGTGATACTTACGATGATGAAGTTGATCAGATCATCTTGAAGTTAGATGCTGCAAAAGCTGAGCAGGATCCTGCTGAACGTAAAGTGGAAATATTATTAGTGATTGATGACATAAGAAGGTATCTTGACAAGTTTGATCCTGGAACAATGGTGAATCTAGTTACCACCGCTGAAATCTACCGCATACTTGGGCAAGATGACTGGTAAACAAGCTGAGATTGTAGTATTCGGGCTACACTGATCAAAGAAGACATGCTGTGACATAATTATTCAAACTTGTTTCATCTCTTGGGAGTCCCATGCATATTGGATAGATCGAATTTATTGATAGCCTATGATCGTTATAGTATCATATGATTCAACTATGCCGGAGAAATGAAAAATGGGGTTCTACAGCACACTCATCTTTTATCGGCCAGCTTCGCTGGAATTAGTAACCGGTCAAATACTCGCCAATTTTATCGAAAAATTCTTTGCCCTTGGATTGTCGAGATACAGTGGTCGCCAAGGTGTGCTGCAAATTAAGTTCGGGAAATTTGTTGATCAGGATATGCGACCATCGAGTTGGATCGCGCCAACCAACACTCCAAGAGTAGGTATCATCAAGGAAATTGACTGGGATATCGATCAGTATAATGAACCACTCATAGAGCTACCGAAGAAGCTATATCCGCTTCAACAACCTATCTATCGCGCATATATGTCACTGGGGGGAGCGATGCAGGATGAACTAGCAATATTACATAGAACAGGATCACCCCAGAACGATGAGGATTATGTACCTGACAGTTGGTCGTTGCAGATTGGTCCCATCGAAACCGGCAAGGATGGTGATTTCACTGTCGGTTGGATCGCCGTTGGTTTGGGCGGGAATGGATATTTGTTTCCGTGGACGCTCCCTGAACTGGTGGAACGAGCAGAGACAATTGCCGGCATTCAGAGTCTCATGAAACTCTGCCGGGAAACCTGGTCAGTAGATGCCTCCACGCCGAGTGCCAGTATCCGGTCTGGGCGGATAGAATTGGGAAACTACTGGCCCTACGAAACATTTGATCTACCGATGGATTGGTATTGGGGGCTCCAAGGTCTGCTTTAACAGAAAAGCCGTACTGGTATGGTCGTCTGGTACTTTAACAGAAAGCGGAGATGATGAAGAATAGCAATGTTCAACCATTATAATCATCAGCGTGTGGATGTGCTTGAATCAGGGCGGATCCCTCTGGGGAGGTAATAACGAAACAGCGGCGAGTGGAAATGATTCGCTGTAGAACACTTGTTCGATCCCTGATGGAGATTGAACAAACAGCGCTGCTGAAGTGTGGGAAAATCGCTGGAGTATTAACTCTGCACGATCTGGCCCGGCAATACTGATTGCTGAAGCCAGCGCATCTGCGCTTGTTGCATCCGGTGCAATGACTGATACCAAGATGTTGTTGGTCAAGCCCAGACCCGTGGCGGGATCAATAATGTGAGAGTATTGAACGCCTTCGATCTCGACAAACTGTTCCGTGTAACCTGATGTTGCTATTGCGGCGTTTGCCAATTTCAGGAAGAGCGCATGGTCGCGATTAAAATCTGATGGAAGACTCACGGACCAGCCATCTTCACCCGGAGGTGATTCACCCAAGGCGATTTCTCCACCCAGATCAACCAGGCAGTGTGGCACCCCCAGACTTTTCAATACAGTGAGTGCTTCATCGACTGCGAAACCCTTGCCAATCCCTCCCAGATCCAATTGCATGGATGGAAGGCCGAGCATGACGGACTGAGATTGTTTATCGAGTTCGACATACTTCCACCCAACACGATCTCTGGCACTTTCGATAGCTTCAGGGGGACTTTTGCTGCCCTTTCGAATTGCCTCACGCCAAAGATGTGATAACGGGCCGATCGTGATATCGAACGCTCCTTCAGTCATTATTGAAATGTATTGAGCACGTTTCAGTACTCGAAAAAGATCATTACTCACTGCAACTGGTTTTGCCTGTGGCATGCGGCAAAGACGCATCAGCTCACTATCGTGATGATAATCACTCATAACGCTATCCAGTGAAATCATGCGATCCAGCGCAGTGCGTGCAGCAATTCTTGCGTCCGTTTCAGTGCTGCTGTAGAGTACGATTCGAGCTTCAGTTCCCATGATGATTTCAGAAAATTCATAACGCTCCAATGCCTTGCGCGTATTCGAGCACGCGCACATATTGAATGTTGCAGCGGTGAGGATGACCAGGAATACATGTCGGCACATCATTGTGAATACAGGATAGCCAATACCATGAGAAAAATGACAATGTTGATGATTTTCAACCTCGTGGGGATTCAAATTCTAAGCAGTTGTGCTTCAACGAATCAATCCCCGGAGCAGTGCAAGTCAACGACTCAGGTTCAAGAGCCATGTATATCAACGACTCAGGTTCAGGAGCCATGTGTAGCAACGCAGGAACAACCTCCACCGCCCTTCGTTCAAAATATAGCTGACACCGCACTCAGTTTCGAGATGATCGGAATTCCCAGCGGTGAAGTATCGATCAACACCAGTGAAGGGGTGAAGGAGATTGGCATCGAACCACTTTGGATGGGTCAGTTCGAGGTCACCTGGGACATTTACGATGTCTTTTGCCTCCGACTGGATAGAAGACGATCTGCAGAAGGAAGCCCGGCCGATGCAGTAACGCGGCCGTCCAAGCCGTATCTTCCACCGGATCGTGGATTCGGGCACAACGGATACCCCGCCATCTCAATCTCCTTGCATGGGGCACAATCATTCTGCAATTGGCTTTCACTCAAAACCGGTCGAACTTATCGACTACCCACCCAGGCGGAGTGGCAGCATGCGTGCGCGCTGGGAATGATTGATCTTGAAGCATTGAACGACCACGCCTGGCATTTTGATAACGCTGACTACACCACCCATCCCGTCGGATCAAAGGAACCTGATGCATTGGATCTGTTTGATATGTGCGGTAATGTAGCTGAATGGTGCCTCACCCAAGACGGCCAGGGTCTCGTGATGGGAGGATCGTTTCTTGACTCACCTCAAGAACTCGGTTGCGCAACGCGAGTCGAGGAATCATCAAGTTGGAATGAGAGTGACCCACAGATCCCCAAGGGGCAATGGTGGCTGGCCGACGCGAGTTTTATCGGATTCCGTGTCGTTTGTGAACAATAGCTTCTCAGGAAGGGATTGATATGACCAGTAGAAATCAAATAGACAGATCCAGCGGAACACCTTTCACTCGCCGAGAATTTGTTTCCACCGCAACTACCGCAGCCATCGCGCCGCTCATTATCACTCGATCATCATCAGCTCAGGCGGCTGATACATTACGGGTAGGATTAGTGGGATGCGGGGGACGAGGTACCGGGGCTGCCGCCCAGGCGCTCAACGCTGATCCCGGTGTGCAACTCTGGGCTTTGGGAGATATGTTTGATGATCGCCTGCAGAAGAGTCTGGAGAATCTGAAAAAGCACGCTCCTGAACGGATCAATGTTCCAGCCGAACGTCAGTTCCTTGGCTTTGATGCGTACCAGCAGGTGATCGATAGCGGAATCGATGTGGTCCTGCTTGCCACGCCGCCTCATTTCCGTCCTATGCAGATCAAGGCAGCTGTGGAGGCCGGGCTTCATATTTTTGCTGAAAAACCCATGGCGGTGGATGCTCCGGGTGTTCGCTCCGTATTGCATAGCGCAGAAATCGCCAAACAGAAGCAATTATCATTGATGTCCGGTTTCTGTTGGCGGTACAACTTCCCGGAACGCGCCATGTTCGAACAAATCCATAATGGCGCAATTGGTGACATCGTTTCCATTCATACCACGTACCACACCGGTCCACTGGGAACCAATCCCCGTCAGGATGGCTGGAGTGATATGGAATTCCAACTCCGCAACTGGGTGCATTTCTGCTGGCTTTCGGGAGATCATATCGTTGAGCAGGCCTGTCACGCCGTCGACTGGAACAATTGGGCTATGAAAGGACGGATGCCCACGCGCGCCACTGCATTGGGTGGTCGTCAGATGCGCGAAGGCCCGGCCACCGGTAACATCTACGATCACTTCACCGTCATTTACGATTACGAAGACGGAGTGCGAACCTTCCACACATGCCGTCAGATGCCGAACTGCTCCTACGACAACACTTGTTACCTCATGGGAACAAAGGGCACCTGTTCAATGAATCCGTGGGCTCCGAAACATGTGATCAAGGGAGATACACCCTGGCGTTATGACGGGCCGCGCAGCAACATGTATCAGATCGAGCACGATGAGTTGTTTGCAGCAATACGCAGGGGGGCTCCGATCAATGATGGCACATGGATGGCCAACAGCACCATGATGTCCATTCTTGGTCGCATGGCAGCCTACAGCGGCCAGACCATCACGTGGGATGATGCGTTCAACTCCACGGAAGATCTTTCACCGGCTGCGTATGAAATGGGTGATCTGCCGTTTCCTCCGGTTCCCGAGCCGGGTCAACCATCACCCATTGCTACAGACACTATTTCATAGTTGATCACTCTGCGAATACCGCTAACGCAATGAGGGATAGAAAATGAGTACAACACTTTCACGTCGAAACTTCCTTAAACAAAGCGGATCAACCCTCATCGCGGCCGGTGTGGGTAGCGCAATGATGGCCCGGAATCTCACAGCTACGGAACCAAAAGTTATGAAACGTAAGATTAAGAAAGCGGTGAAGTTGGGAATGGTGGCCGGGGAAATGGCGCTGCTGGACAAATTCAAACTTCTCAAGAAGCTCGGTTTTGATGGGGTTGAAGCGGACAGCCCTAATAACCTGGACAATAATGAACTTCTCGCGGCCCGTGACGAAACGGGTCTTATCATTCACGGTGTGGTCGATTCGATTCACTGGAATGTGCCGCTCTCGGATCCCGATCCGGAAGTGCGCGAGAAAGGTGTCGCCGGACTCGAAACTGCCTTGAAGGATGCTGCAGCCTATGGTGCATCAACGGTGCTGCTTGTCCCGGCAATTGTTAATAAGCAAGTCTCGTACGACGAGGCTTACACACGATCGCAAAAGGAAATCCGCAGGGTATTACCCCTGGCCGAAGAACTCGATATCAAAATAGCCATCGAAAACGTGTGGAATAATTTCCTGCTCAGCCCGCTGGAAGCCGCCCGTTATGTTGATGAGTTTGAGAGCGCGCACATCGGCTGGTATTTCGACATTGGTAATATTGTCAATTACGGTTGGCCGGAGCATTGGATTAGCATCCTTGGACCACGCATTCTCAAGCTGGACATTAAGGAATTCAGTCGCAAGAAGCGAAACGATGAAGGATTGTGGAAGGGATTCCATGTAAAACTGCTCGAAGGTGATTGCGATTGGCCAGCCGTCATGACCGCCCTGGATAAAATTGGCTATGAGAGTTGGGCCACGGCGGAAGTGGCTGGTGGTGATGAAACTCGCCTCCGTGATATCGCAGATCGTATGGACCGCATTATTTCCTCATGATCCAGTCAGAACGGTGATATATACACCATGATGAAGCCATTGACGCAATCGGAACTGACGAGCCGTGAACGTATATCTGCCGTAGTGCTTGATCAACCTCACGATGTCAGTAAGCAGGTGGCGTATGAAATTTCTCGCCTCATCAAGGAACGACAAGCGGATGATCGCACTTGCGTGCTGGGTCTTGCGACGGGATCGACGCCGGTTTCGGTTTATGACGAACTTATTCGACTGCATCGTGAAGACGGACTGTCGTTTTCTAATGTCATCACGTTCAATCTCGATGAGTATTACCCTATGGATCCGCTGGAGCTGCAGAGTTACCGCAGGTTCATGAATGAGCATCTCTTCGATCACGTGGACATCCCTCGCGATTCGATACACCTGCCGGATGGTACCCTTCAAGTTGATCAGGTATTAGCACACTGTGATGCCTATGAAGATGCCATAAAAGATGCCGGTGGCATTGATCTGCAATTGCTGGGAATCGGACGCACCGGGCACATCGGTTTCAACGAACCTGGATCATCGCGCACCAGCACCACGCGCCTGATTACCCTCGACCGGGTTACGCGCATTGATGCCGCCAGTGACTTTTTTGGTATTGAGCATGTCCCCCGGCGCGCCATTACCATGGGGGTTGGAACGATCCTCAGCGCCAAGCGGGTCATCCTCATGGGGTTTGGTGAGCATAAGGCTCAGACGATATTCCGCGCGGTGGAAGAACCCATGACACCGTCCATCGCGGCCAGTTTCCTGCAGGAACATCCCAACGCTCAGATCTATCTGGATAGTGCAGCCGCGGCAAAGCTGACCAGGCTCCGCTGTCCCTGGGTACTTGGTGCAGTTGCCTGGAACAAACAACTGATTCATCAGGCGGTCATCTGGCTGGCGCGGCGGCTGGACAAATCAATCCTCAAACTCACGGATGAAGACTACAACGAGAATCATCTTCAGGATCTGCTTGCAGAATACGGGCCTGCTTATGACATCAACCTGAAAGTGTTCCGTGCCATGCAGCGGAGTATCACCGGTTGGCCGGGTGGAAAACCGACTTCGGCCAAACAGGCCGGCGATGTGGATCGACCACATGACACCATCTTTCCCAAGCGGGTGCTCATCTTCTCCCCACATCCGGATGATGATGTGATATCGATGGGTGGCACCCTGATTCGCCTCGTCGATCAGGGACATGAAGTGCATCTGGCGTATCAGACCTCGGGGAATATTGCCGTGTTTGATGATGATGCCATTCGCTTTGCCGACTTTGCCACCGAATTTAATCAACTGTTCGGCATCGATCACGAACGTGCGGCAGCGCTTGAGGCACATACGGAAAAATTCCTCAAGAATAAGAAAGCCGGTCAGGTTGACAGCCAGGAAGTCCAGCAACTCAAAGCCTTGATCCGTCGCGGGGAAGCCCGCGCTGCCGGCCGATCGTGTGGTGTACCGGAAGTGCAACAGCATTTTCTTGATATGCCGTTCTATGAAACCGGGCGTGTGCGCAAGAAGCCACTGAGTGAAGAAGATATTCAAATCATTGTCGATCTGCTCCAGCGGATCCACCCGCATCAAATCTATGCTGCGGGTGATCTCTCTGATCCTCACGGTACACACCGCACTTGTCTGAACGCAATATTCGCGGCAGTTGACGTGATCAGAAGTGAGTCCTGGTTTCAGGATTGTGAAGTGTGGCTCTATCGTGGTGCATGGCAGGAATGGGAGCCGCAGCAGGTCGATATGGCCGTGCCGCTATCCCCCGAAGAACTCGACCGCAAGATCAAAGCGATCTTTCGTCACGAATCACAAAAAGACAAAGCCCTCTTCCCCGGCCAGGATGATCGTGAGTTCTGGCAGCGTGCGGAGCAACGGAACTGTGAGACTGCCCGGTTGTATGACAAACTTGGCCTGGCGGATTATGCTGCCATTGAAGCATTTGTCCGTCGGCCGACAAATCAATCAGAGGCAACACACTTTGCAGAAGAATCAAGAAATCACGTCACAGCGTGAATCAATGACATGATAAGGAAAATCCGATGAGCGGAAAAAGGAACGATCGTGATAAGCGGAATGTTACCAGGCGCGAGTTTGTGAAAGCCTCCGCCATAACCGCAGGTGCCCTGGCAGCAACAAGCCCGCTGACCTTTGCCCAGAATGCCGGTGTGGCGGGAAGTGACATGATCAAAGTTGGCCTCATCGGTTGTGGAGGCCGGGGAACCGGCGCTGCCTTCAATGCCATGGAAGCATCCGAACGCGTGCATGTCGTCGCACTGGCCGATGTCTTTCAGGATCACCTGGAGAAATGTCGTAGTAACCTGCAGGAACACGCGGAACGAGCCACGATCTCAGATGACCGCTGCTACGTTGGATTCGATGCCTTTCAGAAACTGCTTGACAGTGGAGTGGATATGGTGATTCTGGCAACACCGCCGCATTTCCGTCCCCTCCATTTTGCCGCTGCGGTCGATGCCGGCTGTCATGTCTTCATGGAAAAGCCGGTTGCCGTCGATCCTCAGGGCATTCGCATGGTGATCGAATCCGGCTCAATGGCCGAGCAAAAACAACTCAGCGTCGTGGCTGGGACGCAGCGCCGTCATGAGTTGTGTTATCTGGAGATGATGGATCGTATCGGAAAGGGTGCCATCGGAAACATCGTGGCTGGCTACTGCTACTGGAATATGGGATTCCTCTGGCAAAAGGAACGTCAGCCAAGCTGGTCCGACATGGAATGGCAGCTGAGAAACTGGCTCTACTTTACCTGGCTCAGCGGCGATCACATCGTCGAGCAGCATGTGCACAACCTCGACGTCTGCAATTGGGCGATCGGTTCCCATCCCATCAAGTGCATGGGTATGGGAGGGCGAGAAGTGCGCACGGATCCCGTCAACGGCAATATCTTCGATCATCACACCATTGTGTATGAATATCCGGATAATGTGTTCGTGACGAGTATGTGCCGTCAAATTGCCGGGTGCGCCAACAATGTGTCCGAGATGTTGTTGGGGAGTGAGGGGCGTGCATTGAGCAGTTCCGGCAGGGCGGTGATTGAAGGTGAAAATAAGTGGCGATTCCACGAGAAAAATCCAAATCCATACGTACAGGAACATCGCGATCTCATTGCCTCCATTGAAGGCGGACGTTATTACAACGAAGCACGTCAGGTTGCTGAATCAACCATGACGGCGATCATGGGACGCATGAGCACCTACACCGGTCAGGAAGTAACGTGGGAACAGGCAATGAACAGTGAATTGGTGCTGGATCCCCCGTCATACAGTTTCGGTGAATTGCCTGTACGCGCAGTTGCTGTACCCGGACAAACGCCGTTGATCTAAAACTATACCAGTATGAAACGTGTCTGACTCACATCGGAGATTCGTTAATTAACGTCAAGCAAAAGACACTCTAATCCTGCTGATGCTCGGTCGTAATTCGATCCGGGTGTCCGTACCAGGAGTTCGGACCAGCGTGCTCCAGGTATTTCTCTTCCAGTGTTTGCGCCACATCAGACATGCCTGCATCAGCGGCTACCCATCCTCCTTCCAGATCGGGGAACTCGCGTCGGCAATTCTCGCATTTCTTCTCCTCCGGGAACTGGATCGGACACCACCACGATTCCACGTTGCGCAGCATCTCCGTTCCCAACGCCCAGATACCGGTCATCCAATCGCAATACAAACACCAGATCAAATCATGGCCAACCAGGTTCTGGAATTTGTGCCTCGAACAGTTCACCCATTCCCCTTGTGGATATCGGGGAAAGCCCACGACAACAACCAGACAGGGCCAGATCAGAATTTCCGCCAAACGCACAATCCAGAATGCCGGCACAACAACCGCTGTCACCCACAAACCGGCATGGTTTCGCACTCGGCCAATGATTCGATTGAGCACTTTGACGATCCTCGGACCGCGTCGCGCTTCCGGGTGAACCATTTCATGCAATCTGCACCATACCAGGACTGACAATACTTGCCCCAGCATGACGCCAAGCAATCCCCACCAACCATATACGATGATTCCGACAATCATGGGCGCGACGGTGAAGTACGTCACTACCAGATCAAGACCCGGTGCGCGCACGAGCCGCTCGGCTAGCGCACGTCCCCCCGATCCCAGGCGTGGTAACAGGTGTAGTAGTCCTGCACCAAGAAGCATCGCGCCGAATGTGACCGCAGTTACAAGTAAAAGTGTGTACAACATATTGGGAGCATACCACGAATCGCTCGACAATCACGGAAAGAAGCATCTGCTCATGTTTTGCATGTATGACGCCGGTTTACCTATTACCCAATCCATGACGGAGGGCTTAGAGGCCGTGGCTACCCAGGCGTGGATTATCCGATCGGCCTGAGAGTTAGAGAACGGTTGAATATTGATATAACATAGGTTGTCCAAGTTGGGTGTACATGAAAGAGGCGCCTCGCAAATAGTTACGAGGCGCTCGTGTAATCAATCGTTCGCGACGAGCATTCATGTTCTGATTTATCGCGCACCTACTACTTCGATGTCAAGCTGGTATTCACCACTGCCACAGGTTGTGCCCTTGTAGCAATCACTGTCAACCACGATGTAATAAGTGTGGCCGGCGGTCAACGATAAATTCCAGATCGCGACCGATTGTGCGCCCGGACTGCAGGAATCCAGATCACCAAAAGCAATGTAATTTCCGAATGTCTCAGAGCTGCTGTTGCCGAATACCGGCATGCCATCAAACACGAAGAGCATGGTGCTGGGATCGGGATTCACCTGGTTGCACGTCATGATATTGACTTGCATATCAACCGACGGGGTGTAAGTGTAGATGACATCAAGATTGTGTGACCAGTACGTGTTACCACCGTTCTCGATACCATCTTCATACCAGTCACCCAGGACGCCGGGAACACCCCAGGGACCAGTTTCCGGGAACTCACGATAGTCTGTATACGGCAGCGAATTGATTACGATTGGATCTTCCACGCGATCGCCAACAGGCGGTGTGGGGCACGAGGCAGTGGCACACTCGGTATATTCACCCTGCCAGATGCCTCCTAATTGCTCGCACTCATATAACGAGGTTGCATCAACACAAGTCGTGAGAGGGTACATGCAACACGCGCCCCCTGCGGTGAGAGAAACGTTGAGTGTATATGGCTCTTCCTCATTGTGGCGATCACCATCGACAATAATGTAATAGGTATGACCGGCGCTGAGTGTGATCGCATCCAGCAGCGGGCTGTAAGGCCAATACGGGCAATCACCATCCTCACTGCAGGCGAACAAGTTACCTTCCGTATCCTCGTAGATATACAACCGTGCCTGGAATGTCGATGATGTTCCATCACACATGGAGAAGGTGACAGTCTCATCGGCCGTGGGAGTATACGCATACACCACATCGGGAGAAATGATCGGGCTTCCCGGCCCGTCACATGATTCATCATAATCGTGGGTAAAACCGGTCGTATCGTTAGCATCAACATAAGGCAGTGAAGTAATGATGTAAGGATCCTCAATAACATCACCCTGTACCGGTAAAGGACAAGTCACGGTCGAGCATTCAACACCCTCACCGTAAAAGATTCCATCGACACTCTCGCATCCAAACTCACTGAGCATGGCACATTCATCGGTCGGCCAGAGACAGCATGCCCCAGCAGGTGAAGCCGGGCAGGTGAATGTTGCGCAATCTTCCCTGGCATACCAGGTTCCGCCGGCCCAGGGGCAATCTCGCTCATCGAGCATCACACAAGCGAGATCCTCTAAACAGCAAGCCGCCAATGGAGCACCGGGACAAGTGTAGATTGCACATACAACATCGGGATTCCAAGTACCACCGGTGATATTGCATTCAATGCGTGTTAAATCCTGACAGATCGTACCTTCATACGAACAGCAAGCGCCGAGAGGTTCACACGGCCCCCACAAACCAAGAATGGCAAAGATATCATCAATATTGACGGTGCAATCTTCGGAGAGATCACCCGGGCAGTAAGGCGGGCAGGGATCGGGGCATTCACCCCACAAACCCAGTACAGCGAAAATGTCATCTATGTTCACTTGACTATCGCCAGTTAGATCAGCAGGGCAGCTCGGCAATTTCGGCATAGTTACTCGGAAAGCAGTAGGTATGAGATCGGACGTGATATCCGGGTAGCAAGTTCCCGTAATCACAGTGCCATCTGCGGACACACCGAATGCATTCCAAATGTTAGTATTCTCAAGCCCTGTTACACCGTTGTTGATTAAGTACTGCCTCAGGTTGTAAGGAACACCGTCCAACCAGATGCATGCCTGCATCGGGCCGTAACGACCCGCCATTACACGACCATCATCGGACACACTCAATGCCAATCCCGTTGTGCCCGACGGGACGGGAAGAATTTCAAATCCCATCTCTTCAGTCCATCGGAATGGCTTGTTACCAGTATCAGAAATGTTTGCAAAGCCCACGACAATCGAACCGTCGAAGTTGATGTCCATTACTTCACCGGGAGTGTCATCTGGATCGGGAGCAGGAAACAGCTGTGTTGCATCTGGGCGCCAGATCACTGGACGCCATAGCCCGAAGTCACTCGCTTCCCAACCACCCAAGGTACGTCCATCGCCGGACACAGTATTGATACGTGCCGCGTAATGCTGGATTGGATCTTCCATAGGCGCCTGGTGCATACCAAGTCCTTCTGACCAGCGAAATGGAACACCATCACAAACGTTCGCCCATCCGAGGCCGACTACGATGCTACCGTCTCTCGATATGTCATAAGCAGAACCGTAAGACATATCACAACTTTGAGCACCGGGTAGCTGGCCTAATCCCACCCAGCCGGTTGATTCAGTCCATCGTCCTGGGTAATTGAGTTCGACCCCTTGGCCAGGAGATGTGTTACCGGCAAGCATCTTACCATCACCAGTGGATCCACTGGGACGATGGCCATCAATGAGCCGGAAGCCCTCGGCCTCCGTCCATATCCAGCCCAGTCCATAACCCGATTCATCACCGAATACGGTTGTTCCATCAGCTGAAACACCATACGCATACGACCAGAATCCCGGGCCGGTGGTGTTTTCTATGAGTTGGAAGGTCACTTGGCTGTTGGCATGAGAAACGAAAATGAGGGTAAGAATCCCAGTGCATAACAATGTAGTCATGGAATTTTTCATCGTATGGTCCTCTCATTACTTGCAAGCATGCGCAAACAAGTAGTCTCAGACTGATCGCGGACGACAGCTCACAGAGTGTAATCCTGCAGAGTATCTTGTTATCCAGAAATCCCCGTCATCTGTTACAAAAGCAACAGATGACGGAGTGTCTTTATCTGAATTCCATTTTACCGATGGCGTCGTGTTAGAACTCCGGCCAAACCAAGTAATGCAAGGGCACCCGGTGTTGGAACAGATTGCCAGGTCATGTTATCAATGTAAGCAGTATCCCCTCCCACATAGTGGTAGATTCGAACTTCGTCGAAAACTTCATTAGCTGTTCCACCAATAGTGACCCACTCACCTTGCGTGTTGTCGGTCCAAGCAGCGTAGAATGAAGTGTTTCCAACAAAATTACCATCCAGGAAAAAGTCCAGGATCGTACCACCCCACGGTGGCTGTCCTCCTTCAGAAAAGACCTGGAGGTTCAGTTGTTGAATGTCATCGACGAACTCGATACCAATGATGTTGATGAATGCATCCGCCGCGGGTCGAGCTTCAAGATCATCACCGTCTGCAGTCCACCAGTCTCCGTATTCAGCAGCGACTCTTTGCTGCACTCCACCTATTTCAACAATAGAAAAGACATCGGCAATACCTGGATCAGACCAGCCACTGGTCTCAAAGTCTTCTGAACCACTTCCAAATATGGTCTGGGTGTCGGATTGTGTGGTGGTGAATGCGCCAAAGGCCATCGGGCTCAGGGCAGTCGCCGCAACAACGCTCAATACTGTCTTCATAATCATAATCTTGTCTCCTGCATAGTCTGTTTATCTCTCATTCAGGTGCACAGTGCACATGTGAGAATTGTGCTCTCTCTCCTTGAACACGGGAGCGCCCTAGCTAGCACGGACGCGGCTTCGGCAGATCACGAGATATACCGGAGCATCAACGAACGCAATAATAACCAATCCTCATCCTCATGCAAGATTTTATATGAAAATTTATCTGAAATATTACGCGATCTCTTACGAATGTGGTATAATGAACGCTCAAGGACTATTTTGGCGTGTTTTTCGCCTCTTAAAGTTGAATAAAAATGACGCAATCCACACTGAAAGCCACAGAATCACCCCCTCCGTTTGAGGAACACCTGAGAAGCACTGCTGGTAGTGTGCGCAGTACCCTCCTGGATCTCATGACCTCCATCGGTGTTAATCCCAACCGACCCCAGGAGATTGCTAGGCGATTAGGTTTACGTTCAGGGCTTACTTGGAAGGTCTGCAAAGTTCTCCAAGAGCCAAACATCCAGGCGTCTGTCCCTCATATCCCCGGTCCTGCAGGACTCAAACTCTTCCTCAATGCGTTCGAGAAAGCTGGAGCACCTACAGAGTCAGTCGATGCAGCGCGCAATGCAGCCACAGCTTTTGACAAAATGATCAAAGTGCACACCGGTGATCGGCAAACTCTAATGACCATGCTCGGTCAACTTTCTCCTCCGAATGCTGAGCACAGCGAGCAGGCGCGCAAACTTGCCTTTCAGGGTAACAGTGGCACGTGGGGTGTGCGTGCCCGCGTGCAACTCGGTTTGAATATTTTGGCCCCGAATGCAAATGATCCAACCCAATGCGATCTGGCACAAATTGCCGGCCTCATCAGTTTTAGACGCTTACGCCGTGATGCGCGTTGGCTCCTCTTTCGGCGTGAGCGTTGGACAGATGATGCTCCCCAAATGGAGGAGGATGTGTGGGAACCCATCGATCCCAGTCATTCAAATCATCATGGTGTACCGTTCATCAACGAATATTGCTCAAAACCTTTGCCGGAGATTGATGTACTGCTGGGGAAAGGTGAGGATCAATATGAGCTTCCCCCCGGTCCGGTGGGTAACACCGCGGCAATGACTCTGGTCTATGGTTTAGTTGCCAAGCAAGTCGGTCCAGCATATGCCATGACGCCTGGGGAGTGTAGTGAGTTTGGTTCCAATCTCGTCACTCCAGCAGAGCATGTATTGTTCGATCTGATGGTACACCGTGAATTCGATTGGGCGATGCAACCGGAACTTGCCATCTATAGTCGCATGGACGGCGGTGCCATGCACGCTTCTGTTCGTCGCGATCGCAACATTCTTCCCGTACCCGAAATTGTGCAGGATCTGGGTTGGGGGGCGTCGGCGATGGCAACCCCACTCTGGCCCAAGTATGGGAAGCTTGTGGACTACACATTTAATCAGCTTCAATGGAATTCAGATAACTTCCGTACATTCAGGCTCATTATGCATTACCCACCCATTCCCACAACTGCCCTGTTGTTATCCGAACTGCCTGTCCGTCGCGGTGGGAAGGCAACACAATCTTGATCTGAAATAGGTGCCGCTGCGAGGCCGCATGTCTTCAATGTACATCACCACTTGAATCGCATTATGTTTGAGCAAAATTATCGTTCATCCACAGAGAATCCCAGTGAAACTGGAACTCTAAACCAAGTGGATCAATGTGATTCAGTCATTACATTCGGGATAGCAAACCTATTCGATGCGAATTGAGACCAACGCGCGGGATTGTAAGGGGATCATGACATCATTCCCCTTGATTTCCAGTTCTTCATGGGATTGTTCCAACGTATCACAACGATACGCAGATGAAATTGTATGAACCGGCAGACTCAATTTTGCCTGTGTGGAATGATCACAGTGATTCACAAGCCGAGCGACTATGCCCTGTCCATCCTCTGCCGGCTTGATTTGTTCGAGCGTAACGCCATCACCGGATATGGATGCAATACTCTCGAAGCATTGATCACCATGCTGAACAACCGGGTGAATCTCCACTGTCGAGACGGCTGACTTTCCAAATATTGATGCCTGGTAAGGATCAAAGTTACGATGACAACGCAACTCGTAACGCAAGCGGCAATATCCGGGTTGTGAAGGTCGAAAATTCGTATGCCAGTAATTATTCATCGGCCAGGCAATCAGTAAGGCTCGATCGCGATCGGGGACTGATTGTTGATGCTTGGCAAAATTAAAATTACCGAGTTGAAATAGAGGTGCATCAGGGCACGCAACTGTAATGCACGAATTCATGTTATGCAGTGCGATATACGTATCAGCGGTGATCCAGTCTCGGCAACAACCAGGGATCTGCTCACGATCATACTCTGTAACAACTCCCGCAGTGTTGAAATGAGCTTCCCAATCGGGGATGGCCAAGGGAAATGTAAAATAGATCCCCTCAGGTTCGCGGACATCTTCCTTTTTGAATTGGACCTCAAACCGAACCGATGGCTCAAATTCACAAAGCGTGATGATCTGTACCAGGTCATCGACTCCGGCTGCCTGATACCTTCGGATCAATCGAGCACCGTCAGGACGGCGTTCCGCATCAACTGATATTAGTTTTGTCGGCTTCTCTCTCTTGGCTTTCCAATCAGGAATCCAACAGGTGCGATTGTCGTGAATCGCTTCCCAATCAGAAGCGAAAAAGACTTCGCGCTGATCACCGAGCTTCTTAGCTCGTTCATTCAGCTCTAAAACAGTTTCCCGCACAAAACCGAATAGATCCCATGGACTTTCGTTATCGTTGATCGTCATATCAAGCGATCGATCAATGAGTCGAAGGATCTCACCTGTCTTTTCATCATATTCAAGCATGTGGTGAGAGGATTCCACTTTGCCTTCGCCGGCCTGTACCGTTTGGGGAATGGTGGCGGGTTTGAGCTGATCTCTTCGAACAGAAGTCAGGCTGAGGGGTGCAACTTCAACCGGACCGAGGTTCACCGCATCAATCGCATAAATCTCGCATTCCTCTCGGCGTAATGTTAGGTCCGTATCAAAACGGTGGACCGTACTTGACATGTGATGCCACGTTCCCTCGGATAGTGGTTTATACAACGGCAGTACAATGCGTTTTGAAACTGGAGAGGGGTTGTAAAGTAAGAAAGAGTCGACGCCGGTTCCCTGCAGAGGATTGCCTGATATTGATTCAAGCTGATCACGCATCATCAATTCAGTGTAAGCAGCAGCATTGTGCGCGTACGCAGCCTTGAAAGTCCATTGGTCAAGATACAATGTCGGACATTTGGAAAGGATCGAACAGAATGAACCCCAGGTGTGCTCATCGTGGAGGTTCAAATTCCACCGGGCTTTGCGCATATGTGATTCAGTCTTCTCATCGGGCGTTTGAATCAAAGAAAGTGATTGAGCTGCATGAAAACGAGATTTGGTTCGGCGATTGATTGCGGTTTCCATTGCAGCGCTTCCGGAACCGAAGTTCCAGAAATCCGTCCAGTCACCACGATGAGTGGGTACGTGTTCAGCTGGTTGTTTCTTCAGGCGCTCTATGACAGTTTCAGGAGTAACCAGTTGGATACGAGGCTCACGGTTTTCATCATTCCACCGTCGAATCAAGCGGGGTAAATTTGGATTCGGTGGATTGTTGTCACAGAATCCGGGGTGGGTTGCAGTGAGGTAAACAAAATCATAAGCGTAATTGTGTCCTCGAAGTCGCGCAAGATAACGCTCTAATCCTTCAGCCATGCGGTCGGTAGTGACATTCGGTTGGGTAAGCGTGAGTTCAGCATCAAATGATTGATAATGCTCTCCGTTGAAGGAACAGAGAGATCGACCATCCGGCCCCTGCCAATTGAATCCAAGAGGACGATGCAGCGGGAACCCACCGAAGTGAATGTTGATTCCCATCAACAAACCCTCAATATCTGCATCCAGGAGCAACGGAATGAACGACCAGGGCAAGCCGTTAACATCATGATTAATCGCAACCGAGATCGGCAATTCAAATTTTTCACGAAGCTCACGTACCGGTAGAAGACTTTGAGCAAACTGCTCAAGGTTATAAAGAGGAGTCATGTTGCAGAACATGGCCCCAACCGCAATTTGTCGGCGTTGGGCAGCGGCAGCGAAGCGTTCAATCTGCCTCTCTTTTGCATGTTGAAGCCAATCGATAACGGGAGCGGTAACTTCGCAGGTCCAGCACATGCGCGAACCATCCGGCCAATCAGCGGTCTCATCACAATAATCCAGTGCCTCGTCAATGAATCGTCGCGACAACTCCCAGAAGACCGGTTGAGCGTGGGTGTATCCTACATCCGTGTGTGTATGATGGATCACGAGGATGTCTTTGATTTCGGTCATGGTGTGAATCGCCTTGTCTTGAGAGGATTGTGTTCAATGTTGTTGCATGGTGTAGTCTAATCATTTTGACTGAACGCGCATGTTCAAATTCAAGTGTGATGGAATCTGATCGCTTCTTCAATATCCCCTATAATGACCCCGACTGAGATTGAAGGAAATAATGTGAAGCGCAGCTCCGCAAATCCGATACTCACACGAGAGGATATCCCGGATATCCTGCCGCATGTCGTCGATGTGAGCAGTGTTTTTAATCCCGGCGCGATCAGATATGGTGATCGATATCAACTGATTCTGCGTGTGCAGACACGCGGTCGAGAAACTGTTTTGATGACCGCTGAAAGTGATGATGGTGAGCGATTTTCGGTAAGCCCTTCACTTGTGACCATCGAGGGTTTGGACACTATCGGGGAAACGATGTATCACATTTATGATCCCCGCCTTACTCAAATCGATGACGATGTATTCATGGTATTTGCCGCTGATGTTGATCATGCCTGCCGACTTGGTATAGCACGACAAGAAAGCCTCACAAGTTTTACTCTCGTCAGTTTCGGGAGTGAAACTGATACTCGCAATGGTGTTCTCTTCCCGGAGAGAATCGGTGGGAGATATGCTCGTCTCGAACGTCCCAATCGTATGAGCATTGAGGGTGGTGTGACCTCGGGTCAGGAAATCATTCTTTCTGAGTCGGAAGATCTCATCGACTGGCTGGAAGTGGGATCGGTGATGTCCGGACGATGCCATTATTGGGATGAGTTGATCGGATCCGGTCCCCCACCGATTAAAACCCGTGAAGGTTGGCTGCACATTTATCATGGTATTGCCCGCCATTTCGGCGCAGGAATATACCAGGCCGGCGTTGCGCTGCTGGATCTTGAGGATCCATGTCATGTGCTGGCTCGGAGCCGTAATAATATTCTCGAACCACGGGAACTTTACGAAATGGTTGGCCAGGTGCCTAATGTTGTTTTCCCCAGTGGCATGATCGTTGATTCGTATGACAGCGATGGGTTTGCTGAATATAAGAGTATTGTTCGGGTCTATTATGGCTGTGCTGATACTGCTGTCGGACTTGCTTTAACGACAATTCAGGATCTTCTTGCTGCATGCCATGATGAATAATCGCTTGATGTAAGGATCGCGTCTAAACAAGCATCGTTCACGGTTGAATTGAAGAGACATGTATGCAACAGTTGGATTGGTTCATTGTCGCAGGTTTTTTCTTCATTCTCCTGATCGGAGCGTTGAAAACACGCAAGTACACGAAAAGCGTGAGTGGCTTTCTCGCGGCTGAACGATGCGGGGGACGGTATATCATCTCAATGGCAAATGCCATGGCCGGCCTGGGTGTGATCTCGCTGGTTTATTGGTTTGAGATGTATCATGAAGCGGGATTCACTGCCTATTGGTGGGGTTCTATGACCGAGCCGGCATTAATCATTCTTGCCTTGTCAGGATTTGTGTATTACCGCTTTCGACAAACTCGCGCATTAACATTGGCACAGTTCTTTGAGATGCGCTACAGCCGAAATTTTCGTGTGTTTGCCGGTTTGATCGCGTATGTATCGGGAATCATTAACTTTGGTATATTCCCTGCAGTGGGAGCGAGATTTTTTATCGCTCTCTGTGGATTACCAAACACTTTTACTCTACTCGGGTTTGAAATTCAGACGTTTGTAGCCCTCATCGCAGGATTGCTCTCTATATCACTACTCTTTACGTTCCTCGGCGGGCATATTGCCGTGATGGTGACGGATTTCCTGCAAGGCGCATTCACCAATATCGTTTTTATCCTGATTATCTTCTTTTTACTCTACCAGATTCGCTGGGAGCGCATGGCTGAAGTGATGCTTACTGTTGAATCGGGAAAATCACTGGTCGACCCATTTGATACGGGTGAACAGTCTCATTTTAACATCTGGTATTACGTGATCTCTGTCGCCATTGTTTTCTACAGCGTCATGGGGTGGCAGGGTACTCAGGGATATTATTGCTGCGCGAAGAATGCCCACGAAGCAAAGATGGCTAACATTCTTAACTATTGGCGTTTTCGCGTCTTGCTGGTTATCACCATCATCACTCCAATCGCAGTTCGTACCGTGCTTCATCATCCTGATTTTTCGCAGGATGCTACAGTGATATCACAATCAATTGACTCATTGCAGATAGCAAATGCTGAGGAGTTGGAGACGCTGCGAACACAGCTTCGTACACCCTACGCGTTAGCCGCCATGTTGCCGAGTGGTCTGCTTGGCCTGATGTGTGCTGCGATTCTGGCAGCTTTTATCAGCACACATGACACATACTTGCACTCGTGGGGTTCCATCTTCGTTCAGGACGTGATCCTGCCATTTCGGAAAAAATCCCTCACCCCGCGGCAACACATGTGGTTACTAAGAGCTTCGATATTTGGCGTGGCAGTATATATATTCTGCTTCAGCCTGCTTTTTCGACAAACACAGTTCATCGCGATGTTCTGCGCCATCACTGCTTCAGTATTTATTGGCGGAGCCGGCTCGGTTATCATTGGCGGACTCTATTGGAAACACGGGAGTACTCCAGCAGCGTGGGCTGCGATGATATGTGGTATGAGTCTCTCGCTTGGGGGTATCATTCTCGGAAAAGTCTGGCCCGATGTTCCACTTACCGGCCAGGAGATGACATTCCTGGCGATCGTCTGCTCCATTGGTGTTTACATTTTTATATCCATACTTGGCCCAGCTCATAATCATAATATGGACCGTTTGCTACACAGGCATAAGTACGCAATTGAAGGAGAAGATCCACTCCCGGAACGAGACACCCGCTCGTGGCTTGAAAGATTGGGTATCGATCCTGAATTTACCGGCTGGGATCGTTTCGTTACATTTATTTCAGTCGGATGGCCCATTGTATGGGTTGCAATTTTCATTGCTGGAATATGCTGGTACATCATTCGTAAAGCCCAGGGTAATGATATAAGCGATACAACGTGGCTGAACTTCTGGCACGCATTTACCTGGGTGTTGATCGTTTCCAGTGTGGCAATAACTATCTGGTTCATCATTGGTGGTATCAAAGATCTGCGGTACCTCTTCCGTAAACTGGGCAGCAGCGCGGTCGATGAAAAGGATGACGGCCGAATTCTCGACGACAATGACGATGAGGGTCTTGAATCATCGATTCCTTCCTCATAAAACTTGCAAATCCCGGAGCAATTCATGAGAGTAATACATATTACAGCAAGACCGCTTCCTTTGATCACTTGTTTCATAATGTCGTTGGGTTGTGCATCAACATCACCTACTGAAGATCACAATATGCACCCAACCGGTTCAGGTAGTCTGCCCAAGCGATACCAGTGTTATCGAGCCGACGGCCCTCTGGTGATTGATGGGATCATTGATCCGAAGGAATGGGCCCATGCACCGTGGACTGATTTATTTGTCGATATCGAAGGGAACGTGAAGCCGCAACCACGATTCAATACTCGGGCAAAAATGCTTTGGGATGATGAATATTTATATGTTTCAGCGTGGATGGAGGAGCCGCATATCTGGGGGGCTCTTACACAACATGACCAAATCGTATATCACGATAATGATTTTGAAATCTTTATCGATCCCGATGGTGATCGCGCAGAGTATTATGAAGTTGAAATAAATGCGTTGGGAACGATATTTGACCTGTTCCTTGAACGAACTTACATCGACGGCGGACCGGCTATTCACGAGTGGGAATTTGAGGGGATGAAATCGGCGGTTCATATTGAGGGAACATTGAACGATCCATCTGATATTGACAGAGGGTGGTCCGTAGAGTTTGCATTACCATGGAGTACTCTTGCGGAATACGCGCATCGTGCATCACCCCCAAATGTTGGCGATGTATGGAGGATCAATTTCTCCCGCGTTGAATGGAAGCACCAAATTGTCCACGGCAAATATGAAAAAGTGCCGGACACTCCTGAAAATAATTGGGTCTGGTCACCGCAAGGGGTTATTAACATGCATCTCCCGGAACATTGGGGATACGTAATATTTAATTTGGGAGATGGTAGAATTGAGTAATTATCCTACATCCAAATAAAACAAATACTAACATCATTTCATCCCCATTGACCTTGATAGCTTAACTATCGCAGGTATACCCATCTACTCAGATCAAGGTGCTTGATGGAACTTGGACTTCAAATGTCGACGATCACTCTACTCGAAGCTCGTCCAGGAAGAACCATGAAGGGCTACCAGCACCCAGGTGCCAACTAGGGCAGGTCTCGAGTGCATCGACGGTGAGACGTAGGCCGGTCAGTGGACCAGCATTGATGAGGTCGACTTCGTAGGGATGTACAAGGTTTGCGTGCTCGTCCACGTTGTGAGTGAGGATCGTGAGTTGGTGCCATTTGGAATCGAAACTTAGACCTTCGACAACTATTGAGCGGGGTAGCCAGATCCAGGACTTCGGCTCCTGGAGAGCAGAGAAGGAGAGGCGCGTAGGGATCTTCTTTTGGTCTTTCAGGAAGAGTGTGATCACCGCATCCGTTCCCTCCCAACCAACCCAGTTTTCTTGAAAAGCACGAGTAACCGGAGCGTGGCCCGGTTGTCCACCGGGTAGACCGTCGACTAAGTGTCTGACATCGCCTTCAGCGTACTTGTGGCTGGGATTGGGATTCGCTTCAATAAACGCCCCATACGCAAGATGATTCGGTAGCATAGGATCAAGTAGGCGCTCCCAGTCTGCGCGATAAGATTCGAGGGTCAAATCATACTCGCGCAGTCTGTTTATGCCAGCGGCTTTACAACCATCCAGGAAAGCTTCAAGCAGTTCACGCACCTCGGCGCGCGGCTGCAGCCATGTACCAACAAAACCTTCAGGCGCATCGGAGCACGATTCCCAAATGCCTCCGGGATTGGCACCCAGACGCTTGGCGATTTCAAGCTCAGCGTACATAAGAGGCAACCGTGCAGTGCGCACGCGCTCAGCATGAACAGCATTGCTTTGAGTAACTGACTCTGCTGCATCAAAATAAGCACGGGCGCGGGCAAGCACCTCTGGGCGCAGCCAAGAGTCCTTTGCCAAGGATGGATTGCCATAAAGAACAAGCTCTTCTCCCGAAGCTTGAACCTCGTTGTGCAACAGATTAATGTAAGCGCGCAAGTGCGGAGCCGCTGCTCCGTAGTAACCAGCGAGGAATTCGTCGATCAAAGCTTCGACGTTACTGTCCGGATCCCAAGCCAGCTTTGCCAGTAGATAACAGCGCAACTCAGCGAACTCCGTTCGCAGCCCGTTTCCCTGCAGGAACAGGTGTTTCACTCCTGCGTCAGCGAACCAGCGCACATTGGGGGATAATGTGCGCAGGTTGGGGAAGGGCGCTACCGGGCTGGCGAACTGCACCTCGTAATCCCAAAGGAAGATGTCATTCGTAATCGCGCACCAGCCGGCGAGGTCGGCAGAAAAGCTGCTATTGGGATTGGTCGCGATTGGACGGGCACGGTCCTCCTCAATCGTACATAACATGATCGAGACGTTATCCCTTGGCCGCAGAGTGCGCGGCGGCTTGCGCGAGTACTGGTATGCTAGCGTAGAGATGATCCGCTCGGGGAAGCGCTCGGCCAGGGCATTGACGAAGGTCAGCAACGAGCCCATCCGGGTTCCTTCACGGTCGTCGATTGCAGCACAGGAATCACAGGAGCAGGCATCGTAGTTATCCTCCTGGCTGAAGGAGATATAACGCACATTCGGATACTCCTCGAAGGTGCGATTGAAACTCTGAGTGGCAATTTCGAGAATCTCGGGATTGGTCAGACATAATTGACTTGGTGTACGGCGGTCGCCGACCAGGGAGAAATACTCTGGATGCTCCTGGAAGTATTCAGCTGGATTCACGTGATGGAAAAAGGAGTGCACCCAACGCGGTGCCCAGAGACGGCCGACTTCCTCCTGAATCCGGTCGAGCTTGTGCCATCGTCGGTATGCTGGATCGTTGGCGGGCCCGTAATTAACATGCCGAAACCACACTGGCGGGCTCTGGGTAATCGCCAGATTAGCGGGCAGGGTAACGGTCTCTCTGCTCGGTATGTGCAAGACACCAGGAGCCCAATAGCGAACACCGATCTGAGTCTCAAGCAGGTGGTTGACCGCGTAAACGATCCCCAGGGGCTCAGTTGGACCACCTTCGGGTAGGCCGGAAACCAACATCAGATCATTGCTCATCGCGCGAATAACAAAGCCGTCCTCTCCTAGCGCGCCGCGATCGATCCCTAGATTCGCAGATATGGCTAGGCCAGCACGAGTATCTCCAACCAAAATGCGAAATGTTTCAGGCGCCTCGGCTTCCTTCTTAACAGGTAATGTCGCGCCGGTTACTTCGGCCAGATATGTTGAGAGCTGCAATGCAGCCTCACGCTCCTGGAGTGTGTACTCATCTGGAATGACAATCGTCCAGGCACTGGCACTGGAAACAATCAAATCCAGAGTTTGGCGGTTTGTATTCCCAGGCAGCTCGTCAGGAACAATCACCGTTTGGCAGGCCAGAAGAAGCCGTAAGAAAAGGAGGGCGGGTAGGATCTTGAGCATGGCGGATTATAACGAGCTACTCATTACACCCCGCACCAGATTCCAGGTCACCTGGCACCATCTGATCAATGGTGATCATCCCCTAACGCGAACCGATCCGTTCCAAAACCATATCTAAAGCAATAACACCTCGATTTCTCAAGCGCGTATCTTCTGATTGGCCAGAGAGTTAGCGGGCAGATGAATTTTAGAACACCACGAACAAAATCTCTCGGGCGTTTTTCCGAAGAAGGACATTGACAGGCCACTACACGTGTAGTAGATTGATCTACGACAATTGTAGTAGCTTCATGTGAACCAGAGAGGTCTAATCATGCCACCTCGGGAAACAGATCTGCCCCCCGCTGAGCTTGAAGTACTTAAAGCACTGTGGGATCAGGGGCCTGTCACCGTCCGTCAAGTGATGAACCATCTGCATCAGCGCAATCGAAAGATTGCGTACACCACGGTGTTGACGTTTCTTACCAGACTTGAACAAAGAGGTCTCGTCCGCTCGGACAAGTCTGGCATCGCCTACAAGTATCGGGCAACAGTGACCCGCGAGAAGGTGATGAAGTCACGTCTGAAATCGTTCCTTAAGGATGTGTATGACGGCGCAGCAGCACCACTCGTACTGCAGTTGGTGAAAGAAGAAAGACTCAGTCGAAAGGATATTGAGGAGCTTCAAAATCTCATTGATGCCCTTGATACAAAACCAGGACGAGGTAAATCACGATCCTCCAAGCGATCAAAGCCATGAGTCCCTTCAACATCGATCAATTCTGGCATTTTGCTTTGTTGGCGATTCCCCTGACTGCGATCGTGGCCGCCGTATGCCGATGCTTACCCTGCCGACCAGCTACCCGCCACATCCTGTGGTTGACGCTTCTGGTTTTATTGGTGGTTGCGCCGTTATTTCCACGTTCACCTGCACCTGATTTGACATCACTTCTGCCAATTGTGGAGTCGGTGGATACCCCAAAGAATGAATCACCCCAGGTAATCACTCAAGAATCAGGCAAAGGAAGTGCGGTTGGCAGTTCTTCCTCGGATCCACTCAAAGCGAAAACACCCATATCTCCCGACCTGGCCGCCTCATCTTTGCCACTGAATACTCCAGTGAAGATAGACCGGAGTCATGCGACGAAATCCGGAAATACCCTCGCAGAAAGAAGAGTGGATCTCAAGATTCCCGTAGATCAAAAAGGAAAACAACCACTAAAGGCGCCTGAGAAAGAGCAGATCAGTACGACTCCCCTATTAGGACAACGCCTATCATTACACACAAATAGGTTGAAAGTCCCTGATCCGATACGGCAATTGCGATCTCACAAATCTCACACAGATGATGTTCCAGATGACCAACCTGCCGATCAGCCGGGAACTTCACTGGCTCATGGTTTAACCAATATCCAACCAGCGACTCCCGACACGGCATCATTTCCATCAGCAACATTGCCAAATGTGTATGGGATCAGTGAGAGCTATGACCATTCTGAAACGTCAGTAACAGCGAACAACCAGTCGGAAGTGTTACACAAAGCCCCACCACACAAGAAGGCTTTTTTTGTGTTGCCGCAAGAGGGTAAATTGAGCCCTGTAGAAAAATCAGACTGGACGCGTTGGGCTGTGTCATTGAGAAGTATCCGAGATGAGATATTGCAACTGCCACCCCTGCCTATCGTGATCTGGGGTGGTGGTGCTGTGTTTTTCCTGCTCGTGATCATTTTGCGTATTGTGCGATTCCAGCGCTACGTGCGTTCAGCCGTACCAGCCCCACATGAAGTTGAAACCGATGTATGTCGGATCGCGACCGAGATGGGTCTACGAAGCATACCTTCGGTCCTGATGGTGGATGCCAGGATTTCTCCGATGGTCTCATTCGGATACTCCCTCCGCCTCCTTTTGCCGACGGATCTGTGGAACCAGCTTGACGAAGTAGGACGGCGAGCAGTTCTCTCACATGAACTTGCCCACCTGAAACGTCGTGATCACTGGGTATGCTGGTTGGCAATGATTGTCGGATGTCTCTACTGGTGGCATCCGATCGTGTGGCTTATTCAGCGACGATTACGTGAAGAAGCAGACCTCTGCTGCGATGTCTGGGTAACCACACTGATGCCATCTGCCCGCCGGGCTTATGCCACCGCGCTTCTGGAGACTAAGAAATTCACTGATCTTAATCGATCACCAATTCCCATGGTCGCTTTATGTATAACGACCATTCATGCTAAAGGTTTTGCCAGGAGACTCACAATGGTGATGTCACAACAAATTAAACCCCGACTTACGCTCGGCGGTATTCTACTTGCCGGCGTTCTTGTAACTGGTACGTGGTTGGTTACGCCCACGTTTGCCTGTGATACTGATGATCACGTCAAGGCCAAACCGGCCAAGCCCGTGAAAACCACACCTTCACGAGCTGCAGAACTTGCGGAGGTTCTGGCCACAATCTCTGTCATTGAAGCCGAAAACAGTGCCGCCGCTTGTGCAAAAGCTGCGTGTGCTGAAGCGGCTGCCTGCAATGCAGCTCAGGCAAGCTGCGGAGTGTCTTCCTGCAACGAGCCTCAAGCCCCGACTGCCTGGGTGAGTGGTTCGAGTCAAGGTACTGGGTGCAGTGGATCACTCGAAGATCGGCTCCTGGCAGTGGAACACAAGCTGGAACAACTTGCCCGACTGAGTGGCTTGCAAATGTGTGCCCCTGATGCCCCACAAATTCCCCAAGTTCCCACCGTCTTCCTGGATCGAGGGCAGTTCAATAGCACTGCATTCACTGCCCCGACCCTCCCGGAGTTACTGGTTTCATCACCAACGATGGGGACGGATTTCGTGGTGACCGCTCCGACGATGAACTTCAATTCACAGGATTATCAAATTGTTGGTGTTGGCAGTGTCATCCAGAAAACTTATGAGCTACCGGAAGGGAAACTCGAAGCGCTCACTGAGCTCATGATCCGCAGTGATGTACCGATTCTTGTGAGTCCTGGAGATGATGCGATCACCGTACATGGTACAACATCGCAGCACATGATTTTCACTGCGTTTGTTGACATGATCAACGGGGAAGATGAAGTCGAAATCTATGAACTTTCCCCGGGTAAGCTTGATGCACTATCAGAACTCATGATCCGAAGCGATGTTCCGATTTATGTCACACCGGGCGATGGCGAGATAAAAGTTCGGGGTACCACGCTTGAACAGACAGTATTCAAGGCATTCGTTGACATGATCAACGATGATGCACCATCAACTCCACTGGGTTACACGGATATGCTGCTGGCCCCCGATACTCCAGACGTTATTTCCCTTGATGACATGCCGAAGAAGTATGAGTACAAGGCTGCGAGCAAGATGTACGAGCTTGAGGCATTAAAAACAAAACTGGAAGCGATATACGTACAAATGGAGGAACGTGAACACGGTTCGAGCCAGTTGGCACAACGAGTGGAAGAATTGGAACTCAAGGCCGAACATGCTGAAGAGATGGCTGATGAGCTGGAAGCAGAATTTGAGGAGGCTGAAGGTGATGAGCGGATCAATCTCATCAAGCAATACAATGATCTGCTGATGAAGGTTCACCAGTTGGAGAATGAGGCTCGCATTACCCAGGCCCGCGCCGAAGTTCAGTATAACCTGGCGGAGCGTTTGGAATCAGAAGCCGAAGAACTTGAAGACCGAATTGACGACTTAGAAGATATGATCCAAGAAGCTGTCGGGCGCAGTGACTGATTTTTTCCTGAGGCGCATCAAGGTGTGGGCTGCGCCCGTCCTCACCGCGCCATATACCGTCGGAGCGAGCTGCGCGAGTGTTCCTGACTACTCTCGCGCAGCTCAAATATAACAGCACGTGAGAGATGACCAACCTGGCTCAGATTGGTTGGCGCGATCCGTGTGTCCAAAGTTTCTCCCACAGGAGATCAGACCGTGCCCCGTATGACAACCACCATCGCTGTAGCACTCGTCCTTACATTGCCTCTCATGGTGCTAACAAAACATGTACCAGCCCAGGACGAAATTTCCGAAATGACGCCGCAGCGCAGCTTTTACGCTGCCAACGGTCTGTTGAATCGTGGTCATTACGAACTGGCCGTCGATGAATATCGCAATTTCCTGAGAAGCAATCCAGATAAGGAACAGTCACAGATTGCACGCTACGGGCTGGGTGTCAGTCTCTTTAGGTTGAACCGTCTGGATGAAGCCCGCACCGAACTTGCTCTGCTTCAATCGATTGATGATTTTACCTACAGGACCGAGGTTCTGATCATCCTCGGACAATGCCACCTCATGCTGCGCGATCTGGATGCTGCGGTCGACACGCTTTCAAACGTCGTAACCGAGTTCTCGAATCATGAACTTACTGATGATGCAGTGGCTTTGCTGACCGAAGCTTTGTACCTCCGTGGTGATCATGCTGAGGCATCCGCAGCCGGCTCCTTTCTGGTTGATCAGTGGCCAGGCAGCCCCTTGCGCGAACGTGCGGAACTCTTCGCCGCCATGTCGGAAATTGCATTGCGTGATTATCCTCGCGCAACGGATCGTTTGCAGTCAATGGCAAAGCGATTTCCAGCCGGTGAGTTCACAGATCACACCTCATTACTCCTGGCACAGAGCTTGCAACAATCGAATTTTCTGAACGAAGCCGTTGCGCAATACCGCAAGGTGATTAAACAATCTGAAGACAAGTTTGTACCCGGGGCGCTTTACGGACTGGCAGGCATTCTTCACCAACAGGGTGAACACGAGTCTGCCGGTGAGCTACTTGATGATCTCCTGAAACGATTCCCCGACAACGAACTCGATATCTCTGCCCAGTTACTCCGGGGGCGCATTTGGTTTGCCCTGCATGACTTTGACCGTGCTCGTGAATATTTCAGTGACATTGCTGACGCTGAAGATGATCATCAGGAAGAAGCGCTCTATTGGGTTGCAAAATGTGACCTGCGCAACGGTGATCACACTGACGCAATCACCGGCCTTCGTAACATTCTGCGCGAATTCCCGGAGACGGACCGCACTGCAGAGATTATGTTTGATTTGGCAGTGGCATTGTCACGAGAAGGGGAAACTGATGAAGCGCTTGAGGAACTAAGGAATTTCCTGGAAGAATTTCCCGATCATCTGCTGACGCCGGATGCACTGCAGCTCGCAGCATCGCTGGAACATGCGCAAGAGCGTTACGAAGAGAGTCGAACGCTGTGTCGCGAATTCCAGACCAACTATTCGGATCACACACTGGCTCCCTCCATGGCATTCCTGTCAGCAGAGAATTCTTATCTCATGGGTGAATATGAACGGACAGTGAGTGAATTTGTTTCTTTTCTTGAAGAGTATAGTGATTCGGATGAACGATCGAATGCCACATATCGCCTGGGTATGGCGTTGTACCGTCTTCAGCAGTACGAAGAAGCCGAGCCGTTCCTATCTCTGGTGGTTGACGGCAATAATACTCCCGAGGAATTCAGGTCGGCATTACTGGCGCTGGGTGACCTTTACTTCCAGCTTGAACAATGGGAACAGTCGGAGCCACCGCTCGTCAATTTTCTTGCGTTTGGCCTTGAACAAGAAGGCGCCGATGATGCGCTACTGAGGCTCGCTTTATCCCGTCATCGACAGGAGAAGTACGAATCAGCATTGACAGCATACGAATTGCTCATTGATGAATTTCCTGAGAGTGTCCATAAGTCGCAGGCCGTGTTCGAACGGGGGCAGGTTCTTGTTGCTTTGAACCGGAACAGTGAGGCAGCGGAAGCATTCGATCAGATTCTCGATGATGCGGATGACCCATTACTTACGCTTCATGCTCTCAACCATCTGGGCGTGATGGCCATGAACGATCAGCGCTTCGATGAGGCCGCAGAGTTCTTCGGCCAGGTGGTGAACGAGGGTGAGGGGGAACAGATTGCCCCGGCGCTATACAAACAGGGCCAGGCGCAGATGGCGGCGAAGAATTACAAAGATGCTGAACCAGCCTTTGCCAGACTGCTCGCGGATTACCCTGAGTCGGAATATTACAGTGAAGCGCATGCCCAACGCGCACTTGCCCTGGCGAGACTCGACCGACACGAAGATGCACTCGACCAGATCTCCACCACTATCGAACAATTTTCCACTGATCTGGCTGCATCGCTCATCTCATCCCTCATCTATGAAAAAGCCTGGTGTCTGCGATCACTCGGTGAGCACGAACTTGCTGCCGATGCATACCGAGAACTCATCGAGATGCAAGAAAAAGATGAACTTCATCTCCATAGTCTGTTAGAACTAGCGGAGTTGGAATCGGATAATCAACGGTATGACGAAGCAGCTCAACTGCTTCGTGAATTGCTTGACGATGAACATCGTTCCGTGATCACGGAAATGCTTCACCAGCAGGGCACCTATCGTCTGGGTGTCTGCGAATATGAATTGTCGCACTTCAATGAGTCGACGAACTGGCTTGACACTTTTATCGACACATATCCGAAACACAACCTGATCACTTCAGCACGGCTCCTGTGTGGTGAAGCGTATTTTAAGTCTGGGGCACACCAGCGCGCGGTTGAGCATCTGAGAGCTGTGGTCGATGATGGGCCGGCCGATGATGATATATACGGTCCTGCGCTTCTCAGACTTGGTGAATGCCTGGCAGCGCTGCAACATTGGGTACCCAGCGAAGAGGCTTTCAAGACTTACCTCAATGAAGTACCGGATTCCGAATTATGGTTCCAGGCTCAATTCGGCGTTGCCTGGGCGCTGGAGAATCAGAAGCGCTTCGATGCAGCAATCACCGAATACAGGAAGGTCGTTGATCGCCACAATGGCCCAACCGCTGCGCGTTCGCAATTCCAGATCGGTGAATGCCTCTATGCCCAAAATAAGTACGAGGATGCGGCGCGTGAATTGTTGAAGGTTGACATCCTGTACGCCTACCCGGAGTGGAGTGCAGCAGCCCTCTACGAAGCGGGCCGTTGCTTTGAAGGATTAAACCAACCTACCGAGGCAGCGGAGCAGTTTCGACAATTGCAGGAACAATACAGTGATTCACAATGGGCCGTCCTCGCCGCTGAACGATTAGGGCGCTTGTCGTCTGCCGCATTACCCGGCCGAACCGATCCCTGAGCTTAAACTTTACTTTCCCGTAACGGAGTATGAGCCGTGTCAGTTGTCCTTAATCAAATTACTTTACTTGTAATGTCACAGGTTGATGGCGCGATGGCTGAACCTGTCGACACAGTCGTCTCAGCGGAAGTCCAGTCGGTCTGGGACTTTGTGCAAAAAGGCGGCTTGATGATGATCCCAATCATCGCCTGCTCGCTCGTTGCGTTAACCGTCATTATCGAGCGGTTTATCAGCCTCCGACGCTCACGCATTATCCCGCCAACTTTTCTGGATGGACTCAAACGAGTGTTGAACGGTGACCTGAGCAATCCGGTACGCGCCTTGGAATATTGTGAAAACAACAATGCGCCGGTGTCTCGGGTGTTCGCTGCAGGTCTCAAGCGACTGAACGGTCCGATCGAGATTGTAGAAAAACACATCGAAGAAGCCGGGCAACGAGTTGTGCTCAAGCTTCGAAAGAACTTGCGCATTCTGTCAGTTATTGCCGCCGTGGCTCCACTCATGGGATTGCTGGGAACAATCTTCGGGATGATCAGAGCATTTCAAACGGTTGCTACTTCAGGTGAAGCGCTGGGACGAACGGAATTGTTAGCTGAGGGAATCTATCAGGCAATGATTACGACGGCGGCGGGTCTGGTGATTGCTATTCCTACACTGGTTTTTTACCACTGGCTTGCAGCAAAGGTAGAGCGACTGGTGATGGATATCGATGAGATGACGGTGGATTTCGTCGAGGAGATCACTCAGGACCAGTCTGCATTCTTACAGCCATCGGTGCCCATACAGGAAAACGGCGAACTGCACGAGAGTGAAACCATCAATGATAGCGCCATTACCGCAGCGTAACTGACAACAGGAAACGACCATGATCAGGGTTAAGGAACCGAATAACAATACTGCGTCGATCGAACTAACACCCATCATCGACATGGTCTTCCTGTTGTTGATCTTCTTCCTGGTTGCTACGACTTTCCATCAGACCGAACGTGAGATGCAGATTGCGCTACCTGCATCGACAACGGCGGAACCGATCAGTTCCGTCCTGAGAGAGATCATCATCAATGTTGATGCCGAGGGTGCGATCATCGTCAGTGGGATTGCCATGTCAATTGAAGATCTCCGGAAATTGATTTCCGAAGCAGTCGCAGGTAATCCGGAACAGAAGGTTACCGTGCGCGGTGATCGAGCTACGGCATATGCAAACATTGTTCGTGTCCTCGATGTCTGCAAAGGGGCAGGTATTCAGGAACCTTACCTTGACACCGTGATCGCCGGCAGCACTTCACCATAGGACACTCGTTAACCACGATGAATCGGTTTCTTCTCCATACAGTTCTTCTGACCATCACTCTGCTGATCCTGATCGGGACACTGGTAGCCCTGTGGTATGTTCGCGAGCAGGAGATTGGTTACTACACCGATGCCGATACAATTCGTACCCCCGCACAATCAACGTCACCACGTGATGTGCTCTGGCAACCTCCGGTCTCTCTTGATGGACGGATTAATACTGACACTGATGAGTATGAACCTCGATTAACCAAAGACGGCTTGACGATGTTCTTCGTCAGAGGAAAACCCGGTGAGAATTCGGATATCCTGATGTCCTCGCGCACGTCCGATGGCTGGACTGAACCGGTGCGAATTGATGCAATCAATACAGAAGCTGAGGAACTGGGACCTGAACCATCTGCCGATGGTCAAATCTTATATTTCTACAGTAACCGCGATGGGGGCCTCGGCGGTTACGACCTATGGGTGAGTTCTCATGTTGATGGTACCTGGCAGAAACCGATTAATCTGGGGGCAGAAGTTAATTCTGGTTTTAATGATTACGGACCGGCATTAACTCCGGACGGTGAAAAACTCTACTTCGCTTCAAACAGACCACAAACCGTCGACACAGAAATTCCGGATCTGAATGCCTGGCAGGCAACCGTGCGTGAGGATCTCTTTCAACGGGATTACGATATCTTTGTCAGTACATTGACTGAACGCGGAGCCGGACCTGCCTCTCCCGTGGATGCATTAAACAGCCCGTTCAATGACGGTTCACCTGCGATCAGTCCAGTTGGTGACTATCTCTACTTTGCCTCAGATCGGCCGGGCGGAGAAGGCGGCTTTGATATCTACCGGAGCCGTCTGTTACACGGTGAGTATCGCGAACTAAAAAATCTCGGATCAACGGTGAACTCATCATCCAACGAACTCGATCCTGCACTGGATATGGGAGGCTTCGGATTACATTTCAGTTCAGATCGTTCCCGGGAAAGCACACAATCAAATCTTAACTATGATCTTTACCGAACAACATCTCGAGAGGTCTTCGTCGAGAACGAAACATATCGTGCCTCGATTGAATGGAAATCGCTCCTGCCTTATCTACTTTGGGCTCTCCTGGCGTTATTGCTTCTGCTGTTACTTCTCCTGCTCCGCAAGCTTGTGATATCCAGGCGATTCCACACCCTCAGCCTTCTGGTGCGCTGTTTGCTGTTATCGCTTGCAGCGCACATTATCATCATGATCCTGCTTGGTTTCTGGGGGGTAGGCTCTTCGTTCTCACACTGGTTGCGCGAAGGTGGAGGTGTTCAGGTTTCCATAGTCTCACCTTCGGTGGGCCAGGATCTTGCAGCGCAGATTCGAGGCAGTTTGACTGATGTGATGATGATGCCGACCACCCAGGCAGTATTGCAGCTGGAGCTGGAGATTCCCAGCCGTCTTGACAGTAATCTGCAGGAAATGACGGATGTGCGTCAAGTGCGCTTCGAGATTGAGAGATTTGATCAGCCTACTACACCATCCACCGATGCACCTCTTCCAGATCATCAGGTAGAACTTCCTGATCTTGAAGCGCCTCAGATGGCAGTACATACCACCTTTGAACTTCCCGAAGCCGCCGTACCTTCGGTACACGACGAAGCACAATCCATAAATCCCCAGAGTATCCTGCCCACTTATGTCCTTGAGATGGCAGAGATTCAGGAGATAGTAACAGAATTTCAAACAACAGCAGTAGAAGTATCTATTCCACAACACACAGCCGCAAATATGGATACATCGCTCGCTGATGAATATGCACCTGCGGATTCAACACCTCATGAGTTGGCTGTTCCTTCCGTGGATGCGCAGTCACTGGTACTTCCCGAAACATTGGTCCTGCATCAGCAGCTTGCACCTGTGCCTGAAGTCCCAACAGAACAATCTCAGGAAACAGAACAAATATTCCATGCATTACAGCAACAGGTTGACCGCGTTGATACTTCAAAAACGGATATTTCTGCAACACTCGATACTCCCGCGGGCATCACCCCGCTTGAGGGTCAATCTGTTGATATTGGTTCAAACTCTATCGCAGACCTGATCCACCCAATAACAGATGCACCGGTATCGTTAGCGGAAGTGAGAGAACGGGCGCCATTAACTCCGTCTGAGATCTCCGTTCCCCAGCAGTTTCAACTCAGTAATCTGCCCGAGGATGTTAGCACAGCCACTGTTGAGCAGGAGTCTCGTATCACCGCAACTCCCGAGTCAATTGCACGACAAGAACCTGTACATAATGTTAATATCGCAAACGAAACTGCCCAGGCAACGGACGCAACTCTTCAGGTTCCCAAGTCGCTCGTTAATGAGAGACACTTCTTTGATGCTGAAGCTACTGGTACACCCGATACAATGATGCCGACGTCTGAACCGGTAGCACTGGCGGTAGTCATACCTCATGCACTGGATTCATTCACAATGAACTTACCAGATACATTTGATCCGGTTCAAATGAACGAAACAGATGCAGATGCCACGAATCTCAAGTTAATCAATCCGAAACAAGAGATCGTAAGTCAAGTGGACCTTTCACCAACATCCATGTCCAAAGGGAATGTGCACCTTGCCGCTGTTGACCAGGCCACCTCTGATGACAAACCTCTCCTCAGCCGGATTGTTACGTCTCCCCATCAGAGTATGGATCCCCTACCCTCTCTGGCGGATGTTACAGCTCGAGATACGCTCATTATTCCACCGCTTGATCCTATCGGAATGAACTTGCCAACAAATAAAGACCTTGCGACACGGTCTGAGGAAACGCTTCCGTCTGTTTCTGCCAAGGTCATGGACTCTGCTTGCAGATTAATCCCCGATGGGGTTGATCTGTGGATGGAATCTGATGTATCGCACATTGAGCATTGTGATTCTTTGCAGAATGATCTTGCAGAACCCAGCGGTGTACGATCATTCCGTCGTAACATGCTTTACCCCGATCCCCTTGATCGTGAGGATTCTGTGGATCATTTTGGAGTGACGGTTGAGTTGCTACCCGCAGCGAATCTCAATGTGCAATTGCCAACACAAGTTGCTCCACCCCTTCGGGAGGTGGGTATCGTTCGTGGCACAGTCACCGATGCCAGCACCAACCAGCCACTGACCCGTGCGATCGTCAGATTGGATCTTGCTGATACGAATCCGATGATCGCGATGACCGATGATCAGGGCCGATACGAACTCGCGGTACCTGACATCCCTGATTTCGTCGCGATCTCAGCGTCACATGAGGATTACGATCCTTCAAGCGTTAATGTGCCAGCCAAAGAATTGAGGCGCCGCACGGTCCAGCGTGATTTTGCTCTCACTCCGAGTCGTCATGATGTGATCGTGATCGAATCTGATCCCGAGGTACATCACCTTGGAGATGACAGCTTTTCAGGCAGGATCAATAGTCGCTTCCAGAAACGAAGTGAAGGCAGACGCTATCGAACAACATTCTGGGCTATGGACGATCAGCTTGGCTCAGAAAATGATATCGCAGTAATCCGGTTCCTTGCCCGGGGTACCGAGCGGGACAACAAGATTCGAATCAACGGCCACACCCTTCGCAAACCGTTGAACCATGCCCCGCGTGATGGCCGATTTGGCTTATTCGAAGCGACATTCCCCATGTCGTGGTTGAACCAGGGATCCAATGATCTTCTCATCCAAAGTTCCTGGGCAGATTCTGCTCACACTGATCTGGATGACTTTGAATTTGTAAATATCCAGATTCATCTGCCGATCCAGATCTCTCAGGTACGCAATTCATACCCGCAGCGAAGAGCAGAAAATAGAGAGATGATGCTCCAGGCATATGGCGGATCCAAGCGGACCGAGCAGGCAGTCGAGTCGGCACTCCAATGGCTTGCGGAGCATCAATCTGATGATGGCCGATGGGACAGTGACGGTTATGATGAAGATCGTGGCGCATCGGCAGGTCACGCTTCTTTGGATATGGACATTGCTGTGACAGGGGTATCTCTGCTGTGCTTCCTATCGGCCGGACACACGCATGTGGCTGACAGTCCGTATCGTCAGATTGTCCAGCGTGGCCTCACGTGGTTGCTAAGTCAGCAAACACCAGGTGGATCACTGATCGGTCGTGAATCGTTGTATAGTCATGGCGTCGCGACGATGGCGCTGGCAGAAGCATTGGCGATGACCGATGACAGATCACTCCAGCAGCCCGTTGCCGCAGCGATTCAATTCATAATGAGCGCCCGTGATCCGGAATTGGGTGGCTGGAGCCACGCACCTTCACAACCGGGCAATACTGCGGTCCTGGGTTGGCAGATCATGGCATTGGTTTCTGCGCACAACGCAGGGATTAACGTACCCACTGAGGGTTTTGATGAAGCAACCCGATGGCTCGATCTCGTGCAGTCAGCAGAGGAACCGGGGCGATATGCCTACAAACCCGGAACACCTGTGTCGGTTGAGATCTCAGCCGAAGCAATGTTTGTCCGCCAGCTTTGCAGCGATACTTCTGATCAGTCCGAGATGAAGGCAACGGCACGCTACATTCTGGAGAATCCTCCATCCTGGGAAGTTGATGCGAACACCTACTACTGGCACTTTGCGACGTTGGCCTTGTTCCAACATCAAGGCAACGCCTGGCAGCAATGGAACAATTGGATCGTCGATGAGTTGCTCGCTCATCAGGTCACGCGGGGAGCCGCAGCAGGAAGCTGGCCGGTCGCAGATGAATGGTCGCAACTCGGCGGTCGCATCTACCAGACAGCTATCTGCACGCTCATACTCGAAACGTATTACCGGTATGCGCCGCTATCTGTGCATGAACCGGGAGCAGAAGAACTTATCGCGGATAGTGTCATTATTCAGTGACTACCCGCCGGGTGGGTTTCCTGGCAAGAATCTCGTTGCGAACCAAAGCCTGGATTACAGCTTCTGTCGAAAGTGTGGATCCTCTGGCTAGCAAGGGAGTTAGCAAACGGTTAGATAATGAGATCCCACGGGGTCAGTCGCAATCCCGCCGCGGGCGATTCAACAACTTCGCACAACGGTGGCATGCGCGATTCACTGGTCGCTCGTACCGATCGCCTCAGCCGGATCGATGCCCTGGTCAACCTTGGAGTAGTCTAACTCGCTGCCCTGCATGGAGTGTGGGATGAGGTAAACAACCATCATCAGAACACCGGCTGCGAGCACAGTGAGCCGACCGACGAGTTCCTTCTTCCTGGGCCGCACGCCGATGACGACACAGGCAATGATCCACCCGAGCCACATAAACAGTGTCTTGGAGTCGGTGAGATCCTTGCCGAGCGGGAAGCCGGTCCAGTAAGCCCCGAATGCGTGTTTCTGCACGATGGGACCGAGTATCATTCCGCCGATCGTGATGCCGATGAGGCTGCACCACGCCATGCGGCGCATGAGCGAAGGAGCGACGAGGGCTGCCAGTGCCGCCCGCATCCCGATAAGCATTGAGAAGAACATGAAGATAACGTGCGCGATCAGGATCGCGGCCGGCACCGTGTCCTTGAAGCGGATGACGGCCGTGTTCAAGTCGACGTCCGCCTGCCTGACGGGGATCGACACGTATTCGTCGCCCAGTTCGAGGGTGATGAAGTATTCCAGTTTCCCAGCCGCGGGCTGGGCGGGGAGCTCGCCCACGAGCAGCTTCTCCCCATCGACGATTTCAGGCGTCATGGGGATGAACGTGAACGGATCGTCGGTGTTGAAGCGCTTGTAGTTGAGCTTCGCGGTGAAGGTAAATGACGAGTCGGCCGGGGTGGGATCGGGAACCTCCACCCGCGCGGCGTCGTTGGTCCTGTCCGAGTAGTCACTGCGGATGAGCTTGTACCGGTAGGTCTGGCCGTTCAGCTCGAATGTGCCCCGCATGGGGTGGGTCGGTCCGGTTGCACGTTGGTAAATCGCCGCGGTGGCCATGAGCAGGAAGGCGATGATCCACAGCGAAATGCGGAACCAGAACGGAAGCCTCGCGCGCTTCCCGTTGGGCTTGGATGTGACTTCAATCATGCAATGCTCCAGTTTACGACGTCGAATGGGATTCTAGGGCAAGTCTTTGACACCTGTGAACCGAATTGCACACTAAAGACAGTCAATTGTCATTTACCCAGGAGTAATCCCGTCATGACACTGTGTTACCCCAACTGTGGTTCTGCCCAGTCACTCGGAATAGAAGCCGCGCGCATCTGCACGACTGCGCCTCAGCGACGGTCACGGGCGCGACCTTCAATGTTCCCATGTTGATCGCTGGTGCCGTCGTGGCCGCGCTGACCATCATGGCAGTTATCAGCAGTTGAGTATCGTCAAACGAATGTAAGCCGCGACGGAAGAAGGCAATCCAAGATTTGAGCAGTGTAATAAGACGGCTGTCTCTCTCGATACGGGGCTTCACGATGCCAACGCATGATCGTCTCCGGTGTGACACTCGTCACCAACTCACGAAGACTTGAGAATCCTAACTTCTTGCCCTTTGCTGCCAGACGACATCGCTGATTGTCATTCAACCATAGACGCTTTCCATTGGTCAGTTCTGTGTACACTCGGAGTTGCTCCAGAGCGAACTCAAGCTTGACCTGTTGATGTTCGTTGATCCAGCCAGCGATCGCAAACAACAACATCTGCCATAAATTTGCGTGCATGATCCCAGTTTATCCGTTCCAATACTCGTGATGAAAGGCTGAAATCAACCGATCCTAAGTGTGTGGATCTTTCTATTAGGCAATGAGTTAGAGAACGGATGTATTTTGGGATAGGACGTGACCAAAGGCAAAGTTACTGCTTTCAGGTCTTTGTACATGCTCACGATGTGGGAGTAGGTATGAAGGATACACTCGATACAACGGTGCATTGGATGAGAATGGAAAACGCCAGCCAACACTTCACTATGCTTGCGGTGGTTACATCCGACACGGACGAAGTACCTGCACGATTGGTGCATTTCCCAAGAGAGCATTGGAATCAGTGGTGATTAAAACTTTGGTGGATTACTACCAGCGCTTCACATGTGATAATGCTCAAGATCGAATTGCTGACATTGCTGGTTTACAGATCAACGAAGATTGTGATGAGATGGCAAAGCAGAAGAAGCGACTGCTATCGCGCATCAAGCGAGTTGATAAAACGACACGCAATTTGCTTGACAACATCACAGACACAAATCGGAAACTCGTTGATCAACGACTCAAGGAACTGACCAAAGATCGTGAACAGATCGAAGCTACGATCGAATCTCTTGAGTATCAAGCAATATCAGAAATTGAATTAACTGAACTTGTTTCAGAGACAGTAGAATTTATAAATTCGTTAGAACTCTCTTTGTGCAAAGGACCGCTGGATGAACGTCAGGCGACGATACGGCGTTGTGTTGATGAAATCCTCATCGATCGAGACGAGCTTGAAGCAAAGATCTCACTGCACGTGTTGCCGACCATAGCAGTGGGATTCAAAAAATCAGCGATGACTGAGCAGATCACCGTAGATCTACCTGAGGTGAAGTTGGGACGGCCAGCCAAGATCTGACAGCTCCCCCGCCTCCCCAGTTTCCGGATCTCTACGTACCGTCCGATCAACCCCCTAACGCGAACCGACCACCCGCAATGGATGGTCGAGTAGGTGGTCGTTATGCAGCGTATCAATATCCTAACAAAGCGACCCCAAGGGGATTCGAACCCCTGTTTTCAGGATGAAAACCTGATGTCCTGGACCTGACTAGACGATGGGGTCGGCTCCAGACGACCCATAGTATCCAAGACCACGCATCAGGCAAGCCGTTTTCCAGGATTCACTGACCTTGCGAATTTGTTCCGCCGATAAAGCGAACATGAACCGTCCTGTACCTGCTGTTGAACGATTGATCGCTGCTGCTGCCCTGTTGGGCGCATTCCTCGTTATGGCCAGCATTTTCTCACCTACGGAAAGCCCTGCTGACCTCCCCACATCCGAGGAAGACCAGAAAACGACCCAGAGTGATCCCCATGCAGGCTTATTCTCCTTTGGTACATTGGAGACTGATCAATACCGCGTTGAGATTTACGGCACATCCGACGGCCCTCGATACAGCGTATACAACACTGCAAACGGAGAGGAATTGGGAGTCCTGCTCTCTGAAGATCAGGTGGCGGAATGGTTTGAGGATCTGCAACTGCCGGTTGCTGACTTCAGCGTACCCGATCAGATCATGCTCGTTCCGCCTGATCTTGATCACTGAATAATCTAATCCAACTCAAACACACTGGTTGTTTTTGCATCATCCGGTGAGTGCGTTCATACTCTTGAGCAGGAATGTTCATGGAAACGGCTTCATTTTCATCCTCCATGACAGTGGTCTGTCCGCTTGCATTTGAGCGCGCACAATTGATGCGCGCATGGGGAAAAGATTCAACGTATATTTTTTGTTGTGGTCCCGGCGCGAAGAATATCGTTCGGTTCTGTCGCAATCTTCCGGATGACAATCACATCATTCTTGTCGGTCTGGCCGGCGCGCTTGTGCCGGAAATCGCGGTTGGTTCAGCACACATCATTGATGAAGTATTTGATCCCGCCTCAGATGAGTCATTCCGACCAATTCCGCTGCATGAAGGGAAAAACAAAACACAACAAACAATACGAATCACTTCAACCCAACATCCCGTTACCACTGTTCAGGAAAAACAAGCGCTGGCAGAACAGACAGGTGCAGTGCTTGTCGATCAGGAATCAATTGCATTTGCGCGTGCCATCTCACAAACAAACTGCACCTGGTCAATCGTGCGCGGCGTCAGTGATGGCTGCAACGAAGAGTTACCCTCGAACATCGGACGCTGGATATCCAAAACGGGCAATATCCGACTGACGCGTGTTCTACGCACTCTGATCAGGCAACCCCACTGGCTGTTTTCACTGCGACGCTGGCAAAGGAACAGCATCGATGCAATGAACAATGTGGCTGACCTTGTACAGCGCTTCATCCAGCTGTAGATCGAAGACGAAGTACTGAAGAGCAACCGAAACGAGCGAGTAAATAATAAGAGACGGCCGGGTTTCTCCTCCAGAAAACCCGGCCGACTGATAACCGCCTCATCCCTGGCAGCTTGATAATCACGCTTGTTCACTGACAGCGAAGCGTGATGTTCCCCCTCAACCCTTCAACTCCTCTTCCTCCCGATCGGAAGACGCCAGCACAAGGGTCTTGCGCATAATCAGCAATTGTGCAACCATGGCACACACTCCCGGAATATCCATCCACCCACAATTGAGTTTCACCCGGAAGGAGATCACGTTCCTCGCTCATGCGATTTGAAGTGATCATGTGCTGACCAGGATCATACGTGATCCACAACACAGATACATCATTTCGTGACCATCGCGAAGAAACGATCAATGACTGAGATCTACAACTCAGCTCGATGACCAGCGTACCACATGATGGCTTGGTGGGAAGAGCCTAAGTATGAATTTAACCCCCTGCAAACAAGAATTCTGTATCAGGATTTGCCATGACATAGAACGGTCAAATATGTCTGAATAGATCTAATTGAATTACATGAATACATTGAGGGCGTTACATTATCCACCACATCCTCATGTTCATTTTCAGAGTTCTAAATGTTTGCATAATTCCCGGAGTAATTTCTCAGATAACGAGCACAATCAATGGGTAATCTCCAGGAAATCTGCTGAAATGTACTTGCTCAATGCAATCCAGATTGTAATTGTGTCTGAACATGGCCAACTTGATCGCAAACATAACTCGACTGCGATATAACTGTTTACATTTCAATGATTTACGATTTTATTGAATCCTTGAAAAACAGGCATTGACCAGAGCCATTCCATGCGGATACTGTGAGGCAGTCTGAACCGGAAGACCTTGACAGTCTTCAGTTCGTGGCGTGCCGCTATCCGGTCCTGTCGGAGCACCCGGATGGCGGTTTTTTCTTTCTACATTCATTCCACTGGGATCGATGCGCCAGGTTGACGTGATTGATGCGCCACAGCATGACGGGAAAACTCGATCAGTTTTTCTGCTGTCCAGCCCTGCAAAATCCCGTAGACCAAACTCGTCACAAGCATCTCGTGTTCATCTTCAAGTTCAGATTCCGATCCACCGGGCGCAGTGTGAAATTCATCTGCTGACTGAATCTGCAGTTGATCCGCATCACCCAAGCCGGCGATGAGTAACAACTCGTTGTGTTTGAGCGTGTTCTGCGCCGCAGCCGACCATGACTCCACACTGTCAATCGTGATGCCTGGATTGAGCATACCCAACATCGCGTCGTTCACAAAAGCGACCTCGCTCAATTCAAGCGCTGTGGTGACATTTGATCGATCCAGTTGCTCTGCCGGTACTTCCGTTAGATCCACCATACGCAGAGCGGTCTGGGCGGCCGTGACAAAGCGATGGACGACGGTCCACGCCTGTCCCGCCAATAGAGTCTTTGCTCCAAACACAACGGCATCTGCAACTTGTGCAACATCATCCAGGTCATAATCCCATTGCAGATTGTCATGAGCAGCGGGCGAAATCTCCGTTTTCTTCGTCTGCCCCCCCACTGTCTGAATGATTAGTCTTCCGGTAGCCAGATCAGGATCCGTTTGCAAATGCGAGGTATCTACTTTGCATTCAACGAGATGCGAAGTGAGTTCCTCGGCTGTGTCATCCTGGCCAATGCGTGATATTGCAATCCCCTTTTGACCCAGTTGAACGGCACTCATCGCCACGCGTAAGGCAAATCCTGCCGGCTCCGTTCGGTCAGGCCACTCCGCCAGATGCGCCTGGCCTATGCTTACGATTGTTCTTTGTCTGGACATGGCAATACTTTACCGTTTCATTACCGCTGGGGTAAGCAGATTTGCTCAACCGGAGCAATCGGACCAGAATAGCGAATCGGCTCATTCTCAATTTCTGTCTATGATTCGGTCGATGGATGAGCCAGAGTCGGGTGTGATTCGCAACCGGTTGTCGAATCGTTGCTTTTTGGCCAGGCTCGCGCTAACGAGTTGTTCCCATGATCGGAGATAAGCTGTGCGTTTGACAATTCTCCCACTTCTGACCGCATTGGTATTGACTTCCTCAACCTACGCAGATGAAACGAATTCCGCTGCTGTTGATATCGACCAACCGCCGATGGAATTCAAGCTCACTCCGGATGACTCCGGCTGCGTTTTGAACCTCGGCATGCTCCAGGACGATGATGAGCCGGAGCCGACGACGCGGACATTCACCGATGTGCGTGTGCGATACGGTGCGGAGGATACCAAACGTTTCTATCTCCACGGCGGGGGTGGGACAGCAATCAAAGGTGGTAATGATGGGATGGGCGTTCTGGGACTCGGCTTTGAGTATTTCATGGCTGACGATTTGAGCGTCAATCTTGAACTCAATGTCGCCTTCTTCTCCCAGGAAATCGAAGACGCCTGGGGCGGCAATCTCGCGCTTCTGTTCCGCTGGCATTTCATCAACGAAGGCAACTGGACCATGTACGTTGATGGCGGTGCGGGTCTTCTGTATACATCCTCAGATGTTCCCGATCACGGATCGAGTTTCAACTTCACGCCGCAGGCAGGTATTGGATTCACATACGACATCGGCCATAACAATCGCCTCATGTTCGGCGGGCGCTGGCACCATGTGTCCAACGCCAACATCTACGATGAAAATCCGGGGCTCGACAGCATCATGGTCTACGCCGGCATCAACATGCCGTTTTGATTTCAGCACGATTTACAGTTTCAACCCAAGCCGGATCTGACGAGCCTACGAGGAAGATCCGGATGAGGGATGCAGATTCGTTCCACAAACCGATACTCTTCAACGAGCCGCGACCGTGAGGGAGCGGTAAAGCATATATATGACATGGGTATGGCTTCGCCCTACCCGTGGCACCCTTGAACCGCGATCACAGATCGCGGCTCTGAACTGTGTATCACTTGTTTTGTTATGTGCGTGGGGTGCCCCGCGGATTTCCACCCGCGGCTATTGAAATTTATAAGTTTGCAGAATGTGGCATCCCCACACCATCTACCTTCAGGTTTTGTGCGTTCAATCCCCGTCGTATCTACCGAAGACGAGGCAGGCGTTGTGGCCGCCGAAGCCGAAGCTGTTGTTCAGCGCGTAACGGATTTCGCGCGATTTCGCTTTCTCAGGAACGAAATCAAGATCTTCCCAACCCTCATCAGGATTCACACAGTTAATCGTCGGCGTGGCCTGCTGATGATAGATCGAAAGCACCGTGGCAACCGATTCAATGCCGCCCGCAGCACCGAGTGTGTGGCCGGTCATCGATTTGGATGATGTAATGGAAAGCGCCGGAGTGTGGTCGCCAAAATAATTTCTTATCGCGTTGACTTCAGCCGTATCACCCAACGGAGTTGACGTGCCATGAGCATTGATCAGGTCGATATCAGTTGGCTGCAGGTTTGCGGAGGATACACCTGATCTCATGGCTGCTTGAGCGCCGGTGCCGTCCGGTTCCGGCGCTGCGATGTGGTACGCATCACCGGAAGAAGCGAAGCTGAGGACTTCGGCATAGATCTTCGCGCCGCGCTTCCTGGCTGATTCGAGATCTTCCAGCACGACCACACCCGCACCTTCACCGAGCACAAAGCCATCGCGGTCACGATCGAACGGCCGGGACGCCAGAATCGGATCATCGTTCCTCACGGATAGCGCTTTCATGGCGGCAAAGGCGGCTAAACAAAGCGGTGAAACCGAAGCTTCTGAACCGCCGGCAAAGACAAGATCTGCCGCCCCCACCGCGATCAATTCATAGCCCGTGCCGATGGCATGCGCTCCCGTCGCGCAGGCGGTGGAGGTAACGGAATTCACCCCCCGCAGATTGTGACGGATCGAGACATTGCCGGCACAGGCATTGACCATCAACTTGGGCACCGTAAACGGGCTGATCTTCCGCGGGCCGTGCTTAATCAGTTTTTCGTGCCCGGATTCGATGGTCATGATCCCGCCGATACCCGAACCGATGACCACACCACGTCGATACGGATCGCCCTGAGAGAAGTCCATACCGCAGTCGATTGCCGCTTCTTCTGCTGCGCACATTCCAAATGCGCAGACCCGATCCATGCGTTTCATTTCGCGGTGGTCAAGTGTTTCTGCGGGCTTGAAATTATGGACTTCGCCAGCGATGTTGACGGTCCATTGATCGTCCTGTTCAAAGGACGTGATGCGGCTTATGCCGCTTTTCCCCTGGATTAGCGCATCCCAGAACGCAGGCACATTCATGCCGATATTCGTTACGGCACCCATGCCGGTAATCACTACACGCCGATTCGGATTCGCGCTCATACTCTGGAGTACTCAACAGGGAAACGATGGCGGAGTTGACGTGAAGATCATCCCATCAACCCAACAAGCTCAGAACGTGCCTAGTACAGCCAATCAAGCGCCGGCCTGAGCCTTTTCGATAAACTCGATGGCTTGCCCGACCGTCTGGATCTTTTCCGCCTCTTCATCGGGGATTGAGGTTTCAAATTCATCCTCAATCTCCATGACCAGTTCGACCGTATCGAGGCTGTCAGCGTTGAGGTCGTTAATGAAATTTGTTTCGCGACTGATGTCGGTTTTATCCACCCCCATTTGCTCAGCCACGATATCAATTACTTTGGCTTCGATCTCGGCTTCTGTCACAGTTGTTCTCCTGGATTCTAACAGGTCCGTCTCAGGGATACCTGAGACCGGTTCAACACTATAATGTCTCCCGGAAGCGTTGCAATCGAACCGGGAATAAACCGGGCAAGATTCGGCCTTCCCGGGGTAAATTCACCATAAATTCTATGCTTTTACATGTGCATACCACCATCCACGCAAAGAACCTGCCCAGTCATGTAGGCGGCACGATCCGAGGCCAGGAATGCCACTGCATAGGCGATGTCCTGCGCCTGTCCCATTCGTTTGAGCGGGATGAACTCCAACGCCATGTCCTTGGCTTTCTGGGGAAGGGCGTCGGTCATGTCGGTCTGGATAAATCCGGGAGCAATGGCATTGCAGCGAACATTTTTGCTGGATAGCTCCTTGGCCGTGGTTTTTGTCAGACCAATCAGTCCGGCTTTCGAGGATGAGTAATTCGCCTGGCCACGGTTGCCTTCAACACCGGCGAAGCTGGAGATATTGATGATCGATCCGCCTCGCTGGCGAACCATGTGCTTGGCAGCAGCCCGTGTTCCGTAAAAAGCGCTGGAGAGATTCACATTGATCACCGTCTGCCAGTCTTCATCACTCATCCGAAGCAACAGACCATCACGCGTAATCCCGGCATTGTTGACCATGACATCAAGGCGCCCGTATTGCTCAGCCACATCGTCGACAAGCTTCGTAAGGCCTTCACTGTCCGTAACGTCCATCACGCGGCCGTCGATATTCTCTGCTCCCGGGCCGAAGCTATCCGCCAGTTCATTGATCTGGCTTTCAACGATATCTACCACGACAACCCTCATGCCGAGGGTTTGAACCAGCTCGCGTGCGATTTCCAGGCCGATACCACGACTACCACCGGTGACGATGGCGACGGGTTTTTCTGAAGTTGTACTGCTCATGAGATTTCATCCACCAAATAAAAATGCCCACCATAGGGCGGGCAGGATTATACACATCATTCGGTTTATGCCAACTCACTCCAATGGGGAGGAGTAGGAATCGGGGATTATCCCGGTCCCGGAGGCTTACGCGGTTGGCGTGGAGGTCTCTTCTTACTACCGCCTCCCGGAGAGGGACGCGTGCTTGAAGGTGTGGTACCTGATCCACTTCCACCACCAGCGGATGGTTCATCATCATTGCGCGGATCAAGATCCCGGTTGATGGGATCAAATTCCTCATCGGGCTGATCTCCCAGAGCGATCTCTTCACCCAGGATTTTGTGCCAGGCTTCAATCCAATCGCCGCTGAGTTCATCCAGGATGCCCGGGGGACATGGTGCAGATTCGAATTCCGGATTTTCGCCATCCACCTCGTAATACCAGAGTTGCGGTTGATATTCGTAGTTCACTTCGAAAATTGAAAGCGCACATTTTTGGCCGAATTCATTCGTGCCGGTCTGTACTTCGATACTCGAAATATCCCTGGTGGCATCATCCCAGACTCCGGTATCGACCATGGAATTCAGCTCGCGCTGGTCCAGTCCGGTGAGCATCGGGCGAAGCGACTCATTGTCACCACGCGCAAAAGCGTCGAAAAAGACGAGAACCGCTTTCCGTTCCTCTGTCGTACTTGGTGCTTGATTTTCCGGAAGCATGACACGATTGTCGATGCTCAATTGAGCCATGAGATCCGCAACAGAGATAACTGAAGGAGTGGGATCTGATGGAGGCGTATATTGTCTCGGTGCTGGCGCTGCGGTGACCTGGGTTTCCTCACCACCGCCACAGCCACCTGCAATCGCACCCCAGACTGTAATGGTCGCAAGGGCGGTTCCTGAAGTTATCCTGGAATACTTACGGTTCTTCATGATTCGTAACCTTTATCTTGCGGTTGATGCGTCGCATCAAACCCTTCAAGACCTTACCCGGTGCAAGCTCGTGATACTCCATTGTATCGTCAGTGGAAAGTGATTCACAGCTTTGTGCCCATTTCACCGGGTTAATGATCTGTTCGACCAGTCGCTGCTTGAGAAGTTCCATATTATTTTCATCGTGCGGTTCAGCGGTGACATTAGCCCATACCGGGATGTTTGGATTCTGAAAGGGTACATCAGCCAGTGCTTCACCCATCTGATCTGCTGCGAGTTGCATCAAGGGGGAGTGGAATGCACCTGCTACGACCAGCCGTGTTCCCCGTAATCCCATGTCCCTGGCGATTTGTTCGGCACGATCACATGCTTCCGCATCGCCGGAAAGGACGATCTGCCCGGGTGCATTGTAATTTGCGGGAACCAATACCTGACCTTCAGCTGCATTCCGGCAAACCTCGTCCGCCTGATCTGCATCTGCTCCCATGAGTGCGATCATCCCACCCACCGAGGCTTCGCATGCCTGCTGCATAAATTTGCCTCGCTGAGCCACAAGATTTAATCCATCGACGAAACTGAAGACTCCCGCAAGATGGAGTGCCGTATATTCGCCCAAAGACAGCCCTGCCGCACCTGCTAATTGCATCGGATCGGCTTTCTCCTGCCAGGCTCGGAAGCATGCTACTGAACACGTGTAAATTGCCGGCTGCGCAACATCGGTCTGGTTCAACCGCTCGGCCGGTCCCTGAAAACACAACTCCGACAGAGGTGCACCGATCTGATCTGCTAAAGCAGCATCCGCTTCGGCAAAAGTTTGACGAACGCGCTCATCGGCGTCGTACCACGCTTTTCCCATTCCCACTGCCTGAGCACCCTGCCCCGGACACAACACCATCACTGAATTGCTCATCGTTTATCACTCACGATTACCAAACTCAAGGTTGACTGTCTGATATCACCCGATTCATGTCGGTGGTGTCCATACTAGATTTTCCAGACACTACTCGCCCATGTCAGACCACCGCCAAATGCAACAAAGACCACGTAATCACCGCGATTGATTTTGCCTGCTTGCCACAACTCATCGAACACGACCCCGATTGAGCCGGCTGAAGAATTCCCGAAGTTTTGAATGTTGATATGCACTTTCTCATCGGGCAGGCCGAGCTTCTGCTTGGCCGCATTGATGATTCGTGCATTGGACTGGTGGCAGACAAACTGGCTGATGTCTTCCTGAGATAATCCCGTCTGCTTGAGAGCTTCCTGAATCACATCGCGGAATTTCGTCACAGCAAACTTGAAGACTTCCTGGCCGCGCATGCGCAGCTTCCCGATTTTGATCGGATTATCCTTATCCCACTCAACCACATCCTGTTCACGCGTCGGTAAATACAGCAGATCCCATCGACTGCAATCCCCTTCCATGGTCTGATAGATACATCCACGTTCGGAATCATCGTCACGTGTCAGGATCATGGCACCACCGGCATCACCAAAGAGAATCGAGAGTGTGCGATCTTCATAATCGGTGATTGTGCTCAGTGCATCGCAGCCAATCACCGCGATGTTTCGATACCGACCGCTTCTAATCAATGTGTCGGCGATGTTCATCCCATAGACCAGACCGCTGCATGCGGCAATCAGATCGAATGTACCCGCATTTGTCGGCCCGACTCCTGCGGCTATTCGCGCCGCACTGGGGGGGCATAAAAAACCAGACGTCGTTGAGGCATGGATGACCAAATCCAATTCCCCCACATCTATCCCTGCATCGTCCAATGCTCTCTTCAGCGCATCACGAGCCAGTGTGTATTCGCTTTCAGTTTCCGGATCACAGATTCTGCGCTGGTGGATGCCGCTGCGCTGAACAATCCACTCATCGCTCGTGTCAACCATCTTCTCAAAGTCAGCATTCGTCAGTACCTTTGAGGGTACCGCTGAACCGACACCTGCGATCTGTACCCCGTAAGCCATCGTACTGGTCATACGCGAACTTCTTCCATTGCCCCGAGGCGTTGAATGATGGAGTCATTGATCCCAACCTTGTTGAATTCCCGAACGCGATTGATCGCATTGACAATGGTTCTAGCTTCACTCGTTCCATGCGCGATAAGGCAGATTCCATTGACCCCCAACAACGGCGCACCGCCATATTCATGGTAATCGTGCTGGGAGTAAATCTTTTTCACGACATCTGCGAACTGGACAGCCAGATCGGGAGCAATGCGTTTCACCTCCCGACCGATGGATCGGAAGATACCTTCGGATAGACCTTCAGCCAGTTTGAGCATCACATTGCCCACAACGCCATCCGTGACGACAACATCTGCTTCGCCATTGAACACTGCCCGGCCTTCGATGTACCCCATGAAATCCACATTCTCCGCGCCGCGGAGTAGATCACGGGCGAGCTTCATACCCTCGGTACCTTTTTGCTCTTCGCCGCCGACATTCATCAGGGCAACCCGTGGATTTTCAATTCCCAACATACGCCGAGCATAGATATCGCCCATCACGCCGTACTGGGCCAAGTGATGCGGCTTGGGTTCAATATTTGCTCCCACATCAATCAAGACAATATTGCCTGAAAAGGTAGGAATCACCACGGCAATTCCGGGACGATGAACATTCCGTAATCGCCTGATGTACATCTGTGCTGCGGAAACACATGCGCCGGTATTCCCTGCGGAAATAATGGCATCCAGCGGCTTCTGATTAAGCTTTTTTGCTTTACGTGCACTACCCAGCATCGCCAGGACACTGATCGAACTATCCGGCTTCGCCCGAACCGCCTCGACCGGAGGTTCGTGCATGGCAATCACCTGAGTCGTACCAACAACCGTAATTGCGGAGCCGCGTTCCCCCAGTCCGGACACAACCGGATCAATCACATCGTGTGGACCAACCAGGACCAACTCATCATCGGGCTCGAGTTGATCGAGTGATGCGACCGCACCATCAAGTATCGCTTGAGGGGCATTGTCGCCACCCATAACATCCACGCCAATCCGCATGGATCATAAATCCTCATCTGCTTTGATCTGAAGCCCCGGTCTCACGTACCCACATGAGGGGCAGGCGGCGTGGGGCTTCTTGGCTGAGCCACAATTGGGACAAAGAACAACCTGAACGCGTCGCAATGCAAGATGGGAGCGGCGTTTGCGCTTCCGGGCTGGTGATGTTCGAAATGCTGGAACCGGCATGGGATAAACCTTCTCGTACCTACACGACGGAATTCGGGCCATCGCGCATTCAAATCAGAAAAAAAACAGCCAGCCCGGCGGGATCAGCCCAACTCGGCGGCCAAATCAGGAGCAGTTACTTTATGAACCACTTATCAATGTGTCAACGAGCGGTCTGAGTCACATTTTAGATGAATCCCGCTGACAGGCTCGACCAGAGGAGCGCCACCTCCTCAATCGGGACACGTCGCTGAATGGGATCGATCAACCACAACCAGTCGTCAAACAGGAACTCCAGGCGGATGGCAAATAAGGCTATGCGACCCATGACGGTGTATCCGAACGCCGCTCCAAACGTCACCATCAGGAACCAGATCCCCAGTTTGGCTGTCTTTCCCACCACCCCTTTGTGTTCGATCGAGAAGAAAAAGTACACCAGGGCGGAAAGAACACCTACGACAATGATGATATTGCTCAGGGAAGCCCACCAATCAAACGAACCGTTGGTCGGATCGAAAACGATCACGGGGATGACCGTGTTTCGGATCTGGCTGAGGAAATCGGCATGCAGGAAGCCTGTCAGACGCATTCCAGCGGTAGTTCCGATCACAAACGCCAGCGGCCAACGACTGATCCACGCACCTTTGGGGGAGAGCCGCATCAACAGCAGAATCCCCAGAACCAGAGGCACGGCATACCAGTAATTTGGCGGCTCTTCCAATCCGGGTATCGCCCACAATTTCACCCACTCGGGAAAGAGCTTCCCCAGAAGATTTGGCACGATGACATCCCAGAAGCCAACCACCATCCAGTACGCCGCCGTGACTCCAACCACACACGACTCCGCGATTTTGTAGAACGGATTATCCTTATAGAGGAATGAAAAGATAAACAGGGTGAAGAACGCCGCGATCCAGATACCAATCGTGCGGGAGAGACTGAACTGATAAGGATTCCGTGCCGGATTGATTGCCTCTTCTTCGAGGTATTTTCCGAGCGTCGCCTGATCGTAACGTATCCAATCTTCTCGTTTTTCAGCCGGTATATCTGCAAAGGGCTGCGCGCAAATTTCATAATCCAATGCTTCTTCGGAGTCGTAACTGATCCAGTAAGGTTCGATTTCACCGGGATCAGATACATCGACAAACCTCTGAGGGACTGCTTCGACGTACGCACTCCCCGCGGGACCGTGTTGGCGCAGAGTTGCGTTGAGCACCAGCACCACAGCACCCAGCAACATCACGATTGTCCAGATGAGTGTTTCTTTTTTCATCGCCGTCCCCCCCGCTTCTTCTCGATGAAGAAAATGACATTCCCGAGAATGATGAGGAAGATCATGAGCAGGTGGGCGACGAGTTGCGGTCCCATTCGCCGTATCCCCTCATGGTATTTGGGATCGTCCTCCAGCTTGTACTTCTCAACGACGAGTGCTTCATACTCTGCAGCACCTTTGATCGCTCCGAGCAATCCTTCCAATTGGTGTGGAATGTATGGATAAAGCAACGGTGCCTGCACGCCGGTACACCCCGCCACCATCCGAATCTGGTCCGGATAGGCAGTCACCGCATATTGCACCCATTCCTTCGTCCCGGCATAACCCGCACTGATATTGATTACCAAGTCCATGTCCTGCACGCTCTCGACTCCCGTGCACATTGGAATGGCGTTCCATGGCGTGCCCCGGGTATCGGTTGAGTACAACTCCGTGAAGTTCGTCACAATGACTTTGATCACCCCTTCGTAACCTGACTTGTATCCCAGGTTGACATAGTTGTGACCGTACTGCATGTGAGGAAAGTCTTCCTTGATGACGTTTTCGATTGTGTCATCCGCCATCTGCGGTCCAACCGGCCAGAGAGCCATGATATACATCTTGTGATTCTTGGCGGCACAGTGATAGACGAACGAGGTAGCCATGGGTTTGAGTTCGCCCTCGCTGGCCGGATCAAAATCAAACGAAAGCAGCACACGCGAACCATCGGGTAGATTTTCGATGGCATCGAATACCCGGTGCGCTAGGTCGGTTGGCGTCTCTTCAAAATCAAGCTGGATGATGATGGGAATTGCCACTGCCAGGAACATGGCCAGGAAAATCCAGCGACGATCAAGTTTTTGGAAGAATTCAAACATCGCTTATCCCTTTCCACCACCGAGGTACGAACGATCGACGCCGAGCAGGACTTTGAGCGAGGTGGCCGCCACGCCTAGAGCAATGCCGATCATGATTGCCCGGTTACCGGCAGTGTTGAACACCTGCATGATCGTGACGGTGACGTTTTCGAGTTTGAGTCCTGCCCACGATTCAGGTAGCCAGCCGGTCACCCAGTTTGCCGCCGCGGTCCGTCCCAGCAGAATGATGAACGCGGTTCCCAGCAGGAGGATGGCTTCAAAGTTCTTTGCTCGAAATGCCCGGAATGCTGCTGAGGCAACATAAAACGCGAGCATGGAGAACATCGTGGCGGTAAGCGGCTTGAACGCATATTCGAAAAGCCACCAGAAAGCACTGCCGATTTCACGATAACTTCCCGACCATGCCATGTCCGGATACTGCATGCTCGGCGGTGAAAAGACCTTGCCCAGACCTGCGGTGAGTGTCGCCAGAAAAGCAATGATGGTGATGACGGAATACGCCCAGCCCGCTTTGTGATCCGAGATCTTCTTGAGATGGATCTTCATCAGATTCCCCCCACCGAGCAGAAAGGCAATAGCCGCAAGGATGTCGAACCAGATTGCCGCCACTTCACCCCACCCTTGAGTATGGGGGATGTAGTACGCGATGATGAGGACAAAACCTCCAATCGCGGTAAGGAAGAGTGGTATGGTTCGTTTCATCCGCTATGCACTCCTTACCTCAACATGGTCTCACGAATAAACTCAACTGCTTCGTTGAGATGCACACTGCCCGTCACTGACGCAAGTGTGGCGACAGCAACCCCGATGATGACCATGATGCCCACCACCATCTTTCCGATATCCTGTCCCTTCAGACTACCCATCTGCTCTGGTGCACCGGAGAGATAAGCAGAGGCAGCGAAAAATTCTTCACCGATCAACGTGTAGTCACACGCCGCTACGAAGAACGGAAGCTGCGCGGGCATCGCCGTACCCGCAACCTGAATTGCCCCGATGGAATTTCCAGTTTCGGCCAGGATCAGTGACTCAGCGAAGAATGTTCCCATATAGAAACACGCTGCGGGCTTCTCCCGAGCCATCGTACCCTGCAAATAAGCAACGAAGCCGAACTGCTCATCGGTGACGTAATAAATCAGATCTTCGTTGTAAGCGTCCGGCCGGCCTGCCTCCAGATACGCCGCCTGTACAGTTTCCCGCGCTGCCGTCATCACCAGTGAACGGCTGGTCGGCACTTCGATTTTTGCATCGTATTCTGCGGCAGTCTTAGCCACACGCGACAGTACGGTGAGGCCGGCAATCGTCTGAATATCGTTCATGTCCTGGATGCCACAGATGAACATGATCGGCCGCCCCATTTCCGTTGCTCGGCCGACCGCTTCATCCACTGCTTCCAGGCCGGCAATCGTTCGCACCTTCAGGATTTTTCCACTCCGCGCAATCTGGATGTAAATCATCACCGCACCGCATACGATCAACACGTAGAGACTGAGCGGGAAACGTACACCATCAAACCATTGTCGCGCCGGCTGTACACCTGCTACTGTCATCGCCGGTTCAGATTCATACTCACGCGGGATCGCACCTTCCCCCACATCTTGCATTTCCTCAACATAAACCGCAGTGACTTTGAACCAGTACTTCTCGCGCCGGTCCAGCTTCTCAACCTCGTAAGACATTTTCCCGCGGTGCAGCTCCCATTCCTCCGGCTTGACGTCCTCTATGCTTTTATAACGCCGCTGATTTCCCAGGGCTGCAACATCACGGGCAACCTGTGCTTCTGCCTGCTCTTCCGCTTGATCTCGATCTTCCAGGAGTTGAAAACGGACGTCCTGGGGAATTTCCTCGATCCGCTCCTCCCAATCTTCTTTCCAGTCATCGCCGAAGATTTCCTGCAGGACCGGTTCGGTAACCGCCATCATTGCGATTTTTTCCGCGCTGGTTTCTGAATCGTCATCTTCTCTCTGTGCTTCGTAAGTGGGGATCGCATCGTCAAGTTTGTCAAGATCCCTGATGATCTGGATTCGCGCTGTTTCAGCGTTTGTTGGCGAAGTAGCCTGAATCCATCGCTCCATCGACAGCCGCGCATGGCGTAGTTCTCTGGTGTATTCGTAGAGATCAGCATGGTCATCGATCCCCTGAACATCCATGAGCTGGAGTACATTCTCTATGCATTGTTGCAGTTGATCGCGCGGGATATCCAACTCTTCAAAATCATCATGCAGATCGCTGACGGCATCGTGTAACTCCCTGACATGCAAGGGGGCAACAGTCAGCGAACGATACACACGATAAAAGCTCACGTTATCCGGATCACCTTCAGCCAGTTTCCACGTCAGCGTTATTTTTTCCCCACCATCCCACGATTTGTCGCGTGCGGTCAGATCCACCGGAGGATGAACCATTCTTTCAGATTCATCCGGCTGAGCCTGGGCGATCCCTGCTCCGGCAATCATTATCACCGGAGCGAGCAAACGCAGCTTTCGTAATGTGTGTTCCTGCATCATCAGGATTCAATCAACTCCACGTTGGCCCGAGGAATAGTGACACAATCCCCGGAAGATAATTTCACTTCAAGAACACGCGCCTTGGATCCGCTACCCAGGATGGTGGGTTCTGAGGGCAGATTCGTTACCTCGCCGATCAAACCGAAATACGGATCCCGGATAATCCGCACCGGTCGTCCCGGGTCAAGCTGCCCCCCGGTATGTTCAGGGATGGGTTCATCAGCTTTTTCCTGATCCGTGAGGGGAATGATGATCTCCGGCCTCATGACTCCCGCACGGATCTGAGTCGCCCCGTTCACCGACGCAAAATCACCCACTCGCGCGTGCAACAGGTTGTAAGTCCGCTCAGCCATCGCGATATCACCAAACCCCTCGGTCACGATGAGCGTGAGACCGATGTCTTCCGTACCGGTGATGGCGACGCCCAAGTTGTATCCCAGGATTTCCTTGAGATCCTGGTCGTCGATTCCCCCCGCTACAACTGCTGCCACACCGATATCGATCGCTTTTTCGATGGCTTCATGCCAGACACGACCTCCACCGATCACCACACAATCTTTCATGTCCGGCATAATCATGTCTGCTTTCAATTCCTGGTCGTGACTCACCGCTGCCATTTTTACCGTGCCGAATGTTTCGCCGCCAATGCCAAAGATCCCCTGCACGAAGGTCACTTCTTCCTCAACGATGACACCTTCATCAGGCAACACTTCCGCCACCGATCCATCCATGTATGCCAGCACTTCCACCGGAATCGGTTCGCCGCGGATAATGACCTGCCCGGTCACATCAGATACCGTTTCGATCGTACCGGTATGCTTGGATCGATAAACACTCTTGAACATTCCAAACATGCCCTTGGTCTGCGCGAGCGGTTCATCAACTTCAATGCGCTGTCCTTCCTCCTTCAGCATGCATTCCTTGACATCATCGGGAGGCATCGACAAGGCGTTCGCCAGGTTCACCGGTTCCACATCACCGGGCATGAAGGTGCGCGCCACAACCTGCTGCGCTTTGACACGATCACCCTGCTGTACCAGTACCTCGCCTTTGATCGGTAACTGCCTGCGACACCGATGCGTGATGCGGTTGGTAACTTTCAATCCTGGGGTGTATGCCTGTGCCATAATTCGGGATTCTTTACGTTGTTACCGGTTCCAACTCAGGATAAAGCTCCAGCGCCTCGATCCACGGCTTGATCATCTGTTGACACTCTGTGCGTTTCTCAGGCAGTTCGAGTTCCCGGCCTCGCCCGTCGAGAATCAACCCAACCGTTCCCCCTTTGACAAGGTGCTGAACGCGACGTCCCGGTCCCGCCCCCAGATCAAATGCTCGCGACGGATCGACCATCATCATTGCGGTTTCCCCCTCGGGTAGTGGAATCAACTTGATCTGGCCGTAGGCGATCTCACCGGATTCATTAATCGAGCTGCCTTCCAGGTTGTAGGTAAAGCACGTCTTACCTGGTTTGCTGTGACCCTGAGCAGCGACGCACGTCCCCAGATAGATGAGACAGTCACGCTCAAAGACCTCCATCGCAGCCTGCGGATGAACCTGAGCCGCAACTCCCAGGTGAGGCATCATGAAAATGCTGTCCTTGGCCAGTGTCGTAAATCCTTCCGGTTGAAATGCGTCGATGAGCAGCATCGCGGTCTGATGCATACGCGGTGCGTGAGATAACACGCCGCCTGAGGCAACCAGTAAATCAAGCTTCATATTGTCAACGATCGACTGTCCGCTCGTTTCCTGGCTGAATGTGTCACCCACACTGCGCTGTTGCTGCACGCCGCGGAGCGTAGTGGCAAATTCCTTGTGTTGCTGATATGCCAGACGCAGCGCCTCCCGCGCTACCGCCTGCTCGAACACGAGCGCTTCCAGCGATTGGGGAATCGTCGTCGGACGAATCATCTTGTTCTTCACACGGTTGCGCAACTCGCGCTCATCCATGTCAAAGTGAACCCAGCGGAGAATGTTCGCCATGGTCGCTTCAGCGCAAACATTGGAAATCGAATAACTCATTCCCAGGTTGGCTGAGACCGTGCGGTTGAACACACCGTCAAATACACTGAACACATCGGTGGTTGCCCCTCCGATGTCGACTCCAACTGCATTGATCCCCTGCGTCTGAGCGATGGTCTGCAGGATATTTCCCACTGCCCCGGGTGTAGGCATGATCGGAGCATCGGTCCACTCCATCAATCGACCGTAACCGGGCGCATGAGCCATAACGTGTTCGAGAAAGACATCGTGAATTGCATCGCGCGCCGGCCCGAGATTCTCCTGTTCCAGTACCGGCCTGAGATTTTCAACTATAGATAAATCAACCGATTCATCGAATGTGCTTTCGATGGCGGGTACTGCATCTTTGTTGCCGGCGTAGATCACCGGCATGCGGTACGCCCCACCGAACCTTGGCTGGGGTTTGGCCGGCGCTATCAACTCTGCAATCTGCACAACGTGTTTGGTATCGCCGCCATCGGTGCCGCCCGAGACCAGAATCATGTCCGGGCGCAGTTCCCTGATGCGTTGTATCTTTTCATGAGGTTTACGCTGGTCGTTGCTGGCCATGACATCCATGACAATGGCCCCGGCACCCAGAGCAGCCCGCTTGGCACTGGCGGCGGTCATTTCCTTGACTACACCCCCCACCATCATCTGCAATCCTCCTCCCGCTGACGATGTGGAGATGTAGATATCACACCCCTCGTCGTCTGATGCCGGATGGATGATCTGGTCGTCATCATTGACCAGGCGTCGGCCTGCCAGTTCCTGCACTTCCGTCACTGCATTGATCACGCCGATGGTGACGTCCGCAAACGGTTCCTCGACTGTGGTCGGTGCTTCACCGCGGAACGTCTGGCGATAGGCACCATCGACTTTTTCAATCAGGATCGCCTTGGTCGTGGTGCTGCCACAATCTGTCGCGAGGACGACATTGATGTTTTTGCTGTCAACTGTAGTCATGATCGACCGTTGCTTTTATTTCCTCATCGTGAATTGCTGAGCGCACCTGATCCATGTGTTGTTGGATGAAATCCATGATGGACTCGCCGTTTTTTTCTCGCTTCATCATCTCCGCTTCAAAGTGCTCCACGCGCTGATGCATGTATTCAAATGAGCCGCGCTTCTCCAGATACTCTGCCAGGGCGACGTAACTCGAATAGAACTTTTTCGTTGATATAGACCAGACTGCCGGTCGCGACACATGCAGTAATTGCGAGCCGATGTAGTTCATCGGGCGAAATACTTCCAGCAGCAACAGGCCGGGAGTTGTCAAACGTCGTCGCGCAATCTGCAGGCAAAACCAGTCCACCGCCACCTGCTGTATAGGCGTCGGTTGAGCCGGACCATCCTCATCAACGGCAAAAGCATGTTTCAACCACTGCATATCACAAATTCTCCATTGAGATATGCGTATTGATGCAGTCGATCACCGCCTGTTTCTGGCTCCCGAATGAGATCGTCAATCCGGAGCAGGCATCCAGCCGAGATTGCCGGGCGCGTCGATAAAAGCAACCCCCATATTCATCATGCACAAACCGTCGAACATCGGCCCATTCGTACCGGATTGATCGCAGTGGAAATCTTGCGGTAATTCCCCCCTCATCAATGCTGAAACGAGTGGGGAAGAAAAAACGATTGAGGGCAATGATGAGTACACCGCTGGAAAGAATACCCCAGGCAGCTGCGGTGAAAGGATGTGCTCCCTCCAGCCACACAGTCATGGCGATGGCAATGGACACGATCATGACCATCAGTGACCCGAGCGCCAATCGCCCCGGTTGCTGTCGGGCAGGGTGAATCTGCCAGGATAATTCCTGCTTGGATGGATCATTGGTCGGAATAGCTATCACCTCAATCAGACAAATTGCACATGGGCAGTGTAGCGGATCTGACAAAACTCAACAGTGATGGTTCGTGGACAATTCTCGCTAAAAGAACAGAGGCGATTGGATAGCCTTTTATTCCCTCATTCACTGATCCTTGTACTCATGTCCATTCATGCCCGACCAGATCATCCTGCATTGATACACGTCAAACATTTTCCCAGGTTTCACATTTCCAACTTCGCTGCAAGAAAGTGACATCTCCCGCGTTGTGCTCTTGAACCAACAGGACATCGACAATCGAATCTGGAATGAACGCAGCACGACGGTGTCTTTCCCCGTGGTCTCAACTTATCCATTGTCTGAACGACAGGAGTATTCCCATGAGACACATAATCACAGCTTTGATTCTTCTCCTCGGAACGACGAGTCTTGCCTCAGCCGCCACAACGCCATCTGCTCCAACTGAGCCAAATGAAAAGGCGGATGTAAACAGGAGCGAGCGTGTTCAAGATCGCCCGACCAGGCGCGACCGTTTTCAGGAGCTACGACAACGCATAAAGGATGGAGATCGCCCCCAACAGATGGACAGGCCAAGAGAGCGCTTCCGAGCTCAAAGACCGGACAGATCACAAGACAAGGCTGGCAAACCACGATTTCGTGACCAGGCGCGACGTGAATTTCGCCAGTTTCGACAAGGTCAGGAACAGGATCGGATACAACGTGGCCCTCGCTCTTCACGGGAATTCACAAATCGCAGGAATTTCCGCAATCCTCGCATGAGACAGGGACAGGATTTTCAGCGTGGTGACCGCCAGCAACAGAGATTCCACTCCCAAAGGGGACAGGGACGTAACTTTGATCAGGAATTCTCACCCCGGCGAAAATTCAACCAACGTGACTTACAAATACCGCGTTTGAATCAACGCAGAGATTTCCAACCTATGCAAAGATTCAATTCGCGCAACCGAAATCCGCAACATTTCAATCGCAACTTCAACGACCAGCAAATGAATCCGCGCTATCGCATTCGAAAGAACCTCAATCGCTGGCGAAACATGGACCGCTCATCTTTCCAGCGACCTCGATTCAATCAACAGGATAAATCCCGGCGCTCTCCGCAGCGATCTGGAAAATCAAAGGGTCTTCGACCTGCGTAAACACAAAATTCTCGTTTCATCCCCTCCTTTACCATCTCCCTATTGCACAGTCGAGGTCATACCCACGAGGTATGACCTCGATGTTTTTTGCTATTGATCTGCACAAGATTCACTCATCAAGATGTGCGCAGATCTGCTTGCTCAATCGTTGAGCTGTCGCATCATCCAGGCTTCCGGCTTTCCAACTTTTCTTGAGTCCTGAATCCGGAAACTGCGGGATAATATGCACATGAACGTGCATCACAACCTGCCCTGCGGGCTCGCCCGTATTCACCAGCACGTTGTAGGATTCCGCTCCGCTAACTTTCAGTACCGCTCGGCAAAGTCTGGGCAGAACCGCCCCCAGAGCAGCAGCAGCCGGCTCACTCAACTCATGCAAATAGCGCGCATTTTCCTTGGGGATGACGAGTGTGTGCCCCTCGGATAACGGCCCAATATCGAGGAATGACAATACATGCTCATCCTCGTAAAGCTTATGGCAGGGGATCTCACCGGCAATGATCTTGCTGAAAATGGTTTCCTGATATTCACTCATGCCGGGAGTGTACCATTATCCGTGCTGGTTGGACCAACCGGGTGCGCATCGCTCAGGTGGGGAATGTACACTGCAGCAATATGATCGACCTCAACACACTTCAATTACCAGAGCTTTTTGACACGCTTGTCAGGAACGAGGCCCTGGACGCACTCATCGCCACAGAGCGCGATGAAGACCTGGGTGATGCCGGTGATATCACGAGTAAAAGCCTGATTGATCCAAGCCAACAATGCCAGGCCATCCTGCTTGCCAAAGCCAATGGTGTTGTAGCCGGCCTGGAAGTGATTCCCGATCTCCAGAAACAGTTCCACACTTCGATTGCGTGGGATGTGCATACTTCCGATGGGCAATCGTGTGTTTCAGGAGACACGTTGGCCGTTGCTCACGGATCCATGCGTGAGCTGCTGGTGGTTGAACGAACGCTACTGAACATGCTGTGTCATCTCAGTGGTATTGCCACCCTGACCCGACAATACGTGGCAAAAGTCACCGGCACGCACGCAGTCATTTGCGATACACGAAAAACGCATCCAGGCTATCGCGCGCTGGAAAAGTATGCAGTTCGTTGTGGCGGTGGAACGATGCACCGGATTGGACTATTCGATGCAGCGTTGTTCAAGGATAATCATCTGACGCTTCTGCCGACGGGACAGTTGGCAGAGAAATTACAAACAGCAATTCGATCCATTCGTCAGGAACACGATACGCAATTTATCGAGGTCGAAGTGGATACTCTGGAACAGCTGCAGATTGTACTATCACTGCCCGAATCACTGATTGATATTGTGCTGCTGGATAACATGAACGTAGGTAAGATTCGGGAGGCGGTGACGTTGCGGGACCAACTTGCCCCGGGTGTTCTGCTGGAAGCCTCGGGAGGAATAGGCCTGGAGACTGTGCGCGATATTGCAGAATCAGGAGTGAACCGAATAGCAGTCGGTGCATTGACTCACTCGGCACCGGCATTGGATCTGGGGCTGGAAATCATTTCCGAGGATGTTCACGATGCCTCCGGATGATACTACACAACGCTGGTCCGGACAGCTCAATGAGATGCTTCCATCACCGCGCAGCTTGTTTCAACATCTCACTATCCTGGAAGAAACCGAATCGACGCAAACTGCAGCGGTGCAATTGAGTGTGCCAAGTGGTTCGGTAGTCATTGCGCTGCGTCAAACAAAGGGCATAGGACGATTCAATCGGCAATGGATCGACACAAATCACCTTGGTCTGGCGGTTACATTCGTCATTGATCCCGCACAATTTTCCCCATTGGAGCAATTGGCGCTGGCAGTGGCAGTCGGTACAGCGCGTGCGATTGAATCAGTTGCAAATCAACCGGCAGGAATCAAGTGGCCCAATGACATTATCATCAATGATCGAAAAGTGGCCGGCATCCTCATTGATATCAAGGACAACCTGGCTTACGTAGGAATCGGGATCAACGTGGCTCAGCAAGACTGGCCGGAGGATCTAAAAGACAAGGCTATCAGTCTGTTTCAGGTCGGGGTAGAGATCGATCGTCTCGACATGATGAAAGCATTGCTCATACACCTCGATGATGCGCTTTCGCTTGAGTGCGATGCTCTGACCGATCAATTTCTCCAACGCGACATCCTCATTGGCACGACCGCTTCATTTCAGCACGAGAATACGATTATCACCGGCAATGTGTTGCACATCGATCCCCTCCATGGATTGGCAATTCAACTGGAAGATCACACCCAGTGCTGGCTCCCCGCTGCGACTACGACAATGCATATCCACAAATCGCAACATCCCTGAATCAATCACAAACGACCAGCGCCCGATAACATGTTGCGATCATGTCACTTGCCGATCGATAACCGATGACGGTAAATCATTGCAGGACAAATTTCACACAAGATTCATCTTCCTGATGCAGATCAATGGCTCCAGCGGCAATCGGTGTTATGCTTCATCTTAATGATCCAAGCACTTACACCGGTGCTTCACAACTTGGAGAGTGATTATGCATAGCCCGGACCAACCGCCCGATATCGCCAGCCAAACCTCTCAATTGGCTGCTTCGGTCTTTGAAGAGTTGCACATCGTTCCGGTGGCATCCAATCCATTTCACCAGACCATCGAGCGCGTGGTGCGGGCAGCGCAATTGATCGATTTACCTCATCACCAGAAACTGATCTTTGTTCAGCCGAACAATGAAATCATTGTTCATTTTCCCGTTCTGATGGATGACGGACATCACCAGATATTCAAAGGTTATCGGGTTCAACATAATAATGCCCTTGGACCGTACAAGGGTGGTTTCAGGTTTCACCCGCGTATATGTCTTGACGGTGCAAAATCCCTGGCTGTGCTCATGACACTCAAGAGTGCTCTCGTGCGAGTTCCGTTCGGAGGCAGTTCCGGCGCAGTAAAATGTAATCCGCACGAATTAAGTAACGAGGAACTGATGCGCATCACGCGCCGATTCTGCTCATCAATCAGCAATCACATCGGGCCGGATTACGATATCCCCGCTCCCGATCTGGGCACTGATAAGCAGATTATGGCCTGGTTTGTGGATACGTATCAGCGCTTGACTCCAGATCACGATCAACAGAACTCGCGTGGTGTTATCACCGGAAAACCTATCGAATTAGGAGGATCACTGGGACGGGAAAAGGCATGCGGTCAGGGTTTGGTTTATGTGCTGGATGAAATGCTGCCGGACTTTGGCATTGATATCGAGAACATGAATTTCAGCATGCTGGGTTTTGGGAACGTGGGAATCTGGACGGCCCAGCTCTTGGAGGACATGGGGGCAAAGATGGTTGCGGTCAGTGACGAAACCGGATCATTACACAATCATGCCGGCATCAATGTAAAAGCGCTGATTCGTTATTCTGAAAAAAATCGTGGCATTGCCGGCTTTCCGGATGCTGAGGAAATCAGTACCGATGATTTCTACCGGCGGGAAGTTGATTTGTTCATCAGTGCCGCTGTTGAACATCTCATCGATGGGGAAAAAGCCGCTCTGATCAATGCTCCCATTATTGCCGAGGGCGGAAATGCGCAGGTCACATCGGAAGGTGAGGCGGTATTGACCCAACGGGGTATTGAAACGCTGCCGGATATCCTCTGTTCCGCAGGAGGCGTAACAGTTTCTTACTTTGAGTGGGTACAGAACCGATCACTCCACTACTGGTCGATCCAGGAAGTGGATACACAATTGCGCAACCACATGGTGCTGGCTGCCCGTCGCGTCAAGGTGGCTCGAGTACGCTACGAGTGTGATTTGCGTACTGCCGCAGTATGCGCTGCGCTGGATCACATCGGAAAAGTTTACGATTGGCGAGGCATTTTCCCCTGATTTATCGGCATCCCCCCAAACGCATAGAGTCATAACACCTCATGGGGCATGGATCATCAATACGACGCATATCCGATAACTGATCCTCTTTCACTACTGATACGGTATTGCTTTCTTCACGCCATTACTGCTTATTGTCGCGTCTGAACTCGCCGATACTTCGCCTAGACGTTCAGTAGATATTTCAAGAGTAAGGACTGTGAGCATGATTCAGGCAGAAGATGGCATTTTTATTCAGATTCCAGGGGAATCAGAACAACGTGTACTTCATCCTGCAAACATTGTCGGCTATCAGGACGGTGTTTACACGATCGCTTTGGAGGAGGATGACATCACTCTGGAGGTTGAGCAGGATTTGTTGATTTTCTACGAACGAATCCGTGATTTCGTCCAGCAAACCGCCCAGGTTGAAGCTGTACTTGACGCACCTGACGAATCGCAAATCGTCGGTATTCGACCGATCGGCGATCCCGTATCTGCTGAAAGCCGCCAGTGTTATCGTGTCTCGACGCTGATTGCGAATCTCTCTGCAACAATGGGGCAACAGGAGAATTGCCAGTTGGCAGATGTCAGCTCTACCGGCTTTTCGATCATATCCTCTGAGTCGTTCTCGATAGGAAACCAGGTTCCAGTCGAACTGCGCTACGAAAATGAACGCTTCCCTGGAATTGGCTGTATTCAAAGCATCAAGGAATTGGGTCCGAACCGTTATCGTTACGGTTTGCATTGTATCGAAACAAAGAAATCAGGATCGGACCTCACCCGCGGATTGCAGCACATCAGCACGGCGGTGCAGCGAATCCAGCTGAAGCGCCGCGCTGCCGGATGAGTAAGAACTCAGCTTGGCTGCTCCGGCATGTTCTGACCATGCTCCCGGACAAAGACAGGAAGTGACGCTTCCTGTCTGCCATCCACTGCCAGATCAATGGCAAATGGGCCGAACTTCTCAAATTTCAACCCCCGCATATTGAGCACCATGTTGAACGCGTGTGATGATTCCGTATCAGGGAACTGAACCATCAATTTCCCCTTGAGGGGAGGAACGACACTTGTTCCATCCGTATCGACGATATTGACCTGTATGGCATGCTCTCCCCGTTCTATTCGCTCAAACCGGATGCGCACGCCCAAGGCACACTGGGGATGCATTGCAGGAACTACCTTGGCGTAAATGGAATCGAAAGCGCCGAGGATATTCAATTTGCCTGCTGAGTCAGTGGCTGCATCACATAGAGTGAAAATTTCAATAATCATGATTCTCGCAATATGTATGTCGAGTAAGTGGCAGCGATCCCCTGTACCTACCCGGTTGTTTTGGCGAAGGTTACTTTTGCTCTGGCCCATTGTTGAGCGCGCTCCCGCGCTTCGCGATCTTCGGTTCCAGTTACGACCCGTGCATTAGCATCATCAAGTTCCGATTGAGCTTCCGCCAGTGACACCGAATCAGAAGTCATGGCATTGCTGCTCAGGAGCATCAACACCCCTTCCTGCATTTGGGCAAAACCGCCGTCCAGCAGGAACCACGCTTTACCCCCTGCTTCCAGATCCAGTCTCACAATTCCAATACCGAGCTTGGTCAGTAGCGGTGATCGCTGACTGAGAATGCCTTCCTGTCCGTCCCACGCCTGAAAAGTTGCATACGTGATTTTGCCGTCAAAGGCTGTTTCCTGCGGCGTGATGATTGAGCATTGAAACGTCTGGGCCACAACTCGCTCCTGATCTGGAGAGACATGATAAATCCTGCAGTGTCCACACTGCAGTCGTATCATACCTCCGAATTCAATGAGTGTCTTGCAGGGGAGATGGGCTTCCCACTTCCATACCAAGGACTCGAAGAATTCAGGATTTCCGTTTTTGTGCCAGAATTTGTTGTGCCAGTGTGAAGTTGTAATATGCCTTCTCACCCGTGACATCCCGCTGAATATGTCGGCGGAGCCATCCGGGCGGTTCCACTTGAGTTTGAGCGGTAGGCAGCTCCACTTCAGCCAGCACGACATTGAGTTCGTGGAAATCATCGATTTCCCAGACCAAAGCCCCCTCGCGAACCTGATATCTCACCTTGCGAAGGCGAGCTATCGAAGGATCATTCCAAACCGACTCAAACACGTCTTCGGAGATAGTTTGTTGCCATTCCTCTCGAACCAGGCCAACTCCCTGTTTGATCGTGTGGTGACAGGTGATTGATCCATCGGATTCAGTTGTTCGTCTGATCCGACCGCCTGCGTTCAATGGATCACCAAGCCCATCCTCCGGCGAAATCTCTGTCCGGGAGTCCAGATAGCCCTGTTCAATACGGAGCAACACAGCGTGCTCGGGCATCTCCGGCAAACGATCCAGCAGATATTTCCGCTCGATTTCCAGATGACCGGTATCATCAACCGTCATTGAATCTGCTCCTGAACTTGTAAAAAGACAGCAGAACGAAAAACTTTGCCCTGATCAAATATCGGGCCGATTGATCACGATCAGTACCGGATCACTCATCATCTATTTCAAGTGAGGGGATTCCATCGGGGGTTTGTTCCAAAGTTGGCTGTTGCTGCTTGAGCACGCAAAGAGCCATACCCGCAAGATCGCGTAAATTGTTAGGCATACGCCGATCATTCAACAGAGCAGAGAAACCACGGTACAAGGCACGATTTGATTGCCGACTGATACGCTCATTATGCCGGACCAGTCCCGCTGCAATGGAAGCGGCATACAGACGAGCGCCGATTCGTCTGTCCGCCGGCGTTTCACCAACGATGCGCATGGTCTTGAAAACGCTTTTGGCCTGCCTGAGTTGAATTAACGTGGTCTGTTCGCTGAGCAGTAAGTCCGCTGCTGAATTGCAACGATCATCAATATCACAGGCAAGCCAGTCGGCGGCAGCCATCGCCGGCTGACTCGACGATTCCATAGCCCAGCGCAGTATCCTGGCCAATCGCTCATCTGATGGAGGCTTCTTTGTCATCAAGCTCGCTCCAAATCATGCAACAGGGCAGTAAGTTCATCTTCGGGAGGAATGTTTTTGGGCACGGTGTTGGCGATCTCATTCATCAATTCCCGGGCAAAACGCCGTTTGATCGATACCATCATCGTGGCTGCCTGGGCGGTGTAATCCAGATTGAACCGTTCCACCAGAGCGGGGTAAGGCAATACCTCCACGCCTTCCAACATGGGACGAATCACCCGATGCTCAAAAACATCCCAGTGTGTTTCCAATCCCTCGACACGACACTCTCTCCGCAAACGATCTACGACACGGTTAACCAGCGCTAAAGTCCATTGAGCTGTAAATGCCGACTCAGGCGAATGTTTCGCGCTCTCCATCTGTTCATCAATCTGCGCCGTGTCCAGCGACATCGGAGGACCACTTACCGGTTGACGTTTCTGGGCACTGGTTCGGCGATATTCCTGACGCAAATAATTCTGTAATGCGCTCATCAGCAGTGACCGAAACCGCCCACGAAGCTGGTCAGCTGATTCAAACAAGCCTCGGCTCAGCACGACCTCCGCAATGAATCCCTGAGTCAGATCGGCAGAAGTATGAACATCGTGCCCACTGGCTCGAATGTACGCATAAACCGCTCCCCAGTACCGCCGAACCAACTGTTCCAGTACGGCAGCCTGAGCTTCCTCACCCCCGGCAACCTGACCGATCATCGACCAATCGGTTTTCGGCATTGGTGCACCTGCCGGGTCATCTGCCCATTGAACATTTCGATCCGAATCCTGATTCACGGTTCCGTACCCACAATCATACTCCAAACCTGAAAAGTCAGTATTTCGCCATTAATTACTACGCAAAATATCGCACTGTCACGAAAATAAAGCTGGATTATTTTCAATTCTGCCCAGATTTTGTTGTTTCCAGCGATTCCGTCTCGGTTTCTGGATTGAATAAAGGCTCAACGACCGCCTCAAGACCCTCCACGACTCGAGCCATCCGTTCATAATCCAGCCGATCCGGCGTGTCCGTGAGGTGATGGTAATGCTTGTACCTGTACATCGCGGTATCAGTCACCATCACTGCCGGATATCCCATCCTCCAGAATGACCAATGATCAGATAATCCGATTCCAGGTACCCACGCAGGAAGTGCCGCACCCTCAGAGGGAAATTGAGCATGCTGACGAAACGATCCAACGACCTGGCGTACCAGCTTTCGGGAACTGAAATTTCCGACAAATGCTATGAAATTGCCCCGATCCGGATATACCAATCCCAAGCCGGGAAGTGGATACGACTGACTGCCCGGCTCATCGCTGTAGCAACCGAGCATCTCCAGACACACCATCGCAATGATGTTGTCCTGTCGATCAACACATGACGTTGCGTACACCAGACTGCCCATGTCACTGGTGTGAAAATACGGTGGTTCCTCATTGACAAACAACACAAATCGCACCGTGCGCTGCGGCGATGTTGATGCAAATCGTTGGGCTAGAGCCAGCACACCTGCCACTGCTGAGGCATTGTCATTCGCCCCAGGCGCGCCATAACAACTGTCGTAATGCGCTCCCACCACAATGATCTCATCCGCTCTGCTCTTACCGGGCAGTTCCGCAATCACATTGGAACATGCCACATCAGAAACCTTGTATGTCTGTTGCTGAACGTCATATCCCATCCCGGCCAGTTCTGATTCGAGATATGCTCGCGCAAGTTCCAGATTCTCCGAGTGCATGACATTGCGCGGACCGATTCGGCCGGCCAGAGCATCCACCCATTCGAACAACCGGCCTGCAAGCATCTCCTGCTCACCGGTGATGGGTAGCAGCTCGCCGCTAAAGGATTTACCGGGCATGCGGATCATCATCACATAGCACCCTGCCGCAAGAAGTGCGATCACGATACCGAAGAGAAGAATCAAGCGGGCAAGGCGTATGAAAACCACTCGCCATATCGCTGATACTGATTGTGTTTCTGAGGTATTTCCGGTCATAACACTCCGCATTATGGCCTAAAACACAGGTTACCTCCTTGACTAAACCGAATTTCTCCCTCCCACCAAATGGGCATACGTACACCTTTCCTGACCGCTGTTACAGTGAGGGTAACTGCAAACGAGCTGCTGTTTTCTCCAGGGATAGGGAATATGCTTGACATGGCAATTATTGAATGTACACTTTAGCAGTTCATCCGGATGAATGGATGGAATAATGCCTTGTATATCCAGTTCAATCTCAGAATTACACTCCCGATAATCCACTGCCAGAACAATATTTGGAGCAATTACCATGACCGCGACTACATCCAGTCCCACAGCAAATGTGAGCAATGTCACATTCATGGAAACAGGATTGCCTGTTTTCTCTGACCTGCCGTACAAAGTGAGGGAACTCACACCTGAACTCGTCGCGCATGGCCGCAAGGAAATTGAGCTGGCGGAACACGAGATGCCGGGTCTGATGGCAATCCGGGAAAAATACCGGGATGAAAAACCTTTTACCGGGAAGCGGATCACAGGCTCATTGCACATGACCATCCAGACGGCAGTGCTCATCGAAACGCTCATCGAGCTGGGAGCCGACGTCCGCTGGGCCAGCTGCAACATCTATTCCACGCAGGATCATGCAGCGGCGGCAGTGGTGGTCGGTCCACCTGAATCAGGCGGGACGATCGACAATCCCAAGGGTGCTGCGGTTTATGCCTGGAAGGGCGAAACGTTACCGGAGTACTGGTGGTGCACACTGCAGGCACTGACCTGGCCCGATGGTCGGGGACCGACACTGATCGTCGACGACGGCGGTGACGCGACACTGCTCATCCACAAGGGCTATCAAAGTGAACAAGCCGGTGCCGTACCCTCACCCGATACTGCTGACAGTGAAGAGTTCAGCGTGGTACTGCAACTGCTCGCCAAGGTGTATGAAATCAACTCCAACCACTGGCACACAATCTCTGAAAATATCCACGGTGTCAGTGAAGAAACAACGACCGGCGTCCATCGGCTCTACCAGATGCAGGAAGTGGACGAACTGCTTTTCCCTGCGATCAATGTCAATGACTCGGTTACCAAGAGCAAGTTCGACAACATCTACGGTTGCCGGCATTCACTGATCGACGGCATCAACCGCGCCACCGACGTCATGCTGGCGGGCAAGGTCGCAGTAATCTGCGGCTATGGTGATGTGGGCAAAGGATGCGCACAGTCATTGACCGGGCAGAAGTGCCGAGTGCTCATCACGGAGATCGATCCCATCTGCGCGCTGCAGGCAAGCATGGACGGTTATGAAGTTGTGCAGCTCGATGATGTGTGTGATTCTGCTGACATCTTCGTCACCGCCACGGGCAATTACAATGTGATCACTGCCGATCACATGCAGAAGATGAAGCACAACGCCATCGTCGGGAACATCGGCCACTTCGACAACGAAATCGACATGGCCGGATTGACAAAAATCACCGGGATCAAAAAGACCAATATCAAACCGCAGGTCGATGAATGGACATTTCCCGACGGCCACAGCATCATCGTGCTGGCGGAGGGTCGGCTGTTGAATCTTGGTTGCGCGACCGGACACCCGAGCTTTGTGATGTCCAACAGCTTCGCCAACCAGGTGCTGGCTCAACGAGATCTGCTGCAGAATCACGGTCAATATGAGAAGAAGGTATACACGCTGCCGAAGAAACTCGATGAGATGGTAGCTCGACTACATCTTGAAAAAATCGGCGCCAAGCTGACCTCCCTCTCACAGGAGCAAGCCGACTACCTTGGCATTCCCGTCGAAGGACCGTACAAATCTGAGCATTACCGTTATTGATGAAAATGTACACGGGTATGGCTTCACCCTACCCATGCCACCCCCTCACACTCCATGGTAAAAGCCGCGATCATTCGCGGCTTTATCAATTGACTTATTTGTAATTTGGCTTAGTCACCCAGGGCGGCCTGGGCGGCACATAGTCGCGCGATCGGGACGCGGAAGGGGGAGCAACTGACGTAGTTCAACCCAACCTTGTGGAAGAACTTGATCGAAGCGGGGTCACCGCCATGCTCGCCGCAGATTCCAAGCTTGAGTTTCGGATTGCACACGCGACCTTTCTTGCAGGCGATGTCGACCAGTTGTCCAACCCCGTCACTGTCCAGTGACTGGAATGGATCCTTGGCGAGGATGTTGGCCGCCAGATAGTCCGGCAGGAAGGTGTTGATGTCATCGCGGCTGTACCCGAAGGTCATCTGGGTCAGGTCATTGGTCCCGAAGCTGAAGAAGTCTGCAACATCGGCAACTTCATCCGCGGTGAGAGCGGCACGGGGGATCTCGATCATCGTGCCGATCGGGATATCGAGCTTGCCGGTGTACTTCTTTTTCTTCTTGACGGTGTCGATGGTTTCCTGAATGAGTTCTCTCAACTGGCTCAGTTCCTGCTTGGTGCCGATGAGCGGAACCATGATTTCCGGCTTGGCGTTAATCTTCTTCTTCTTGCAGGCAATCATCGCTTCCACGATCGCGGTGGTCTGCATGACGCAGATTTCCGGATAGGTGATCGAAAGACGACACCCACGGTGGCCGAGCATGGGGTTAGCTTCGTGGAGGGCAGCGACCCGCTGTTTGACCATGCGCACCGGAACATCCAACTCCTTCGCCAGTTCCTTTTGTGCATCCAGATCATGGGGAAGGAACTCATGCAGTGGCGGATCGAGCAGACGAACCGTAACCGGCAAACCCTTCATCGCAGTAAAAATGCCGGTGAAATCCTTCCGCTGGAAAGGAAGCAGTTTCTTCAACGCTTTCTCGCGATCAGCTTTGTTTTCCGCCAGAATCATTTCCCGCATTCGGATAATACGTTGCGGATCGAAGAACATGTGCTCGGTGCGGCATAGCCCAATACCCTTGGCACCGAAATCACGAGCGCGCTTGGCGTCGGCCGGTGTATCGGCGTTGGTGCGGATGCCGAGTGTTTTCAATTCATCCGACCATTTCATGATGGTGGCAAAATCGCCTGACAACTTCGGCGGCGTTCCCTGCACTTCACCTTCCAGCACTTCACCGGCAGTTCCATCCAGTGACAGGACATCGTTGGGCCCGTACTTCTTGCCGTGAATCACGGCGACGCGTTTCTTTTCATCTATGTTGATCTCACCCGCCCCAGCTACACAGCATTTACCCCATCCACGTGCCACCACGGCCGCGTGACTGGTCATACCACCGGTTGAGGTGAGAATACCCGCGGCATGGTGCATGCCTTCGACATCCTCCGGGGATGTTTCTTTTCGCACCAGCAGTACCTTCTCGCCGTTTTCGCTACGTTCAACTGCTTCATCTGCAGTGAAGGCGAGCTTGCCGAACGCTGCGCCGGGTGATGCAGGCAGACCACGGGTAAGCACTTTTGCGTTCTTCTTGCTGGCCGGCGTAAAACTGGGAAGCAGCAGTTGTGTGAGATCCTCCGGCGGGATGGATTTGATCGCTTCTTCCTTGGTGAGCAGCTTTTCTTTCACCATGTCTACTGCGATCTTGACTGCTGCTGCGCCGGTTCGCTTACCGGTACGAGTCTGCAACATGTACAGCTTGTCACGCTCGATGGTGAATTCAATATCCTCCATCTCCTTGTAGTGGTTTTCGAGAATATCCTTGATCTCAAGCAGCTGCTGATACGCCTGCTTGTTCCACTTAGACATTTCATCGCATGGTTGAGGCGTGCGAATACCGGCCACGACATCTTCGCCCTGGGCGTTGATGAGGAACTCACCGTAGAACTTGTTCTCGCCGGTGGAGGGATTGCGGGTAAACGCCACGCCGGTACCACAATCATCACCCATGTTGCCGAACACCATCGTCTGCACATTGACTGCCGTACCGTTGAGGCCGGTGATTTCATTGATGCGACGATAGCTCACGGCCCGCGGCGCGTTCCAGCTCTTGAACACCGCTTCGGTCGCCAGTGCCAGCTGCTTGTAGGGATCCTGCGGGAACGGGCTGCCGACGTGTTTGCGGTACACCTTCTTGTACGCATCGCACAGCTCCTGCAAGCCCTCGGCCGGTACATCCGTATCCAGCTCCACCCCGTATTTACGCTTGATTGTGTTGAATGCGGATTCGAAGTAATGGTGATCCACTCCCATCACCACGTCGCCGTACATATTGATGAGTCTGCGATAGGCATCGTAGGGGAATCGTTCATCGCCCATTGCCTTGGCCAGACCTTTGACAACCTTGTCCGACAGGCCGAGATTGAGGACGGTATCCATCATGCCGGGCATGGAGATGGCCGCACCACTTCGTACCGACAGGAGCAGGGGATCATGATCGGCTCCGAAAATCTTGCCGGTTTCCTTCTCCAGGATCGTCACGTTCTTTTTGATCTGATCCATCAGTCCACGTGGCATTTTGCCCTTGGTCTGATAGGCAGCGCACGCTTCAGTCGTGACGGTGAAACCCGGAGGCACGGGCAGGCCGATCGCCGTCATTTCAGCAAGATTGGCTCCTTTACCGCCTAGCAGTGCTTTCTGTTTCGCATTACCCTCGGTTTTGGTACTGCCAAAGTAATAGACCATTTTCGGAATTGACTGGGATTTGCCGGTTGATCCCTTCCCCATTGATTGTTTGCGGTTTGCGACCATGGTCGTCATCGTCTTTGTTCCTATGATTGTGGCGGTCGGAGAATTTGAGGGTGCTAACTTCAAGGAATAGCACCAAGTAGGTGGAGTGTAGCCTCCTCCGTTGATTCAGGCATATATTCAGCTTAGAAACATGACGCAGGTCACAAGAAATCTTCATAAAAATGCTGAATTCAGGGGGACTTCGCCCCTTGCTATCTGCTGCGATCAACACACCGACCGCCCGATCATGATCCTCCATTCATCGGGAGCTACGATCGCAGGTGGACCCTGGACACGGTACTCAATCTCAGCCTGCCCCAAGGCCTATTACCGATTTGACGGCAAGTCATCGCTCCAGGGCACGCTTCCCAACGGGATGTCAGCCCCGACGTGGACACACGATCCATTGCAGGATCTGGATCTTCTCCTTGAGATGACTCGGCGGGCGAATCCCCGGCTGAATGATCAGGCGGTAGCAGATCTGTTGCCGTTCGCGGGCGGGTGGATCGGCTACTTTTCCTATGACCTGGGTCGGGTGATCGAGCCGGCTGCAACATGTGGACAGGTACCTGCCAGGGACCGAGATTGGCCTCTGATCGAACTTGCCTACTGCCCCGATGCACTCATCTTCGATAATCACACGGGACAGATGTTCACGATCGGCCAACCTGACTTCGCCCCCCCCCACCACACACACTACTTACCCACACGTAATGCCCAACTCGAATCCCAATCCTTCTCCGTTGGCTCACTCACTCCGCGTCAGTCGCCTGAACGATACCAAGCCGCAGTGCAGCAGACACTGGATCACATCGCGGCGGGCGATATATATCAGGCCAACATCGCCCAACGGTTCACCGCCCCATTCACCGGCTCGACCCGTCACTTTGCCCAGCACGCTCTTGACGCCAGTGAAGCGTGGTACGGTTCATATCTTGAAATGCCGGGCGGTCGTCGCTTGATTTCACTCAGCCCGGAACTCTTCCTCCAGTTCGACGCAACCGGGAATCGTCTGGTCACCCGCCCGATCAAGGGAACGTCACCAAGCAGTTCTACCCCCGATCAACTGGCCGACTCAACGAAAGATGCAGCGGAATTGCACATGATCGTTGACCTGATGCGAAATGATCTGGGACGCATCTGTAAGTTTGGTTCGGTTAGGGTTGAACACGACCGCACGATCGAAACGCACGGCACTGTCCATCACGGTGTGGGACAGGTTACGGGGACGATGCGGGATGACGTCACGATAGGCCAAATGTTGGCGGCAACTTTCCCGGGCGGATCGGTCACCGGGGCGCCGAAGATCCGCGCGATGCAGATCATCGAGGAACTGGAACCGGTGCAGCGCGGTCCATACTGCGGCGCAATCGGTTACATCAGTGATTGCGGCAACCTGTGCCTGTCCATCGCTATCCGCACAATTCTGCTAAGCGGACAAGCCGCGGAAGGGCGCTGGGATCAACTCGATGGACAACTGGATTACTCCGCCGGCTGCGGCATCGTCGCCGACAGCACACCCGATCGCGAATACACCGAGAGTCTGGATAAGACCGCAGTGTTGAGGAATATTTTGTCCGCTGAGAGTTCTGATATGAACGTGACCCAACTACACGGTCGTTCTATTCCTGTACCTGTGTAGTCACCACAACAACATACCCATCACACACAGAACGTAATTTTTATCTTCAACGAGCCGCGACCGTGAGGGAGCGGTTTTGACAATACAACACTCACGCGGCGTCGGATTGTTCCTGCTGCATCATGGCGCGCTGCTGCAGAGCGATAAACCGGCAGATCTGATTCCCGACAAAACGCTCATGAGCAGGATTGAAGGTGAAATCAAATGCCAGACCCGCATAGACATGCTGAGAGGAATCAAGATGTGTATGGACGAGCTTCGTTGACGTACAGACCGGGACTGTTAACTCCGGCGGCAACTTGATGCGCACCCAGAACAACTTATGTCGAGTGACAGTGGCGGTATCACTCGGCTTGACACGGACGCCTACGCCACCCCCGCCGATGTTAAGCATCGTTGCGGTGAATTGTGGGCCGACCTCCGGCATGACCTCTTCTTCATTCAAATCAAATGGGGTTGATTCTGTTTGTTGTGAATCTTCCAGAGATGCTTCGTATTCCAGTTCGTTAGCGCGCTCAGCAAGCACGACTGATTTGGGATCAAGCAGCGGCCAGAGTTCCACCTCGGGAAGATGAAGGCCGGCCGTGGCAGAACGGTAGAAATTACGGCGTTGACATCGCTGCACTTCATCGGGGAGCTGAAGTCGGATTGCGGTCACACTTCGACCATTTTGATTTTCAAATTGCATCGTGCCGAGATTCCTGGACTGGAACATCCAACGATTCTGCCCAATGGCAATGATCGCGACGAGTTCCACCTCCGATTCCAGTGGGACTTCCTGCCCCAAGGCAATCGGTTGCTCCACCAGCAGCTCGCCTTCTTTGATCTGCAACAGGCGCACGCGCCAGATGAGATGATTGCCGCATTGATCGTCGAGGTATTGACGAGCAAGTGCAATTTCGATGGCGCCGTTACGCTGGTGGATCTGGTGAAGGCATCGGCGCCAGCCGGAGGTGCGGGACCGGTTGGCAGGCACAGGCAATCTCCCTCTGCAAGAGTATGGATTGAAAACCACGCGCAGTATCGTCCGTCACCGGTGGATTCTTCACGGTAATTGCTTATCCACGACTCGCTTACGCAGATGGGCGTTGCATAATCAATACCGCAGCGTCAGGGTGATGTCGGGGGGCCGATAATCCTGCCAATCGAGCAACCAGCTTCAGTTCCCCCATGCTCCAAAGACGGCACCGTCGATCGGTCGGCTTGAAATCCCAAGAGTCCGGATCAACATCATCACCTGTTCGCAACATAAAGACCGCATCATCCCTCTCCCACACCATTTGCAGTGAACCATCCTCGCTCAGCCCGGTCTGCCAGCGGCCTTCGATCAGCTCCGGCCAGAGATCCTGGGGGCAATCGTCAATGATGAATCGTCCACCCGGTTTGAGAACTTCGCCCACCCGACAAAAGAGAGTGACCGCTTCATCGACATCCACGACGGTCATGATCGTGTTGCCCAGCAGGCAAATGGCATCAAAGCTTTGTGGAGATTCCAGTGGAGTAGCCGCTAAGAAATCCGCTTCGCGCAGAGTTGCGGTAAACCCTTGCATTTCTGCTTTTTCCCGGCATTGCTGGAGCATTGACGCATCATGATCCAGACCGATGACATGGTGGCCGGCCTCAAGCAGGGGGATCAATATTCTGCCTTTACCACACCCCAAGTCCAGTACATGCCTCGGTGGGGGATCCAGGAATTTCTGCAACTCGGTTATCTGCGCGCGCGAACGATCCGGATCATGCTGATTCTGATCATCACTGAGAAAATTGTGATACAGTGCATCCGTCACATCTGCATCATACACTCAAAACGTAAACAGCCCTAATCAAACTTTCGTTTGCAGTTTGTGCGCCAGTCCGGATACAAGGTCCTCTGCCTGACGTATCTCATCCGAGGTGAGTCTCCGATTACCAAAACGTCCCGTATAGAACAGGTCAGTAATCCGACGGATATGATCAGCAGCGTCCGGATAGGATTCAGTTATAAGATGAGCGTGCGCCAGGGGCGGCTGCCAATCTGGTTTAGGTATGCCATTTTTCTGCAGCACGATCAGCATGTCGAGATAGAACCCAAGCTGCTGCAACATGCGCTGATAATCGCTGCCTGAGAGATGTTGGATTTGTAATGTTCGTTGCACTGCGCGCGATCGGCGTGTCAGTTTGATCAGTGCGATAATTGCAATGAGAAGCGCCAAGCCGACAATCCCCATCCAGATGTAACCAGCCGGGCCGAGATAAAAGGCGCGGTTAACTGCTGCCATCCACTCGCGGACCCTGCTCCAGGCAGTTTGGAGGCGTTGTTTCCAGCGCAAGTTCAGAGCCGAAGAAAGGCGATATTGCGATGATTGATCAAACTCCACGACCTGATGACTCCACGCACTCTCCAGATCCTGATAAAACCAACCAAGGCGATCAGCGAACGTAGCCTCTTCCTGCAGAGTAAAGGCTAATTCTCCCGGGGGAGTGGGATCGATCATTTGCCAATTGTAAGGTCCGTTGCGAATTTCCACCCAGGCATGGGCGTTCGCTTCGATGATGTGGTACTGCTGTTTATTTTCATCGAAATCAGCTGTTACATAACCAGTGACAATGCGCGCCTCAACATCAACGCTGTGACATAATGCTGCCAGTGCTGACGCAAAATATTCACAGTGGCCTCTCTTTGATGTTAAGAGAAAGTGTTCGATCGGATCTTCCTGTTGATCGCTGAAAACAACATCGTTGATATCAAGGGTATAAGTAAATTCATCAGACCGAAGATAGTCGGTAAAGATCACGGCAGCCTGGTAATTGAACTGCGCCCATTGGGCGGCTCGATAGCGCGGCTTCTGAAAATCATGAGCATCAAGGAGTTGCTGGGCGAGATTACGGACTTGTCGTCCGCGCACACGGCCAGCTGGGAACGGTGAGGCATCCTCCCAGGGTTGAGCAACACGCACCTGCAATTCGGCAAGTTCAATTTCAGTCGGATCGGGGAGCACTTCAACCGAGTAAGAATATATCCGACTACTTTCAGGTGTAGTGCGAATAACGTGTGTGGCGGCATCATAATCCACCGCGCGTGGATCCTCAGTGAGTACAGCAACCGGAACAGATGGAGAAAACAGCCAATCGGTTCCGTCTGAAAAAGTTAACTCAAAAGTAATACGACCTGCCTCATCTTCCGATGCGGGGAAGAGTGAAAACTGAACGAACGACCTGGCATTACATTCCAGTCGACGGACGTTGCCGGTGGATGATGTCCAGATTCCACCACCAGCGTAGTGTTTCAGAACGGATCCGCGAAGATAAATCGGTTCCTGTGTGACAATGGTTTGATCCTGATCATCGCGCATCTGGAAAAAAGCCACCGAGCGGCGCGACGTTGTAATCCTGCTGCCTCCCACGAGATCAATTGTCGGGGAAAAGCCGGTCCTTCTCTCGACGCGTGGTGCCTGCAGATGATTGATCATTCCCCGTCCCACTGAGCGGGGAAAGATAACAAAGACCAGCGCACTTAATACAACACCGCTGACCGCCACGGTCATGACCAGAAATCTGAAGTTCATTGCTAATCTGCGACCAGCCACGGGACGGATCACTGGAACCTGGGCTGCGACGCTCGGACCCCACGCTCGACGCACAGCTCGCGCTCTTTCGAGCGAGGCATAAAGCTGGTAGAGGAGCAGCGTGTAGATGCCCAATCCTGCATAGAACACCAGGATGATGCCGAACGCAAGATCTGCAGAAGTCAGGCATCCTGAGATCATCTGAAGCAGACTCAACAACAGCAGGCTGCCGTGATCACGAACGGTCTTTCTCTCATACAGCTTGATGATCGTCAGCCAGACACAGAATCTCCCCACGATGTTAAAAAGTTCCAGTCCCTGCCCGTGGTTGAGTACATCAACGACCGCAAAGAGTGAGGCAGCGATCACAAGCATGTTTGAAACCCACTTGGGGAGCGAGCGCCCGCGTGGACCTTCCGTGACATACCAGCTCATTGCTGCCAATGTACCTGCCACGAGAATTAATTCGATGCTGCGCTGGGCGACACCCACACCGATCAGGGCCAGCAGAACCGTAATATAAGCCATGGTGGGATAACTTCGCAGGAGTTTCATGCGGCGGTCTCCTGCAAGTTTCCACGACGATCAGTTGGTAGCTTACCGCGCTTTTTTCGACTCCCGTTCAGGGAAGCGGGAATCACGTCCACACCGATTTTCTGTTGTGTGAATTTGGATAATTGTGTGGCAGAGAGGTGCAGCGCATTGGCTTTTCCAACATCAGGTTCCACGTGAAGGGGGTGAATCACGACCACGGCTACTCGTTCTGCATCGGGAACATGTGACTCGATCCTCGGCAGATCCAGATTGATCGACGCAAAATGCGTCATGATCCGGTTTCGATGCAGATGACTCCTCCTCACCGGGATTGATGCTAATGGGCAACCCAAAACAGTCAGGCCAACCTCATAACCAGCCAGTGTTGCTGCGTGTATGAGTGAGGCTGCCAGGCTTATGGCACGTTCCTCCAATTGGCGCACCGCTTCCCACGTTATGTCATCGTTTATGAGTGAGTCGGTCGATTTTGTCAGGTTGAGCATAACCCGCATACGGAGCGGACTGGGACGACTTCGCTCGATACTGATCAACTCATCGCGCGTTGCTGTTCGTTTCCAGGCAATATGACGCAGACTGTCGCCGGGGCGATATTCACGCATGCCGAAGTAATCATCACCGGTCCCCGGCTGGGATGATAGTTTAAGCCCCACCAGCGATGGCAGCAGTACCGTCTCCAGAATCCGGTGTTGCATCTGATAGAGTCGGGGATGAATGTAAGTGTGTTGGGGTTGCGAAAATGTGATTGATTTTTTCACGAGCCCAAACGGAAATGTTGTCCAGACACGAACACGATCAAACCGCGCTTCTCCCCGATGGCGCGGCCAGAGCGTCACTTCACCGTGTACCGTTTCGCGTGGGCCGATGTGCATGACCCACGCCTGCCCCCGGCTCATTATCCGGTGCCAAGTGGCGTCACCCGCTTTATCACTTTCTTCCACATGAACGTTGAATATCGGGATGAACCGATTGCGATTGTGTAACTCGTATTGCACTACCAGGGGTGATCCGACCGTACCGCGCTGCGGATCCAATCGTCTGATCCTCAAGCCCATCATCATAATGCCGGAGGTCAAGCCGGAAATGAGTAATCCGGAAAAGAAGACGCCGAAGATCCAGAACAGGAGATTATTCTGACTGTTGACTGCTGCCACTGCGATGATTAACACGAGTGCCAGATAAACGAATCCGGGGAGATGAAGGTGGTATCTCCGAATCAACTTGATTTCATTCCTTTCAACGCTTCACAAGGTTCACGATCGGCCGAGTGAGCTTGACCTTGTGTTTAGCGAAACCGTTCATATTGATCGAGCAATTCATTTCGAGGTCGGAGAGGTCGCGCCTGGCCGGGGATCATCATGATCAGGAGCCGGCGGTCACTCTTCTGACTGGGAAGGGTTACGACGGTATCAACCGTTTCATAGCCGGGCTTAAATGCTTCGATCAGCCATTGTTCGATCATCCAGCCGGCTCCAAACTCTTTGACCGGAAAGTGAATCATCCCGGTCGGCGAAGTGGACACCTCCCCAATACATCGAGGCCAGGATTTATTGCCGTCACGGTGTAGTACGATTTTGACGTTACCTATTCCGCGTTCCTGAAGTCGCGGATCGTCCTCAGCCACAAATTCCATCGTACTGAAGGGCCCTTCCACAACCCTCCCTTCCATCGTATAACTCCCGCTTCCCTGGCAACCGGCCAGAATCCATGCCACCCAGGCGAGAATGACAGATCGTAAACATTGCCTCATCATGAATTATCCCTCGTCAATATCACAGAGATATGATACGCAACGTGACGGGTATTGAAACGAATAAGCCCAGAAGTCATCCGACTCCATACCAGAACTCGCCTGCCCCAAACCGCTTGGGGGCGCTTTTTCTCTCCCTAAGCTATGGAAAAGTACCGTGATCCAATCAGCGCTCCATTACCGAACACTCCCCCATGATGTTCGTATTCCCGTATGATTGAAAGTCCATTATGGCTCACCAGATCAATAAGATCCCAATTTCTCATGATATGAGGTGATGGTAACTGCATGGCAAGCGAAGCAAAGCGCGGACTGATCCGCATCACCTCCAACTACGTCCGATTATTCGCGCAGATTACGCTGGGATTGATACTTGCGCCGTTCATCATCAGTTGGATCGGTTTTGATGCCTTCGGCCTGATCGCGCTACTGAGTACTTCGGCCGGTATCGGAGCCTTATTCAAGGAGATGACCAGCCGAAGTCTGGTGCGCGAGCTTGGAACAGCGTATCACAGCGGTGATGAAGATGAATTCATCAGGACGTACAACTCTGCGTTCGTGATTTCAATAACCGTATCGGGAATTACCGCGATTCTTTTTATCATACTGTACAGTGTGATCGGGTTACTCAACATACCAGATGAACTCATCAAACCGGCACAATGGTTGGTAATCGGACAGGGGATCTACTCGGTGATTCTGATGTTTCTCTCACCGGTCTACAGTATGTATCCGGTGCGTGAGCAATTTTCACGTTTTAATCTCTGGCATGTTGTCGCCCGATCCACAACTCTCATATCAGCGTTAATCCTGGCTTATGCCTTCAAAATGAAGGATCCCACCACAGCTCTTCAGGCAATGGCCATACTCTGGTCGGGATTGCTCGGCCTGGCCCTGTTCACAATCGTCGGCTGTGCAATCCTGGCTGATCATCGTCTCATTCCCGCGCCCCGTACAATCTGCCGGAAGACGTGCAAACAGATCTTCAGCACATACGGATGGAATAGTACCGCTTACATTGGAACGAGTCTGTATAGCAAGCTTACCATGCTCCTGATGAATCTGGCATTTGGCGTGTATGGTAATGCTGTTTTTCAAATCGCCAATCAGTTTTCCGCGTGGACGAAGATGCTCGCCCATGGAGTTGCAACAGGGATAGAGTCAGTTTCGGTTCGGTTGAGCATTGCATCTCCGGATCAGGGTGTTCGACATCTCATCCATCACGCTTCACGCCTGCAGGCTCTTGTCGCATTTCCCGGTGCTGTAGGAGCATTCATTCTTGCCGAGCCGTTTCTTCAGATGTGGGTTGGACAACGTCCCAACACTCCGGACGATGCGATTCCCATCGCCGTAGCCATTGTGAGGATTATTGTCATCACATTGGCTACCCGTTCCGTCACGGACGGGTGGCATCTGATCCTATATGGAGCTGGTTATATACGACGCTATGCTGTGTTGTTCCTCGCGGGGGGCATCTTCAGTGCAGTCGTGGGAGCGTTGCTACTGTGGTTGATGCCGGAGGGTTCAAAGATAAATGCCCCGGCAATTGGGTATTCGCTGACTTTCATGATTGTTCACTTCCTCATTTTCCCAGTCATCGCGGTGCGCTGCCTGAATATCAAGCTGAGAGAGATGTACCTGCCACTGTTGCGACCTGCTGTAGTATCCCTGCTCTGCGCCCCGATATTGATCATCCCGGTGGTGATGATTGAAGATTGGACGATCCTGATATTGATCCTGGTGGTTCTGTGCTACGGGATCGTGTATACGCCATTGTCATGGTGGATTGTGGTCAGGCCGGATGAACGAAAACGCTTTTCTGCAGCAATAATGCGACGATTGCCCTTCTCATCCCGACAGACCTGATCATCCACTTCCGGAACTCCTGGAATTCTCCCACCACATCGTTCTTGCCTGCCTATGATCCGTTCGCAACTGATAAATGATGAATCTTCCCATACCGGAGAAAGCTTCAATGCCATTAACGAATGAAAATGTCCGTGATGTGCTCAGCACGGTTCAGGATCCAGAGCTTCATCAGGATCTGGTCTCACTGAACATGGTCAAGGAAATCCGCGTTGATCAGAAGCAGGTTTTTATCACGATCGAACTCACAACACCTGCATGTCCCATGAAAGACCACATCCAGAAGGACATCGAACAGGCAGTGAACAGGAAAGCTGAAGAACTCGGGGAATCGCTCGATTCGATCCAGGTCAATTTCACCGCCGATGTACGAAAGCCAAATGAGAAGATTCGCGATGAGGATAATCCTCTTCCAAATGTAAAGCACATTATCGCAGTCGGTGCCGGAAAAGGTGGCGTGGGGAAATCAACGGTTGCGGTGAATCTCGCCATCGGACTGGCTCGCCACGGTGCATCGGTTGGGTTGCTTGATGGTGATATTTATGGCCCATCGCTCAGCACCATGCTGGGATTGAGCAACATGGAGCCAACTGCTGAAGACAAAATGCTGGCCCCGTTCAATGTTCACGGCATCAAAACAATGACTGTGGGGCGTCTGGTCAAGCCTGAGGAACCACTCATCTGGCGTGGACCCATGGCTCACAATGCATTTCAACAACTTGCCCTGCAAACCAACTGGGGAAGCCTGGACTACCTCATCGTCGATTTACCCCCGGGAACCGGAGATGTACCACTGACACTGGCTCAGTTGTTGCCGCTTTCCGGCGCCATTGTCGTGTGTACTCCTCAAAAAGTGGCGCAGGATGATGCGGTGCGCGCAGTTGCTATGTTCATACAGCTCGGAATCGATGTTCTGGGTATTGTCGAAAATATGAGCTACTTCATCGGAGATGATGGCAAGGAATACGACATTTTCGGCAAAGGCGGGGCAGCAGAAATGGCACAACACCTGCAACTCCCTTGCCTGGGTCATATCCCCATCAACATGGCACTGCGCAAGAACTGTGATGACGGCAATCCCACAGCTAACTTTGATGACAATGATGCGCTGGCTGAGGAACTCAATCACTTTGCCCAACAGGTGGCAGCGCAGATCTCCATCAAGGCAAGTTCGGGCAAAACCGTGCAGCCAACGATCTCAATCAGCTGATCCCCAGCCGACCCGATTTAATGGTGACGAGGGGGGCGGAGATGAAGAATCCGGCGGCCTGTCAAATTCCTGCGGGGGGACGTGCGGGGAATCGTGTGGCGCGGTGTTGCGTGGAGTGACAGGATTTTTCGGCTCAGGAGCAGGTTTCTTCTCAACAGTGATCGCATCGGGTTCGGGCGTAATGGCAATTGTGGTGTGATACTCAGTTCCGTCTGACAGAACCTGCCAACCCTCGATACGTTCAATCAACATTGACTCGGGATTAACGAACAGATCAAAGATCGCTTCCGGTTCTTCCTGATTCTGTGAACTGCTCAACTTCAGATCAATCAAGACCCTATCGTCAAGAGTGATCTGTGCAACATCTGAGGCTGCAAAACCATCCTCCACACCAACACGGAAATCATGAAGGGGTTCTTCGGCAAATTTGATCACCATGTGCGGCGCACGCCAAAGATTATATTGCTCGTTCGCTTCGCGCCAATGCGGAATCGAATTCATCGTCATAGGCAGGTGAACACCCTGCCACCATTGACTGGCGGGTGTTCGTACTTCCAGCGCACTGTTCTCGGAAAAGGCGCAACTGATCTGCGTCTGAATCCTGCGAGGTTCTTCACCAGCACGGACGGTCACCTCAGTCACTTTGGCAGTATCTCGATAGGATGATATTTGCTGATACCGCTGGACCAATTGTCTGAAAAACATTTCAGGATCACGATCCATCTCATTCCAGGGACTTACCTGATCAATACCAGCGGCAGTCTTGGGATTGTTGTGTTCAACACATTCCCCATGAACAAAATTCGTAGAGCACAACACCAGCACGCTTCCACACACACTCCCCCACACCCATGCATTCAATCCCCCCAACCGGCAAATTTGTGCAACCCTGATATTCACACCAATTTCCTCGCTGTTCATAAGAGATGAAATGCTGCGTTTCAGCTTTCACTTTCTGGGAAGCTGGATAACAACATTTCTCCATCCTCACACGCGGCATGTTCAAAATCCAACCCGCAACCCAGGATGACTGATTCACCCCAATAAAATGGATCAAGATGTCTAATAAAAAAGATTTGATACGAAAATGACCGTTTACCCACACATTTTGTTGCTAAGTTCATGCCTTACGGCATTTTGGCATCTTTCATGCTCATTCTGGAGTATAGTAAATTGTCCCGGAAGCACTTGTCTTTCATCTCTTGCAAGTGACGGGGAATGGGTCATTGTATGATTCATCGTGATTAATGTGGAAGAAGGAGATTCCAGATGTCAGGTAAGAAGAATCGCCGTAAAGCCTTCACCATCGTTGAAATTCTGGTTGTGGTCAGCATCATTGCTTTGTTGATGGCTTTGTTGCTGCCTGCCCTGAGTGGAGTCAAGGGCCGAAGTCGTAAAACCAGTGAGCTGAGTCATATCCGCCAGGTGGGGACGGCGTGGAACCTATATGCCGGGGGGAATAATGACGCCGCAATGCCGGGATACATGGAACCGACATCTGTACCACCAATAATTCAAAAGTGGGATCTTAGCTTTGAATTCCCGCGAGGTTCTGTGATCCCTGATGACATCGCTGCTCCCTGGACCTGGCGGCTGATGCCCTATCTCAACAACAATTATGAGATCATTCGAGGTTATACCGGAGAAGAGCGCCCAGATTCTCTATACATCGATGTAGCTGCCGTACCACTGGATCTGGATGAAGCCCAGGAATTCGCAGAAGCACCGGCATTCGGCTACAACGCGTATTACACAGGCGGCTGGTGGGATATCGAAGAAGTAGAGGATACCGAAATTGATGTCCCCAGATTTTACGATCACGTCGATCTGAACGGGAACGCTCTGAGCCTGACCGCCAAGTCCATTGGAGCCATCCGGCGACAATCCGGATACATCACCTTCTGCAGCTCAGCAAAATACGATGTCGGGATTCATCGTAAGCCCCAGGATCTTGATCCCGGCTCGTGGCTCGTGGTCCCGCTCTTTCTCGCAGATGAATATCAGTGGGATCGTGTATTTACAACCGACGGAACTTTGGATCCTGAAGCGCGTGAGACATTCGTAGAAACCCACATTCCAATCGGCCGCCACACCGGTCAGGCGGCAGTTCTTTACGCCGACGGTCACACATCATCCGAGCAGCCAAATATGCTGTTTGAGCCAAGGATGTGGATCAATTCAACAGATCAACGCTTCTTTGAAGGGCAACGGTATCAAGCAACAGCTTTCGATGGCTTTCAACATCGCGCACCGTAAAATGACTACAACGCAACTCATTCTGGTTGAGCCGACTCTGATTGCAACTGCATCCGCTGTTTCTGTTGAGCCAGCGACATCCTGATCATCATCTGAATCTGTTTCAGATCCCGGGGATTCACCGCTGATTTTTCCAGATCAACTTCGATGGCGGAATACCATTTGCTCTCGATCGGCACATAACCAAGCTGTGCATCTAGGCGGTCTGCCATGTCCGGCATGTGCGCCGCGCCATAGAGAATGGCAACGGATTGAACATCATGATCTTCTTCGAGCAGCTGCGCAAGATCATCGACAACAACCTGGTTTCGCTGATCGATCAACACTCTTGTGAAACCTTCGCCATAAACGTCCATACTCTCTTCCATGAGTGACTGATCACTCAGCAACTCGATCATCACAACCTTGAAAGTATCAACGATCGCTCCACCTACAAATGCATCTGCCAGACGCATCAGTCCCAACAGGAATTTGATGAACTTGGCCGGCAGAGATGTTCCCGACAGGGTTTCACTGAACTCGATAAAGTCAATTCCTTCTATCGCCAGGGCGCGATTGACCTGATCCAACGCCATGTCACTGCACTGCCAATTGGATTGGTTGTAATCCAAGGCAGTAAGCTGAAATTCCAGGTGCAGAGCAGATGCCAACTGCGCCTGCAAACTATCCTCATGGCTCAACGTAACGGGCGTTCCCGTCGGGTACACGGCAAGATCCGCATCAACTCCCTCCCCACCCGGTCGGCCATCCTGACCCAAACTGACAACACGCACGGGAAGCCGTTTCACAACAACATCACCATCGGGCAATACTGTTTCCTCAGTGGGATCTGCGATGAGTCGAACCTGATTTCCCCAGGCATCAACCGAAGCAGCATCAATGAAATGAACGTAACGAGGATCGACCGTCACCGCGTACTCACGGAGCGATTGGAGATCAGCCGGTACTTCTCCATTCTCCGACCAATATCCATCCACCAATGATGAAATCAGTTCCAGAGCCGCGGTTGTGCTGGCCTGTCGTTCCGCATCTGTATCTCCACCGGTACCACCAGCCCCGGCCGGTTTTACCGATTCATAAAGGACGATGTCGTATCCATCCAGGTGGACTGTTAACGCTTCATAGAACGATGCATCGCCAATGTGCGCTACCCCCACCAGACTGACTTGTGGGCCGGCTGGTTCTGTTCGCACATACTCACGGGTGGCGATCTGCAATGCAATTGACTTCCCCTTTTCTTCATGCACCCGAAGCCAGTCCGTTTCCTTCCCCTGTTCATCAGCCTGCGTGGTTACCTTGAATGCACTCGGTGGCGGCTCCACCGCGCTGGCATTTGCTGAAGCACACACATAAGCAACGTGAAAAACAGTTGCGGCAAGAATGAAGAGCAAGAAGCAGTTGCAGGAAATGGAATGCTTTCTCATTATTGAAAATCCTCCCGGGAGAATATCGTTCATTGGATGGCCTTACCTGAGTGGGTGTTGGGATTGATGGAGCTGTAAAATGGCAATTGTGGGCGTGTGTGTATGTGTGGGGGGAGTGAGGGGGGATCGTGTGGGGGGTCAGGAAATTGTGGTGGGAGCGGGCTCCGCTTTTGCTGCAGTACGGTGTGAGCCGGATCCTTCAACGCTACTACCTTGTTGGGCAGCGGCAATGACCGATTCCAGCCGACCCATTGCCCGATCGACCTGACTGCGAAAAATCATGTAGGGAAAGAGGGTCAGAATTGCCACAATCAGCCCCAAAGCGGTTGTCAGGAGTGCCTCTGCAATGCCTGCGGACACGGCACGTGGATCCGTCAATGTACTCTGCTCACCCAGCAGATTAAACGACTGGATTATTCCTGTCACCGTACCCAGAATGCCCAGCAGTGGTGCTGCGGTGATGATTGTCGAGAGTGCGACCATAAATCGATTCAGGCGTGGCCGTTGCAATTCGGTAACTTCCACGGCTATGGCGTCGGTCGCGCCATCTTCCAATAATCGCTTTGCCACCTCACCATAGGGTGAACGATCCTGAGAAAGGAGTGCCGAGGCGAGTTTATGATCGCCCTCGCGTAAGGCGTTGTTCAGCTGTGTGAGCTTATTCATCCGCCCGCGGCCGTGCAAAAGCAGCCAGAACCAACTCCGCTCGATGATCAGCGCCACGGCAACGACACTCATCGCCAACAGGGGAATCATGATATAGCCGCCACGTTGGATCAGATCTGCGAGATGCTCGTTGAAATCCGTCATCGTGGCCATGATACGTCGAAGATCTGCCCTGTGGCGACCAGTGATGCGAGTTTGCGTTGAATCACGATGGACCCAGCAGCACGATATTCAGACTCAGGACGAGCAGATTGCTGAATCCGTGGGCAAATATGCCCGGTAGAAGTGTGCCCCGCCATTCCCGCGCCAGGCAGAAACCAACTGCCAGACCCATCAAAGCCGGTATCGCCACCCATCCCTGGGGGTGAATGGCGGCAAAGAGAAATCCGCTGAAAAGACTACTTGCCAGCACACTCAGCCAGCACTTCCATCGGCCGCTCAGTTCGCGCAAATGCCGATAAAGCACGCCACGGAACATGATCTCTTCAACGACCGGGGCAGCGACAACCCCCAACACCAGCACCAGTGCAGTTTTCAGCCATCCTCCTGAACTGATCATCTCCTGCACCGGATGCGTTGGCGGCGGCGCATCAGGAGTCATTTTACTCTGCACCCACATAAGCAGCATCATGACTCCGAATCCGATTGCAGCAATTGGCAACGCAAGGCAGTAACTTACCGGCCCCCAACAGAAGAATTCTTGAAACAAACCTCGCCCGGTATGCAGGCCAAGATCTTCACGTACCTGAGACCATGGCACACCGCGAAGGACCGGCCAGATCAGCACTCCCAATCCGATAAATGACACGACAAGCGTCAGCAACAAGCCGCCGGTACTTTCCACCCAACCCCAATTTTCCAACCATGCAGGAACGAACGCCAGTCCCAGAAAAACCAGGAACCAGAGAACGAAGGTTTCAATGTAAACACCCCCATGTTCGCCCCGCACAGTAAAGCCGTGATAACACTGTTCGATCAATGCGCGTACCAGAAGAATGACGAGTACTGCGATACCCGCAAGCAGACACGCACCCATGATGCAGAGAACAATGCCGGCAACGATGGGGATAAGTATGATTTTATCTACAAAGTCGCTGCGTTCCGTCTGATTGGGCGTTCCCCGAGGCAGGAGTGCCAATTCGCCGAACCATCCGAACTCTGCCTTGAGTTCCTGCTGTTGTTGATCGGTGAGAGAGGGGAATGTGAACTCGCCAGCCTGCTGGTCGTGAAATAAAGCGCGCAGTGATGCGATGAGATCTTCATTCAGTGCAGGTGATTCTGACCCTTCCGACTCATCTTCCTGCGGCATTGTGGTGAACAGATCGATGGTTTCCAGTGCAACTTCCGGTCCTTCAAGCTCACCACGCAGGATCACGTAGGCGTAACGATTATCTCCGGCAACATCCTCTATCGGGGGGAGTTGCTGTGCGAAGAGGGACGCAGATTCAGGAGAAAGTTCAGTTCCTGCAACCAGTATTTTCCCGAGAAAGAACATCTCCTGGCTGATCTGGTGATCCAGCAGTGTTTCCTCTTCTGATTCCACCGGTTCAACCACGAAGCTTGCGCCAAATCGAATACCCACAATCGCCAGCAGTATCACCCAAGCGATTACTGCAAGAGCCTTACTCACAGTGCTCATCCCACCTGGTTGCTGTGCGCTTGGGCCAATCTTATTCGGAGAACTGTCTGGATCAGAATGCACATCGTATTCCTGATTGGGCATGGGAATTACACTCGAGAGGTTACTGCATTCTAAAACACATTCTGCCAGCGCGCACCAACGTATTTAGAAAACCATCAAGAAGTCGGTTCAACGTGATAGCTCAATCTCAGTTTCAATATTTCGTCTGATTCAAAGCGGTTGCATCACTGATATTCACTTCATTGAATATCGCAAGGGTCTCAGCATCATTTCCCTGAGCGGGTATCCTCAGACAGAAAGCACCGTTGGTCTTGTTGTACCAGGCGTTTTTGGCCCCGGCTGATTCCGAATTATATGTCTTGGTGGCCGGATAAACCGCATCTGCAGCACCAGTCACCGTTTCAACAATCATGGGCTGACAAGTCCAGCCGTGGTATGGCAGTTGGTTATTGGGATACCAGGTTGGATCAACTGCCACCGGGAAACCCTGATCGGATAATTCTCCCTCACCTGCCGCCGCCCGATATGCGATCAATTCTCGTGTATGACGAACCACAGTTGCCATGGATTCGGATTTGGCAGTCACATCCACATTTCCAAAGAGGGGAACTACTACGGCTGCCATAATGCCGATAATCGTGACAACAATGAGAATCTCAATGAGCGTGAATGCCCAAGTTGATCTCCGGTTGGAATAATCCATTGTGCAGGAACGCCACGTCATGGTGAGAGATGTTCTCATAGCCATATCTGCTCATCGGCATCCGGGATAACTCAATCCAATTCAATGAAGAAGTACACGTGCAGTCTGGAAGCGTTATCCTACATGGAATGGATACATGGTCAGATAACCTCGTCTTGATAGTGCTGGGAGCACACCTCCGCGCTGAAGTGGAAAATCGCCCCCTTGGTTATGAACTTCGCAACTTGATCACGCAATGGCAGTCACAACATGCCGATGAGATAGACCAATACAAAGTAATCGTGTGCTGCGACCTGTGGTATCTCAATCAGCCCGATCTGATGCTTCAGCCAACCATCTCCATGGGTGATCCTGAAATCAATGCAGCCACGGCTTATCTGGCAAATCGCGTTCCCTCTGCAATGATCGTGGATCACTCTTATCGGATTCACCTTGATCCGGAGTTCGTCGATCGAAAAGTCTGTCTTTGGGGGGTAGATGCTGCATCCACTCAGGGTGCTTTTCAGGTTTTCACAGAGCGATATCTGGATAATTTCCTCCACTCTGTTCATGACCTCCCCCCCTCCACACATTCATAACGCTGATTGCCAAAGCCTGAGTTTCCCGAACCAATTCCTGGTAGTGGGGAGAAGAAAAAAGGGATCACTCTCGACAGCGGCAAATCTTCTGATATACTGGATTTACGCGGATGAACGTGGCGGGACGGCTGTTTCCCAGACCTCGGAGTGTGGTGCTCTACCTACGCTTCACACATCGGCTTCGACAAGGAAAAGCCCATGAATGCTACGCCTCATCCCACTATCCAGAATCACCATTCCCAACGAACTTCACCGCGCGGTTTTTCGATGACCGAATTGCTTGTGGTCATCGGCATTATCGTCCTGTTGGTTGGTATTCTGCTGGTCGCTCTTGATACCGTGCAACAGAAGGCAAAAAAGGTCAAAACCGTGGCTCGTATGCAGGCCTTTGCCGACTCATGTAATGCCTTCCAACTCGATCATGGTTTCTACCCGGGGGTGGTCCCGGAAGAAATCTTCGTCAATGAACCCAATATTCTCATGAGCAGCACTGAAAATGCACTGCTCCATCTCATGGGCGGTTTTGTCCGTGAAGAGGATGTTGGAACCACAGCATTTACGAACAACTATCTCCAGGCGGATGGATGGGAGACCATCAGCTTCACCGGTTCAGGATCCGATTATCGCATCAAGGTCAATATTCAGCGAATGGGTGAAGGACCAACCATTGAAGGAAAAACATACGCACCTTACTACACCCCCGGTACCGGCGAGCTGATCACGACAACCGGTCAACATTTTTCCAGTGGATCAGGGATTGAGCTGCCGGATCTCGTCGACGCCTGGGGACAACCCATTGCTTTTCTGCGCCAGGCGCGCACGATCGGTCCTCTGACTGACGATAATCCAATGGATACCCAAAAACCCCAGTTCTACATCAAGGGTATGCTCGCCTATGTCGAATCAGTAGCGCTGGGTGCCTTCGGTAACAATCAGACGTCGAGCAACGGCAACGAGGATTACAGTATCCTCCACGCATCTGGTGTGGATCAAAACGAAACACTGGCACAAATCATTCGTCACCCCGCATTTGGTGCCTCTGGTACCCAAGGTGACGCGTTCAATGGAACACCGCGTGGCTCATATTATCTTTTTTCTGCCGGTTCCGATGGTGTCTTCTTCAGCCGTAAGGATGGTCCAACAACAAAAGATGAACTCATCGAAGACATCACACTACTCTCCCCCAAGATAGTTGAAGAGTATGACGACACCGTTATTTCAGGTGGTGGTTAATGTGTAATTCGTCGCTAGACGCGATGACAGATTCATAGTCTGGAGGACATTATGTCTCGCCGACTTCATGCATTTACGTTGGTTGAACTGCTTCTGGTTGTTGCCATTATCGCTATGCTCACGGGTCTGTTAATCGTGTCTTTGCATGGCTTACGTGATGCTTCAAATCGAACGGAAACACTGAGTGCAATCCGTGGGATGTGCCTGGCATACAACGAGTATTCCACTGATAACCGTGATCGTCTCCTGCCCGGTTATCTCGATGAAGTTACGCTCAATGCTTTTGAAGCACCACCAATCGCATCACCAATAAAAACGCTGCTGGAAACCAGAGAGGAATTGAGTTATCTGGATGCTGGTTCTTACGTATGGCGGTTAGCGCCCTACATGGATCACATCTGGCAACCTTTCATGACCGATTATCGCAGCAAAGAGTTAATCAGCAAACTTGATCCTGTGATCAGTGCAGGCGAATATGGATTTGGTTCATGTTCGTGGGATCCCGGTGATCCAACGCTCTGTGCCTCTGCCATTCCTTCGATCGGACTCAATTCGATATTTGTCGGCGGCGATGGTTACCATGGCGGAACTGCAATCACCAACCGCAATCCATGGTTCCCGACAAACGCCGATGCAGTGCTGGCTGCTACGAGATACTCGGAAGTTAAAAATCCGGCCAAACTGATTCTCTTTGGAACGACACAATTTTATAACCAGACAGTATTCGGAAGTATGCCGGTTTTAGAACTCACCTACGGTTACTGCGAGCTTCGGCCTCCTTACATACCCGATGACAACGGAAACTGGGATCCTGATCTTCAGCAATGGGGTGTAACCGGTCGTGACCACATCGACATCACCACTAATGCAGATTTTACTGCTGGTGGTGGCATACCCGTGGGAAGATGGGGGAGTGACCGTATCCCTGTGGGTCATCTCGATGGCAGCACAGCGGTAATGGATCTCAATGAAATTGCCCCACCCCATCCTGATGTAAAGGTATGGAGTACTGAGGCCATTCAATCACTGATGATTCACTGGTCACCCTACGCGGTTGGTGTGTTCGATTGAACTTCCCACATACTCTGCGGAAATGATGCCATGCTCCTGGAGCATATCCAGCAGCATCTGCACGCACTGTACAACCGTAAGCGTATCAGTATGCAGGTGCAGCTCAGGCGCTGGAGGCGGCTCATAGGGATCGTCTATACCGGTGAAACCCTTGATCTCTCCCGCTCTCGCTTTTTTATACAGACCTTTGGGATCGCGTTCTTCTGCCACTTCCAGCGGTACGTCAACGTACACTTCCAGGAATGGTATGCCGGCAGATTCATGTTGCTTGCGGGCATGATCGCGATCAGCCTGGTACGGGCTGATGAAACTGGTGATGGATATGATCGCAGCATCAGCAAAGAGCTTCGTGACTTCACCGATACGACGAATGTTTTCCTCCCGGTCTTCTGCGGAAAAGCCCAGATTCATGTTCAACCCGTGACGGATGTTATCGCCGTCCAGCCGGTAAGAAAGAAATCCGCGCTGCATGAGCACCTGTTCCAGCGCGATGGCAAGGGTGGTCTTCCCGCTGCTTGACAAACCTGTCAGCCAGACCGTGCATCCTTTTTGACCGAGATTCTTCTCGCGCTGTTCACGGTCAACCTGTCCATCCTGCCATGTGATATTGGTTGCAATTTGTTTTGTCATAGTTAGCGTTATCCGCAAAAACCGCGAAATCGTAGCTGGGGTATCCTGTCTAATCAATCACTCGGTACATTATCCCAACGGGTTTTGTGATCATCTGAACCATCAACCGGGAAACCTTGTGATACGATTTTGACGATAAAATCTTACAGGAACGGATCCATCGGATAAGAAACCACCGTCATATTCCTTTTCATCATCACTGTTTCGGGAAAAGGTCGAATAAGCGTGAGAAGTACTGTTCAATACATCCTGATCCTGTCGGTGATACTTCTATTTGTGCTGTTCTGTCAGGATGTCACAATGATCGCCTCAGCGACTCCGGCATCCCCCTCCCCCAGGCCAATCCCCCCCAGTCAACGCCCACGAATAATTGATATGACCACTCAGCCCGGGCTTGAGGCTTTTTATCGGGTCTACCGAGCTGAATGGGGTGTCAATATTACTAGTTATGCCATTGATAGGAATCACGATGGATATTTAGACAGCCGGAAATACTTCACCGAGGAATTCTCCAAACGTATCCAGCCGGATTTCAATGGCATTGTGTCATTGGATTGGGAAGCCACAATTTTCGATTGGCTCAGGCAGGATCCCGAATCCCCTGAATTCCAGTGTGCTGTACGCAATCTCACGGAACTTCTGGTACTGGCTAAACGACTACGACCCCAGGCACGCATCGGCTATTACGGAATTCCGCCACGTGAATACTGGAAAAGGGATGATGACTGGCGCAAACGATCACGTGCACTGGCTGGACTACTTCGTCATGCTGATTGGGTCGGCCCCTCGATTTATCATCTATACAAATCCGGATCGCAACAAGCTCCGGAGCAGAGCCTTGCGTACGCCGTGGAAAATGTCCAGCTTGCGCTGGAAATTGCTCAAGCGGCAGGGAATAAACCGGTTTACGTCTGGGTTCATCACCGTTACCACGGAAGTAACAAAGAATTTGGAGGGCAACCTGTAGATGATGATGATTTTACTGCCAATATAAAGGCAATCGCTCAAACGGAGTTCAACGGGAAGCGGATCGACGGTTTCATCTGGTGGGGAGCTGATTACAGCAGATTGAAAAGACAGTCTTCAAATGTTGACGTGAATACAGTGCGTAAGCTCCAAAAATTACACGAACACTATTTCCGACTCATTGCCCAGACTATCAATGATGTGTATTCGTCCTCACGGGTAACACCTGAATAATTCAGAGCAAGTTATCAATGTGAACCTTCTAACATGATCCTGCGGTTTAGACGACCGCTGGGATTGTTGCTATGAGCATGGGAATGCTGATCTTGTTGACTACATCTCACGTATTACTCCTCTGTTACCCAGCTTCTTGGACCGGTGTTGAAGGAGTACATCAGGGCGCGTGTGGCTGGGTGAATGCTCACGTTTTACCTTACATCTTGTACAGAAATGGATACTAGCGCGCCCTACCTATCATTTGCGTTCGTCGGTTGCCTTCATTATTATTTGTAAACCACTACAGGAAGCTTCATGAAATTATTACGACGTCCAAGATCGAATTTCGGTCATCGAATAGAACTCCTCGCCAGAGAAGCCATATTCCGACTCTTATGCCGTCATAGCCAAGGAGTTCGACCCAATATTCTTCTTGCGTGTTCTCGGCGCGGAGGATCAACATGGCTGCTTAACACAATAGCCGCACACCCGGGCATGCGGTATGTTGGTAAGCCATTCATCTCCATCCATCATTCGAGGTGGAGAAGACAGATGCCCGATCTCAGGAGAGCGGCAAACTATTCGGGTAATGATATTCTCCGTCAACCCGTTCACTTTGAAGGGATTGCTGAGGAACAGTTCCGATCACTGGCAGGTGATATTATCTCGGGTAAAATAGTATTATATCCTTCACTTGCATTCCACTCTCCATACTTCCACAGAGTAACAGACCGGATCATTTTCCAGATAACCAGTGGCGTGGCATTGATCGAGTGGTTTGATGAAAATTTTGATGTTAATATATCAGTTCTCTTCCGCCACCCAATTCCTACCGCGCATTCGATCATTCACAAGGGATGGCCGCACGAATGTGCGGATTTTCTCCTGCACAGTTGGTACGTTGATACTCAACTCAACAGTACACAGGTGGATCTGGCAAAGAAGATTCTCAACGAGGGATCACCACTTGCCCAACATGTTCTTGATTGGACTCTGAAGATGCTCATCCCATGGCGAGCGTGGTTGAGTGGCGAACATCGAAACTGGCTATTTCTCACCTATGAGCAAACTGTCATGTATCCGGAGAGAATGCTCACAGCGATTTCAAAGATACTCGACCTACCCGACATTGAAGCAATGCGTCAGCAATTATCGCGTCCCTCACGAACCGTCTCCTCGCACACAGTATCCCATGTCGGTGATACGGACTATTTGCTGGGGCGATGGCTAAAGTCCATCTCAATGCAGGATAAACGGGAACTGATGTCTATCCCATACGCTTTCGGTATCGACCTGTACGAAATCGATTCATACAAACCTCGCACAGATCTGTTAAGCAGTTACCTCTGAACATAACTACATATTTCCTGGAATCAAATCTGTGACGTTGTTTGGGATGTGTATTATTTTGCGTGAAATTGATACTGAATCGATCATCATCATGCAAAGTGAGAACTACCGATGAAGAACAAACAGCAGCCCCAGGTGAAAACAAATTGTTCCAGATACATTCCTACCAATGCACGATGAAAGATATCCGCTGATCAATCTGGCCCAGCAAACCAGGTAAGATCACTTTGTCTGGGTGTTTGGGGAGTGTTAATCGCTATACTTTGGTGCGCCCGGGAAAGGCGAGTCGTTTGATGGTGGGTTTGCGCTATCTCAGACACGTTTTAAAGAGTCAGAATAGTAGAAATCGTCCATCTCGACGTTGTCTACGCGTGTAAAGAACTATATTTACTATGAACAAAAAAGCAAAGTATCATTCGCCCAATCCGAATCAGAACGTTACCGAGGACTTGTTACATAGTCGCCGTAATCTATTCCTTCAAATCCAGATTCAATATATTCTTCACCATACAGTATTCTACTGTCAGTTGCAGTTTCATCGACTTCGGGCACAACCTCACCTCGCTCGATCATCTGGTATTCCGTTTTACAGACTTTTACAATGATCATACACCACATCATGAGATTGGGGAGCCCCAGGAAGGTTCCCTGTTTGAGGGCAAGGAACAATGTAAATGCTGCCAATGCCCCAAGAACTGCTGTTGTCTGGCGGTAGATCATATCTGACCGATATGCCTGCCACACAATTCGGCCGGACTTATATGTCACCCACAACATAAGTAAAAATAGAATAAAGCCGACGATCCCTTCATCGCAAAGGATCTCTGCTGCAATATTATGAACATAAGTTGCACTGGAATTACTCAGGGGTTCGTATGAAAATGGCCCTAAACCAAATATCCAGTATCCCGGATTAGAAAGAAATTCACCGAGTAACGCCATGACCATGTCGAATCGACCCGTAATATCGACAATCATCTGCCAGATATCCCAGCGTTCCCGGTTTTGATCACCAATGAACATCGATAATACGAGGTAGAATCCGATAACGACGATGCCGAAACTGACCACAGTAAGAGCAAACTGCTTGGGATTCGCCAGTCGGCGTGAAATGGGAAAGAACAATACGCCGGCTACTATTGCTCCCAATACCTGCCCTCGCGAACCACTTCCGATCGACAACCCAAACCCAATAATGAATGCCGCTATTCGGATCAGGGTTACCACGACTGATGGGCGAGGTGGTCGATAAAGAACGGATATCAAAACCATAACACCCCCAAGATGTCCCAGGGCAAGGACATTACCGCGCCCATCACCACTCATCCCTAAGTCCAAGCTAAGCCTGCCGGAGTAATAGGATGATGAAGGATTGACCATGATAAGGACAGCGATAATTGCCCCCAGCCACATGATCGGGATGAGTATCTTGCGGAAATCTTCCAAATCGCGCATCAATAAAGGTGCGAGAACAAGCATCAATCCGTAGTATGGAATGCCGGCTCTCATGTAGCTTACGGCCGTCTCCTTACCGGGGGTCCAGAGTAAGCCAAAGGTTGCGATGACGAAGATACCAAGAGTCGCCATTGCTGCCAGATTGACAGAATTGGTAAAAACAGGTTGCTGCCGAAAGAACGAAGTCGCAACTGCCAACAAGGCAATTACACCTATCAGAACATTGAGAATCCAGGGGTAAGTCATCAGGACAGGAACGTAGCTCTGCAGCAACTGTTCAACTGGGAACATCAATACGACCAGAACAATTGCCCATTGGGGTCGCCAAAGCACATACAGCAAGCCTCCAACGAGGCTCAGTGCAATGAGAAAACCAAGCAACTGTACCATGTCCGATTAATCCTGAAATCAGAGAATGAACCGATAGATAAATAGCCGGATCCACGTTGGATCTCAGTGTAGAGGTACGTAAGTCAGAGATGGATGGATCGCGCCAAATCACCTCTTCGAACAACAGTCCCATTTCTTATCGGCTATTGCGCTGTTCAGATTGTCTACAGCAATCCAGATTCTCAGAACTTCCTCCAGCCACGAACTGGGGAAAAATGTGTATGGGATTTGAAAGATTCTTCCAACCCGTTTATTACCATATAGTTAGGTGTGATGACCATTAGAAATAGCATTGATTACAATCACTGAATGAATCGATGCATCATGATCCCACATCAAAAATAAAGTCCCAGTGTCCTTCCCTGACGACCGTGAATTATATCGCCAATGCGTCCTGTTCCCGTGGTTCCGGCCACATTTCTGAAGTAGAGTGAATAACCTCAATTGTGAAAATTCTTCATGTCAGTTCGAACCTTAATCCAGCGGCGGGTGGTCCTCCTATGGTTGCGACTCGACTGGCTGCCGCACAGGTGAGTATTGGACATGAAGTGCATTTACTCAGCTATAAATCTCCTGATGCACAACTCGATATCGAAGCAATGTTTCAACAGATTCCCCACGGAGACAAAATCTCCCGTCATCTGTTGCCACCACTCACACAGCTGAGCAGGATCTTTACTCCTGGCGTCAATGATATCTGTCGAAAACTCATTCCTGATATGGACTTCATCCATATCCACAGCGTCTGGGAACCTATCCTTGCCTGCGCGGCTGCTGCTGCCAGAAATTTGGGAGTCCCCTACGCTCAGGTGACGCACGGCATGCTGGATCCGTGGTGCCTGGCACAAAGGGCATTCAAAAAGAAAATTGCGCTGGCATTACGATATCGTCGAATGCTCGCTGGAGCTGATTTCCTCCACGTTCTCAATGCAGACGAAGCCCGACTTATCGAACCACTCAATCTTCCTTGCCCCAAGGAAGTCATACCCAATGGGATCTTCCTTGAAGAGTTGGATAATCTGCCTCCACCGGGAGCGTTTTACCAAAAGTTACCCCAACTTCAGGATAAACCATACATACTGTTCCTGAGTCGGTTGCATTATAAAAAAGGGCTGGATTACCTTGCTGATTCATTTGCTCTCCTCACGAAAACAGATCAGGAGATACAGCTCGTCGTGGTGGGACCAGATGGCGGGGCTCAAATTGATTTTGAACGTCAGATTTCTGCAGCGGGCTTGTCTGATCGCGTGCATATCGTCGGACCCCAGTTCGGCTCTGACAAATGGGCGGCCATGGTTGATGCCTCGTGTTTCTGCCTACCGAGCCGACAGGAAGGCTTCAGCATTGCGATCACAGAAGCCCTGGCTTGTGGCACACCAGTCGTTATCTCAGAGGGCTGCCACTTTCCCGAGGTTGCGGAAGTTGGAGCGGGTAAAGTGGTTTCGCTGAATGCAGCCAAAATCGCCGCTGCCCTTCAGGAAGTCCTCCGTAATCCCGAGATCCAGCGGAGTATGGGAAGAGCGGGACGCGAAATTGTTGCAGATCGTTACACCTGGCCGAAAATCGCTCAGCGCACTGACGAGGCATACGAGCGTGCTCTTCGAAGACGATCAGGTGTAGGATAATCGATATTTCAACAACCTCGTATGAATTGAGCCTTACTCTGAGGAGCGCGCAATTCTCCGGCGTTTTACGGCATTGGTCCGATGAAGTAAGCTGGAACGCAGAACATGTCCTGCGGTTCTGACCCTGATGGTTCGTTCGAACCGCACTGGGAAACTACTTGATGACGACTCTCGCCCACCCACCGCAAAAGACGATGGCATCATCCTCCTCCAGAAAGCGAAGTAATCCACGTTCCGGACGATCCGCACCGAACCAGAGGGCTACCGCGGAATCCATGGCCGGACAGCAGCGGGAAATCTCCGTCAGCGAATTTTTTGCCAAGAACCGCCACTTACTGGGCTTTGACAATCCACGCAAAGCGATGCTCACCACGATCAAGGAAGCGGTGGACAACGCACTGGACGCCTGTGAGGAAGCGGGGATTCTGCCCGAACTGTTCATCCGCGTTCTACCGTTGAATGAAACACGATTCAAGATCACCGTCCGGGATAACGGCCCGGGAATCGTCCGCAAGCAAATCGACCACATCTTCGGCAAGTTGCTCTACGGTTCAAAATTCCATCGCCTGAAAATGGCACGGGGACAACAGGGAATCGGTATTTCCGCTGCGGGAATGTACGGACTGATGACGACGGGAAAACCCGTGCTCATCATCTCCAAGACTTCTCGCCGAAAGCCCGCGCACCAAATCCGGCTCAAGATGGACACCCAGAAAAACCGCGCGGAAATCGTCAGTGACGAGGAGCACAGGGAAGATGACAAGCTCTTTCCCCAGGGTCACGGCACACAAGTCGTCATCGAACTCGAAGGTCGCTACCTGAAGGGCCGCCAATCGATCGATGAATATCTCGAACAGACCGCCATCGCCAATCCACATGCACAGATCACCTACATCAATCCGAATAATGAGACCATAGAACATCCCCAGGCGGTTGATGAGCTGCCTGAAGAGCCGTTGGAAATCAAACCTCACCCCAAGGGAATTGAGCTGGGCACGCTCATCCAGATGCTGGAGCGAACTGGCACAAAGCAGTTGGGCGGATTTCTACAGAAGGATTTCTGCCGTGTCGGTCCTCAAAAGGCAAAGGAAATCTGCAAAAAAGCAAAATTGACCAATCGCACCTGGCTCAAAACCATCGGCCACAGCGAAGCAGAAGATCTGTATCAGGCAATTCAGTCTGTCAAACTCATGGCACCTCCAACAAATTGCCTCGTGCCGATCGGTTCAAAGGCACTTCTGGCCGGTTTGCTTCGAGGGGTGAAGGCTGAATTCTTCGCCGCTTCGACTCGTCCCCCCGCGGTCTATCGGGGCAATCCGTTTCAAATCGAAGTAGCGATCGCTTACGGGGGAAAACTCCCTTCCGACGAACCGGCCCGGGTGTTACGGTTTGCCAATCGTGTGCCCCTGCTCTACCAACAATCAGGCTGCTGCTCGTTCAAATCGGTAACTGAAACAGGCTGGAAAAACTATCAACTCCAGCAACCGCGCGGCTCGCTTCCCATCGGCCCGCTGGTGATCATGATCCACATGGCCAGTGTTTGGGTACCGTTCACCAGCGAAAGTAAAGAAGCAATCGCAGATTACGATGAAATCCGCAAGGAAATGAAACTGGCGTTGAAAGAATGCGGCCGCAAGCTCGGCATGTATCTGCGTCGACGAAAGCGGATGAAGCGTCAGGCGGAAAGACGGTTCGTGTTTGAACGCTACATCGGAGAGATTGCAAAGAGTTGCCAATCCATTACCGGAACCGACGCAGAGCGAATTTACAAAGCACTCTTCAAGCAGGCGAAACAAAAAACGCACGAGGCTGATTTCGAACTTGATGATGAAGGAAAAGTGATTGATGACGGGGGAAATATCGCACAGGATGAAGACGTCGTTATCATCGAATCACGACAATTCGAGTCATCCGATGATGAAGCTGACACCACGCTCTTCGGCCCTGAGAAAACATTACGAAACGGGAAAAAGAAGAAGAACAGTCGACGCAACGGCCGGAAGAAAAAACGCCGCTGAAAAAGAGATCTAATCCATGGCGACCAAGAAAAAGAAGATCCTGGTCAAGAAAAAAGTCAGGAAGAAACCTGCGCGCAAATCATCATCGAAAAAGAAAGCTACTACATCTCAACGAAAGAAATCCACACGGAAAAAACCATCACGTCGTTCAACCAGGAAGCAGGATCGTGATACCGATACCATTGCGAAGATCACAAGGCTTGGTGAATCAGTCGTCAAATCGTGTCTAGCCCAACGCGATCCTCACGTCGACATCCCGTTGCGCACCGCAAGCAATACGAAGTACAGCAAGACCAAGCGCATGCTGGAAATGGGTACAAACACTCAACAGCGCAATCTGTTCAACTTCGGCCAAGCGCGCAAATTCATGCAGACATTACTGCTCACCTCCGGCTGCAAGGATCTGATCGAAGCGGACAAAACTCTTTCCTTGCGAGGCATGTACTACAAAACCCTCCATTCGATCGAGGGCACCAACGAAAAGACCTTCAATGATCAATCTGAATCCGACCCGATCCTGGAGGATCTTGAAGTTACGCTGGGGGCGTTGCGGGAAGAGCTGCATCTCTTTGCCAAGAAAGCCGGCACGATGGTGGGCAACATCACGATTGTTGATTCCGGTGATGAGATCGATTGCCGCCGCATGGGTTCGGGTGGTTACGCCATTCCCTCGATCGTGGAGCCGGAGGTTCTTCAGTTCAAGGATTGCGAAGCAGATTTCGTTCTACATGTAGAGAAGAACACTGTCTGGTCGCGTTTCAACGAAGATAAATTCTGGAAGCAACACAACTGCATACTCACCGAGGGCGGCGGTCAGCCTCCACGTGGGGTTCGGCGACTTCTGCGCCGGCTCCATGATGAACTGGACCTTCCGGTCTACTGTTTGCTGGATTGCGATCCCTGGGGACATTACATCTATTCCGTCATCAAGCAGGGTTCAATCAACCTGGCATTTGAATCAGAACGCATGGCCGTGCCTGACGCTCGATACATCGGTATCCGTGCGGAGGATTATGACCGGTGCGGGCTGTCAGATGATGTAAAGATCGATCTCAGTGAACGGGACAAGACTCGTGCCAAGCAGATCATGGCGTATCCCTGGTTCAAGGAAAAACGGCACTGGCAGCGTGAGATTAAACGTATGCTTGCAAATGGATTCAAGATGGAAGTGGAATCCCTCATCACCAAAGACATTTCCTACGTCACGGAGACGTATGTTCCCCAGCGCTTGAAAGCGAAGGATTTTCTTGATTGATCCTGCTTTAGCATATTCCATCCCCGGCAAGAAATAGTATCATTGGATGTACACATTTAATCACCCCTTCATGAGGAAGGAAAGGACGGGGTAATGTTTGCTGAAACAACTATCAGCGGGGATACAACCTCTGGGACAAAAACTACCGTCTCATCACATTCCCAACAAATTCCACAACTACCTCAAAGGTTCCTGATAGCTGATGATGAGCATCTTGTGGCGACCGGCCTGGAGTCTAGTTTGCGGGATATGGGCATGACCGTCGTCGGGATGGCAACCGACGGTGTGGAAGCAGTCGAGTTGTGTCGGCAGGAGAAGCCCGACATGGCGTTGATTGACATCCGCATGCCGCGGCAATCGGGTCTGGAAGCCGCTGCCATCATTTATCTGCAACTGCAGATCCCCGTCGTCATCATCTCGGCTTATTCCGATCCGGAGTATGTGACCGACGGTTGTAAGAGCGGGGTGTTTGGATACCTGCTCAAACCTGTTTCACAAGATCAATTACGAGTCGGTATATCCGTGGCGTGGTCGCGTTACCTCCAATCTGTCGGCCAGGACTGTGAGATAAAGAGTCTGAAAACGCGGCTGGATCATCGAAAAACCATCGAGCGCGCCAAGTGGATCATTGTCAAGCGGAAAGGTATATCAGAACCGGAAGCGATGAAAACACTGCAGCGCCAAGCAAGGAATAATCGCCGGACACTGATCGATGTCGCTCAGGCAATCCTTGAAAGTGATGAAGTCTTTCAGGCAGATTAATTCAGTCTGTAACGGGGGCGAAACGGTGCGTTTTATTTGAATTGGTGCATCCACTCAGATATCCGCTGGCACCCTTTTTTGATGTTCTCTTCTGAGCAAGCGAAACTCAATCGAACGTGGTTGGAACTGCAGCCTCCGAAATCTTCTCCCGGAACGACTGCTACCCGTGCTTCCTCGAGTAATGCAGAGGCAAAATCAAGACTGGATTCGATTCGACTGCCCTGGGGGGATGTGCGGCCAAAGTAACTGCTCACATCAGGAAAACAATAAAACGCTCCGGTTGGTTTGGCACATTTCAGATCGGGGATTGCTGCCAACTGCTGATACATGAGTTCTGCACGGGTAGCAAACTGAATACGCATCGATTCAACAGTTTCTGAACCATTGGTTATTGCTTCGATAATTGCTGCATAGCCCGTGGACGTAATGTGGCTGGTCATTTGCCCCTGGAGTCGGGCCATGGCCTTGGCTATCGCACCATCACATCCGGGAGCGCAGGCATAACCGATCCGCCAACCCGTCATCGCGTATGCCTTACTCATCCCATTGATGGTAATGACCTGCTGTGCAATCTTTGAAATAGAACCGGGAGAAAGATGCGCAATATCACCGTAGATCAGTTTTTCATAAATTTCATCGCTGATCAGAACCGCTTGCTCATGGTCTGCCAGGACATCGGCCAGTGCGCGAATCTCATCAGGAGTATACGTCGTACCACACGGATTGGACGGACTGTTGAAGAGTATCGCTTTGGTATTGGAGGTGAGAGCTTGCTCAAATTGTTTGGGTGTGATTTTGAAATCCTGATCCATCGTGGTGGAGATCTCAATCACCTTTCCGTCACACAATTTCGCGATAGGTTCATAGCTCACCCAGGCGGGAGTCATGATGATGACTTCATCGCCGGGATCAACAAGTGCCTGCAGAGCCAGATAGATGGCATGCTTCCCACCGACGGTGATCACAATGTGTTCCGGCTTGCATTCAACTCCGTTCTCGCGCTGCAGTTTTTCTGCCAGGACTTCCCGTGCCTGTGGCGTGCCCGGTACCGGTTGATATCCGGTTTGTCCTGCTAAAAGTGCATCGATCGCTGCCTGTTTGATTGGTGTGGGGGTATCGAAATCAGGCTCCCCCGCACCGAAGCCGATGACATCAAGACCCTGCGCTTTGAGTTCTTTGACTCGAGCACTCACCGCGAGAGTCGATGATGGTTTCAGTTGTTGAACTCGTTGTGACAAACAAACGGTAGAATTGGTGATCGTCATACTCTCAGCATAGGACGCCAATGTGTGTAAGTCTCCGTTGGCCCGACCATGATTCTGTCGGGTTGGCCATTCGACAATGGCATGTCGTTTTCAGCCCTTGTCCGCAAGTGGCTGAACCTTTCTAAATTGACCATCTACGATGGATGTGAGATCCAGAAATCCCTGCACCATGTTGGCAAGTGTGTACTTCTGCAGGACCGTCTCACGTGCCGTCCGGCTCATCGATGCTGTGAGGGTTTCATCATCCATCAGCCGGTCCCAGGCATCGACCATGGCGTCAATGTCACCGTGAGGGAAGAGCAGGCCGTTTTCACCGTCGATTATCGCTTCAAATTCCGGATTATGGTTGATCCATTGAGCGCCGGTCACCACCGGCAAACCGTAGCCAAAAGCATGCATAATGCTTAATCCAATTCTGGTCGGGTAACAGAACAGGGTGGAACTGAGCATCCAGGGTGCCAGATCCATATCGTCGTAGATCGGTCCGTTGAACAACACATGGTCTGACAGGCCGTATTGGCGAACTTGAGTTTCCAGTTTTTCCTGTTCCGGCCCACCACCCACGATGATGAGTTTTGCCTCGGATCGATGCTGATGAAGCAGCCGAAAACCTTCAGTGATCATGTCCACTTTTTTATCCGGTTGCAGACGTGAAATAAAGATCATGGTCTGCCGAGGATCTAATTTGCGCTCCCTTTGGAACGATTCGAGTTCATTAGGTCGATCCAGCCAGTGTTGTCGAGCTGACTGAATCGGTTCCTGATCAATGGCATTCTGTGCCGCAAAGACACGATTGCGATCAAAACCGTGATTTTGAATCAATTGCTCTGCGGTGAATTCGGTGTAAGTCATCACTGCATCAGCAGCAAAACCCACGCGATTGCGAATCCGGTCCCGCATTCGATTGGGTCGCGTGGAATAGCCGTGTCCCCACAGTGCAACGCGGATTCCCTTGCGCAGAGCTTTGCGGATCGTTGAATATAATCCCTGAAAATGAACACTCCACGGGAATATCACCAGATCGTATTTATCAGGATCAGTTGCATCCGCTCTTGCGGGAAGAGAATAAAAATGACCCGGTAACCACCGAACTTTTTTAACCGGAACTCTATTGTGATGAAAGTGTGTTACCGGCAGCTCTCCCCGCTCATGCGGATCGAAGGATCCTTTCGAATAAACTGTCAGTTCAATACCTTCCTGACTTCCCAGGAGATTGAACACCGGAACACGATACAGTGGCAATGACTTTTGATAGATAGCGATGCGCATGAGTGGGAACCTGCCCTGGTCAACTCCATGAGGGTGATGGATGCAGCTTCTGAAACAGACAATGCAGCAAATCGCGCCGTGAAGCAATATTACTGAACGCTGGATCTTGTTTTCTATTGTCGGCAGGAATCGGGTATCCTACAATCAACAACGTAAATTTCAGGATGCATTTTCGAAAATCAAGGCACGGACCAGGTGCCTTTCCACTCCAGAATCAGGCTCTCCACCATGCACTATGATGCTCATCAACCTGTGCTTGATGATTTGGAGGCACGGATTTTAACCATCCGTGACTCTCTTTGACTACGATGCCAAAATCAAACAGCGGGATGAACTTCAGGATCGAATGAACGAATCGGAATTCTGGAGTGATCAGGAATCGGCTCAAAATACCATCAAGGAATTTAAACTGCTGAAGGCTCAAACCGACGGTTTGTCCGATGTCATCGCATCCTTTGAAGATGCTCAGATCGGATATGAGCTTGCCCGAGAAGAAGACGATCGGGAACTGCTGGAGGAAATCGACGAGCAGCTCCATCGGCTCTGTCAGCAGATGGATAAGGTCGAGCTTCAGTCACTTCTCTCAGAAAAACATGATCATCAGAACTGCTTCGTGGCTATTCAATCCGGCGATGGCGGCAACGAAGCCGATGATTGGGCCAGCATGCTCGAACGCATGTTCCTCTACTACTGGGAAAACAACAGCTACAAGGTCCAGGAAATCGCAAAGACCTACGGCACCGAAGTCGGGGTCAGCGAAGTCACCTACCACGTCAAAGGTCCAATGGCCTTCGGCTACATGAATTGTGAGCGAGGAACACATCGCTTAGCGCGGGTCAGCCCATTTAATGCCCAGGGAAAACGTCAAACAAGTTTTGCTACGGTTGATGTCATTCCCGAGTTTGAAGACAGCGAAGTCAACATCGATGACAAAGATATCGAACTGACAACGTTCGCTCGATCGTCAGGTCCCGGTGGTCAGAACGTCAACAAAGTAGCCTCGGCCGTTCGTATTGTTCACAAACCCACGAACATTATGGTCGTTTCATCAACGTTCCGCGATCAATTACAAAATCGCCGCCAGGCCATGTCAATCCTGCAGGCGAAACTGGAGCAACTTGAAGAAGAGAAGCGTCAGGATGAACTGGACGAAGCAACGGGAGGAAAGGTCGACCGTGGGTGGGGCACACAAATTCGATCCTATGTGTTCTATGACAATCGGGTAAAAGATCACCGCACCGGATTTGAAATGGGGAATCCCCAGATGGTTCTCGATGGTCATATCGAGGGATTTATCGACGCAGAACTCAAACGACGTCGAGCCCTGCGCGAACAGCAGTCTCCCACTCCATCTGCATAATTGGGTAGAGAATTAGAATCAAGACGCTGAATAGAACTCGAACCTCACATTTAAGTTATCACCCCGACATTATGTTTGCGCAGACCCGCCCTCCGGGTGTGATGGCTTAGTGCATGCTGAGATTTTTTACATTATTTCATATCAATACGAATCCGGCCGATAGACAATTCGTATGAGTTTCTATATAGTCCGTACAGATTGAGAAGATAAGTAGAGTAGATAAGTACCGTTTGATTCTTGAGTAAGCATTGCCCGAAGCGCCGTCATTGTGAAGCAGTGGTTGTACCACTTGCTGCACTCCGGCTCCTCGTTCATGCATGCAGCGGTTTCGTTACATACAAATGAATACAGCACTAAAGGTTATTTAGCATGAGAATTTTCCACTATCATCAAAGAATGAAGTTGGAGGATGGTGGAGTCGTACGTGCCGTGATGGATTTATGCGGCGCCTTAGCAGAGGCCGGACACGAAATCACGCTGATGACTCCGTATGTGAACGACCTGCCCGATACCTGGATCAGGGGGCATAACGGCTGCCCGCGTGTCGTCCCTCTGGGAAAATTGCGGCAGCCGCTGAACCTGCTTGATCGAATGACACTGCAGATTATTGAAGAGCAATTAGCTCAAGCACAGGTGCTACACCTGCACGAAATGTGGACCACCTCGAATATCCAATTGAGGAAAATTGCAGAAAGATTGCAAGTACCACACGTCTACAGTGTTCATGGCATGCTCAACGACTGGTGTCTGGCTGAGAAGAGACTTAAGAAATCGCTCTACCTGGGACTGGTTGGACGGCAACTTCTGGAACAGGCGTCCGCAGTACATTGCACCGCAGCAGCTGAGTTGCAACAGGCACAACGCCAATTTTCCTCGGGACGGGGTATCGTGATCCCACTTGCTCTTGACTTCGGTCAGTTCATCAATCTGCCGGGACCACAACTTGCCGAGGAGGAATTCCCATCACTGAAAACGGACCAGTTCAAAGTACTCCTGATGAGCCGACTGCATCATGTTAAGGGAGTTGAGTACCTGCTGCATGCTTTGAAGCAATTGAGTGATGCCGGTCAAAAGTGCCAGGTCTTTATCGCAGGTACCGGCGAACAAAAATACGAACAGGAACTCCATTCGCTCGTTGATCAACTGGATCTCAACGATTCAGTACATTTCCTGGGATTCGTCTCAGGACAACTCAAAATTTCTCTATTGGAAGCCTGTGATGGGTTCGTACTCCCAACCACAGGTGAGAATTTCGGATTCGTTCTATTTGAAGCGTTGGCGGCGGGTCGGCCCGTCATCACAACTCAAGGTCCATGCACCTGGCCCGAACTGGCATCGAGCGGAGGTGCGATGATCGTCCAGCAGGAGGCATCGGCAATTGCCGACGCTATTGAGGAACTGGCCGGGAATGCATCACGACGGGTTATCATGGGACAATCCGGCCGAGCGTGGGTTCGTAATCACCTGAGTGGCGAACGAATCCTGCATATGTATGAGCAGATGTACGAACGTGTAATCCAGGAGAACGAGCAAACCCTCATCAAGCACGCCGCGTAACTACTGTCAATACACTGCCAACTCGACACGTTGAAGCATCCAAGCCTGCAGTAGTATGCGCCTGATGGTCCAGGTTCTCTGAGCGTACTGGGAAAAGCACGAGACGTCAGCAATCCCATAAGCTGGACGTGTGTGCTTGTGCCAAGATTGTGATTACGACGATCGTTTGAACCGGATACGATGAAGTGCAAGGCCCAACAGCCCGGCCGTACCGAGGGCTATCGGTGTAGGCAGCGGTACGATCGGGGGAATGTAGGTTTTGGCGGGAACAATATCAACCGGACAATCTACGTTGAAGCCTCGAAAACCGACCAGGAAGTCGAATGGATGCGGTCCGTTTGTTCCATAGAAGTCAGCCGCAGTGAGATCCGCAGCATCGCTTGCGATAATTTTCATCTGGAAAATACCGGTATCGCCTACAGCAATACCCTTGGTTGGATCCCCGGGGTAGTAGGCGAAACTTCCACCGACTGCTGCTCCTGCATCATAAGGCTTGGTACCCGGCAAGGCGCAGAGACCCCAAAAAACGCATGTTCTAAAATCGTGTGTTGGGGGTGGATTGTAAACCAGGTTGGCACGGGCAAAGTAATCATCGCTATTGATATCGAACAAGAAACCCGTGATATAGCCGCCATTCTGTGGATCGCTGGTATTGGTCAATGATACCGTGAGCAATCCCCAGTTCTGGCAATATGGATCGGGCTCATAGGTCAAGGTACCTCTGAAGTCACCCAATCCTGTTGCACTGTTCTCAGTATCACCTGTTATCTGCACAGTGTCCGCGCACACCATCGCTGCTGTGGTCTGAAGTAGCACACAAGCCAGAACACACAGGCTCCCCAAACTGGAGCCAAAGCGAATCCTCATCATCTAACTCCTGCCCATTTGGGCACATACCGTCACCCTGATCCCATGGGTGATCAAATCCCGGAAATAAAATGCCACTGATAATGTACTCGCAACTTGTGCGAAAACAAGGCATTTTGGATTTTATTTACCTCCCTTTCATCAATCCCATTGACACATATGAAAAACTACCCCCCATATTCACAATAAAAATCAGTGATTCCATTCCCTACCCGAGCATGTCAACTGATGGAGGATGTGCGATGCGGTTCTTCAAATCCCGTATTTTTTCACGAATTGGCTCATTTAGTGGATCCGCCCATCAGTATTTGATGGGGGGAGCGTGGTTTTTCCTCATTTTCAGTTTTGGTTACCTGGGATGGGCAGTTCTGGCAGGATTAACCCAATCTGTCGGATTGAGCATCTTCGATATCACCACTGAAAACGGCGCCACCCACGCCGCCTGGGGATTGTCTTACCAAGGAATTCCGGGACTACTACTGGCACTGCTCCTTGCCGGAATAGTCCTGACCGGGACCATCGGGAGCATCAATCGTCGACAAAGGCTTCGTCGCTGGAGCCAGAGCATTTTACTCGGATGGTCCGCGCTCTGGATGCTCAACTTTCTGCACCTGATGATGGTCGATCCATCCTTCGAGACAGTCAGTCGCACATTCATTATGGCAGTGCTGTTTATCTGTACCGGCTACCGATTCAGCCTGAACGTGCTGAAACCACACCAGGCCCATTACCTACCGCAGGAAAAGGTCGAAGAACAATCCTCAATTGAAGCTCACGAACCGCTTACGCCGTCAGAAGTAACCGCATCCAATCAGGTTGTAGAAATCACCCCCACCCCCCCACACTCACACCCACACCCACACCTACACCTACACAAACTGCAGGATGGATGCTTCCGCCGTTGTAGTAAGACAACCTGGACACATACGCGTCAGTTGGGGAAACAGGCAGGTAAAGGCGTCAAATCACTTGCGCGCATGAGTATCAACCTGGCACACAAAACAGCAGATTACCTGAGAGAAAAAGGTGTACTCCCCCGATCACACACCACTGCATGAACTGTTAGCTGCGGGTTGCCGAGTAATCCGTGATATCTATGTGTGAGGGGGCTGTGTTTCCGCCTGAGAGCACTACTCCGACACGTTTCATTCCAGTCAATTTGCGAAAGCTGCCTTTGAGCACTGCCGCTGGTGCGACGGCTGCGCTGGGTTCAATAACGATCTTCATGCGTTCCCAGATAAAGCGCATCGTATCAACAATCATCTCATCAGAGACCGTGATAATCTGTTCCAGGTGATCGCGTACGATCGGCCAGGTCAGATCTCCCAGACTGGTCAACAATCCGTCGGCAATCGTATTGGGATTGGTCTGGGGTATGAGACGATTTGCCTCAAATGATCGGGCAGCGTCGTCTGCACCTGCCGGTTCTGCAGCGAACAGCCGAATTCCGGGATCGATACCCCGAGCCGCAATACAGGTTCCGCTCATCAACCCCCCCCCGCCGATTGGTGCGATGATCGCATCGAGATCAGGTACTTCTGACATCAATTCCAGCGCGCAGGTTCCCTGACCGGCGATGATCTCTGCCTGATTGTAAGGATGAATAAACGTACCGTCGGTCTGCTTGACTACTTCCGTCGCCATCGCTTCCCGCGCGCTGAGAGTCGGCTCACAGGGATGGATCGTTGCCCCGTATCCCGCAACAGCATTCCGCTTCACCGACGGTGCGGTTTTAGGCATAACGATATGCGCTTCGATTCCGCGGAGCTTTGCTGCCAATGCCAGCGCCTGGGCAAAGTTGCCGGAGCTGTGCGTCACGACTCCACGACGGGCAACATCATCGGGAAGGCTCATCACCGCGTTCGCCGCACCGCGCATTTTGAACGCGCCGACTTTCTGAAAATTCTCACACTTGAAAAAAAGCGATCGGCCCGCCCGGTCATCAAGAGCCGTGCAGGTCATGACCGGGGTTCGATGGATGTATGGTTCGATGCGTTGATGTGCCGCTTTAATCGCAGAGAAATCAGCGGCATACTCCTGCATCACATTTCCACCGGTTACCGCGCCGATTGATCAACCAACGCTCGATATCAGATTAAGATTCGCTCTCTTGGTCAGCAGGAGTGGGTTCTTCCTCGACCTTGGCAGGAGGTTGTTTCGCTTTCGCCCCCTGCTCACCTTCCCAGGCTTTGACGTGTTTAATTCCGCGACGTTGATCGCGCAGGCGTCGTGACTTACCAACCCGATCACGCAGGAAATACAGTTTCGAGCGGCGAGCATCACCCCGGCGCACCACTTCGATTTTCGCCAGCCTCGGTGAATGCAGCGGGAAGATACGCTCCACACCTTCGTTTGCCACGATGCGCCGGACTGTAATCATGCGGTTGATTCCCCGACCCTTCTGCGCGATAAGGACACCCTGGAAAATCTGGATGCGTTCCTTGTCACCTTCCACGATACGCACATGGACATTCAGCGTGTCGCCGATGGTGAAGTACGGCAGATCGTTCTCTGCTTTCAGTTGATCTGCCACTACGGTTTCGAGAGTTTCAGTCTGGTTCATCACGCAAATCCTTGGGTCGGTTGACCCGGCAGTCCCGTCGAGTTTGCCGGGCAAACCCATTGACGAGTTAAGCGACTTGAGGTCGTTTCGTTGATCTCAGGGGTCGCGGTCTTTGAGCAGATCGGGGCGGCGCTGTTTCGTCCGCTCGATCATCTTGTTCATTCGCCACTGAGCGACGGCTTCGTGGTCACCGCTGAGCAGCACTTCGGGCACGGCCTGATCCTTCCAGATCCGTGGCCGCGTGTAGTGCGGGCAATCCAGCAAGCGCTTGCCTTCATACCCGGGGAAGTCTCGCTGGGAAAACGAGTCTTCATCAGCCGAGTCAGCATGGCCCAGCACACCCGGGCGCAGCCGAATCACGGCGTCAATCAGCATCATGGCTGGGAGTTCTCCTCCACTGAGGACAAAATCTCCCAGACTTATTTCCAGTGGAGCAAGCGTTTCGATCACCCGCTCGTCCACGCCTTCGTATCGACCGGCTATGAGTAAAAGCCGATCGTCCTGCGCCAGCGTTTCGACCTGCGACTGATCCAGGGGCTTGCCCTGGGGCGTCAGCAGGATGCGTCGCGCCGGCCGTTCATCCTGTCGCTCAACCGCCTGCACACAGTCAAACAGGGGTTGGCACATCATGACCATGCCCGGCCCACCCCCGAAGGGACGATCATCGACGGTCCGGTGCTTGTCAGTGGACCAGTCGCGGATGTTGTGCAGGTGGTACTCGGCAAGATCGCTCTGAACCGCACGGTCCAGAATGCTGCTCTGGAGCACACCGGCAAACATCTCCGGGAAGAGAGTCAGGATGTCAATCCGCAGTGACCCGGCCATGTCATGTGTCACGTCCATTGGGGCTGCGGTGGTGAATGGTCATCTGAATCCTGAGGCGATGAAAAACACGGAGATTTGGGAAGTAAGGAGGAGCAGACATTTTTAGCTCTCCCTCTCCGTGCTTCTCATCACCTCAGGAAATGAGATGACGATTCGTACCCTTACGTTGCGCTTGCCTCAGTCGATGGTGCTTCGGCAGACAACTTCTTCCCTGGGGTCGGGTCGCACCCAGCCTTTTTCAATAGACCTCTGACCGTATCCGACGGCTGAGCACCCACGCTCAACCAGTAGTCGATACGGTCGATCTTGAAGCTGGTCTGCTTCTCATCATCAACCAGAGGGTTATACCAGCCCAGTTCTTCTATTACTCGGCCGTTGCGGGGAGATCGCCTGTCCATCGCACAAAGACGATAAAACGGGCGATGACGCCGACCGAAACGCTTCAAACGCAGAACAACCATAGGTATCAATTGCTCCTTCCTGAGCATCAGCTTCGTCTGCCGATCTCACCGTGAGATCAGATCAGGCGGGTCGTCGGGGAGAACGGCTCCATGAAGATTGACTCTCCCTCGGGCGTTCAGTGTGGGGAGGAGTACCCGAACGCCTCAGGTCTTCAGGAATCGTTCTGTGCCGCCAACCTTGAGCCAACGGACGCGAACGTGTCAATGTAGCGGCTTGTGAGACCGAATCAAGCCTCTTTTTGCGGTTTTTTGTCAGGACAGGAGAAAACTCACACCTGTGACATAGATGTCAGCTAAGAGAATCGCCCCTCCGAAGAATATTCCCCCGATGCCGCTAATGAATACAACCAGGATAAACAGCATCCCGACCATCGGAGCATTGGGATGCTGGTAGAGTCTGTACATGCGGAAGGATGCCCCGGCAAGTATTGACGATCCATCTAAAGGTGGTACGGGCAAGAGGTTAAACACAGCCAGGGCGATATTCAGCCAACCCCCCAGGAAAAGGAATGTATAGACATTATCCGCCAGATTCGTCTGTTGTGGACCATATACAAACCACAATGCCGCCAGAGTCAGGCTGATCCACGCCAGGAGGATGTTCATTGCCGGCCCCGCGCCGGACACCATGATCCGTCCCTGACGACGCCAGCGATACTTGCTGGGATCGGTCGGCATGAGCCCCCAGGCGATACCGATGAACGCGAAGATCAGCAGGGAATACCACCCCATGTGAACGATTGGATTGAGTGTCATTCGGTGATAGCGCCGGGGTGTGTCATCCCCCTGCCACAGTGCTGCCCAACCATGTGCCAACTCGTGAAGCGTGATGGAGAAGATGACCCAGAAGATCCAGCTGATCAGTTCAACGACCGCCCCACTCTGATATAAATCTGCGACCCACCAGCCCATCAATGCTTCCTTGTGAAAAACGGCTTTTCGTTCACATCTTCACTTTCAGACTTCGGCAAGCTCCTTTGATTCGCTCTTCAGCATATCAGGATCACATCCCAGTTGGATAAGTTGTGCCTCCGGACCATGCGGTTTCTGCTTTTCCTCCTCCAGCTTTTTCAGCTCAGCAGCATCGGGATAGCGATTGAAGATCATCGCTTTGACTGTCGCCCAGATGCCTGACGGACTGAACGTGTGGTGGACGGCAGTCGGTTCGTGCCCGCAATGGACCATGCACTGTTGACATTTGATGTTCCCGCTCGCTCGGCCGTATTGATCCCAGTCAGTTTCATCCATCATGTCCTGGAACGAATCGGAATAACCATCATCCAGGAGATAACATGGCTTTTGCCAGCCGAAGATGCTGTATGTCGGGTTCCCCCACGGTGTACATTCATAGTCGCGACGTCCCATGAGGAATTCGAGGAACAGCGGTGACTGATTGAATCGCCAGTGTTTTTTACGATTCGTCAGGATCATCTTGAACAATTCGCTGGTGCGTTTCCTCATGAGAAAATTGTGCTGATCGGGTGCTTTTTCGTAGGCATAACCCGGGCTAAGCATCATGCCTTCCACACCAATTTCCATGATCGTATCGAAGAAGCGTCGAATGGCGTTGGGATCTGCCCCGTGAAACAATGTCGTATTGGTCGTAACACGGAAACCTCTGGTGATCGCATCCCTGATCGCCTCCACCGCTCGGTCGTACACACCTTCCCGGCAGACGGCAAAATCATGCTCTTCCTCCAGACCGTCCAGATGAATGGAGAATGTCAGGTACTTGCTGGGTTGAAATAGTCCTTCCGCAAGTTTCTCTTTCAGCAACAGTGCGTTACTGCATAGGTAGATGTACTTGCGTCGACGAATCAACTCATCCACCAGTTCACCGATGTGGGGATAGAGCAGCGGTTCGCCGCCGGGTATGGAGACCACAGGTGTATCACATTCGTCAACGGCTTTCAGGCATTGCTCCAGCGTCAACTGTCGATTCAGGATGTGAGCGGGATACTGGATCTTCCCACACCCGGCACATGCGAGATTACATCTAAATAGCGGTTCCAGCATAAGAACCAACGGATACCGTTTCCGTCCACTGAGCTTTTGTCTGAGCACGTAGGTCGCAACGGTCCACATCTGTGATAGCGGAATGGGCATTTGTTGGCAGTTCCCGGAAGTTGGTAGCTGGTTATCAGGTCAGCAGGTGGGTTATCGGTCAGAATTTCACGAAAAACAGGTGACTCATCGTAGAAAGCGCGATCATCAATGCAAGTCCGGTCGTAATAGAACCGTCATGGGTGCATTCCCTTTACAACTTGCGGTCGGGGGCATTTTCAGCCCAATGAGAAGCCGTGCGCCCCAGCCAAATCCTCGTTCCTCACGTATGATCAGATCCTCAAACACACGTGCCGGGAGCCAAAAGGCGACCGCTACCGCGCGACAGGCTGAGGATCCGCCCGTGACCGACACTTCAGATGAATCGCTCTTTGCCGCCTACCTGGACGGCGATCGGGCTGCATTCCAGGACCTGATGCAGCGATACAGCAACGAGCTGCTGCATTTTCTGATCCGCTTCCTGGGATCCAGGGCGGCAGCGGAAGATGTCTTTCAGGACACCTTCCTTCAGATCCACATATCCGCTGACACCTTTGATCTATCACGGCGATTCAAACCCTGGTTGTTCACCATTGCTGCCAACAAGGCTCGTGATTATCACCGCAAGCATCGTCGAAGAACCATGATGTCGCTCTCCACGCCGATCGGCGATAATGAAGAAGGTCAGAGTTTTATCGATCTTCTGGAGACTGATGTGCCGAGTCCGGACCTGCCGCTTTCCGTTGATGAGCGCAGCGCCCTGGTCAAAGAAGTGGTGGATGATTTGTCACCACATCTTCGCGAGATCCTGTTACTGAGTTACTTCCAGCGTCTCAGCTACAACCAGATTGCTGATGTGCTGGCTATTCCGTTGGGTACTGTCAAAAGCCGGCTACACACTGCGGTGGCAGCTTTTGCCCAGGCATGGTCGATCGTATCAGCGAGGGATATGTCGACCGATGGAGGAGAAAGATGAATCCACACGATTCACTACCGCCACGACTCACGCCAGATGATAAACGCATCCTGGATGCGCTTGCCGAAGCTCATTTCAATCTGGATGCAATGGAGTCGCTCTCGACTGCTGATTATCAACGAGCCCAGGCTCTGTTGCGCTTATTGGGATTGATGAACGATTACCCGGTCAGCGATGCAGATGAGCCGCTCCTGCAGGCCACTCTGGATTGCCTCAAAGAGCACGGTATTGCAGATTCATCATTCCCGGGCACCCTCAAACTGAGCACTGAAGATGCGGCTGCAGTCGACGCATTATTGGAACATGGATTGAATCCGAATCATGCCACGCATCCTGTCGGAGTTGATGAGAATCGAACACGTTCGCTGCAGTCGCTCCTTGCCACGCTGGACGATTACCCGGTGGAGGAGGTTGATGAAACGCTCCTGCACGCAACTCTGGCGCGGATTGATCATTATGAAGATCAACGTCGAACGCGCTTGAAATTGACACCACAGGAACAGAGTACTTTACGAGGCAGTCACGGTTTCCGCCTTCGCCTGCCGAACTTCATAACAGCCGCTGCGATCATTCTCCTGTTGGCGTCCGTAGCCCTGCCCATTCTCAACCAGGTGAATCAACAGCAGAAGGACCGCCGAAGTCAGCACAACCTGCAATATGTTTCCCAGGCGGTGGACAGCTATGCCAACGATTTCGGCGGATCAATTCCCATCGCCCGTGCAGGATTTGATCGCACGCTCAGTCGATTTACCGATGCAATCAACCTCACGCCGCTGGTGGAAAGGAATTACTGCCAGATCAACGCACCCGAACAGCCTCGGAAACAACCGGTTATGCCGGCTCGCTGGGGTGAGAGCAACATGGTGCTCTACATGGACAAGGGGAATACGATCATCAACGCACTTCAGCAGGGGCACATGAACAGTCCCCTGACCATCATGCTCACCCACGATTCCCCCCAGCACCACCAATTACGACCTGATGGGGCAATTCTTTGGCTCAACGATCCGCTTCCTCAATCGGATGTCACCCTCTGGCGGGCCAAGGGTCTCCTCTGGCTGCAGGATGAAATCAAGCCAGCCACGGCTCAAGATTGACATCTCCCCTGTTGTTGCTATCCTGCTGGGCTCGGTTGTGCCCGGTGCCAGCCGATTCTTTTGTCTGGCAGGATAAGTCATGCCCAAGCATAAACCCAACAAGGGACTTCTCAAACGGATTCGGATCACCAAGAGCGGCAGAGTCAAACTCGCCCGCGCATTCGGCCGACACTTACGAAGTCATAAAACAGGCGATCTCAAGCGCAGTTACCGCAGGCCGAAGTTTGCTTCCTCCTGCGATGTGAAGCGCGTTCGTGCAATGTTGGGAACACGCGTGACCGCCCAGAAAACGTCAAGCCCTGCATCCGTGAGCGATGAAGGAGCCAAATAGTCCAACGGTGAGAATCCGCCGTTGTTTTTCTGTGGGGGATCATCATGGAGCATTGCTGAGCGGGAATAAGCGTTTCACGATTGAATGAAGAGGGTGAAACCTCCGACTCGGCCCAGAGACAGGATTCAGAGCGATGCCTCGTATTCGAAAAGGTGCGACCCGCACACAAGCCCGTCGACGAAAACTACGCCAAGCCCGAGGGTATTGGGGAACCAAGAGTCGTCACAAACAACAAGCCAAAGTCGCCCTGACACGAGCCGGGCAATTTGCCTATCGAGATCGCCGAGCCAGACGTCGCGACTTCCGAAGACTGTGGATCACACGCATCACCGCTGCCTGCCGCATGCGCAACTCGCGCTACAGCCGATTTATCAACGGCATGCAACGAGCCGGCGTATTGCTCAACCGCAAGATGCTGAGCCAGATTGCGATTGATGATCCCAAGGCGTTTGACCAGTTGGTTGAATTGGCCGAGGCTAACACAACGGCGCAAGCCACATCCGCATCGAAATAAGCCCACACAAGTGATTCCAATTTCAGGTGCGGTGATCTTACCGTGCCTGCTCTATCGTTTTGAGTGCTGTAATCACATCAGGACAGATCGAGAACACGCGATCAAGTCGAGTCAATCGGAAGAGATATTGAACTCGATGGGCAGTGTTGGCCAGGGCAATTCGTCCACCACTTGCCGCAAGATGATTGAGCGCTTCCACCAGACATCCCAGGCAGGCAGAATCCATGTGCTGCACATTCTGAATATCCAGAATGTAATCCCGTGCTCCGGATGCTTCCAGGCTTTCCAATAATCCCGCCAATTGCTCTGCACCACGATGATGGCTCAATTCGGTAACTGTCAGCGTGGCTACGGCAGTGGTTCCTATGAATTGAATCTCCGCAATCGAACTGCGAGGATTATGCGATTCCATGACCGCGGTGGGTGTTGCACTCGGCGATTCCCCTGTGTTTCCAGTACGCCCTGCATTATGGTAAGCGCTCAAATGAGGGTGAGCTGCGCTCTTACTGCGACGGGCAAAGAAATTCCACATGCACAGACCACTCCCGATTCCGCTTGACAGTATGCCAATGGAACGGCACATCACGATGCGCCAGTAGACAAACCATTCCTTGTTGAATTATCGGTTACACAACAGCATCTTTGCAGGCATGTGAATCATTAGCTTTGCAAAATGTGTCAATCTGTAAGGATTACAGAATGTCCGTCAGCTGCAACGATCAACTCGCCTGGGTGTGATAGGTCGATCCGTTGTCACGGTGAATGGCATTATTCATCCTTTTGGGGCGAGCTTTCAATCGCTGAGGCTGAGGAGATGTGCTTTGGGGAGGGATCTCCATGGGCTTGGGGATGGTTCGTGGAGAACGATCCGTATCCGTGTCATTGATGCGTTTTTGTCGCGCTGAATCGATGGACTCCTCCATCGCCTGCAGATAGGGACGAATTCGATCAGCCGCAGTTTTTGAACTCTCCATGAGAAACGCCCTCCTTGACGTGACGTATCTATCGTCTGTTTGGAGAGGCCAATTCCCTCTCAGGTCCGATTTTTCGATGATTTCTCTTGCCTATCCCGCATAATCCAACCCCGAAATCAGGATACATCCCCTCCTTGTAGCCCATCAGGACTTGAATCATTGATGGAATCACATCTCACCCTGCATCCGGTAACACGCTCGTCGGAACCATTACGTACAGCACAGCAATCATGTACGAAGATGTACTGTCATGTACACTCACCCCAAACACATGCTTTCATTGGATTCTGCAACCAACGGGAGAATCTCATGTCCGGAAAGATCTGGTTCATCACCCACGCCCTGACCATTTTACTGACACTGGCTCATCCGATAATTGCACAAGCACAGGATGGCAATGTCACGATCCCCCGCTACCCCTCCATCAGCCCTGACGGTCAATGGATTGTCTTTTCCTGGCGCGGAGATCTCTGGAAAGTAGCTTCAGAGGGTGGGTCTGCAACTCGGCTCACCAACCATCCCGGAGATGAACTGCGCTCCACCTGGAGTCCGGACGGCCAACACATCGCGTTTGAATCCACTCGATCGGGTGCGACCAATATCCACCTGATGAATGCCGATGGAACGGATATTCGCCAACTCAGCGCCGTTGATCGCCCCTGCGCACTCAACAGTTTCGGTGTAGATGAGAACGGCCATACCGTCGTGACTTTCCATTCTTACATGGAAGGTGATGCGTATCGTGAATTCCGCCCCTACATGGTGTCAACGGACGGGGGAGATTTGAGACGGATTCACGATGCGTTCGGTGCAAATCCATGTATCAGCCCCGATGGCACGCGAGTGGTCTTTCAGCGGGGCGGCTTTTACGGGGGTGTCGTCGACGACTGGGAACGTCGTCACTACGACGGTCCGGAGGCGATGGACCTCTGGTTGTTTGATCGACCCAGTGATTCGTTTCAGAAACTGACAACCTGGAAAGGAAATGACGGGTCGCCGAAATGGGGCGGGGAAAGAACCATTCTCTACCTCTCAAACTGCGAGTTGAATTGCGTCAACCTTTGGCGCATGAGCGCTGAGGATGGAGACCGTGTGGCAGCGCGCCTGACTGATTTTACCGAGCGTGATGTGCAGTCATTTGATGTGACGGCCGATGGTTCCACCGTGGTGTTCATGGTGTGGGATACGCTGTATACCCTTGATCTCAATAATCCGCAGGCGCAACCGGTCCCGCTCACCATCGTGGCCAGTGAAGACGAAAATGATAATTACGAACTGAAGTCAATTGATCGAACCGTGTCCGAAGCAACGTTGAGCCCGGACAATCAGGTGATGGCATTTGTTTCCTACGGTGAGGTATATGTTCGCAACGTCGATGAGAACAGCCTTACACGTCGTGTCACTTTCAATCACGCGCGGGAAAAGGATATCGCGTGGTCTCCCGATGGATTGAAACTTTATTTTACGAGCGATCGCGATGGAACTGAATCCATTTATGCCGCCGCGGTCAGCCTGACACGAAGTGAAGTCAAGGAACAGTTTGACGAAGCGCTGAATCCGCCGGAAGAAAAGCCGCCCGCTGATGAGGTAGCGGAGGAGACGAAGGAAACTCCCTCTGAAGAACCGGAATCCGAAGAAGGATCCGGTTCCGAAACTCCTGCTGAGGAGCCGGCCGAAGAATTAGAGGAAGAAGAGGAAGACGCGGCTGATCAGAAAGACAAGGGTAAAAAGGAAGAGGAAGAAGAAAAGGAAACGCCTCCGGAGTATCAACCGGAGCGGTGGCATGACGCGATGAAATTCACGATCACTCCCGTCGTGCTGCGCGATTCCAATGACCGTGTAGCCAGCCCGTCACCGGATGGAAAAAGGCTTGCTTTCCGTGGTGACTACGGAAACCTGCACGTCATGGACCTGGAAAGCGGCGAGATCCACAATCTCGTTACTCATTGGGATGCGTGGATCGAGTGGGAGTGGAGCCCGGACAGCAGTCACATTGCTTACGCACAAAGCGATCTTAACTTCAACCAGGATATTTTCATTATCCCGGTGGACAATTCACAACCGCCGATCAATGTCACGCGACATCCGGATAACGATGTTAATCCCCAATGGTCAGCAGACGGAAAGATTCTTACCTTCACTTCTGAACGGGTTAACGAGCAGTTCGATGTATGGATGGTCTATCTTGATAAGGATCTGGAAGCGCTGACTTCTCCGGATTTGAAAAAATATTATGAGGATGCGGCAAAGGCTGCGAAAAAACGAGAACCACTGAAAGTGGAAGTACCGGAAGATGAACCGGAGGAATCTGAAGAAACAGAAGCATCAGAAGATGATGCCACTGATGCCGGCAACGGCGAGGAAGATGAGGAGGAAAAGGAACCGGATGAAATAGATGAGGCTGAAGAAGAAGAAGAAGAGGAGGAACCACTCAAACTCGACCTTGATGATGCGTACCTGCGCGTCCGTCGCGTCACCTCGCTGGGCGGGAACGAGATGAGCCATCTGCTCACACCCGGTGGCGATCGCATCATCTTCAACGCCTATGGTGATATTTCCGGACTTCACTCTGTCAAATGGGATGGAAGTGATCGAAAGAAACTGACATCTTCCTGCAGTCTCATGCATGTCAACCTCGGCGGCGACAAGGTGGTGGTGGTCTCCGGCAGCCAGGGAGGTACGATCAGTCCCACCGGCAATAAGATTGAAACCGTTTCGATCTCAGACAAAATCCGCATTGATCTTGAGCAACAGGCATGTCAGAAATTCAACGAAGTTACACGCGGTGTGGGCGAGGGATTTTACAGCTCAACCATGAACGATGTTGACTGGGAAACTCTTGCGGAAGAATATTATCAACTCGCGCTGCAGACCCGCACGGTTAATGAGTTCAACCACGTATGTAATCGACTTCTCGGTGAGTTGAACGCTTCGCATCTGGGCGTTTATATGAGAGGGGACAGCTCGCCTAACACGCAACCGTACGGCCGTTTGGGCGCTGAACATCATCGCGTTGCCGATGGCTTTATGATCGATCATGTGATTCCTCAGTCACCGGCAGATCGCGGCCCGATGAAACTGCAGGTCGGTGATGTGATCACTGCGGTCGAGCTGGAGCCGTTTGAAGAGGGCGATACGTTTGAATCTCGCCTCCACGGGCTGGTCGGAAAGGAAACCCTGTTCACAGTACGCCGCACACTGGAGAGTGGTGAAACTGTTGATCTTGATGTGCTGATTACGCCCACCAGTTATGGCAGGATCGCGCAGCTCAAATACCGAGAGTGGCGGCTGAATAACGCTCAACGGGTTGATGATCTGTCAGATGGACAACTGGGCTATATCCACGTGCAGCGTATGGGGCAGGGATCGCTTGATGTTTTTGAACGCGATCTCTTTGCTGCATGTGAGGGTAAACAAGGATTGATTATTGATGTGCGCAATAACGGCGGCGGGTGGACGGCCGACCGGCTCCTTGCATCAATCATGGTGCAACCCCATGCATACACGGTCCCCCGCGGTGCCGATCATATCCCCGGTTACTATCCACAGGACCGTTTGTTTATTCAACGCTACACGCTACCTATTAACATGCTCTGTAACGAGAAGAGCTTTTCCAATGCGGAGATCATTGCGCACGCATTCAAGACCCTCAAGCGCGGAACACTCGTTGGGCAGCAAACCTATGGCGGGGTGATCTCCACCGGCGGCTGGGGCCTCATTGACGGCACCTTTGTCCGACTCCCCTTCCGCGGGTGGTACGTACTGGATGGCACCGACATGGAACTCAACGGCGCCATTCCCAATCTCATCGTGGAACAGCATCCGGATGATGAAGTAGCTGGCGTCGATCGTCAGTTGCAAACGGCGGTAGACGATTTGCTGGAAAGGGTAAACAGCGGCAATTGACCATTGAAAGGGAAAGACGCGCCCACCTCCTACCGCGTCTTTCGAATCAACTTATGCGTTAGTTGAAGTTACTTTGCCTTGGCCAGCTCTTTCTTTGCCTCGGTTACTGCTTCAGTTTCCGGCTTGTCTGCGGGAACCATACCCCGCTTCACTCTGACGGCCTGCTTGATCTCATCAAAGAGTTCGAGATTATCGCGCAGGAACTGCTTGGCATTTTCCCGACCCTGCCCCAATCGAATCTCACCATAGCTGAACCACGCGCCTGATTTCTTGATGATCTCATCGGCCACGGCAAGATCGACCAGATCGCCGGAAGCGCTGATGCCTTCATTGAACATGATGTCAAATTCCGCATCACGGAACGGCGGGGCAATCTTGTTTTTCACGACCCGGGCGCGTACCCGGTTGCCGATGTTCTTGTCTGCATCCTTGATTGCGCCGATGCGGCGAATATCGATCCGCACCGTGGAATAGAATTTCAACGCGCGGCCGCCGGGGGTTGTTTCCGGAGAGCCGAACATCACGCCGATCTTTTCGCGCAACTGGTTGATGAAAATCACCACGGTATCACTCTTGGAAATCGCGCCGGTGAGCTTGCGCATCGCCTGGCTCATGAGGCGAGCCTGCAGGCCGACATGGCTGTCACCCATCTCACCCTCGATTTCGGCCCGGGGGATGAGCGCTGCCACGGAATCGACCACCACGACATCCACAGCATTGGAGCGAACCAGCAACTCGCAGATCTCAAGCGCCTGCTCACCGGTGTCCGGCTGAGAGACGAGCATCTCATCGAGGTTGACGCCGATGCGTCTGGCCCAGGCGGGATCCAGTGCGTGCTCGGCATCGATAAATGCTGCTACACCTCCGGTTTGCTGAGCACTGGCGACAATTGAGAGAGCCAGGGTCGTCTTTCCGGAACTCTCCGGCCCGAACACCTCGACGATCCGCCCCCGAGGGACGCCCTGTCCGCCCAAGGCCAGATCAAGGCTGATCGCCCCTGTCGAGATGCCGGGGATGTGAAGGTGGGCCTCCTCGTCCAGTCGCATGATCGAGCCGGAGCCGAAGGTCTTTTCGATCTGGCTCAAAGTGCGTTCCAACGCCTGCAGGCGAGATTTATCTTCCGTCATTGTGTTGGCCATTTCTGCTGAATCCCTGTTGATTTTCCCCCTTGACAGGCGGGAATCGACTTTGCCGTTCTTTGATGTTGACACCATACCCATGCCCTTTCAGTTGGTCAATGTTCGGTATTCGCTAGGATATGGTTATTCTCGACCAACGCAAGGAATGTTCGGGAATATTTTGGGTAAATTTTGGGAAATGTTTGGGTTGAAGACGTTTGAGGTATCTGTGGTGGATATCTACTTTGAGATAATCCACAAGAAACGAAGAAGATCCCAAATTGGGCTCCCAACTGACTCTGCAGCGAGCTGGCCTCATTATGATCCCTCGCAATCGGCCGTACTAGCTATAACGTTATGTATAGAATGTGTGCATGACTGACACACAAGAGTTGACAAAAGCTGTGTACGCCGCTTTCGATCCTGCTCCACTTGGACCGGGTCAATCTGATCTTTACGTAGATCTTGATGTGATTCGTGGTGATGAAGACGGTGTTGGTCCAGTAGATCGAATCGCAGAACGCATTCGCCTTTCAACAAAGCCACTCTGCAGAATCTTGGCCGGTCATCGTGGAAGTGGAAAAACGACAGAACTGCACCGTCTTCAAAATATCTTGGAAGATTGTTCCCCTCGATACTTTGTTGTTTTCTGTGAGGCTGACAAGGATATCGAACGCAATGACGTCGATTTTCCTGATGTTCTTACAGCTATGATTCGACAGTTAGCCGGTCAGCTTCGAGCGAGAGCACATATTGATCTTAAACCAAGTTACTTCACGAAAATATTTGAGCAAACGAAAGAACTATTAGGAAGTGATATTGATTTCGAATCCCTTGATTTGGATACAGGTCTCCTGAAACTTTCCGGCTCGATTAAGAGTGGTCCAGATACTCGCAAGAAGATACGTGCTCTTCTTGAACCGCGAACAAAAGATTTACTCACAGCCGCGAATGATGTCATCGGCTTGGCTGAGAAGGAATTGAAGAAGTTGGGCTATGAACGGCTCATTATCATCGTAGACGACCTAGATAAGATGATTCTTCGCAAACAGCATGGGATGGACTGCTCAACAGGGGAATATCTGTTTATCCATCGTGAGTCACAATTGCGTGCTTTTGCCTGTCATGTTCTGTACACGATGCCGCTGGCGCTTGCATACTCCAACGTTGAACAGAACATTGCAGATCTATATGGCGGTCCCACACCTGTCATCCCTATGATCAAGATATCCGAAAAACCGCCAAGCACTGCGCCGCATGAACCAGGATATCAGCAACTACGAGAAATGATTCAAAAGAGGCTTGATCATGCGCAAGCACGTCATGAAGATGTATTTGAATCAAATGCAGTGGAAACAGAACTCATTCGTCTCTGCGGAGGCCAACCTCGTGAACTCATGATACTGATCCGTGATGCCATTGTTGGCGCAGGATTCCCCATTACACCTGCTTCTGTTGAACGAGCTGCTCGGGATAGTCGCAGAGCTTTCGCAAGGGAACTTCACAAGAAACATTGGCCAATCATTCATACTGTAATGCAAACCGGAATGATTGAACGAACAGATGACAACGAACCCATTGTGCGCGACCTATTAGACAGTCGTGCTATCCTTCAATATTCGAATGAAAATGAATGGTACAACGTGAATCCTCTTATTCCCGATCCTCCCGACGAGCCTACTGAATGAGTAAGGATCATATCAAGCTCTCATCCAATACTGAATCCGCGCGTCAGGCTGCAGAATTGTATGCTTTGAGACGGATGCTGGCTGCTTCACAAGGTACATTCTCTATCAGCATTGCTGTATGCAACAGCCCTGCATTGAGGGATTACATCATCGAAACGCTTCGTTCTGAGGAGGATGGTATTTATATCCTGTATCTTCCGGATGATGCCTTTGATGTTTTAGATTGCGCAGAAAATAAAATAGAGAATGCAGAATACCAGACACTATTTATAACAAATCTTGAAGCTTCTCTTTCTTCTTCAGAATCAACTCATCCCATTCTGCGTTCTCTTAATGCATCTCGCGAGCTGTGGAAAAATACGTTCCCTTGTCCTGTGGTTTTCTGGCTGCCTGAATACGCAGCCACATTACTGATAAAAGAAGCAAGAGATTTCTGGGCCTGGCGAAGTCACCAGTTTGATTTTGTGTCTGAAATGGTAGCACCCTTAAAAGCCCTATCGGATAAGGCATCCGGGGATCTCTTGCTAGCAAGTAACCTCAGTATTGATGAAAAACAATTTCGCATTGCTGAATTACACCAACGGATAGAGGAAGTCGGTCCAAATCCTGATTCTGTTATGGTGCATCATGTTCGCTTATGGCTTGATGAAATTGCATGGTTACACAAATTAATTGGTAACCTAGATAAAGCAGAATTAGTCCATGATCAATCTCTAGAAATAGACTCCAGACTCAATAATAAGGCCGGCATGGCGATTGACTACGGTAGTATTGGTTTGATCGCTCTTACACGCGGTGATCTTGACAAAGCGAAGGCTATGTTTCGTGAGGCTCTTAACCTTTATCAGCAACTTCGTGATAAGGAAGGGATAGCTGTATGTTATAATAATCTGGGACTTATTGAAGATTCTCGCGGAAACATTGATGAAGCAGAAGTATATTTTAACAAGTCACTTGATATAGCCATTCAACTTAATCACAACGAAGGACAAGCAATCGACTACGGGAATCTTGGTAATATTGCACATAAGCGTGGAAATTACGGTTCAGCCAAGAAATTACATATCAAAGCATTAGAGATTGACAAGCAACTCGGAAATAAGCAAGGAATGGCGAGTGACTATGGTAATCTTGGATTATGTGCTTCCGCTCAAGGGGATCTAGAATCAGCTATCCATTTTTATCGCAAGGCCCTTGAAATTCAGGAACAAATCGGTGATTTAGAGGGCATGGCAAACCAGTATGGAAATCTAGGACTAATCGCACGAGAACTCGGTGATCTTGAAGATTCCGAGAGGTTATTTAATCAGGTTCTTGAAATTAACGAGAAACTTGGGAATCAGGTACAAATCGCAAATACTTTCTGTAATCTCGGTTCACTTGCTAACTTACGAAACAATGTTGATGAAGCACGGCATCTGTGGTCACAAGCACGAGATCTTTTCGAGAGGGTTGATATGCCGCATATGGTTAAGAGAATGCAGGAAGCAATTAACGAACTAAATTGATCTATCCAAATATCGCATCAGGATCATTGAAGTACTGTTCGATATTCGATTCGACTTCGCTCGACTGTAATCCTTCAAATGTCTTATCAAGGTAGTTTTTCTGGAAGCGTACGGCGAAGGTGTCATCTTCCGGCGATTCGCGGTAAGCATGGAAGCTGAAAGGACCTTTGTCACTGCCGGTGATGCCATAGCCCCAAGGACAGAATTCTTCCCCGCGGGATTCCAGTTCCTGCATAAGTTGATCTTCAGATGGTGCGTTGATGGCCTGCCAGATGGAAAGGGCCATATCAAGCGAGCCGACGTTTACACTTTCATCTGTGTAGTCTGCGTGTTGTATCCAAGCGTTCATGGGTGATCCCCTTACACGAAGTGGATACGGTATTATACACCCCACACACAAAATACTCATGCATGGATAACACCCCTCACCCTTGCCCTCAAACAGTGGAAAAGCATTTACCACGGAGTGCACAGAGATCACGGAGGGATTCACAATTGTTCTTCATCCATCTCCGTGGTCTCCGTGGCTCTCTGTGGTGAACTTCCTGGCGTAGATATAAATGTCGGGTCTGTGGACCCGACCTACGAAAACCCCCCCACACATATAAACACATTTATCCTATGAAGCGCCGGGTGATCATCTCAAAGAAATCAATGAACGCTTGGAACTGGTGTTGCTTGTCGAACTTCTCCGTCATCATCGTGCAGCCGGTTTGGCCCATTTTCTGACGCAGGTCCGCATCGGATCCGAGTTTCACAATCGCCTCGGCCAGCTCGTTCACGTCACCGGGCGTGACCATGTAACCCGTTTCGCCTTCAATGACCGCTTCGGGTACTCCCGCCATCTTGCTGGAGATGACCGGTACTTCCATAGCCAATGATTCCAGCAACACGTTGGGCAAACCTTCCTTGTACAGACTGGACAGTACGAGAATGTCGATCACCTCAAAGACGTACACCGGCTCCTTCGTGAAGGGGAACATGGTGACGTTTGCTTGCAGATCCCATTCACTGATCTTCTGTTTGAGCATCGCTTCGTCCGGACCGTCACCCACCATCATCAGATGAATATCGGGGAGTTGGGTGCGGGCCTGTTTGATCGCTTCCAGCAGGACGACCTGCCCCTTGCGCTCTTCAAACGAGCCGACGTTCCCCAGCACCGGACCGGCCCCTTCGGGGAGTTGATAGCGCTGTTGTGCTTCTGTTTGACGGGCTGCATCGCGGGTAAAGGCCTGTACATCCGTTCCCTGGTAGACAAGTGAAACCTGATCGGCGGGTATGCCGTAGGAATCGATAAGGTATTCACGCGTGAAGTTGGTGATGCTGATGACGTGGGAGTTGATGGGCTGGGTCGGCGCATAAAACTCGCGCAAATATTCGGGAACGATCGTACCAGTCTTGGGCAGGAGCACTGTCGAGAAATTATTTTCGTGGATCACCTCCGCCCCAAACACGGAGCAGTGGAATCCATCGCGAGGAGGATGCACGGTACAGACCGCCACATCGGCATCACTCAGCGCATCAGCCCACGCAGCGCGGTGTTTGGCTTCTTTCTTCACAATCTCCTCAAAATCATACGTGACCAGTTTGATATCAAGCTCGGCGGCATTTTTCGCATTGAAACCGTCGGTCGCGGTGAGCAGGGTGATCTCAACGCCTTGCTTGTGGAACGCGCGGATCGCTTCTGATACCCAGATCTGCGTTCCGCCGTGGAGATAAGTGTCTTCAAGAAAACAAACGCGCATGTTCAAAACCTCCCGGTAATCAAGTTAGGTTTTATCCGCCAATCGTGAAATATAAGTGCCGAAATTTTTCACCATTGCATCCATGGAATAACGGTTGCGAACGGCAGCCCGATTGTGCTCGGTGCGTTCCTCGCGGTCGAAGGGTTTCAGCAGTAGATCCGCCACCTGTTCTACAAATTCCTCGGAGAATTCTCCCTCGGGAAACAGATCGTAAATGACCTGTTCTGATTCGGGCAGGTGCTCACCTACCACTGCCGCAAAGACATCTTCCGGTTGATAGCGGCTGCACACGATCGGCACACCCGCCGCGGCTGACTCCAGAATAGGCAGCCCGCGCCCTTCCGTCAGACTGGGAAAGAGCACCATGTCCGCCAGTTGATAGATGCTGACGATGTTGAGTTTGCCCATATCATTTTCGTGGAGAGAGGGGTGATCTTCTGTTCCCACACTGAACGCCACGAACACCCGCCTGGCAATATCCTCCGGCAGGTTGCTCACCACATCACGGTACGTGTGCAGTACCTTTTCCAGGTCGGCCTGGTGTTCAATCGGTACCGGGCCGGTGATGTGCAGGGTTAATGTCATCAGGGCAAATTCTTCAAAGATATCGCGGAACCTGGGATGATGAAGCACCGCATCAAGCAATTCCCAATCGCGCTCGATACGCTTGCGCTCAACGATCCGAGTCGGCTGCAAGACGTAAAACGAATCAGGGGAGGCAATGTCCACCTTCAAATCGCTCGCGATGCCGCACATGATCGGGCGCTGGTTGTTCATCCATGAACCGAGATTTTTCAAGTGTTCATCGACGGAAACAGTGGTGACTATGGGAAAGCCATCCGAGAGAATGTGTGCCATGCGCCAGCGGTGCATGCGCTTTTCCTCTCCGGTACACGGCTCAAAGAATGCATCTTCAATCAGCGTACCGATTTCAAATACATCGTCCGGCTTGAACTGATGATCTTTGGTCATCCACTGCGTCTGCATTGGATTGATATTGACTTGAATCCAGTGCTTTCCGTTCCAGGGAATAATCCGTTCAAAACATTGGAAAAACGACTGGTTGTTTTCGTTATGGAAAAAGTGATCACGCGGCCCGGGAATATGCTCATCGGCGCGCTCGGAAAAGGGCGTACCCCCTTCCCAGTAGAAATCGTGGTTGTTGTTGATCACCGGCACGCTCAGCACTTCAGATGTCAATACGATCGCCAGGGCGTAGGCAAGATTGCCGGGATTGGAATTGACGTTGACCGGGATAAGCAGGCCGATGTTGTGTTCCTGGATGTAATCACACATGTGCTGGGTGAGGGTGACAGCTTGTTGCCAAATCTCGCGCGCTACTTCGGCTGAGGTATCGGAATTCTCCGGCATGTCTTCGTAAAACAAGCGTGAGAACCATTTACCTTGTTGCCATTTATCCCACCCATCTGCATGAGGAAGTTGTTTACGCTGCCAGCGCGGTTCGAGCACAAAATCTGCTTTTTCAGCAAAGTTGCCACCAACACAATGAATAGTTGTGTGCTTGCTCTTCTCACCAATCAATTGTTCCAGACATTGTGCGTATTTGGCAATTTCAATACTTACGCCGTCGATGTCATAGGCAAAGGTGATAAACGCAATTCCCGGAATATCGAACTTCATCAATTGCTCAGCCGTGATCTGTGGAGGATTGTGCTGATCCGCCAACGCATCCAGCACAGCGCTGATGTCATCCCAGTTATGTAATTCCTTTGCCTGTAACTCAGTCAGATTCAAGGTGGTATCTCCGTGGCCATGCTATATCAAGAGCGCAACCAATCAGGATACCTTCTGTTGGGACATTCTGCAGGATGTGCCGCCTGCGATCCTGCTCAACTCATAGACAGGCTCAATAATTGGGGGTCGGAGCCCGGAAGCTCGACAGATCTACTCCCTGGAACCATTTCACTGTCTCAGCCAGCCCCTCGCGCAGGGGAATCTTCGGTTCCCAGTCCAGTTTTTCTCTGGCTAATGTGATATCCGGCTGACGTTGCAGGGGATCATCCTCGGGCAACTCCTTGGACTGCACAATTTTGGAGGATGAGCCGGTCAATTCCAGTACCAATTCCGCCAATTCCAGAATCGAGAATTCACCGGGATTACCCAGATTGACCGGACCGGGGAAGTCATCAGGGGCGTCCATCATTTTGATGAAGCCATCGATGAGATCATCGACGAAGCAGAACGATCGCGTCTGCTTGCCGTCGCCGTAGATTGTGATGTTGTCGCCTCTGAGTGCCTGGCGGATGAAATTGCTGACGACGCGACCATCGAAAGGATGCATGCGAGGTCCGTATGTATTGAATATCCTCACGACGCGAATGTTGACGTGATTCTGCCTGCGGTAGTCGAACATTAAAGTTTCCGCAGCCCGCTTGCCTTCGTCATAACAGGCGCGGGGTCCGATGCAATTGACATTACCACGATAGGATTCCGGCTGGGGATGCACATCTGGATCGCCGTAGACCTCGCTGGTTGATGAATGGAACAATTTGGCGTTGACGCGCTTGGCCAGACCGAGCACGTTGATCGCACCCATCACCGATGTTTTAGTCGTCTTGATGGGATTGTATTGATAATGCCCGGGAGCAGCAGGGCAGGCGAGATTGTAAATCTCATCAACCTCCAGGAACAACGGGTGCGTGATGTCGTGCCGAATCAACTCGAAGTTCGGCCAATCCAGCAAATGCGCGATGTTTGATTTCTGGCTGGTGAAGAAATTGTCCACACAAATCACATCCTGTCCCTGTTCAACAAGTCGATCACAGAGATGAGACCCGAGGAAGCCCGCCCCGCCGGTTATGAGAATGCGTTTAATCATCGGAAAAACCTGTATGAGGAATTATGCGAATATGCTGCGTCAAATTCATGCCATTGGCTAAAGCATACCGTATTCTTGCTTCATAGGCTTGTCAGGCAGGTTCATGCAGGCGAACATTGGGTGATGACAGCACGCATTCGCAACGTGGTCGGCGTGATGACCGGAACCAGCATGGACGGTCTGGATGGTGCGCTAGTTCGGATTGAAGGTGCAGGATTAGATCTAAGCTGTGATTTTGAACACTGCACCCATCAACCAATGGGTAACCTGACTAAAACGATGCGTCAGGCAGGGAATCAGGAGCCGATGACAGCGCGTCAATTTGCACAACTAGCCTGGGAGTTCGGGCAGAGAAATGCGGATGTCATCGAGCAATTGTTGGACGAGAACCTGACACCGGATCTAATCGCAGTACATGGCCAAACAATTGTGCATGATCCCCCACTCTCCTGGCAGCTGATTAATCCCGCTCCGATTGCGGCGCGTTTTTCCTGTCCAGTCGTGTGCGATCTGCGACAGGCAGATCTGGCAGCTGGTGGACAGGGTGCGCCGATCACTCCCCTGTCGGATTGGATACTGTTTAAAGATGCAAACAGAAGCCGGGCAATCATCAACCTCGGCGGATTCTGCAATATTACTGTTCTGCCTTGCCGAGAGGAACATCTTCATACATCCTTATCGGATATTCACGGCTTCGATGTCTGTGCCTGCAATCAACTGCTCGATCACATCGCGCGGGAAGCGCTGCACCAGCCTTATGATCATCTCGGTCAGTCAGCACAGTCCGGCAGAGTGCAGGAGCAAATAGCTGATGCGCTATTGGAATCACTACTCAAACAGGCACACGCACGAAAATCACTGGGGACTGGCGACGAGATCATTGAATCGTTGAACAAATTTATTCAATCATCAGAGCCAGCTGATCTTGTTGCATCAGCAGTGCAAGCAATTGCCCGAACGATCGCTCGTGTTCTCCGGGAGCATGCGGTGGATGAGATAGTGTGTGCCGGGGGAGGAGCGCACAATCAAGCACTGGTCGCTGCCATCGGTGAGTTGGCGGGGCAGCCGGTCGTATTGAGTGATGCATTGGGAATCCCTATCGAAGCGCGGGAAGCGGTGTGCATTGCGATACTGGGCACCCTGTGTGCTGACGGCACCCCCATCACCCTGCCGCACGTTACCGGGTGCAGTTCACCAGCACCTCTTGCCGGCACGTGGTGTGGGATGAAGGCTCGTCCTGACTGATCATCTCAAGCGCTCATCCGTTACCATATCCACATGGCAAACCAGCACTTCGGGAACATCGGCGACATCTGGAAGCATCTCCCCATCACCGAACTGCTCCACGTAATTCATCCCGATCATTATTGGGAGTCTCACGCGGGATCCGCTCTATATCCTCTCAGTCCCAACGATGCCCGCAATTTCGGCGTGTTTCATTTCATGCAGCATGCAAGTGAACACCCCATTCTGCGTGATTCAATCTACACCCAATGTTTGAACGACATTGCTTTGGATTCGGGAAAATCACCGGTCTATCCCGGCTCGGCATATCTTGCATTCGCTGCACTCGCAGACAACCCTGCAAGTCAATATTGCTTCTGTGATATAGATGGCAACAGTATCATTTCCATTACTGATACTGCTGAACAACTGCTTTCTGATCCGAAGAATGTGCAGACTCACATCGGTGATGGGATTCAAACAATCATGGGAAAATTGAATCAGACAGATGTTGTTGAGCTAAGCGGCGTTTTCCTGTTGATCGATCCCTTCCACCTCACGGCGAAAAATGACACGGGGCATACATCACTGGATCTGTTTTCCATTGCCGCCAATTGTGGATGCATGACCGTGTTGTGGTATTGCGCGCAGACTCAGGATGAACGTAACAACGTCAACATGCACCTTGATCAACTCGCCACAGGTATTGATCAACAGCTCTGGAAAAGTGAGATTACATTGAGATCCATCTCCGAACCCCAATTTCACGCACCGGGGGTAGGGATGTGTGGACTGTTGTGTGCAAATCTGCCGGCGTATGTTTACCCAACAGTGGATAAACTGGGGCAGATGCTGGAGCAAATCTACACGAATGCCGTGTTACCTGACGGTCTCAGTGGCGTAATTGATTACACATCTAGTCCAGTGCTGGAATCGACAATGCGCTAAATTCCATACAGTGGTTTGAGTTTCCCTTCCAGGTGGCGCATGAGAGGATCGGCGGTCAGCGGTTTCCCGGTGACGTGCTGACATAGATCCGCAGCGCGGTAGCGGCGTCCGTGCTGGTGGATATTAACATTCAGCCATTTCTTGAGTGAATCAAATTCGCCACGGGCAAACTGCTCATGCAGATCGGGCATGTCCTCCAGCGCCTTTTCAAAGAACTGGGCACAATAGAGATTCCCCAGCGTGTAAGTCGGGAAGTAACCCATTGCAGCCATGGACCAGTGAATATCCTGCAAACATCCCTTGGCATCATTGGGGACGTCAATTCCGAGATATTCCTTGTATTTGGCATTCCATACATCGGGAATATCTTTAACTTCAAGATCTCCTCGCAGGATGGCGCGCTCGATCTGGAATCGCACAACGATGTGCATGTTGTAGGTTGCTTCATCCGCCTCGACACGAATGAAATCCGGTTTGACGATATTTGCGCCACCGTAGATATCATCAATGGTAAGCGAATCACATGCGTTACCAAAGTAACTCTTCAGTTTCGGAGCGCACCACGTCCAGAACTCGCGTGATCGGCCGACCTGATTCTCCCACATGCGTGACTGGCTCTCGTGAATACCCAGGCTGACGGATTCACCCATAGGCGAACCAATATGTTCAGTCAGCAAACCCTGTTCATACATGCCGTGCCCGACTTCGTGCATGGTTGATCCCAGAGCATCATTAACATTACTCTCACTGAAGCGCGTTGTGATGCGCACGTCGTTACAGTGACTGCCACTGGTAAAGGGGTGGGTAGACACATCAAGTCGCCCACGGGAGTAGTCGAATCCGATCGCTTCGCTGACAAAGCTCATGAACTTACTCTGCTGATCGATGGGAAGTTTTGTTTCGTTGAATGCGTTGCTGGGAGCTTGACTGGCGCCGGCGATTTCTTCCAGGAGTGTGCGCAAGCGTTCGCATAGCGGGGTAAAGACACGATCCACATCTTCGGCTGTGCAGCCCGGTTCATAGTCTTCCGCCAGCGCATCCCAGGCTTCACCATCTTCCGCCCAACCGTAACATTCAGCCTTTCGCCTGAGAAGATCGACGATCTGCTCCAGCAATGGTGCAAACCTGGGGAAGTCCTTCTCCTTGCGCGCATCTGCCCAAGTGTGCTGCGCCAAACTAGCCAGTTTCGCTTCTTCCTCGACCAGCGATGCAGGGAGCCTGGTTTTACGATCGTAATCACGGCGCAGCTCACGGGTATTTACAGCTGAGGGGGACAGAGGATCACCTGTTAGCTTCGAGTCACCTTCGCATTCCTGCAATAGATCATTGACTCGGGGATCAACAGTCTTTTCATGCTGGATGCGCGCCAGTTGTGCCATCTGTTCTGCGCGATAATCAACCCCACCCTGAGGCATGAAGACTTCCTGATCCCAACCGAGGATCGAAGTTGTCCCGGCAAGCAGATGCACTTCCTTGGCGTGTGTAATCAGTTCCTGATAAGCGGTCGATGTTTGAGTTTCAACAGCAGTGGTCATGGCTTTCTATCCTCTGATGAATATCAATAGCGAAGAGCTTGACATCATAGCGGATCATGCCGACGCCTCATGACTGATCCACAATTAAAAATGTTCGGGATCTTTTTTCTGATCCCGAACATTCGGATTTGTTAGATTTTCGGTGGTGAGAGTGAATTACCAGATTATTCCTCGGCTACTTCATCTTCAACAGCACCTAGGAGCTCGTTCAGATAGTCGATGATTTCCGGAGCATCGGCTGCGGTTCGTCGGCGGGCAAAATCCAGTATACCCAAATCGCGATTGTCCTTAGCATGAATATCAGCACCCGCTTCCACGAGCATCTTGATTTTGGCAAGTGTTCCTTTGCGGAATTCAATCGCAGAAAGCAGAGCGGTTTGCCCATTACGATCCCTGGCTTCCAGATCGGGATTGTACTTGAGGAGTTCACGAAGCGCCGCCTCGGATCCGGTGCGCGATGCATGATGGAGTACGGTCGCTCCCTGATAGAGATCTGCAGCGCTGATATCAGCTCCTGCTTCGATCAGGATTCCAATCGCCTTGGGATCCTCTCCGAAACCGGCAGCCCAGATCAGAGGGGTCAACCCGGTCAAACCACCGACGACATTGACCTGTGCGCCGTTGTCGATCAGTTCAGATACGGTCTCTGCATTACCACGAGTAGCGGCCCAGGTCAGCGCTGTTCCTCCGATGGCATCTTTTGCTTCAAGGCTCGCACCCGTCTCCAGCAGCAATCGAACCGCATCGATGTTCTTGCACTGTGCTGCCGCCATGAGTGGAGTCAGTCCAGCACGATCAGGCGCTTCAATATCAGCCCCAAGTTCAATCAGGGAACGCATGAGCTCGATATCACCGTGCTTTGCTGCCAGTCCTAATAGAGTTGCGCCCGTGCGCTCTCGCGTATCGACATTCAATCCACCCTGCACCTTCTCCAGCACCTTGGCCCCCTGTCCATTCTCGATCAACTGCTCCCATTGATTTGCCGGGGGAGGAGCGGGCTTTGTCGACTTGGGCTTGGTTTCAGGGATGCGCAGGTTCGAGGCGACCTCACCGGTCGGTTTCTCATCCGAATCCTTCGGACGTCGAGGTTCGCGGGGATAGGTAATCGAACCGAACACACGGGCACAACGTGGGTGATCCGTGAAGAACTGAACCTTGCGGGCCTTACCTAATGTCTGCCACGTTTCCCAATCAAAGACCACTTCATGCTCAAGCTTACTCTCATCGGGGAATTCCTCGATGATGCCGGGCGTCATGCTGGTGATCCGGAATGGTTCTCCATCGGTTGATTTAAGTGTAAATTTAGCCTGGGGTTCTCTGTCTGAATGAACCACGCGAGGGCTGATGGCAACATAGCTCACCGCTTTCCCCAACAACGGCATACGAATCGGTGGGTGTGAATCTTCCAGGAAGAGGAATGTCACCGTCTTGGTAAGCTTGGTTGAAGTATTGCCTGCGCGGAGACGAATCTCCACATCCAGCGATTCTCCCGGATCAAGCACACTACCCTTTTTCACACCCGTGCTCGTGCAACCACAACTGACGCGCGGCTTGTTGAGAGTGACCGGCTGATCACCTCCATTGGTAAGTGTGACTGTACCTACACCAGTATCTCCAGTCGCTATTTCTCCTACATCCAGCTGAGTGGGAGAAAGTGTGACAAATGCCTCTACCGGCTTGGGTTTCTCTTCCGGTGATGAATCTCCCGAAGGGGTTGCCTGGGGTTCATCTTCCCCCTTATCGAAACGTTTGCTGGTATTACCAATGTCCGGATTTGCCGTAAGGCTGCGTTTATTCACATCCGTTTTCCGAGGAGCGAGTTGTTCCGGATGATCGGGCTTCTCGGGTTTGAGATTACTTGCGGTAGTGGTAACGGCAGATTTCGTCGCTTCCGCCAACCCTTGCGGTTTAACTTCCTCCACTTTTTCTTTGACCTGAGTTGCCGCGTCAGTTACCTGCTCTTTCACCGTGTCGGCTGTTTTCTGGACATCTTCAGCCGTATCAGAGATTGCCGATGCTTTCGGGGCGGTTTCTGTTTGCTGTGAAACCTGGGCAACATTTGATTTCGCCTCAGCGTCCTGAGATTGTGAATCGCATCCACCAAGCACGAGTGATGTAATCAAGGTAAATAAAACTGGAATTGCGTGATAATTCTTTTTCAACATGGTATCTCCCGCCAGGTTCAGGGTTATTCAGGCTTTTACCGTTCCACAAACCCGATCAGACGGGTTCTCATCCGCATGAGGTCACGGGGGAGCCTGGGTCAGGGTGTATCCAATGGGAAACTCGGCATTCTACCGATTCATCTCCTCTTGGCGACATATTTGGGGCAGAAATCTAAACGTATCAAATCCCAACCTATTGCCGTGAAGACTCTCACAACCGCTTATCTCCTCTGGATTCTCAGCCTCGGGGGTATCCTGGGATTGCACCGCTACTACCTCGGTCGATGGATAAGCGGCACCATCTGGATCTGTACGGGGGGACTGCTGCTCATCGGAGCTTTTGCGGACCTCCTGCTCCTGCCAGGTATGGTGAAAGAGGAGAATATGTGTCGTTTCCTGCTCGAAAAAACGATTGGCGACTCCTTTACGGAGATCCCCTAAAGAGCCTGATAATAATGCTCTTTCCTTTCGATCAGAGCTTAAATCGAAAATCGAACTGATTCTCGCCCTGTCGGATAGCGGGATCCCGTTGTATCCTCCGGGACTTTTCAGTCACCGTCACAATTCCGATTAATCACAACCTTCATTATCAAGAAAACGACATGAGTACCGAATCCCTCCCCGAGCATATTCAACGACCGCACCTGCGACCCATTCAACCCATCGGCGTACAGGGTAAAGACGGAAAGCCCATGATCGCGTTGCGCGACCCTGCCATGCTCACCGGACAAACAATGGTTATCCCAATGCCTGCCATGCAGGTGGTGCAGTTGTTTCGAGGTCAACAAACACTTGAGGAAATTGCCTCGCTAACCAAAGGCCCCGTCGAGCCACTCCAACAATTAGCAGAAGGATTGGACAAAGTGGGATTGCTCTGGGGACCGACATTCAAGCTACTGGAAGCTCAGGCAAAAGAGAAACTGGAGCAGGCAGGCTCATTCCCACCCCGGGCATCCATCTCACTGGGGAAGGACGAAGCAGAGTGTCGAGCGAAACTTCAGGAGTATTTCGACCAGACTGAGGATCCGGAACTCGAGGGAACCGTGACGGGCATCATCGCGCCACATCTGGATTACGAACGGGGCTGGCCAAACTATGCAGCAGCGTACTACGCACTTCGTGATACTCCCCCACCCGATCGCATCCTCGTGCTCGGATCGAATCACACGGGTATCGGCGACGGCGTGGTGCTTACCGAGTTTGGTTTTGAAACACCACTCGGTCGTTGTCCTGCTGATGATCAGGTTGTGGAAAAGCTTGTCGAAAAGCTGGGAGATCCGGTGGTTATCGATCAACTGGATCATCTGGCGGAACACTCCATTGAGCTGCAAATTCCCTGGCTACAGTACTGTTGGGGAAACGTTCCGCTGATCTCAGTCATTATCCCCGATCCGCTTATTCCCATGATTGAGGAAGATGACCAGCGAACAACACTTGACCAATTTGTCGAAGCAATGAATGAAACTCTGGATGAACTCGGAGGCAATACATTCGTGGTTGCATCCAGCGATCTCAGTCACGTTGGTCCGCAGTTCGGTGAACCAAGACCGGTCGACGATCAACGTCGGTTCGATGTTGAACGACACGACCGGGAAATGATGGGCAAGTTTGTAGCCGGCGACCCGGAAGAGTTTCTCTCTGCATTCAAGTGGAATAAGAACCCAACGCGGTGGTGCAGCATCGGCAACATGACCGCAGCACTTCAGATCGCCAAGCCGCAGCAAGTAGAGTTGCTCGATTATCGACAGGCGTATGATGAAAGAGGAGCCGTGATGGTCACGAGCGCTGCCATGGTGATGCTGGATACCGAGTAGGAATTATGAATCATCTTAGTCTCTTCTCTTGCATAGCTGATTGAATCTCATGATTGCAGTCGTTCAACGTGTCAGCGGGGCATCTGTAACGATCGACGATGATGATTACCACGCCGCTATCGGTCCCGGGTTGTGTGTTCTGCTGGGGGTACAGCAACAGGACAGTGAGCAGGAAGCTGAGTGGATAGCGGGAAAGATTGCCCGCCTACGTATCTTTCGTGATGATGAAGGAAAGATGAACAGATCAGTGCAGGACATCGATGGTGAGATTCTGCTCATCAGCCAATTCACACTTGTCGGCGACTGTCGAAAGGGGAATCGCCCGAGTTTCATAGATGCTGCAGAACCTAAGCTGGGCGAAAAATTGTATGAGTTCGTTGGTCAACAGCTTGCGGAGATCCACCAACTCCCGGTCAAAACGGGGAAGTTCGGCACGATGATGCAAATCAATCTGGTCAACGAAGGCCCGGTTACGCTGATCATCGAACGGCAACCCGTTTCCTGATAGAATCTTATGATCTTTTCGAGAAACGGTCAGCGCGCAATAAAAGAGCCCGACGCTGAAATCAGCAGGATCGGGCTCCTTGTGGGGGGGGGCGAAATGAGTCTTTCTCAGCTACGAACGGTAGCCTTGTTGTATTCGCATCTCGTCAAGCGAGGGTTGCAAATGCGATACATTTCCTCACATAATTTTTGAGAATGAACAAATATTCCCCGAACTTACCTATTTTCAACCCCGCCCCAATTCCTCAAGCACCAGTTGCATGTCCGACCACATCTGCTCTCTGGTCTGTCGGGTGTAATTCCGGAGAAGATAGGCGGGGTGGAAGGTCGGCATGACGGGTATCTGCAAAGAATGCGTCAGATCTTCATCGATGTATTCCTGCCATTGTCCCCGCAAGCGTGTGATGCCGATGTTCGTATCGAGGATGCGTTTTGAGGCTGGTCCTCCCAGCGTGACGATCACCTTGGGTTGAATAATCCGGATCTGTTCCGCCAAATAAGGTGAGCAACCGTCAATTTCGTGCTGTAAGGGTGTGCGATTGTCAGGTGGCCGACTCTTGAGTACGTTGGCGATGTACACCTCTTCGCGTGACATTTTCATCGCTTTGAGAATATCTTCGAGCTTCTGACCTGCCCTGCCCACAAACGGCCGACCAGTGCGGTCCTCTTCCGCCCCGGGTGCCTCCCCAATGAACATTAGATCCGCATCGGGATGACCCTCGCCGAACACCGTCTGGGTATGTGCGGTTGCTACTGTGCAGTGTGGACAGTTGGCATCATGCTCGCGCTGAAGCTCCTCCAGTTTCCGCTCCTTGACGTAGACCTCACCACTTTCCGATTGCTGCGTGTCCTTGACGGTACTCATGGTCGGCTCGTCCGCTTCTGTTTCAATTTCTGATGGATTAAGTCGTGGCACAAAATCCACACCCAGCAGCAGTTCAGATTCCAACTGCTGCTTCGCCGCTTTGTGTATTTGATCTGTTGATGGTGCCATCAGCACCATCCTACCACAATGGAGTGAAACTTGAGTAAGGTGAGCCGGCTCGCTCGGTGGTACCGCCCTCTGAGCGGTGGTTGAGAAAACACGGCTCGGAGAGCCGTGCCACCTTGAGCATTTGTAGGGCGGGTCGAGCGACCAAGTAGCGATACCCACCGTTTCGTCGCCCGGGGATTTGTTATGGTGGGAAGCGCTGCGCTTGTCCCACCCTACACTAGCTCACGCTGCCCGGGGTGTATTCACCCCGGGCTAAATATATCGTTGCAGATATTTAGCCCCCGGTGAATACACCGGGGGCACTGTGTATGAATATGATGTGATTACTCACACGGACCCCATTGGCCGAGGATGGCGAATATGTCGTCAATGTTAACCGTGCAATCTTCCGTAAGATCACCGACACAGTACGGCGGACAGGGATCTTCACAATCACCCCATAAACCCAATACGGCGAAAATATCATCGATATTAACCTGATCATCGCTAGTCAAATCGGCAGGACAGGGAACGCCGGGGAGTCGAGCGGTAAATCCCATGACATCGCCAGCGGGCGAAAGCGCCTGGCCGACGATTGTGCTCCCATCTCCGGAAATATCCATCGCAAAGGAAAGATGCCAATCGTCGATATCGGCGCCACCGTCCAACAACACCTGTTTCAATGCACGCATGCCTTCATCTGCAGACCAGATGAAAGCTTCTTCGCCGACTGCAATGCCGACAACCACGCTTCCATCATCGCTGACACCCTGTGCATCCATCGCAACAGCGTTGGGAAGTGTTCCCAGCGGCTGCACAGTCTCGTCGGTCCACATAACTGCCTCCACGATGCCACTGGATCCGACAATCACTGACCCGTCAAAGTTGGCATCGGCGGCAAAGCTCTGCGTGTGGCCGGGGAGCAATGGCAGCTCAACCATCCCGCTTCCCTCTGTCCATTGGTAGGCAGTTCTCGTAAAGGAACCCGAGGAAATGCTTTGTCCGACAATTGTTGATCCATCGCCGCTGATGCCAGTAGCAAAACTTCCAAAGTCGCCGCCGGGTAAATCCCCCAGCGGTTCCGGGTCACCGTTACCAATCATGCGAAACGCTTCTGTTCCTGAATCTGACACGCCATCCCCGACGATGATTGTTCCGTCCGAACTGACCGCCGAAGCAATGTTCGATTCCAATCCTCCGGGAAGATCAGCCAACGGAATAAGTCCTTCAGTCTCTGTCCAGCGATACGCGATAAGCGCCTCGGCAGATAATCTGGTGTAACCAACGATGACACTTCCATCGGCGTTGACATCCTTCGCCTGGTCCAGGCCGGGGATGTAGACCATACCCCCTGCCTCTGTCCAGCGAAATGCTATGCTGGTTCCACCTGCAAGGGTGAATACCGTACCCACAACAGTGGAGCCGTCTTCGCTGACCGCAGTTGCCCGCGTTACTATCTGCGCTCCGCCGCCGGTTGGACCGAAGCTATAAAACTTCGCCGTCTCATCCCCCTGAACTGGTACTCCCATACCCATTACACAGCACAACACTGCAGAATGCGTGATCTTTATAATAATCATTGTGTAGTCCTCTCCGAATAACCCTCATGCGACACCCCCCCACGTACAATTACCCATGCAATAACAACATGGTGTACAACACCATTTATTCCTGAAATCAGGATATTCATAGACTATTGACCCAGCAGGAAATCCCTGATGTGGGATATGAGTAAATCAGGCAGAAAAATGGCGCAACCTGGTGGCCCTGTGGTAAGTGTTTGAGATTTCACGGAATACGATATTCAAGACAAACAGATCGCTGAATGCTGTGATGATGTCGACTTTCCGTGGAGTTGAATTAAGTCCACCAAATTTCAATCGATTGAGCGCAATATGACGAGTTGGACAATGACCATCGCTACCCAGTGATGGTGAGGGAAGAGGTGGACCTGGTCCGCGGAGAGAATTGAGTTGTTGTTGTTGTTCGCTTATTTGTTATCAGGATTACTCGTCTGATTCAATCATCTGTTTACGTGGGTGGTTCAAGATAAGGATTCTGCTATGAGTGAGTTACTGGATCTGTGGCTGCCGATACTGCTCTCTGCAATTGTCGTGTTCATTGCAAGCTTTATCACCTGGATGGTACTTCCGTTTCATAAGGCAGATTTTAAAGAACTACCTGATGAAGCGGGATTCCTCGACACGTTGCGCGCGTTGAAACTGCCACCTGCGTTTTACTGTTTTCCTGGTTGCTCTGATATGAGTAAGTTGAAGGATCCGGAATTCAGGAAACAATGGGAAGCCGGTCCGCACGGTACGATCCATATTTGTGCCAAAGTACCGAACTTCGGACGGAACCTCCTGCTCGTATTCATCTTCTATCTCATCGTGGGTATTTTTGTCGGCTACGTCGGAACGGTTGCGTACAATCCCGGCGCGGATTACATGGATGTGTTCAGACTCACCGGTACCGTGGCAATTATGGCTCACTGCCTGGGAATCATCCCCCAGGCCATCTTTCTCGGGCGAACATTCAAGAGTCTCCTGCTCGACTTGATTGATGGCGTTGTCTACGGTCTTCTCACCGCCGGGATCTTCGGTTGGCTTTGGCCGGCTCTCGATATGCCTCTATCCATACCCGGATAATGTGATTACATCTCCGTCAAAAGCTGATTATCCGGGGTCAATGTATTGAGTTGGCATTGAACAACTCGCAATTCTCTATTGCGAGTCGTGGTTGGCCCCACAATAATGGGGAGTATGTCAGCGTCATCACTCTGGCCGTTTGAATCTCCAACATCGCACAAAGCGATCTCGGAGATCATCCGAAAGCATTCCTCCAATAGAGATGATGTACGTCAGGTGGCATTGGCAAATCTGGATTTATCATCGGTGCGTCATGTTCTTGATTTGGGGTGCGGTTTTGGTTTCCTGGCAGAAGTACTTGCGGAGCGTGTAGCACCCGATGCACAATTTATCGGTGTGGATGAGTGGTCATCGAACGAAAAGCCTTACCTGGATCGGATCCATTCCGCCAATCGCCGAGGCAGCTTTGAGATCATGCATATTGACACTGAGTTACCATGGCAGGATGAACAATTCGACCTGGTGATCTGTTCCTACTCGCTCTACTTTTTCCCACAGGTTCTTCCCGAAATTGCGCGGTTACTGATGCCGGATGGTTTATTCTTCACTATCACACACAGTGAACAAAGTATTGTGGGCGATCTCCCGGCCGGTGGATTTGAGCGTGAGGCGTCGGGGATTCTCTCACTGGTTCAGCAATTCTCAGCAGAGAATGGTAATGATATTTTGAATCCGTGGTTCGGGAAAATAAACAAGATTAAATATGAAAATGCACTGCGCTTTGAAGCTCAGAACATTGATCGGTTGATTGCATATCTTTCATTCAAATTGCCGCTGCTTGTTCCGGGCGCTTCACCCGGTGATGCTCTTCCTAATGCATTGGAGAAATATGTGCGCGACTTGATACGGAAACAGGAACGGATCACGATAGAGAAGAATGACTGTGCGTTTCATTGTTGGAGGCCGCGCCGACCTTGACCATACAGTATTGCTCACATTGCGGCGCGTCAGTGGAAACTCGTCATGTTGATGACAGGGCACGAGAGGTCTGCCCCTCGTGCGGTATGGTTCACTACGAGAATCCTCTTCCGGTGGCGGCAAACGTCGTTCTCAATTCCAAACGTGAAGTTTTACTGGTCAAACGGAAAAACGAACCTCATCGGGGCATGTGGTGTCTGCCCATCGGATTTGCTGAAGTGGGAGAGACCATCGCGCAGGCAGCAATGCGGGAACTGCGCGAAGAAACAGGCGTCGAAGCCGAGATTATTCGCCTGCTTGATGCTAATTCTTTCAGCAGTGACTTCTATGGCGATTTGCTCATCGTCACCTTTGAACTGGAGAAAATATCAGGCACGGAAAAAGCCGGCGATGATGCGGAGAAAGTTGAATACTTCCCGCTTGACCAGCTTCCCCCACTTGCATTCAGCTCCAATGAAAAGGCGTTGCGTATCTGCGCGAAAGTGCATCGAGATGAATGGGCTATACAGGATTCATATCAGCGCTTGCAGGAAGAGCAGCGCAGCGAATTGCTTTCAGATATTCTTTTGACGCTGGTACGTGACGCCGCTACTGATATCGCTTATTCCTGGGTAAAAGATGTTCAAGCGGGGGATACGACCCCCAACTATGCCCTGGCGAATCCTCAAAAGCTTTTTGATGCAGCATTTACTGCACTTTCGAAATTTGAAACCTGGCTCCAGGTCTCAGGTGGTGACGAGGAAATGCAGACGTTTTATCAGGCTCTCGGAAAAGATCGCCGGGACAGTGGATTCTCGCTCGATGAAGTTCTTAGTGCATTGACACTGCTGAGGAAGCATGTGTGGACTCATGCTCGACGTCAGGGTGTCTGGGAAAAACCGATTGATGTGTATCGTGTTCTGGAACTCAATCGCCGTATCGTTCTTTTCTTCGATAAAGCGATCTATCACACAGCGTTGGGATTTGGCAAATCGGTATAGCCTGCTTACTGCCTTCGCTACCTACGCAGCCAAGGAGTGTTTAACACCCTGGTTGACGCGATGTTCATCGAAGCTCCAAAGAGGTGCGGGTACACCGGCAATCCTGTGAATCACAACAGCCTGATATGCCAAAATGATCACGGCTCCAAGCATGACAAGAACATCAACCCACCCAGTGACCGCGCCGGTGGCAACGATTAATGCAGTCGCGCATGCCGGTGCGTGGGGACATTTGTGATGAATCAGACCCAGGCACATCATCATCAGCCCCAGATTCGCGCTGATGCAGAGCGCTATGCCTGGATTGCGGATCGACACCGGTTCACCGATGAAAAAACTGACCAGTGCCCATGCCAGCCAGCCGTATGCAATGGCTATGGCGTGGCCGAAAATAATCGACCGGGGGGCACTTGCCTGATCAAAGGGCCGGGTAAATTGCAGGAATGCACTTGGTCCCAAAGAAGGAAACAACATCGGAAGACCACTCCACCAGGCAGCGAGTGAAATTGTCAGGATGGCAAATCCACCGCTGATCGCGCTGGTGCATGCAATAATTTTATGTTCGTCGCATTGGGAAAGCAGAACCGGTATTGAAAATCGTGCCCGCCATACTTTCAGATGCAACTTCAGCGACCTTGGATGACGAAGTTTCTTGATATTTCTCCCTTGGGAGGCAGTGTGGTATCGAATCATGGATACATTCTCTTTCCCCCTGCTCTATTTCTTTGTTGTCTGCTGATTATCAAGTTTGAAATCAGCAGATATGAGTAAACACGATCAAAGGGAGTTGACTATGCCGCCTCTCCCTGCAACGTGGTTACTTCGTCAATCGGTCTCAAGCGTCCTTCCCCGAGCCGGTAGCACAAATTGCCGTTGCTGTCACAGCAAATGTGAACCGAGCCCCGGAGTGTATTCATGAAAGTCATCGTGCGTCCATTGTACTTGAGAGTTACGCGGGGATGTAAGAATTGTTCAACATGGATGTCAACGTTACTACGCAACTTCATTTCCTCAATAATGGCATCGCGCTTACTTTCGTGCGTTTTCAATTCCTCTTCAAGTTGCCTGATCTGGCACTCTGATTCCGTGATCTGTTTTTTGTCGATCGCATTAAGTTGCTGTTCAGCCTGTTTCAATATCTGTAGGTATTCGTTCTTCGCAGCAATTTGTTTTGCGAGTGATTCACATATCTGCTTGTGCTCCTTGAGATGAGAACTGAGAAATGGAACGGTACCCAAGACAATGGTGGTGGGTGTTTCTCCAGAAGTTCCCAGATTTCGAACATGCATGCCTGCTGTAACCACGAGAGTTCCACCGATTACAGCAGCAGCATTGGCAATAAGTTCTTTCCCTACTGCCAAATCGCAATTCAAAATCTCGCGTTGCACCGTCAAATTACCAGCGACTGCGCCACGAACATTTTCTAGGAATCCGAACTGCGCGTTACCCCGAATCATAATCTGGCCGCGGTTCTTTGCCACCATGCCCCGACGGCAGAGCAGATCGCCGTCACATTCCAGTGATGCAGCTTCGATCAGACCTTCGATAATGATATTTTCCGTCGCTTTGACATAGAATCGATCACGTACACCACGACGAACCATAATTGTTCCGTCAAAGTCAATATTCCCCGTCGAGAAGTCCACATAACCATTGACTTCAAGCAGGCGAGACACCTTGATCGTTCCGTTATCAATCTGTAATACGCCGTCTGCGCGAGCGCGTATTGTACCATCGCTATCAATTTCCAAAGTATTATCACAGTTGTAGGGGCACCTCTTCCCTGCCTTGGCTGCAATAACCTGGCCCGTAACATCTGCCCCGTCGACACCATCAGTAGGTTCGTGCCAGGTTCCGATGACGTCGCCTTTGGTTACGCAGATGTAATCGATCAGGTTGTAATAATCTGCACTTTCCTCGTCATCTGATTTTTTAGCGGGAGTCGAAGTTGGATTCATATCCGGAGCCCACTCGATGCGTCCCGGGAGACCGCGTTGGGGTTGTTTCCACTCCGAGAATGATTCGTTCGTATCAACCTGATCTTTTTTAAACTGCTGAACGATTTCCTCAAGCCGCTTATGAACCTCGTAGTCGACGGCGACACCGCGGCTCTTGGCCAGAGTTACCAGTAAATCAGCATCCAGCATCTTGGGGTTAAATTCACCGGGGATGGAAACGCGGGCTTCCTTGCCGTTATCCAACAGCACGATGCGGATTGCGGATGTATCGGATCCCTGGCTCATTCCAACTCCGGACCAATATGACTTTGCCTGATGAGATTACTCATGATCAATTAATGCGCATCAGGCTGCCTCTTGTTTTTCAAGTATCCTCTTGATTCGTTCACTCAACTTCTCCGGAGAAAATGGTTTAACCACATAATCATTCACCCCGGCTTTGATGGCTTCAACAATACTGGTTTTACATGCTTCGGACGTGATCATAATTATTGGCGTTGAATTACCCTTGCTTCTGTATATCTTGAGAAATGTATAACCATCCATATTCGGCATGTTTCGATCGAGTAGAATAAGATCCGGTTGAAAAGCGGACGCTTTACTCAATGCATCCTGACCATCACAGGCTTCCTCGATATCTGCACTGCCGATCTTTCCAATAACACTGCGGTGTATCGATCGCATGGTCTTAGAATCATCAACGATAAGCACTTTCACAATTATATTTCCTCCTTATGCGTGCATTATCGTTCAGCAGCAGCGGCCACTGGTGTGAGACAAGCAGATGCGGATGGCGAATTGACACTACGAATTGAGAGTTCGATTGAAAAATCGCCGGCAGATGTATGGCAGGGAACCATGATGATCGTGTTGTCACTTGGGGTCTGGATACAATGATGATTACCCAACACAACCGATGGACTACTGATGGTGATATCCCCACACCCAAACTTTGATATTCCGCTCCTCATGATAATGTTTGCCAGTTCTCCGACCGCATCGACGAAATCTTCCCGGTCACTGATGCCTATGGTGGAACCGGCAAACGTGCTGACTATTTTTTCCGCAGTTTCAGTGGGGAAACTTATTGCGAACAGACCAATAATACCTCCCGACAAACCAATTATACCTGAAACGTCGAATTCTTCCGGCATGCTTGCGACGACGATTGGTTCGTCAAATGCGATTTCAAGCTGTACCAGACTCTCGAACGCTTTTTGTGTTGCGTGGATCAGAGGATTGGCAAACTGAGGATCCATATTACCAGCCTCGATTTGAATACCGGACTATCGAACGATGACATAACGTTCTGTAACGTACAACGCCACAGAATACGTATTACATCGGTTCAATGAATTGGGAACATTGGCAGATAGAATCCGGGTTTCTGCCAACAGGCGCTGATAAATTATGCAACTCTGTCTGATAACATCCGGTTGTTTGAAATGCAAAAAAAGTTAAGTTTTATCAGACAATCGTCAACGAAGATCAGCGTCAGTGGAGAAGCACAACTGACCGCGCTGGAATCCAACCGGTTTGTTCGTTAGGAAGAGCAATTCTCAACCATTGCGAATGCTCTTCGAGAACAAAAAATTCCACACCTTCATGTAAGGGCTGTTCGAATTGTGGCGCGAATCCTTCCCCCCCTCCTTTACGCACGGTCATCTGATCATCCAACAAAACGCCTTCAATCGGAGGTGGAAAGAGTATATTCCAGGAAAGGGATAGTCCGACAAGGAGAGCCAGTACACCACAGGCAATGATCAGGTTGCGCTTCAATATGCTCCTGCGAACACGATACAGCACCAACAGCACCCAGAAGAGGAGATACACACAGAGGAATATGTATGCGCGTTTCAGAAATGGAATTCTGTAATGCCATGCCAGGATCGTTTGGGTGAGTGCTTGATTACTGCTGGTCGAAAAATGATCCTGACGAAGTGATCGCGCGTAGGCAAGATTGCGTTGCAAGCGGGAATTGCCTGGAAAATACAGTTCGGCCAATCGGTAATGATAAATTGCTAGACCGAGATCACCCAGTTGGAGATACGCATTTGCCAGATTGTAATGGATCATGCCATTGTTCAAACCCACATCTATTAATTGGTTGAAGCGCTCTGCTGAGATACGAAACTGACGATCGGCAGCATCAGTATCACGCCGCTGCTTGATCCCCTGATCATACGCATCCTGAGCTTCGAGCAGGAGTTGAATCTTCTGCTGCGTGGTCAATGCGTTCTTGTGAGAATCATCACTCCCCCCCAACAGAAGAACTGTTGCTAATAATCCGATCAGGATGAAGCAGCGCACGCGTAGATTCATACTCAGATCTCCCGTTCCAGTTTCTTCAGACATGACATTGCCTGCGGGATTTGAGTTTCGGATCCTTCGGAAGCATGACCGGCAAACGTGAGTTGCTCACAATCCAAGAGTAATTGTTCAACATTCTTAATCAGATCTGAGGAAACATGATTCTCCCTGAGTTGCAGAATTGCTTCTTCGGTCGTTATCGAACTGGAGATCAGACGGCATCGATCGGCAATATATGTTCGCATAACTGTTCCGATGACCTCAGCCTGGCACTGTGTATTCTCTGACTGGGCCTGGTTTAATTGCTTTTTTGCAGTCCGAAATGCATCGCGATAACGCTGATAGCTCGGATCGCCGTGCCTCTTTTTCATTCGCAATTGGACTGCAAGTAATCCTATGTAGAGGAACGGAGGTATTACGAGTAGGCAAACGATGAGTAACCGGGGCATGCGCTGTCGGTGCTGGGCCAGCAATTCTTCAATTTCGGTGAAGTTAGCCAGCAAGCCGCCTTCAACTTCTGTCAGCTCGGTTTGTTGCCTATCTGTGAGTGATCCATTGGCATCTACAACATCAGATAATGACATTTGTGATGCAGCCTTGACCTGCAAAGGAATTGGATCGGCATGAACGGTGTGATAGAGCTTCTCAGCCGGATCAAAATATGCAAAGGGGATGGGGGGAACGGCCTCTATTCGATCATGTACTGGACGTATTGTCTGCGTGAATCTTTTTGATTTTCCCTCCACAATTCCAGCAAGAGGATCGGACGGTATGCGGAAATCGTTTTCCAGCGTGGGAATCCGATCCAGCGGCGGCGGCTGTAGATCTTCCAAACGACTGGCCCCATCCGTTTCATCGTGGATTGTTATAGTCAGCGTAATTGGATCACCAACTGATACTTGAGTCGGAGAAGCACTCACATCAATTGAAAATTGACCCACCGCACCCGTAAAGATATCCGGTTGATCCTCAACTGGCGGTGGTATAACTCGGACTGAAGTTCGTTCCAACGGTACAACAATCGGTCGAGAATCCGCAATCTCCAGCCGATCTTCAAAGAATGATTGGCGACGTCGCAGACTCGTTGGATAATTCACAACAACACGGACGTCATCCAGGGGGATCGCTCCAGCTTGCCGTGGCGTTATGAGTGTTTCGATGGAATAGACATAATAAACACGCAAATTTCCCTGCTCATCGTTCTGTTGAGATTCTCGTACTGTAATATTTCTTTCCTGGGCACTGAATATCCCAAATGAGCTGGCGCGGCGACTCAGCGTATTCCACATGTTCTGTTTATCAAGACGAATGTTATACTGCTGATCAACGAAGGGGCGGAGCCAGATTTCAAGAACAACAGGGAAGGTCTCGCCGAGATAATATGTATCTCGTTCCGAGACGACTCGTGCAAATACAAGATCTCCGGAAACCGATTGTATGGCTGATAGTTCGACTGGCCTGGTGTAGTAGATGTCATCACCGACTGTGATCATAATGGCAGGAATCGAGAGTACACCCTCTTCTCGGGAAATTGCCTGATAGGTCAATGTTATTGATTCGGATTGTGTGATTCTGCCGTTGATGATCTGGGTGTAGGAATTAGAGCTTTGTGAAGGTTCGCCGATGAATGCTAATTCTGGTATCGATGGAATATCAACTTCAGGAGTAATCCCGCCCGCATCTTCAACAATAATGTTCAGGGCAAACGGTACATCAACATAAACTTCACGTGAAGAGATTTCCAGACGGACGTTTGCCGCATCTGTAGAGCTTACTACTAGCGCAAGAACAGCGAAGATAAACCACAATCCAAATCCAGCATGGGTTTGTGGCGGATGAGAATAAACCATTACCAATCCTTCTCCGCAGGCTTATATTTCTGCTTCTGTTGCTCTGCCAGTTGTTCACGCCTCTGTTTTGCACGGTCACGGACACGTTGCAACAGACGCTCCGCTTCCGCCTGATTCATCGGAGTGACTTGTTGTTCCGTTGCACTTTCCTGTTCTTCTGCTGAATGATCTTCTTCCGTTGACTGTGCGGAGGAAGCTTGAGTCTCCTCTTGTTGCTCTTCAGTATCTTCCGTTGATGATGAAGATGATTCCTGTGGGTCCTGTTGTTCGCTCTGTTGACCGGATTCAGATTGAGATTGTTGCGATTGCTTATCCTGTTCCTGGTTGTCGGATTCTGAATCCGATTTCGAACTGTTCTGTTCAGATTGATTATTCTCTGATTGTTGGGAATCGTCCTGAGAATCCTGTGATTGCTGTTGCTGTTGTTGCATCTGCTCCTGAATCTGCTGTAACTGCTTGAGAAGCTGGTGCGTCAATTCCGCATTGACTCGCGCATCTTCATCACCAGGATCAGTCTGCAATGCCTGACGATAGTGTGCTATCGCCTCTTCAAGCCCTTGAGTTGCAACCTTCAGATTATCCATGGTTGCAGGATTATTTTGTTGATCCCCCTCCAGCGCCTGGAGTGATTGTTGATATGTGCTGTTGCCGAGGTTGTAAGTGGATTTGAGTTGTAAATCCTGATCACTCGTAAGATTCATTGCATCAGAAAACAACTTTGTCGCTTCATCGTAAAGACCTAACCGGTATTGAGCGACCGCCTCGTTGAATGGAATCTCCGCAACATTAGGCATGAGTTCATGCAATTGTTGATAAATTTCAAGGGCGCGGCCGAATTCCTCTGCTTCCATTGCGTCCCTCGCTGATGCTGCAAGATCCCGAGGTGAAACACTCTCCGCTTCTGCGTGGATTGTTACAGGGTTAATCAACAACAACACCGTTACCGTTATACAACTCCAAAGGGTTCGCAGGTAATAGCTGCTGATCATGCTGAATGCTCCAGATATGATGCCTGCTTCGTCTCCGTTTTTCGATCGCTCATCCATGATTCAATGAGCAGAGCGATGAGCGCCAGCCCAACAAACCATTGATATCGTACATGGTATTGTTTGAGGTGCGTGGTTTCGAATTCCCGCTTGACAACTGGAGCAATGCGTTGTTGATAGATCGCCGCCAGGTCCAACTGCTGAGTACCTGCCGGGATAAATGCGCCTCCGCCGGCAAGAGCCATATCCTGTAGACTGGAGCGATCCATCTTCGACCAGACTTCCTGACCTTCGTAAGTAAGGAAAGTTTTCACTCCCTGCTGTTCGATGGGAATACGCGCTCCATCACCTTCATCGCCCAGGCCCACAGCATAAATCCTCACGCCAAGTTTCTCGTTTAAACCTTCCGCCGCTTCTCTGGGAAAGCTTCCCTGATCCTCGCCATCGGAAAGAACGATCAGTATTTTGTAATCCTTGATCTCGTCAATCCATGCCTGTTCCCCTGCCACACGCAGTGCATCACCCAGCATTGATCCCCCTCGTGAAGCAGATTCCGGAGTAACATCATCCAGCGAGAGCCGAAACGCGCTGTAATCCACTGTTAGCGGACATTTGACTGAAGCGACACCGGCCGAAGTAACCAGCGCAACCCGATCACCTGCAAGTTGATCAACTACATCGCGAATGTACTGCTTGGCCCGTTCCAGTCGGTTAGGTTTGACATCTTCCGCCAGCATGGAACGAGAAACATCAAGCACGAAAACAATATCGACTCCACGTTGTTGGACTTCCTGAAAATGCACACCCCAACGCGGGTCAATGAGTCCTGCAACGATTGCCAGAATCACGATTGCCAGGAGAATCATACGAAGATATGGAGATCGGGAACCTGCAACTGATGATAATAGAGGGAGCAGGATTGAAGATGAGAAGCGACGCAGACGTCGCTTTCTGCGAGTAACACCATAGAACATAATAATCAGCAACAGCGCAACTCCCCACACCCAGAATAGTTGATGAAGTTGGTTGAATTGAATGTCCATTGTTAATTATTTACTTACGAGGTTGAACATAGATAATGTTTGTGTGGGGTGTGGGGGAAATGTGGGGGGGTTAGGGGATAGTCTGGAATCGTGTGTTAGCCAGGAGAGTTTCAAGCAGTAATATCAGGATCACGAAAATAAGAATGGGAGGGAAAGTGAAGCCGCGCCATTGCAGAGATTGGATAGCAAATTCTGAGTATCTTGTGTATTGTTTTTGCTCAATTTCGGTTTTTTCCAATTTGTCGATTTGGGCGTAGACTTCTTCGAGTGTATCAGTGTCCTTTGCACGAAAATACGCACCGCCGGTTACATCTGCGATCTGCCGTAATGTTTCTTCATCGATACTTACACGGACGTAACGGTGTTCCTTTTCACCGGTAAAGGGATTGGTGACCGGAACGGGCACTCGGGAGTTATTCGATCCCGCTCCGATTGTGTAGATTTTGATATCAAAGGTAGCGGCCAATTCTGCCGCCGTGATGGGTTCAATTTCACCCGCGTTGTTTTCTCCATCGGTCAGCACAATCATGATTTTGCTTTTTATCAATTCTCTGCCGTCTGCTGTATCCTGCGAGCCAATTTGATGCAGGCGCTCGACACCCAATGCGATCGCATCGCCAAGTGCCGTTGCACTTCCCTCGGCTTCTGAGGCAACGGTCATCTGCTGAATTGTCTGTGCCAGGTGATTGTGATCAAGGGTGAGCGGACAAACGCTGTCGGCAAAGCTGGCGAAATTGATCAGGCCCACCAGATCGTTCGGTCGGCCGGGCAGATCGCCCTCACCAATTACAAAATCTTCGACAACCTGTTTCACCGCGTCCAGGCGACTGGCATCTTCCCCCTGCAAAGTAAAATCAAGAGCCTGCATACTCCCGGATCGATCCATCACCAGCTGGATCGCAATCCCCTCAGCCCGGATGCGCGTTTGTTGATCAGCCAACTGCGGTCGGGCCAGTGATATGATGAGCAGAATAAGCGCCAAACTGCGGAGTACGGGGATGATCATACAAAGGTGAACGAATAAGCTGGCAGGCACCTGTTCGATAATCTCCGTTGATGGAAATGAAATGGTGCATGAGCGATTGCGTACTTTCCACCGCCACCAAAGTAGTGGCAGGACAAGCAAGACAAGCAGGAACCACACTGATGGAAAATGAAAAGTCATGCTGTGATCTCCTGCCGGTCAGGAGATTCAGCATCCTGCGTGTTTGACGGTACTGGCGCGGTTTCCAATATGAATGTTCGCGCAGCTTCACCAGCAGCATTTCCCTCTTCAGAAGCAGGCCGATAGAGCGCAAACTTAACCATATCCGCTGCTCGCAGAAAATCGCTCAATAGTTCCTGATGAAACTTTGCCAGTTGATCGTGCTGATTTGCTTCGCGTAGAAATTCGTCGGTTGTTCGCTCAGGGGCCATGAGTCCGAATTGCCGTTCGATATAACGGCGGACAATATCACTGAGACGAAAATAAAATTCCTGGATGCGACTCTGGGCAAACAGATCGTCCGCGAATAATCGATCAAGTTCCTGCTGGGCCCAGATATGAGGGGGCAACTCGGGTTGAATTTCCGATGTGTCTATTGATCGGTGTCGGTACAGGAAAAATACCGCTACGATTACTAATACACAAACTATTCCCAGGGACCACCACAACCACAGCCACGATCGTTTCAGCGGCACATCAACTGCGCCTCGAATATCACGGTGCGCTTCCGGTCCCGCTCCACTACCAAGCACCGAATGGATCTTCAATGGAATCGGTTCAGTTGCGCATGATGCGGTTTCATCTGCCTGAGAAATACCGTCCACACCAGAAGCAGTGAATTTGACTTCAACTTCAGGGAAATCAAGCTCACCTGACTCAAATGTGGATAGCGTGTATCGATGCACCCATCGGCGCAGATTACCTTCCGGAACATCCAGCGGCGTATATCGATCGTCGATCGAAAATGGGCCGATCGCATCCTCCCACGACGGCATTTCCACATCAAAACCATCAGGCGCGGTCACATCAATGACCAACTTGATGGGATCACCAACGACAGCCTCGCTCCGGTCGAGTCGCACCGTTAATTGAACTTGATCCTCCTGTGCGTTACGAATCACAACGTAGTTACCAGATTGAGGATCAGTGCTTTCTGTCCGGGAATCTTTGCAGGCAGAAAACAAGACACACATGAACAATGCAGCAATGAGAAGTGACCTTCGCAGCATCAATGTGAAAAGCGAATTGTACGTGCAACTGAAAATCATCGGCTCAGTCGCTTCTCCCTGGCATGGAAAAATTTAGTTAGCGATTCAGCGAACGGTTCCCCAGTAAAAATCTGAATGAAATCGAGTTTCAGTCGTCTCCACAGTTTCTGACGACTCTCCTGAGTGATTGAAGCAAGCTGGGAGAAAGTGTTTCGCCAGGAAGCGCTGGAAGCATCGACCATGATTCGTCGTCCGGTTTCCTGATCCTGCAGATGAATCAATCCCACTTTGGGGTAACGTGTTTCGCGTTGATCGGTTATCTGGATGAGTATCAGATCATGTCGCCGCTTTGCAATACGAAGTGCGGTTTCATAGCCCTCATCAATGAAATCACTGATCAGAAAGACGACACTGCGCCGACGTGTAACTCTTTTCAGATGTTCCATTGCGATCGAGATGTTCGTTCCAACTCCGGACGGTTCATAAGCCAGCAGTTCACGAATCACGCGCAGGACGTGGCTGGTACCTTTTCGCGGCGGGATAAACTTCTCGACCCGATCAGTAAAGCAGATCAGGCCGATTTTGTCATTGTTCTTGATTGCGGAAAACGCCAATGTCGCGCCGAGTTCTGCGACAAGTTCACGTTTCATTTGCTCACGTGTGCCGAAATCCTGGGAGCGGCTTATATCGACCACGAGCATCACTGTTAACTCGCGCTCTTCACGGAACAGTTTCACATAGGGGTGGCCGAAGCGCGCACTGACGTTCCAGTCGATTGACCGTACATCATCGCCGATCTGGTATAAACGCACCTCTTCAAATTCCATACCACGGCCCTTGAAGGCGGAGTGATACTGACCCGCCAATGCTTCATTAACAAGGTGCGAGGTACGGATTTCGATGCGGCGAATCTTTTTCAGCAGTTCCTGTGGACTCATGGGACTGGAACGTGATCAAGTACGGTCTGGATGATATCGACGCTGGTCTTTTCCTCTGCTTCTGCTTCGTATGTCACGATGACCCGGTGCCGCAGAACATTCATCGCAACATCCTTCACATCCTGGGGCACGACATAACCACGGCCGGCCAGGAAAGCATTCGCTTTGGCCGTCAAAGTAAGGTTGATCGTGGCGCGCGGTGAAGCACCGTATTCAATCAGAGCATCCAGCGGAATATTGAATGAACCCGGATCGCGCGTGGCAAGCACAATGTCTACTACATAATCCTTGATGCGATCATCCATATGGATTTCGTCAACAACCTCTCGTGCGTGGGCGATAGCGCCCGGCTCCATCACCGGCGCGACGGTCAGATCAGGAGCAGTGCTCGACATCCGATCGAGGATCTGCCTTTCCTCATCGCGTTTGGGATAATCCACGATGAGTTTGAGCATGAATCGATCAACCTGCGCTTCGGGAAGCGGATACGTCCCCTCCTGTTCAATTGGATTCTGGGTGGCCAGCACGAGGAACGGATCGGGCAGGGGAAATGTCTCCTTGCCAATCGTCACCTGGCGCTCCTGCATTGCCTCCAGCAAAGCGCTTTGAACCTTGGCTGGCGCGCGGTTGATTTCATCGGCAAGAATAATGTTTGCAAAGATCGGCCCCTTCTGCACGGTAAAAGTGCCTTCCTGCGGTTGATAGATCAACGTGCCGATCAAATCCGCAGGAAGAAGGTCAGGGGTAAATTGAAGGCGTTGAAATTTCGTATTGATCCCACCAGCCAGACATGACACTGCTGTTGTTTTTGCCAGGCCGGGCACACCTTCGATCAATAGGTGTCCGTTGGCAAGCAATCCGATCATCATGCCCCGGAGCAGATCATCCTGGCCGATGATCACGCGGTGCATGTGATCCATGATCTGGCGGAACGGTTCGCTTGCCGCCTCAACCTGTTCACCAATTCGCTTGACGTCAAGAAGTGTTTCGGACATTGAAATCCCTCATGGTGATGGTGACTGAATCGCTCACACGCTGTAGATCATTCCTGGGTAGCGTGATTGTCTTTGTACGCACATTTCAAGGTAATTGTGCACGTCATGGTACAGAATAGATGCGCCAATTCAAGGCTTCTAACAGGGTTTGGCAGATATCGGATATTGTCATAAACTTATTATTGAAAGTGTGATACGATTTGCCGGGGGTATGGTGTGAGAGAACTTTCGCTGGATGGCACTCATATCGGCCAATGAGTGAAAATTTGTTTTTACACCAGAGTTCGCCCCGCTATCATGCTGTTCAGATGATCAGGTACCGACCAACACAGTTACTCATTTTCCTGTGCATGATGGTGGGGCTGCAGAGTCTTTTCCCTGCGGTTCACCATACATGGATGCACCACAGTGCAGAGGTGGCTGCTCATCATCCATGTGAGAATTCAGAGCAGGATAACACCTGTGATCAACATCATCATCAAAACCACGATGACAACGATGATTGCTCATACTGTGCAGTCGCGTCTCACAAGTACGTAGCACTTTATACTCCACTCCCCCCTGCTATCGAAGCTCTGGTTTTTGTAACGCCCTTGCCGGCTTGTTCGGTACTGCAGATTGATCGTCAGTCGGTCCGGTATATTCGGGGACCACCGTAACTCCCCTGATCGCAAGCAATCTGATATCTGCCCGTCCAAATCCACTCTAGGCAAGAAGCCACCAGTGGAAATGCGCAGTCGATTTTGCGCAGGATGCATGAAGATATCGGAAGATGCGATGCATTTTATTGTAATTGCACTACTTCAATTTCGTATTGATCAGTATGAGTCAGGATCAGTACTGGCCGGAGTATGTCTGATGTATTTTGAAACACAATCTAAACATCATACGTTTGCATTCAGTTTGATCGAATTACTCGTTGTGATTGCAGTAATTGCTCTGATTATGTCTCTTCTCGTTCCAGCGCTGTCGGGATTGGCACAGCGAGGCCGAATAGCCAAGGATCTTTTACAGCTCAGGGGCCTACAGCAGGCACATGCCGCTTATGCAACTGATCACCGTGATTATTTTGCCGATGCCGGTTTGTCGCACGGTGGATCAGGCAATGAGGAATTTGCCTGGATCAATACGCTGGAAGAGTATTACGACAACAAACTTGTGGTTCGATCACCACTTGATGAAAGCCTGCACTGGGCGGAAGAAGACGGCGGACAAGGCGTACCTATTCCGGGTTCTACCGATCGTTTCCGTCAAACAAGTTACGGCTGGAATAACTACCTGTCACGTAATTACTCGCCGGCAGCTGCGATTGATCCCACCCAGGTTACCGATCGACTCAGCAAAATTACCAATCAGGCAATGACAGTTCACTTTCTTCACATGGCATTTGAAGGTGAATACGCCGGATCCGATCATGTACATGTTGAAACGTGGTGGATCAGTGACACGCTACCCGATGCCCCGCCGTTAAGGTCCGCCAGTCAAATGCAGACTAACGCTGCTCGTGGCCGGGAAGCACTCTGGACTTCTGCCTCAAACTACGGATTTGTCGATGGCCATACCGAGACACTTCATTTCAGTGAGGTTTATCTTAATCTAGAGCGCAACCGTTTCAATCCGAAATCCGCCGCTCTGGTTGTTCTTCATTCAGATAATTAACATTCAAAGGTTTGATAAATGAAATATAAATCCAATTTATTACTATGTTTAATCGTTGTTCTTTTATTCAATTTACCGCTCATGGCGCAACATCATCATGGCGACGTGTTTCTTCAGGTTGTCGATGATCATATTGAAACTGGCTTAGTCGAGGAAGGTGTTACCTCACCCGTTTATGTATTCGGGTCGGAGTTTGGAGAAACCGGCATACCGGAGTTTACTGACGAGCCCGGTTTTGATTCAGAGCCTGGAACCTTTAATCCTGATACTCGCCTGGGCTGGAACGCTGTGGCTGGATTTCAGGTTTGGAACGGAAATGGTTTTGAACCTACCGGCGGCGAAACCCTGCAAATCAGTTTTGAAACACTGGAATTCGTAGTCGGGGATGATCCTATTCAGGGCTTTGACATTGCGGTTCAGCCCGACGGTGGTTTTCACCGTCATCTCAACTTCCTGTTGCTGGGTAGTGGGAATTCGCCTGATATCGGGGTGTATTTACTGAATCTGGAAATGTACTCAACCGATCCCCTGGTTGAAAACTCCGAACCATTCTGGATTGTTTTCAATTACCAGGAGGAGGAAACGGAGCATGAAGCCGCGATTCATTGGGTGGAAGAAAATCTTGCCCCAGAGCATTGTCATGCTGATCTAACCGGTGATGAAACCGTCAATATTGATGACGTTTTTGCCGTACTTGGTTTATGGGGAGCCTGCCCTGATCCCTGTCCACCGCATTGCCCCGGTGATCTCACGGACGATTGTGTGGTCAACATTGATGACATTTTCCACATTCTCGGAGAGTGGGGACCATGTCATTGATAGCTAGTTCATAAACTAGAATATCGAGAAGAATCCCGTACACTGTGAAAACATTGTACGGGTTTTTCTTTGGAGCGATATCCGTGATTGACTGCCTAGTCCTGCAAACTGTGTCAGAACATATCATCAAAGCGGTGCTGTTCGATCTGGATGGCGTGCTTGTCGCAACCGATCATTTGCACTATCAGGCGTGGAGCGCATTGGCTCAGCGCGAATGTATTCCATTTGACGATGAGATCAATCAACATCTGCGCGGCGTCTCACGCAGACATTCATTGGAGATCATGCTTCAGGGCATTGATCGTTCCTATAGCGAAAGTGAAATCCGGGAGATGCTCGAATTCAAGAATGCTCTCTACTGCAGTTTTCTGGAAACTCTAACACCAAGCGCTGTCTCTCCGGATGTATGGGTTCTTCTTGATGAACTGAACCGCCAATCCATCCTCTCTGCTGTTGTGTCGGCCAGTTGCAATGCCCGAGTCGTACTGAAGGAAACAGGTCTTATTGATGCATTTGATCTGGTGGTTGACGGTTGTGATGTCACCCGCAGCAAACCGGATCCCCAGGGCTTTCTGTTGGCTGCGGAACGCTTGAATGTCTCTCCGGCAGATTGCCTGGTTGTGGAAGATGCGCCCGCTGGCGTTGAAGCAGCACACCGGGCTGGAATGCACGTTGTCATACATCAGTATGAGCGGATAGGAGTAACTCGATGCATACGTTGAAAAAATCAGGATCCACCATATACGGAATCGCCTTCTGTATATTGATCGCACTGGCAGCAGGTCTTTATGCGGATGGCAACCCTCCTGCAACATCACAATCGCCTGATCATCTACGCTGGTTTAAAGGTAACACCCACACGCATACGCTTTGGAGTGACGGTGATGGTGCGCCCGAGATGGTGGCCGACTGGTATCGGTCACACGGTTATCACTTCCTTGTCCTCTCGGATCACAACGTTATGTCAGCCGGCTTGCGTTACTGGCCCATCGAAGAAAAAGGGCGACTCAAACCGCAACATGTTGAAGAAATAAAACAGCGCTTCGGCGAGAAGTGGGTTGAATTGAATCAAGCTGATAAACACACCCTCATGCGTCTCAAGACCCTGCATGAGCTGCGTGAGTATTTTGAAACACCCGGCGAGTTCATATTTATCTCGGGAGAGGAGATTACAGATAGTTTTGAAAACCACCCAGTCCATATCAATGGCATCAACCTTTCCGAACTGATCAAACCGCAGGGGGGCACGAGTGTTCGTGATACGTTGCAACGTAATATTGATGCCGTGATCGAGCAGGGACGGAAACTGAATCAGCCGGTACTGGCTCACGTGAACCACCCGAACTGCGGTTGGGCGATCACCGCAGAAGATATTGCCTCGATACGCGGGGAACGTTTTTTCGAGGTGTACAACGGACATCCTCAGGTTCATAACAATGGTGATGCGGAACACTTATCTACAGATCAGATGTGGGATATCGCCTTGACGTTGCGATTGACTCAGTTTGACCTGGGCTTGCTGTTTGGTCTGGCGACAGATGATGCGCACCACTATCACGAGATTAAACCTACCCTGGCCAATACGGGACGGGGCTGGATCGTCGTGCGGGCAGAAGAACTCACCCCGGAGGCAATAATCAAAGCCATGCGCCGCGGCGACTTCTATGCATCAAGCGGTGTAGAAATCAAAGTTATCAACACCGTTGCAACACATTACGAAGTCCACATCAGCCCTGAACCGGACGTCACTTACACCACGCAGTTCATCGGTACGCGACGCAAGGCAGAGGGATTCGAGGAACCCGGACAGATATTTTTTGAAACAACAGAGAATCCCGCTCGATACGATTTCGTTGGTGATGAACTGTATGTACGTGCGAAGGTTTTCTCATCAAGGACCCATCCCAACCCTCATGCAGCCGGTGATTTGGAATGTGCCTGGCTCCAGCCGGTGATCCCCTCAGTATCACAATTGAACTGATGATGTCAGAATTGATGACATGCTGAGAGGAAGTTCTCTTCATCTAATTGTGCATTCCCAACGCTCATTCTGCTGATACAAGAGGCAAGGGTGCGCGGGTAATCCGCTGGTTGCCACACCCCCTGGTTAATGATGTTATAGTAACCTCAACAGTGGGAGTCTAACCGTGGCGAATGATGACATCAGTAAACGGTTACAGCAGCTTGAAGAACGACTTAAGCGCATCGAAACTCGATTAGGCATCCCCCCACCGCACACACCACCACCCGCACCTCCCACAAAACCCAATTCAAAACCTATCCCACCTCCTGTACAACCGACTACACCACGTCCCGCACAACCTCCGATAACTCCCCCACCAATTGCTCCTCCTGTAAGCCACCCCACGCGACCAATCCAACCGGTTTCCTCAGCGCAGAATGAAGTACCGAAGAAATCACTTGAAATGCTCATCGGTGGTAAATGGCTGGGATGGATCGGTGCAATTGTGATCGTCATCGGCGGCGGGTTCATCATCAAACTAGGTTACGATGCTGGCTGGTGGGGCAGAATGACACCTGCTCTGCGCTGCCTGTTAATTGCAGGATTTGGCGTACTGTTGCTCATTGCTGGTGAAGTCGCACTACGTAGAGTGGGGCATGTCGCATCGGCTGGATTATTCGGGGCTGGCTTGGGCATGCTTTACCTAGATGCGTATGCCTCCTTCAGATATTTTGAGTTGTTCTCAGAAATCGGCGCCTTTGCCTTGATGGGACTGGTGGCATTTATTGGATTTGCTATTACTTTCCGTACCCGTTTTCTAACCATCGGCGTGATATCTCTGATAGGTGGTTACCTCGTTCCCATTCTGCTGCACGGGCAAACCGGGCGCGACATCGAATTGTTGTGTTACCTCACTATCCTGTTCGTTATTGCGCTGGGATTATCTGCTCTTCGGCGCAAAGCATTTCGTCCCTTGCGCTATGTTGCCTTGGGCGGCCAGGCAATACTGGGCTTTATCTGGGTAGTGGAACGTGGGGAAGATCATTGGACGATGGCAATATTTTTCATGAGTGTATGGTGGGTCATGGTGCTGACCGAATCAATCTGGGCCGCGCTGAGACGTCAATCTGCTATTGGAAATGTCATCATGACCTTGCTGGCAACGGCAGGTTATGTTTTTTGTGGATGCTGGGTGTTAGGGGAGGTAAAACCGACTGCCGAATTTGACTGGCTGGGGGTATTCACTGTTTGTGTTGGCGTATTAAGTGCCGTGGCGGCACTGCAGTTCGGTTCGGGCATTGATGTCTTGCGCGGTCCATTGCGAACGGCCATGGACAAGCTGGCAATGGCGCTGTGGGCGCAATTCGGCATCCTGCTCGCCGTGGCGATCGCACTACAGTTTGAAGATGTCGGCCAGGCGATTGGCTGGCTCGTCATTGCCTTGGGATCAGTAGAGATCGGCCGCCGCCTGCCTTCGCGTGTGATTGACGTCTTTGGACTCGTTGTGTGGGGCGTAGCTGCAGTTCATCTTTTTCTGCTGGGATTCCTGATTGAATCCGGATTGATGTCATCCCCACTCGAGACTGTCATTTGGACAATCGGGACAGTTGATATTGATGGCTTTTGCATCCTGTCAATTATTGCGATTCTCACTTCGCTCGTTATGGCATTTCGTTTACGGCTGGGTGATAACTGGTTTTGGCGTGGGGTGCCGGTGTTTCTAACTGGTGTAACAGTGGCTGGCTGGTTGATCCTCTGCATGTTGAAAACCGAAGATCTCGTCGTGACATACAGCTGGCTATTATGTGCCGGCATATTACTTTCATTGCATCGCCTGGGAACTCGTCAACACTATTGGGAAATTGCGCTGGTGATCCTGGTGCTCACCGCACTGAGATGGATCTTTTTAGATACTATCAATCACCGCAATGATTCGGGGTGGTATGCATTTGCCATGGTGCCTGTGTTCAATTTGCAGTTTGGATTAGCAGTATTGCTGGCGATTGGCGGTTGGTGGTGGATCAAAGCGGAACGATCCCACAACGCCGCACTCCCATCAAACGATAACAACGCTCATTCAGATGATGGCGTGTTTCAAGCCAGTTCGTGGGCGGCACTTATACCGGCCGTGGCGGTCAGTGCGGCGATCATCATTTTGTATGGCCTGTCGTTTGAGATTGATCGTTTCATTGAGCGTCTGTCACCGGAATATGCTGAGACTCTGCGTTATCCACCGCTCATTCTCCGCGGGCTCTGGTGGACAGCTTTGTGGGCAGTAGGCGGTATGGTCATCGTGCTCATCGGACAGTGGCGAAAATTCATGCCGTATGTCATGAGCGGGTGGTTTGTCGTGATTTGTGCGGCGATGGTGTGGCTGGTGGCGGATACGCTCCTCTGGCGGTTCCGACATGAACCGATTCCCGTTCCGATTATTTTCAATCTTCAATTCGGTGTTGGAATATTACTGATTGTTCTGTTGACACTGATCTATCGTTTGAGCAAACATTGGCGCCAACGGGATTGGATTGCTGCTGAGCAACTCAGACAATTCTGCGCCGTCAGCTTCGGGCTGATTGCATTGATCGGACTCTGGCTGGGGAGTCTGGAAATCGATCGCGGCTTTGCAGACGATGCCATGGCGCGGCAGGCAGGTTGGAGTGTGTACTGGAGTCTCTACGGAATGCTGCTCATCGTGCTGGGCTTCATCCTGCAATCTCGATTTGCGCGCTATGCCGGCTTGTCGCTCCTCGGCATCACATTGCTGAAAGTACTGCTGATCGACCTTTCCACGGTGGAGCAGATCTGGCGGGTCGTTTCCTTCATCGCATCAGGACTGCTGATGGTGGCAACCTCAGTTCTCTACGCCAAATTCTCACCTCGCTTGCTTGAAACGATGCATGGCACGCAGGATGATCATGACAGCGAAGTCCCCCCAGATTGAAACGCCGCTAATCTGCATAACATAATCAGACTCTAAAAGCGATTCGCCTCGGCCGTTTTGCCTGATTTTGCCCATTTCCTGCAACTTGTACTGGGATCAATGCGCACTTGCAGTAGAATCTAGATACATCCATCAGCATATTAATCCAGGAGGAAGAAAATGATCCGCTCCACATGCATTCTGCTCACCGCTTTCATCGCTCAGGCCGCTGTTGGCCAACCTTACCCCACGACACCGGGCTGGACATCCGGTGACACCCAAGTCAGCACGGGCGCAGCGCTGGTTGATCTGGATCACGACGGCTGGCTCGACATTGTCGTCGCCAACGGTAATGACATATACCAACAGCGCGTGGTGGTCTATTACAACCAGGGCAACGGTGTGTTCCCCGCTTTTCCCGATTGGCAGTCAAACGACATCGGGTACAACGGACATCTTGACGTTGCCGATGTTAACGGTGACGGCTGGCAGGATGTCGCGGTTGCGCACCTCGGTGAGTTCAGCACCTTCGCTCCCATAGCCAAGGTGTATCTGAACAATGCCGGCACACTCTCATCAACACCTGACTGGCAGGCGGATATCGACGGCAATGCATTTGGTGTTGCGTTTGGTGATGCGAACAACGACGGGCGACCCGATCTCGCCGTCGCCACCGGCTGGGCATATAGTCCGCAACACTTCTATCCGTACTACGTCTACTTCAATGTCGGCGGAACACTTGAAGCCACCGCAAGCTGGGAGTCGGATGACCTCACGCATTACCAGGGTGCGCTGTGGGTCGATGCAGATGAAGACGGCTGGCTGGATCTGGCCGGCGCAGCCAACGGCAACGAAACGTTAATCTATCGCAACCTCGGCGGCACGCTGGAAACCACCGCTTCGTGGACCACCACCGACAGCCCCAATCAGGATGCAATCATGCTTACCGCCGGTGATGTCGATCAGGATGGTCACACTGATCTTTTCGTTGCGGACAATAATCAACTTGCCGGCGGTAGCGGTCGGTTCAAACAATACTCCGGCATTGATCCCGGCCTCTTCCAGACCACATATTCCTGGAGTTATTACGACGGTTACTGCTCCGCTGTCGCGCTGGCAGATGTTGATGCTGATGGTTTATTGGATCTCGCTACCGGAGCGTGGTGGGATCGTACTCGTATCTTCCTCAATAACGGTTCCGGTTTTTCCGGTTCACCGAGTTGGAACTCTGCCGGAACCAGCGTGGTGGAGAAAATCGTGTTTGGTGATGTTGATCCCGCCTGCGGTATTGAACTGATTCTGCAGGATCAGTTTGTACCGACGGGGAATCAGCGCCTGTATTATCTTTCGGAAAAGCCGATTCAGAGTCTGATCAGCGTTACGCGCGATGGTGTTGAACTTGCCTCCAGCGAATACACCTTTAGCCGGGATTTGGGTTGGCTCACTGTCGATGTTGCACCGACCCAGGAACTGGAAGTGGAGTACGCCTATTCTCATTCGCTGGACATGCTTGTGACCAACTGGGACAGCAGTGTCGGCAATTTCATGTACTACAACCTCGGCTACGATGATTGTAACGATAACGGTGTTCCCGACGGCTGTGATATCTACAATGGTACAAGCCAGGATACCAACGGCAACGGCGTGCCCGATGAATGCGAAGATCTATGCACGGCCGATCTGACCGGCGATAATCAGGTTAACATCGACGATATCTTCGCCGTGCTTGGCTTGTGGGGTGCTTGTCCCGATCCCTGCCCGCCGTTCTGTACCGGTGATCTCACCGAGGACTGCTTCGTCAACATCGACGACATCTTCGCGATCCTCGGCCTCTGGGGTCCATGTGATTGACACTCAAATCAAGGAGTACTTGGAAATGTTCTGGCGCAATTGGATGCAATTGATTTGGTGTGCATTGATCGTTGCAGGTCTTGGTGGGCAGATTTGTCAGGCTGGTGAGATTATTGCCTGGGGTGCAAATGGGTATGGCCAATGTAATGTACCGGTTCCGAACGAAAACTTTATTGCCGTTGCAGCGGGGGATAATCACAGCCTGGGACTCAAAGCTGATGGATCGATCGTAGCGTGGGGATGGAATTCTGCTGGTCAATGCGATGTTCCGGATCCGAATACGGACTTCGTGGCTATCTCTGCAGAATATCAGCAGAGCTTCGGCCTGAAATCTGACGGCTCGATCGTCGCGTGGGGCTTCAATGGCCACGGCGTGTGCGATGTACCTGATCCGAATACCGATTTTGTGGCGGTTGCGGGAGGAAATGAATTCACCAACGGCTTGAAATCCAACGGTACGATCATCGCCTGGGGAAATTGTTGGTGGCTCTTATGTGATGTACCCGAGCCAAACATCGATTACATCGCCATCGCTTCGGGTTCTGAAAACAGCCTGGCCTTGAAGGACGGTTCAGTCTGGGCCTGGGGATACAATATCTGGGGCGAATGCGACGTACCGGATCCGAATACTGATTTTATCGCGATCACGGCGGGAGATAGTCATAGTATGGGATTGAAATCCTATGGCTCTATCGTGGCCTGGGGTTATAACGGCGACGGACAATGCAACGTACCGGATCCGAATGCTGATTTTATTGCCATGGCTGGGGGAACCAAGCATAGCATGGGTTTGAAATCAGATCATTCAATTGTGGCTTGGGGAGCGAATTGGGTTGGTCAATGTGATGTTCCTGATCCGAACACAAATTTCATTGCCATTGCCGCCGGCGAAGAGCACTCTCTTGGCTTGAAGGGTGTTGCATCGCCTCCCTGTCCGGGTGATCAGACCGGCGATGATCAGGTTAACATCGACGATATCTTTGCAGTACTGGGTTTGTGGGGCGACTGTGATGATCCTTGCCCGCCGTACTGCCCCGGTGATCTCACCCAGGACTGCTTCGTCAACATCGATGATATCTTCGCCATCCTTGGCCAATGGGGGCCGTGCAATTAAGCCAACACAAGGATTAATAAACATCTGAGGAAGAGAACATCATGCGGGTAAGAAAGTGTATTCGACGTTCTATTCGAACTTGGATGATGGTGGGAGTATTGACTGCATTTGTGCTGACCTCCCCCACTATTGCAGATGGACTTCGCTCCGACCACGGTGAGATACTCGACCAGCAACTGGACGGCCAGGGGCAGGGCTACACCGTACTGCGCGTGTGGGGTTCGTATTACCAGATGGGTCATGCGAAGGCGGAACTCATGGGCGATTTCATCGTGCAGGGAGTTAATGAAACAAAAGCCTACCTGGGAGTGACGAACTACAACGCCCTGCGCGATGTTATGGCTGCAGCGGTCTGGATGCCGCCGGAGATCGAAGATGAATTCGACGGCTGCGTTGATCGTCTTGCCATCAGTCACCCGGCAGAAAATATCGATGAATTCGATCTGAAAGTCTCCTGTACGTTGGGTGAGTGGCTCTATGGCTGTCGCAGTCATACCTGTTGGGGGCGTTATGTCGAGGATCCGATCAAGACGCTCTCGACGCGCAGGCTTGATTTCGGCACGCCCATACCTTCCATGAATCATCACGTTCTCTATGCCTGCGAGCCTGATGACGGCTCGGTGCGGTGGGTCAATCTCGCGTGGCCTGGTGTTCCCCTGGTTGCTCAGGCGGTGAACGAGTTCGGCACACTGGTTTCGCTGCATGACTACAACTCGTCGGCGGACCTGGCGGACGGTCGCATGCCGCGCATGGTTGCTGCCCGCTATGCCGTCACCTATGTCACGGATCCCGATGCGTCCACACATCTTGACACCATGTGGAACGAGTTCCAGAACTACGAGATCATGACCGGCGGCTTCCTGAACTACTACGCGCCCGAAGGACACGGCGGCGTGATGGTCAAAAACCCCTGGCAAACCGGGCCCGATTTCTATTACCTCCGCCAACCGCAGGAGGTGTGGCATCATGGTGAAGCGATGATCACCACCAATGCCTGGACCGATGGCACCTACACCCCTGCTGATGAGAACTTTGGCGCGGACGCCTATTACGACAATGAAACTCCCAAGACTCACGAAAGTCACTGGGATCTCCTGGCCAATGCGGGCAACGGTTTACAGCAGCTCTCCGTTGCTTATCGTGGGCGTTGTAACATGACCATTTGGGCTGACGGCCGACTCAGTTACGGTCGTACCCCCCGGCTGGAATTCGAATGGTGCGAACTGTTCCCCGTATCGGGCGATATCAACTGCGACGGCGTGGTTAACATCGACGACATTTTCGCGGTGTTAGGATTCTGGGGTGATTGTCCTGATCCCTGTCCGCCGTACTGCACAGGTGATCTCACGGAAGACTGCGCCGTCAACATCGACGACATCTTCGCGATACTGGGCATGTGGGGACCGTGCGAGTAAAGTACCGGATCGAAAACTGACAAACGGGATCTTGTATCAAAGGAACTAAAATCATGACAGCCGGAACATCAATCAGTATGATTTGCGCGAGCATCGCAATAATTTGTTTGCCTGCAGCCGGCGAGTCACCGCTGATTAACGATAAGCTCCCCATCAAGGTAGATGATTTGACCCATAGCGCTAGACTGGGTGAACCGTTCATCGACCTAGGGAGAGGACCGGTCATCATACATGAACCATCCGATTACAATCCGGAAGTTCCCACGCCTCTTGTGTTACTCCTGCACGGGTATTCAAACACCGGAGCTGAGCAGGAAAGTTACATGCAATTTGAACCGCTCATTGATCAGTACGGTTATTTCTACCTTCATCCCGACGGCACGACTGACGCTCTTGGCTTTCAGTTTTGGAATGCTACCGATGCTTGTTGCAATTTCAACGGGAGTGGCGTCGATGATTCGGGCTATCTGCTTGCTCTTATCGATGAAATGAAGAGTCTATACAACATTGACGACAGGAGGGTTTATTTAATTGGACATTCCAATGGAGGCTTCATGTCCTATCGCATGGCGTGCGATCATCCGGAAACGATTGCTGCAATTGCCAGCCTTGCAGGTGCAACATTTTATAATCCCAACGATTGCACACCCGCAGCAGCGGTACACACGCTTCAAATTCACGGAACCAATGATGCAGTGATCAGATATGACGGAGGATCTCTCTTCGGTGTACCCTATCCCGGAGCAGAAGAAACGGTGGAAACCTGGGTGATCAATAATGACTGTGTGCTCGAAGGAGAAGTGCTTCCTTCGGTGGATCTTGTCGCCAATATTCCAGGAGATGAAACGGTTGTAACAAGATACGCAACCGATTGCACTCCCGGAGGATCGGCAGAACTATGGACAATTGAGGGTGGAGTACACTCCCCGCTGTTATCAGATGACTTTAGTCGACTGGTTATCGAGTTTCTTCTATCGCACCCCAAACCCGTTGACTGCCCTGCCGACCTCACCGGTGATGATCAGGTGAACATTGATGATATCTTCGCGGTGCTTGGCTTATGGGGTGATTGTCCCGATCCATGCCCGCCGTTCTGTACCGGTGATCTTACTGAAGACTGCACCGTCAATATCGACGACATCTTCGCGATATTGGGTGAATGGGGACCGTGTTCCTGATGAAAAATTTGCCCATTTGAAAACCCATCTCGAAACTTTCCAAACCGGCCTCGGTTCACCCCATACGCCGGGCATACTCAGAAGGTTGTTGATATTGACTAAATAGTCACACTGAAGGTCGGCAGGGCGGGTCACATTCTGTTCGATACCTGGAATCACAATATCATCAATGTTCCAGCCGGAGTACACCGCCGTACCACCAATCAACACTTCATGATGGACGTACGTTCTCCCCTGGAAATAAAACACGGGGGAAGGTCACCTCCACTGCCTCCATCTACCGGTGTGTCTGTTTCAGATATTTTTGGATACGAAATTGTAACTGGAGTGGATTCCAGCTGAAGGTGTGGACAATTTCTACCTATTGAATCGTAGTGAAGATCGGGGAGATCCGGATCATCGTCTGGAGTACAATCATCCCTCGTCGTCTGCACTATTCGCTGTGGTAGCTGACCCTGGTGACCTATGCAGCGCGGGAACATGATTTCGGGGAAGGTCACGGGCATCAATCCTTGCCGATAAATATGTAGGAGATTCGAAATTGGCAACACAAGGACAAAGACCACTCTGGTTAGGGATTGAAGAAAAGATATTGGAGCACACAGAACAGGATTTCAATGAAGCACAACAGGAAAGCCTGATTCAGGAGATTGCTACTGAACTCGCGCTCAAAGGCGGCGGTCAATGGATGCATCTCAGAAAGGCGGTAAACGAGAGAATCGAAACAGGCAACATTTTGATGAAACAATTCAATGAATACCTGTCAGCACTTACTCTTGAAGATGTCAGGGACACCTACCAAGCCATGAGGACACTGACATCCAAACTGGGTGAGACGTGGCCCAGGCTCAGGGAATCACAATACAGGCCAGATGTGAAGGCAGTTATTGAAGAGCGCAAGCTGGATCTTCAAATTGCCAAAGCCAAAGAGTTGGGCGGTCAACCGGGGATCCGATTCATGATCGAACAAGCGGTGAACAAGGATGTCACACTCAAGTCGCTTGAAATTTCTGATGATGAATACAAGGAAGTCAACACCATAATCGAAGCTGAACAGGCTGAGATCGCGCGGGTGGGTGAGATAATTGAGAGTGTGGTCGACAAATCACCAGAAGAACAGATCAAGAAACTGATCAGCAGTGATGTGGTAGAGAACTTGATACTGGAAGTCGGCGGTTATGACCAGGAGCTCCTGGACAGTGTGAAAAAGGAAATTGAGGCTGAACTGGAGGAAAGAAAGCGAAAAGAGGAGGAAGCGGAGGCGCTGAAAATGGCAGCAGCAGAGGGACCGCCTCTGGAGGAAATTCCGCCGGACGAAATGCTTGAGCACATTGAGGCCATCCGTGAGATTCTCGATTTTTCTGATAAGGAGGAAGAAATCAGGGTCATGTGTGAGCAGAGCAGCATTCCGAAAGCTCTGGTCGACATAGCGATTTCTGAACCAGGCAAGCTGGATGAACTCGAAGAGCAGGCAGAAAACGCCTAAGCTTGGCAGTCGGCTGATGAATGGGATACCAGAAATGTGAGCTGGATCAGACCAGCGCCATGTATGTCTGGTAAGGCACACTTGGTTCTTACCATCGAATGCATGAACAGGTGGATTCGTTTTGAGTCCTCAACGAGTGGTTCGCACTATTGATCCTCAAGATCTGCGGGATAACATCCCGCAGGATCCTTCATACGAACAATTCTGCGAGTTGTTGACTCGCAGCTACCCCCCAACTCCTCTGAATGGAGCGAACACGCTCTAATCTACCAGTTCGTAAAATCCCCCGCCGGCATCTTTCAATTTTCCCTGCGCTACCAGCGCTTCCCAGACTTCCTTGGGGTATTCGTAAGGCGGCATGATGGCGACGATCTTCGATTGACGACCACTGCTGGTCGCGCGCTGGCTGAGCTTGGATTCATCATCCAGCCGGGTGAGTTTGAGACGCTTGCGGAAAGCTTTCATCGCTCGCTTGAGCGAGGCAGGATCCAGCTTTTCCGGATCGGGTGATGCGTTGTGCTGCTCATTTTCGGTCATGGAGGATCTCCAATTGCTGATTTCCTGTTGCAATATATCCGAAATAGGGAACAATAGAACTGATTTCACGAATAGCTGTTTGGGGGAGGAGCTATCGGTGCGATACAATATGAGGAAGAACCCCTAACGGAGGCAGAAATGAAATTCCACACATTTACGATCCTACTCGGCGTCTCTCTGGCTGTTTTTGCCACATCATCGTTGACACTGGCCAGCGACAATAACCCACAAAACGAAAAGACGACAACGCCCGTAAAAGATGTCAAAAAGGCTCAAGCGACACAGCACGATGAATCCAGGCCGCCGGACTCGGTTTACATCAAACCGGAGAAGATCCTCACCAGCCCTGCGCGTCGATGGGTGCGCGACCGTAACGTGAGTGTTCAGGTCAACGTCAATGCATCCGGAATGAACATTCTTGGTGATGCAGCAAATGAGCCTTCAATTGCCGTCGATCCGACGAATCCCCAGATCATGGCAATCGGCTGGCGACAGTTTGACACCGTTGCATCAAACTTCCGTCAGGCCGGCTGGGGATACACCACCGACGGTGGGCAGACGTGGACTTTCCCGGGCGTCATCGAACCGGGCAAATTCCGATCCGATCCCGTGCTTGATTCTGATGCGGATGGGAATTTCTATTACAACAGTTTGACTAACGACCCTTCCTTTTATTGCGATGTTTTCATATCGACTGATGGCGGGCAAACCTGGGGTGATGGTACTTATGCCTACGGCGGGGACAAACAATGGATGGCCATCGACCGTACCGGCGGTATCGGGCACGGTAACATCTACTCGAACTGGACGATTTACTACAGCGACTGCAATGGCAACTTCACTCGCTCATACGACGGCGGTCAGACCTATACAAGTTGCATTGATGTCATTGGCAGCCCCGATCCCTATTGGGGTGTTACGAATGTTGGCCCGGACGGCGAAGTCTATGTCATTGGTGCCGGCCTTCATCTGGCAAAATCATCAACGTTGCAGAATTCGTCGCTGCCGCCGCAGTGGGATTTCGGTGTGCATATCAATATGGGCGGTGACATAACCTACGGGGATGTGCCCAATCCGGGCGGATTGCTCGGGCAGGCATGGGTGGCAACCGATCATTCAGACGGCCCGTCTCGCGGGAATGTGTATGCGCTGGCCTCGATTGATCCCCAGGGTTCTGATCCGCTTGATGTTATGTTCTCACGCAGCACCAACGGAGGACAGACGTGGAGTACACCGGTACGCGTCAATGCTGTGCGAGACGGCTGGCAATGGTTCGGAACGATGTCGGTCGCTCCCAACGGTCGCATTGATGTGATCTGGAATGACACCCGCAACGACCCGAGCGGACACACATCAGAACTCCATTATTCATACTCGGAAGACACCGGCATTACCTGGTCTCCGGCTGAAGTGCTCACTCCTCCCTTTAATTCCCGCATCGGCTGGCCCGATCAGAACAAGATCGGCGACTATTACGACATGGTTTCGGATAATGATGGTGCCAATCTCGCCTTTTCTGCCACATTCAATGGCGAGCAGGATGTGTATTACATGCGCATTGGAGATTTTATTCAATGTCCTGCCGATCTGACTGGCGATGAGCAGGTCAATATCGATGACATCTTCGCATTGTTGGGTTTGTGGGGCGATTGTCCCGATCCCTGTCCACCCTACTGCACGGGTGACCTGACCGAAGATTGCACCGTTAATATCGACGACATCTTCGCCATCCTCGGCATGTGGGGACCGTGCGAATAATCACACTCTACATGCACCGTCATTTTTTACGATTTGACATCCAACTCACACTGACCGGTCCATAGATCGGAAAGAGATCGTGCTTACTCTGCCGATCCTTCCCACGTGCTCCAGGAGGAGTTAATCGGACCACCTGTTTGTTTTCTGAAAACGACGCGGAATCCCATTTCGCGTGAGTAGTTGAAGCGCTCGTACAGCGCATGTGCTGCCTCTTCCGGACTGACCCTTCTCACGCGTTTGGGGCGAGGGATACCGATGTAAATCCAGGACCAGAAAAGAAGATCGAGAGTGGTACTCTCCATCCAGGGAACTTCGCGGTCGTAAGCCGCCACCCATTGGAGTGACGTTTTCTTGAGTATCTCGTTCAAGAGAGGTTCGCGCCCGAGACTGCATGCCCCTAGATGAAGACCGACAATTGATGGAGCATTTTTCAGGATGGAGATAAGAGTTTTAACCTGAATCTTCTCTTCCAGTGTTTCAAGCACCTTCGTGCTTCCATGGCTGGCAATGTAGAGGATCTTGTGTCGACCCGAGCGGCGAATTTTATTGAAACTACCCACCCAGAGTTTGATGTCGTCACTGCTGTCAAATGTGCGGTAGCAGAATTCCCACTGATGGAGGTCGCACAAGCCTTTGACAAACGGCTGGATCGACTCCCTCGCCACGAGGTCTTCAGACCAGTAGGATTCGAGTGCCAGAAAACACGGTTTGGGGCGTTTCATTCCGATTCCTATCGTGTTTCAATAACCGAATGAGCGTTCATATCCCTTCTCTACCCAGTTTCCTCTTATGATCTTCACCAATTTGATCGTGTTCGTCATGACCCACACTCCATAATAAAAATTACTTCATGGTTTACGCATACGAATCGCCGGAAATCAACCATCGTCATTCTGGCGGAGCAAGTCTGCCAGTTCGTCATTTTCTTCCTCAATGGCGAAATCCAGTGGGATTTTACGGTTCTTGTTGTATATTTTCACTATGGCGCCATGATCAATCAGGTATTGGGCAGCCTTGTACTGACTGAATCGAGCAGCCATGTGGAGAGGTGCCGTACCATCGTTATTTTGAGCGTTAACATCAGCACCATGTTCTACGAGTAATCGAATGGCTGCCATGTTACCGAACACTGAAGCACCGTGGAGCGCGGTGACATTGCGATTATCCTTCGCATTGACATCCGCACCGTTCTCGATGAGAAGAGCAACCACATCTGCATTTCCAATAGCCGCGGCAAATGCCAGGGCCTGGGATCCGTTGGGTGCTGCCTTGGCGTGTATGTCAGCTTCATGTTCCAACAACACGGGAATAGCTTCGACGTATGATAAAGTGATCGCCTGATGCAGAACTGTTCCCGCATACTTCACCTTCTGTGGTACAGATGTGGGTAGCACCCAGTCATATTCAAAATACACCGTCTCGTTGATATCCTGGCATTGTTCGATACGCTCTACGAGTTCGTCGAATTTCCTTTGCTGGATAGCCTCCTGCAGCGCGAGTATCTCTTCTGTAGGCGCCGGGGGAACTGCGACGTCTGCCTCGTCCGGTGGCGGGGATGTATCATCTGCTGACAGCGTCGGGGGGACTTCCGTAACCGGCGTATCGACAGGCGGAGACGTTTGTGTTTGTGATGGATCATCCTGTTGCTTGCAGCCGGAGAATGTGATGAATATTCCCAGAACAAGAAACAACATGGCGAGGAACCCGTATCGTGTATGTTGTAGTGTCATTTGTTGGGGGGTCATGATTTCGTGATCTCCGACTTTGGAAACCGTTGTTATCTGTGTGGTTGCTGTCCTGTCTAAAAAGATGATACCGTCCGCGGCAGGGTTTTTCTTACTCATCTCCGAATCATGGTTGAATAATCTGAAAGAAAATCCCCTACATCTGCGGTTGGACTGCATGATCCAATGTGGATACTGTGATTGGGCTTCAGAAAGCCCTTTGATATATGACCGCAACACCGCTTCAAAAAAACACGATCGGTACGATGACGATTGTCCTGACCCTCGTTGGCTGGGCCAGTGTACCTCTCTTCCTGCGCCACTTTGCTGAATCCATCGATGTGTGGACCAGCAACGGCTGACGCTATGGTTTTAGCGCCTTGATCTGGGCACCGGTGTTGATCTTTGCCGCAAAAAGAAAAAGGTTGCCTCGCGGCTTGTGGAAGGCCGCAATCGTCCCCAGCGCCGTTAATGCTGTGGGGCAGGTGGCTTTCGTTTGGGGGCATTACAAAATCGATCCCGGCCTCTTGTCATTCGGATTGCGCAGCCAATTAATCTTCGTTGCTGTCGGCGCTTATCTGCTGTTTCCGTCGGAGCGTAAAGTTATCAGGTCGTGGGGATATATCATCGGGATGCTGGCGTTGCTCGGGGGAACAACCGCTGCGTTGCTCTGGGGAAAGCAGTCGATCGCGCTTGATGAAGCCTGGGGAATGATCCTGGCCGTCACCAGCGGAATGTTCTTTGCGTTCTATGGATTGACAGTACGGAAGTACATGGCAGGCATCAACTCCGTCATTGCCTTCGCTGTCATCAGTCAATACACCGCGGCGGTGATGGTCATTCTGATGCTTGTTCTGGGAAAATCGGCAGGTTTATCCGCACTTGAGATGTCAAATAATCAAATCATCCTGCTGCTCTTCTCATCGGTCATTGGTATTGCTCTTGGTCACGTGCTTTATTATATCAGTATCGCGCGCCTGGGCGTGGCAGTATCGGCCGGCGTTCTGCAGCTTCACCCCTTCCTTGTGGCAATCGGATCACTTTTTCTGTTTCAGGAAAGGCTTGCATTGGGGCAATGGATGGGCGGATGCGTGGCGGTCACTGGCGCATTGCTAATGTTGAGACAACAGAGAATCGTTGCCCGACGAGAGCTTATTGATGAAACCGAAGTCGCCATCGCCGAAGGTGAAAGCGGATCCTGAGTCAATTTGATATGCAAGATGGACGTACAGATGCTACATCTCATGCATCTTTGAGGAAGTTGCAGGTAAAAATATACACATGACGAATGGCTACGCAGATATACGCCGTGCTGCGCTCTTCACCCCCGGGAATCAGTTTTCTGCTATCCACTTAGGCCACTTGGGATCTTCTTGTGCCCGAGCCAAAAACACCTGTGCAAACCTGTATTGCAGATAAATAAAGACTCCGGTATCAAGGCAATTCAGCAACGCTTCAACGCCGGCCTGATGATGCCCCTGCCCTAATTCATCAACTGCAATCAGAAAGTAACAGTCGCACAAAACACCGGGATGGCCATCAGTTAGAGCGATCAGTTCATCAGAATTGATACGACCATTCATATAATCAATCTTGCCTTGCAGGATGCGTCGCATATCTTCCGTATATTTTTCATCATCAATATGCTGTGTCGCCCAACTGTTGATCGCCGACTGTACCGTTTCACGCTCACCCAGCAACAATAACGTATCAGCAACCAGGAATAATCCCGTATCTGAACTTTGCTGCTCATCCAATAATTGCTGACACAGTTCCTTGGCCTGATCGGACCTGCCCAACTCTGCCAGGATCACTGCGTGCTGAAGATGAAGCGGGAAAAAAGTGGGTGTGGAATCCGTTTCCAAATCAAGAATATCCAGAGCAGATTCCAGCTCCCCCAGAATATGAAGAACAAGAACGTGGTGATGGATAAAGCCCGGATGCTCATCACCAGCCGCTTCACGATCCAATCGTGTTGCTTCGCGGAAATCCTGTTCTGATTGAATAAAATTACCCAAATAGCGATGATAAGAACCACGTTGCGCCAATAGATAAGCATGTTTCACTGGACGTAAGGTAAAAGCATGTTCCAGATCAACCAGAGCCTGAACAAACCAATCGGAGGATTTCTCCTGAAGATCCGGTTGTGTTCTTCCGAATGCACCGGCATACATCAGACCGGCAGCGCGCGCGGTGTATGATCGGTATGAATCCGGCCAAAACCTCACCCACGCATCAAAATCTTCCAGCATTCCTTCCAATTCATAGCGATCTCCATCAACAAGCAATTTATCTGCGCGCAAAAATGCACGCGCTTCAATCGCAATGGATAAATTGGGTTGCAACGCAATAGCATGATTATACGCATCAAGCGCCGTTCTATCCTGCATCAACTTCAGAATGTGACCACGCAATAACCAACCCAATGGGGTTTTTATTTCATGCTGTTCAATATTATGAAAATAGGATTCACCGTTTGTCATGTCTCCCAGTGAGAGATACGCAAATGCAACGGCTAATCGAGTCTCAACATTATCTGAATCACGTTGTAGTGAAAGAAGCAACGGGGATAACCCGCGCTGAGGTTGAATGTTAAGAACGTAAATCAAACCCTGGCCCAGGTGAAGTTGAGCAGAATCAATCCCCAATTGCTCCGCCTCCTCAAACAGGGCAGTCGCGTGAACAGAGTCCCGCTCCAACAACAACGCGTCAAATCCTTTGGCGACAAGTCCTTCGCCCCTGACGTGACGGATCTGATACAAGAAGAACATTGTCGCGAGGATTAATAATAGCGTGACTAACACTGCTGCTGTTTGAAAACGATGTCGATTAATCCACCGTACCGCCTTGACAATGATGGGAGTTCGGCGTGCTCTGATCGGATCTCCAGCCAGAAAACGCCGACAATCATCAGCAACATCCACAGCCCGTTCATATCGTCGAGTTCGCTGCTTCTCCATACATTTGATAATGATGGTTTCAAGATCACGAGGGATCTTTGGATTCAATTGTCGAAGCGCTTGGGGGGATTGATGCGATATTCGGTTTAAAACTTCCTCCCGAGATTCACCATCAAACGCTGGATTAAGTGCCAGCAGTTCATACAGTGTCACTCCGAGGGAGTAGATATCGCTCCGCTCATCAATCGGATTGCGACTTCCCCCCGCTTGTTCCGGTGACATGTAACGGGCCGTGCCCACGACATCTCCGGTCATCGTTATTGATGCGTGGATGTTTGTACGTGCCAGACCGAAATCCGTTATCCAGACATTGTCTTGCGCATCCAGCAACAGGTTTGAAGGTTTGATATCACGATGGATGATACCCTGTTGATGGGCGTACGCTAATGCATCAGCAATCTGCTGACCCCACCGCGCAATCTGGTTCATGTCATCACGAGTTAGCGCGATATCCGACTCACGCATGTCTTTCAAACACTGCGCGAGTGACTTCCCCTCAATGAATTGCATAGCATAGTATTGAATTCCTTCTTCCTCACCGACCGCGTAAACCGGCACAATGTTGGTGTGATGAAGTTTCCCGGCCGTCTCTGCTTCGCGAAGGAAGCGTTCAGGTGCGTTCGGTGATAAAACTGCTCCTGGTGGAAGCACTTTAAGCGCAACGTTTCGGTTCAATGATGTCTGTATTGCTTCATAGACGACGCCCATTCCACCGCGCCCGACCTCACGAACAATGCGGTATTCCCCGAGCCATTGATCCGGGCTGAGCGACGTACCGTAGATTGACTTGCTCGTTGCTTCGACAAATGCCAAAGTCTTGAACACGCCGCGCAATGCATCGGCAAGTTCGGGATATTCTCGGAGGTAAGCCTCCTGGTCCGGTTCCTCCCCTGCCGCCAGTTTATCCAGATATGTTTCCAGAACAGTTTCCAGCACCGGAGCATTGGAGTCCGTTGGATTCCCACCCGCTTTTGATGCATGCTGCGATTCGTCAGATGGCATCGCCGAGCAACTCCCGAAGACGGATCAGAGTCCGGGCACACAAGCTGCGCACCGCTTGTTCTGATTTCCCCATCTTCGCTGCTGTCTCAGCGACATTCAACTGATTTATGTAGCGAAGTTGGATGACTTCGCATTGATCCTCGCTCAATTGTTCCAGAGATCGGCGTAGAAGTTTGACTCGTTCCGGTAATCCAGCAGCCAGACTCGGCGTGGTGACCGATCCTCCCAGAAGATCGAGCAACTGCACCATTGATTCATCACGTCCAAGATCACCTTCCCGCAATTCTCCCCCACGTTTTTTCGTTTTGAAAGCTTTACGGTCAACATCGCAGATACGGTTGATCGCAATTCGGCGCAGCCACTGAAAGAAGCTGTCCGGACCCCAGTTTTCGAAGTTGTCTATATTCTGAAGTGCGTCCAGATACACTTGTTGCATAACGTCCTGAGACTCCAGACGTTGGCGAACGCGTTGGCCAAGCTCCGCTCTTACGGAGATCAGCAGCCTCTGGGTGTTGGCTTTGAGAAGTTTCTCCAGGGCACCCTCATCACGCTGCTGGGCCCGTCGAATCAGATCATCGGATTGTTGCTTTGACTCGACACTTTCCATAGCTTGCCTTCATTCCACAGCGTAATTTTACCACCGGCGCTTCGCGGAAAATCTGAAGTTTTAGAGATATTTTCACGTTCGGCAAATCGGTGCGATCAGAAAGTTTACTTATGCTGATCGGTGAGCAGTTCCTTGATCCGATCGACCAGATCATTTCGAGGAACTTCGATTTGGCCTGGACGTTCACGGATCCACTGTTCGCGCCCTTCAATTGCCTGTGACTCTGCCCTTCCCTGCTGTAAGTCTTTGATCGTGACAATGCCCCTGTTCTTTTCATCTTCGCCAAACATAACGGCAAAGGGAATATCCAGGCTATCCGCGTACTTCATCTGTTTGCCGATACCCTTGCGTTTTGATCCGAGGAACATCTCGCAGGGAATACCCGCTCGTCTCAGTTCCCACGTCATTTCCAGATAGTCATTGGTCAGCGCCGGATCCATCGCGGTGACCAGCACCCTGGTCGGTGTTTTTTCCTGCTTCACCCGTTTGAGATGAATGAGCGCAGCCAGCAGGCGATCGACGCCAAGCGACGCGCCGGTGGCGGGGATTTTCTCTCCGATAAAGCGTGTAACCAATTCGTCGTACCTTCCGCCGGCAAACACCGAGCCGAACTCTGGCGCATCGAGCAGAACGGCCTCGAAAACCGGGCCGGTGTAGTACGCCAGGCCGCGCGCAATACTGAGATCGATCACAATCCGATCGCTGCCGTATCCGAGCAGAGCCAGTTGGTCTGACATATCCTTGATGACAGCGATTTCTTCTGGTGCCCCTTCAACATCAGAAAACAAACCAGCGAGCTGGGATAGTACATCATCACGATCTTCAGATTTGATCGCGAGGAACTGTTCGATCAGATCAACCTGTTCGTTGGATAAACCCAGGCCGGGGATGGAATCGCCGGACTCATCTTTGTAACCGGTGGTCAGTTCGAGCCTTACCTTTTTCGCGCCGATTTTGTCGAACTTGTCCAGCACGCGAAATACATCCGTAGCGGGTCGTACATCATCCTTCCCAACTGTGACCTTTGGGGGGATCTCGGCATATTTCAGCAGCAAATTGAGAATAGACCTGCTGGAGAATCGCACCTGATACGGTCCGACATCCAGAGCCGATAGCGTATCGCACATCGCGCACATGATCTCGACATCCGCAATCGTGGTGGGAACACCGACCGCATCAAGATCAAACTGGGTAAATTCACGGAAGCGACCCGGATCCGGCTTGTCCGCCCGGTACACACTGGCAACCTGGTATCGACGAAATGGACGAGGTAAATCGCGGTACTGAGAAATTACTCTGGCCAGGGGAACTGTCAGATCAAATCTCAATCCCAGCGCATCATCGCCGGGATTCACACCCCGGTCTGGATTGTTGACTTTGAACAGTGTGCTCTGGATCTCAGAGCCGGCGGACCCGGTGAGAGCTTCGTAATATTCGATAGCCGGTGTGCTCAGGGGAGCGAATCCGTAGCGCTCGTATACCTCGCGGATTGTGTCAATGATCCACAGACGGGCGCTCATTTCCTCCGGCAGCCAATCCCGTAAGCCGCGAAAAACACGTGGCTTAATCTTCTTTGTCACCCTGAGTTCTCCGAAATGATGCCCCAACCGCCAAAATGAGGAAATCCCTCTCAAGCCTTCCCTGGTGAAAGGATGAAAATACCGACGCCGGGACTCGAACCCGAGACCTTCTGATCCACAGTCAGACGCTCTAGCCAACTGAGCTACGTCGGCTCAATGAAGGCATAGTAGCAAATTAGTGATGGTTTATCCCCTGGTATATCCAACAAATCAGGTGAGTCGATCACCCCAGTAAGTGGTTAGCTACCCATATCGTCGATGATATCCTGGCCTCCCTGGCTGATTGCGGAGATATCTTCGCCAATGCCTTTGACCATATTGCAACCGGAGAGTGCCACGAAGGCCAGCCCGAACATGATAACGGCCAGCAATACCCGGCTGCGACGTAAACGTTTTCGTTGCTTCATGATGCAATCTCCCGGTGCCAACCTGATAATGTGCTGTACCACGATATTTCGACCAGAAGGGGTGAAAAAGATTGAATTTTCGACTTATCGCATCGCGGGTAGGTGGAACAAAAAGCCCATACCGTGGGGTATGGGCAGGAAACATCAGGGTTTAGGATAAATCAACGAAACCGATGAGAATCGACTGTCAACGACCGTAGCGCTGGGCCACGGCTTCCCAGTTGACGACATTCCACCATGCCTCAACATAATCAGGGCGACGGTTCTGGTAGGTCAGGTAGTAGGCGTGTTCCCAGACATCCAAACCCAGGAGAACTGTTTTGCCGCAGGTGCCGCAGCACTCCATCAGCGGATTATCCTGGTTTGGTGTTGAGCAGATAATCAGTTCACCGTTATCGTCGGAGGTGAGCCACGCCCAGCCTGAGCCAAAACGTGTAGCTGCAGCTTTGGCAAACTGTTCCTTGAATGCGTCAAATGATCCAAAGGTGGCATCAATCTTCTCCCCCAGCACACCACCCGGCTTGCCTCCTCCTCCGGCCGATGGGGAGGCCATGATGGTCCAGAACAGGCTGTGGTTGTAGTGTCCCCCGCCGTTGTTCCGAACTGCAGTTCGGATCGACTCGGGAACTTTATCCAGATTGAGGCAAAGGTCATCGATAGACATGGCTTGCAGGTCGGCCTGTCCATCAAGAGCATTATTGAGATTGTTGATATACGCCTGGTGATGCTTTCCGTGGTGAATTTCCATAGTCAGAGCATCAATGTGCGGCTCCAGGGCATCGTGAGCATAGGGGAGTTCAGGAAGAGTAAAAGTCACGGGAAATATCCTCTTGATTGGTTCGGGGGGGTAAAAAGCGAGCAAAGCAGATGTGAGCGGGTTCCCCGATGTTTTTCCCGCAATCAATCACAAACTGCCTTTCGGGGCGAGCCGGGCAGAGATTATAGGGGGATTGCCTTCTCTGCGTACACCCCGGAGCTATTGGCACTCGTTTGAACCGTCCGCTGGGATCGTAAGTCACTCCGTGGACGCCTTCCTCAGCCCTCGATCACCATATCTGCTAGCGGTGCACGAGCTTGCGCGACAATCCACCGTGTGCCTAAGTTGCATATCAGCTGCGCGAGGTACGGGCGTCGGCTGGATTTGCCTTGTTAGCTGCTTTTTTTGTTAATTGTTCAAGTTCACCGATTTGTTTTTTCATTCTTTCTCTTTGGTCAGGTGAAAACATAGATCCGAAAATACCCTCGGTTATCTCAAGCTCCAACAACCTTGATTCTGCCATAAGATAGTTTATTCGGTTTAAACTGTGAACGGCTTGTTTTCCTTCTTCAGCAAGCTTGCCAAGTTCAATTTCAACTGGCCCAACTTTAGCTTTTCCTGATTCTGATTTTATTAATCTTTCTACGAGCATTTTAATCGGTCTACGGAGAACCAATACTGCGACAATGGTAGCCGTTGGCCATGATACGAGTATTGCTAATATCTCTTTTGTTTCTTCCAACTGCGATTCTCCTTTGAGCAGCTAACGCTCTCGGCATCAGCTGCGGCGCAAAGCGCCGTCAGTTACATGCCGTTGTTAGCCTAGTTCCTGTTGTACCCATGTTCTTGTGTAAGCAGCACACGCTTCCAGTGGGACTCTCGGGATCGCACGAAGTCATCTGTAGTGGACTTGACCATGACCTCAAGAATCGAGAAATGGAAGTGTTCTCGCGCGTACTTGCGGCCCTTCTTGCCGAGGAGCTTTACCAACTCATCGTTCCAGCCGTGACCAGTACCAATGTAGCAGGACCACCGTGACCAGATTCCGGCATCGCCGTACGCAGAGCCCACGTATTTCTTGCCGTTGGAGTTGTCGACAATCAGATAGACCCCCTTCACGTTCTCGAGCGCCGCCTTCCAGTCTGCACGCTCGGCATGGAACACCGCTTCGAGAGTGCAGAAATTATGATTGATCCTCTCGAAACCCGGAAAGCTCTCTCCCGTGTACACCCGGGGCAGTATCTCTGCCACCGCGAAATCGTCCAGGTACGACTCCAGCTTGAAGGCTCGACCCCGCATCCCCTTGTAGCGATGGAAGGACGCCAGCAAACGACCAACGTATTTTTCGAAAGCAGCGACAGGCTTCAGCCGATACTTGTCCTTACCTCTGTCCAAGACCTCAAAGGCACCGCCGAACAACCAAGCGTCGGTCTTCGGGTAGAACTCCATTAACGAGAGAACCCACGGCCTCGTCCAGTCGTTCCTTTTGCCCCTCCACTCGTTCCAACCGAGCCAATTGCCAGGATCGGCAACGAATTCGTCGAGTGGGTGGCAGTCGCCGTTCCAGCAGGCCAAGTGGAGTTTGTAATCCTCCGGAGCCGCTATGGCAAGAATATCATTGAGAAGAATCGTCATGGAATCAGGCTAACAGTTGATTGAACGAAATTCCGTTGTTCAGGGGCATATGACGATGCTATTCAGAATCTCGCATAGTGGAAGTATAGCGGTGCTCAACAGAGCCGCCCAACGACGTCCCGGGCTTTCAGCAGGCCCACCCCACCCTTCTTCGAATGTGGCTAGAGTGGAGCAAAAGTGTGCTTCCTGATAGCATCCGGGTGGATTTTCAGGCTTGTAACCATCTTTGTTGAGTGAGTGAGGTGCTCTCATGGCAGATGATGAAAAACGCGTGGTTGTGGATTCTCTGAATTTTGAACAGATCCTCATGTTCCCAAGGATCCTTCGCACCGTTATCGATTCGCTTCAACCGCCACGACTCATTATTGGCCTGCTTATGGTGGTGACCCTGGTAACCACAGGCCGTATATGGGACACGTGGACGACGCCCTTAATTCATCCCGATGGTCTGGTCGCCTATCGTACACTCACTGATGAAGATGTGAGTAACTGGGAGGTGGAAAAGGATGGAGTGCGACAGGAGCTTCGTAGATTGATGCCCGAGGCGGTCTTTGAGCCTGGATCATTTGACGCACAGTTCATGAAAGAACGGCTTCGGAATTACTACCAGAATCTGCAGGATCCGGATTCGATGAATGAAGCTGGTGAAACACCTGATGAGGTATACGCGCGCCTGATCAATGACATAGAAGAGGTGCGTCCACTTGGTATTTACGAGGCTACCGCAACTCATGTCATGCGATCATTTATTGACATCATACGAGGTGCCGTACATCTTCAAACGCGCAGGATCTATGAAGGATTTTCAGAACTGGTGATGGGGCTTCCCCATGCATTATGGAAGCAGGACAAGCTATTTACCATTGTTTATAGTTTCATCTTCATTCTGATCATAGCAATTGGAGGTGGTGCACTGACGCGCATGAGCGCCTGTGAATTAGCAACGCAACAACGGCTGAGTATCGCTGAGGCCATGAATTTCGCCACGGGTAATACAGTCAAACTTGTTATGGCGATGCTTTGGCCTCTGGTCCTGGCAGGTCTTGTCGCCATCTTCCTGATGGTCATGGGGCTTCTCATGTTGCCTTGGCTGGATATCGCCGGCGGACCCATGTTCGGGCTGGCGCTGCTGTTTGGTTTCCTTCTTTCTTTCCTGCTTATCGTCTATCTCGTGGGATGTCCGTTCTTCATCCCGGCGGTAGCATGCGAGAATTGTGATGCTGCAGATGCACCCCAACGGGCTTATGCATACGTACTTAGCCGACCACTCCACTGGCTGGGGTATGTGATCATAGCCCTGGTTGGAGCGGTGTTGGGCTATGTGCTGGTAGCATTTTTTGCCAGCACCATGATCAATATCACCGCTGGATTAATGGGTGTGTTCAATAGTAGCCCAGCCTTTGCTGAGTTGGAGAAGCTTTCGGTTTTTGATCTTGACCTGTCCCCCTCAACCGCAATCTACGAAACTGGACATGACCAATGGTCTGCCTGGTTTATTAAATTCTGGTATGTCGTGGTTATGAGCCTCGTGGCAGGTTACGTGTTTGTCTATTTCTTCTCATCATCGACTGCGATCTACCTGCTCCTTCGATATCACTGTGATCGACAGGATGTAGAAGATATCTGGCAACCGGGTTTCATTCCGGGCACTCGGGTACTTGCGCGTCCGGATTCCAACTCAAAAAAAGATGACGGCTCTTCCTCTGATGATGAAGGTTCCAGTTAGCGGCGATTGACTTGTCCTGAAATCGTTCTCGAATTGATGTAGCTGATCACTTCGGCTGTTTGAATTGAAAGATCGACTGAGTCCTCAGGACCAGGCCGCAATCACTACGGAGGTGATACCCCTGAACGTGGACTTCATCGTTGTACTGCTGAGTATCAACCATAGACAAGTTGTGATGGCTGGGTGTATCAGACCATGTACTCAGGAGGCAGTTTGATTCTCTGCCGTGTTCAAGCAATTCGTTGTACGTACCCAGAAACAGGTGATCTGTCAGAATCTCCGTCTGCACCGATGTGAGATACGAAATTCTCTCGGCAAAGTTGGTTTCGTGATCCTTTTCCCCCGCACAGGGAAGAGAGGTGACCAGCCCACGCTCGGGGAGCTGATCGGCGGCATCGGTGATGACCTCGCTGGCACACAGCCCACCGTGCTCAAAGCGGATGGCGTGCCCCCCCTGGAAGATCCAGGCCTCAAAATCGTAATCGTCAGCAGTGAGTCGCTGCCGGTTCTGAATCGCAAAAAATTCAGGGTGAAGCGCAATACGATAGATCAGCATATTGTAGCTTTGAAGAGAACTTGATTTGGTTGTCAGGCTCATTGCAACTTTCCTGTACGAGATGAATTTTGGGAGCCTTCCCCTCCAAATTCATGTTCGAGCAGCCATTCTTACGGTTTGTTAGCCAAAGGCAAACAAAAAATGCCAAATATCTGGGGAGTGCAAGCACAATGAGAGCCGATCCGATGACAGTAAGAACGACCTGTCTGTTACGGCTGGTGCCCGGAAGTGTTCTTTTCAACTTTCAGTGAGAATTCATAGTCCCTGCTCAGATGATCCGATCACGCCTGCAACTTCTTGAAAACGAACCACCTATAGCTGTGGAGAGCATTCTGAAGGGTGCTTTGGATCATGCTGAGCCCAATGAACGCACAGAAATAGCGGAGCTTTTGGTCCACCTCAAACGCCCCAAAGCACTCTCTGCAGTCATTGGAAACATGCACCGGCTGGAAAAACATATTCATCAAAAAGTATGCGATGAGGACATATTTCTCCTGATCAGGGCAGCAAATTCACTGGCAGATGAAGCGAATCCCATTGCGGTCGAAAATCTTCTGGACATAGCTGAGCATTGCCTCAACTGGAGATTTTTGCCTCTCCTTGCCCATCTCCTCACACTCAATGACACCCAACATAGTGCCCGTTCATCTGAGGTGATGTTGAGTACCGTGGTTGAGCTTGTGGGTGATACAGGTCGTCGTTGCCTGGATCCAGATGCGGCTGACACACTGGATGAAGCACTTTTCCAAGCTGGAGAAAGTTATCGAACACACCGTCAGAATGATGTCCTGCTGGCCCTGGCGTTGATCGCAATGAATCCCGGTCCACGCGTGTCAAAAATACTGGCGGAAACGGATCATCCTGCCACGCTTGCACTCAGGGGAATTGTCGAGAAGGTGAAACTGCCGCTCGTTCGACGCAATTTACTTCGTTGGCTTCCTCACAGGATTCTCGGCCCCCAGTCACTGCGATGGATGCACCGTCTGGATACCGAAGAGGCATTTACCGATCTTTTGAAATGTGGGCATCTGTTGCGTACTCCCTCCCGTCGATACGCCCTGCGCCGAATTGATCGCCCGATGCGGTGTATACCCGATGCAGCAATTGCCGCAGGTCTTCCTGAATCTGCGCAAGCATCTCTGCCGCACTTGATCAATGCCGTGGGATTGTCGACCACAATGCGGATCAGAAGGTTGGCAGATTGTGTTGCACTCCGGTCACCGCTTGGTCGGCTCAGAGCAACGCAGTCTTTGGCCGGCTTAACGCATCAATCAGCGATCCAAGTACTGCTTCCATTTACACGGGACGGAGAGCCTGTTGTTGCGAGCATAGCAACTGCGACAATCTTCTCACAACCAACAAAACCCAATAATGAGATCATGGAGCAACTCATCCGGCGTGGACATCAGCGAACCAGGCACCAGGCACGGCTGAGAAAAAGTGGGAACGATACCAATTCATTTTTCTCGTATTGGATGCAATTCTCTCCCAATGAACGCTGGACACTCGCGCGGTATCTGCTGGTAACGAAACGTCTCTCTTTCCTGTCCGCTTTGGAGCATCAGCTCAAGGAAGGAGATCGTGCGACGACTTTAGCTGCCATCTCACTCGCACGCCGCTTGAATGTCATTGAAAATCTGGAAAGCGTCATCATATCACTCATAGAAAGCGATGATGCGCACATTGCATCAGCATCCATTGCCGCGCTGGGACAGATCCCCTCTCACACGACCCAGGTCAAAGAAGTACTGCGTGTAATCATGCACAAAGGGAAAGGGCGAAGCAGAGCCAACGCGGTCGAAGTGTTGCTGAATCGAGGAGATCCGATTGATGTTACCGCAGCTGAAAATCTGACTGAGAGTCGGGAAAACCGTTTACGTGCCAATGCTGTGCGCGGTATCGTGAATTATCGTCCGCAACATGGCGCAGCGCATCTGAAAAACATGCTCCACGACACTGATCCTCTCCATCGCATCAGCGGGCTGTGGGTAACTCGACGAACAGAATGCTCCGTAGTAAAAGATGATGTGCATGAGCTCGCGGCTGGTGATGATGCGCTAATCATTCGTAAACGAGCTTCTACCGTAGAGCGCATACTGACCGGACCACGCCGTGTTGTTCCGATGGTGATGGCTGAAAGCGATGTTACCGTTTCGACTTCAGAGGAAAATGGATGATGCCTGTTATCTTTGCCATCCAGGGTATGAATCTCACGTTGGGTGTCGTGCTGGGCATCGTCGGATCCGCACTCATCGGATGGTCGCTTTCCAGCCTCATCCGTTATGATCGAGTCCAATATCGGGCAACATATCGCAGAGTGTGTCGATCACTGGGAATCAACGGCAAAGAGCGCCGCGTTCTGAATCTTGTCGCTCGTCAGGCGGAATTGCCCAGCCCGGTAAGCATGTTGATGAGCCGTGGGTGCTTTGATTTTGCGCTCTCATCCGGCTCCCTGACCTCCCAGGATGCATCGATGCTGGATTCGCTCCGAACCCGCCTTTTTTCAACCTGATACCGAACATAGCCGTTTTCATTCGGCTTTCAATTGAATGTTTCCACCAACGGTTGTGCAAAGGTTTCTGCAACCGAAACCGGTAATTCACGGAAAATATATTGGTATTCTGCGCGCGACGCGATACGCTAGTTTGAGGAAGGCCACTTATCGCCGGTGGTCGTTAAGCCGATCTGGAGAAGTACATGTTGACATCAAGGTTTATCGTTGTATTTGCAGTTTTCGCCTGTACCAGCGCTGTATTGGCTCAAACCACACTGGACTGGCCCGTGGGTGAAACCATGCCGTATTCCCGGGACAGCGGTGTTCGGCCGAATCCCTCACGAACCTCACAAACCGTATTTGAAGAAACGGTCCAGGTAAATGGCGCAGGTTGGCTGCGGTTGTATTTCAGCCAAGCTGAGCTTGAGCCGGGCAGTTTTCTGCGCCTTACTTCACTGTGGGATAAACAGGTGCAGGAGCTGGATATCAACGAACTGGCCATGTGGGGATTCAGCTCTGCTTACTTCAACGGTGACGCAGTAAAGTTGGAACTGGTGGCAGCACCCGGCACGATGCAGAATCGAATCGTCCTGCGGGAAGTGGCGTATGAAATTGGATCGGCGATCCCCCGCGAAGATCCCTGTGGTATCTGCAATGGTGATGATCGGGTTCCTTCGTTTGAAGATTTTGCCGGACGCCTTCTCCCGGCAGGTTGCAGCGCGACAGTCTGGACCGAAGGCAGTAGTCTGGTAACGGCAGGTCACTGCGTGGCGGGAAATGATATCATCCAGTTTCGTGTTCCCCCTTCCAACCCAAACTGTTCAATTAATCATCCGCCGGTGGAAGATCAGTTCCCCGTAACTGAAACAATTTATGCCAATGGCGGCCCGGGGAATGACTGGGCGGTGATGACCACCGGCACAAATAACCTGGGCGAAACTGCTTACGAGCGCTACGGAGACCTGCGCCCGATCTCAACGGGTATTGGGTCAATCGGCGATTATCTTTGTGTCTGGGGGTATGGTCTGGATATCTATGAATGTGAACGCTCGCAGGTACAGCAAACATCTTGTGGAACCATTAATGGTGTGAGCCATGATCGCTATACCTATGACGTGGATACAACCTATGGCAACTCCGGCTCATCCGCTTTTCGGGATGATGAAATTATTGCCATCGTGACGCACTGCGGGTGTCCAACCAACATCGGAACTCGGATGGACCTGCCTCTGTTTAAAGCAGCCCGTGAGGATCTCGGTCTGGGTGGCTATTGCTACGGTGTGGGCGATGAGTGCGAAGGACGCATCTCATCAGTTACCGTCGGCAATATCAATGCCACCACCAGCGGTTGCCCGATGTACGTGGATCAAACGCACCTGACCACGACCATGATACTCGAAGAAGATTACCCCATAACCGTCGAAGCAGATCATACGCTGGGGAATGAACGATGTACGGTATGGGTTGACTGGGATGGTGATATTGAACTGGAAGGTGGAAACGAAAAATATGTCCTCTCGGGTGGTCCGACCACTTTCACCGGAACGATCACGCCACCGGCTAACGCAGCTTTCGGCCCAACACGAATGCGCATCCGTTTACATTACAACTCCAATGGTCAATCATGCGGTACCTACGATGGAGAAGTGGAGGATTACACGATCATCGTGGCGGATCCCAACGCACCGAATAATGATTATTGTGATGATGCAGTCTGGATCGGTGACGGTTCTCATGCAGTAAGTAACATTTCCTCGACCACTGACGGCCCGACGGAAACGGGGACATGCAGTCATCTTCAGAATGATGTGTGGTATCGCATCCTTGCCAGTTGCACCGGCACGGTTACCGTTGACATCTGCGATGCGAATTTTGATGTTGCGGTTGCTGTATACAAAGGAACATGCCCCAATGAACCGGGACACGCAATTGCCTGTGATGACGCTGGTTGTCCAAGCGGAGTCGGCGCAAAGGTTACCTTTGATTCAACGATCAACCACATCTACTTCATCCGTGTCGGTGGCTACGATGGCGCTCAGGGAACCGCAAACATGATCATCTCCTGTGATGAACCATCATCCTGTCCTGCCGACCTCACCGGCGATGATCAGGTTAACATCGATGACATCTTCGCGGTTCTCGGTTTGTGGGGTGATTGTGATGATCCCTGCCCGCCGTATTGCGCAGGTGATATGACGGAAGACTGCACTGTTAACATCGACGACATCTTTTCCATCCTCGGCCAATGGGGACCTTGTGAATAAATCGCGCTGAACAAGGTGTCACTCCCACACACTACTCCGCTCTCCGAGAAATAATGGATATGCAGATGAAAATCACAAGACCGGCGAACTTGTTGTGGCTGTTGACGCTACTCAGCATTGGGTTCTGTGAAGTTACCACTGCCGATTCGATGAGCTTGATGCAACAACACGGAGATCACGACAAGCATTTTGAAGAGATCGATATCGGGCACATGCGCGTCTATTACCACCAGCGAATGATCGGCACAGCTATTGTCGAGAAGGATTATATCGTTTACCAGTTGGATGGAGTCACAAAAGACCTGCTTGCTCGGAAAAGTCATTGGCGTAAAGATCTGCCAGATGTTTTACCCGAACTGAGTATTTCTCAGGAACAAGCGGAAGCAATGGTCACCGGAGAGATCCTGTTCGTCGATCTCATCATCATCTCGCCTGATTCTGACGTCTTCCCAGTTGGGTCAACGACTGACAATCCATGCTGGGTTGTACGCAGCATTAATAAACAGGGGGATTACATCGTAACAATCATTGATGCAATCACTGAAGAACATCTCGGCCGAGGTGTTCCACCACCCAGCGCTGCATTTTCCCTTACGGGCCCGTGGTATTTCAATCCATGTAGCGGTTCCTGGTATGCCTGGTCGGAGCATGCCCAATGGTGGTTCAACGAGATGGGTTATCCAACCGAGGAAATCGAGTGGCCAACCGAAGCGATGATTCAAAGCCATGTTCAATCAAATGAGATCAAATTATTCTACGAACTGGCTCACGGGGGCAGTACCAGCTTTGCGAGTGGTTGCCTGGATGGAAGTAACGCTGAGTATACATACGCCTATGAAATTGAAGCATGGATAGCTGGTTACGAGAAAAAACCGTTTACCTTCATCGGCAGTTGTGGCGGCATGTGTTCTACCGGGCCCGGTACATTTGCTTACGAGTTCAGAAAAGGATCAAACATCAATTCAACCGTTGTGGGGTACTGCGGTATGGCTGAACAACAGTGCGCAACCTGCTGGACCCTATCCATCGATTGGCAGGATGCGCTCTTCAGTTACATGAGCCTCGGGTACACAGTGAAGGATGCATTCGAACAAGCCAATGCAGACTACCCGGCCTGCGCCAGCGGGAACTGCATGCGATTTGCAGGTGATGAAAACTACGTCCTGGACCTGCTTACCTGCCCCGCTGACCTCACCGGTGATGATCAGGTTAACATCGATGACATATTTGCCGCACTGGGTTTATGGGGTGATTGTGATGATCCCTGCCCGCCGTATTGCGCGGGTGATATGACGAAAGACTGTACTGTTAACATTGACGATATCTTTTCCATCCTCGGCCAATGGGGTCCATGTGAATGAGTAGAACCAGAGTATCGAATGACATTATTGCATTCCTTTATTGATGCACTCTGAAATCCTCTCGATCAATCCGCGCTCTGTTTCTTCAGCCATTAGATTCTACTTGAGATCATGCGGAACACCTCCCCGTGCCAACCGTGACCACCTTTGTAGGTTGTGAGTTTCGTGGAAGCTCCGTGTTATTTCAGGAATTCCACCGCATTCTTCAACCATGTTAAAGAGTTAATAGTGGTGAATGAGATTTTTCGTCCCAATCACCACTCGGATAGCATAATAAAAAC
>JANQEQ010000106.1 GCA_028278245.1 Phycisphaerales bacterium | reverse complement strand
CACTTTGGTACAGGATGTTGCCGAAGATCCTGATCTGAAGCTGACCACGGCGAAGGATCTGGATGATGACGACTTGCCTGACATCATCGCGGTGAACGGGCCGAATCAAAGGAAGCACGGTAAGGGCGGCAATCCGGGTACCGTGGATGTTCTGATCAATGCATTGCGCGATCCGTGTGCGGCAGACATCACGGAAGATGACGTAGTGAACATTGATGACATCTTCGCCATCCTTGGCCTTTGGGGTGATTGCTCTGATCCATGTCCGCCTTACTGTGACAGTGACCTGACGGAAGATTGCACCGTCAACATTGATGATATCTTTTACATTCTTGGTGAATGGGGGCCGTGCGAATAGGTGGCATCCTATGGTGGCACCGCTCTGTGAGCGGTGATAAATGAATCCACGATTCAGAGAACCGCGTCACCTGAAGAATGGTCTGCTGAGTTGCATCTACAAGCATGCAAAGCCCCTGGTATGTTGACTGGGGGCTTTTCCCTTGGGATAAAAATGGATGGACAAATCCTTCTCGTTCAATATACTTACGGAGGAGGAAATGCCGATTTTCTCTGAATCGGTTCAGGAAACGCCCGGGGATTACATCCCTGTTTGTCCAGACAGCATAAAGGAATGGTCAGCCATGTTGCAGATCTGTACCTCAAGAGGTAGCGGTATCCGATTTCGTTCTATCATGATGATGATTGTGGGTATCGTACTGGGGGCAGGGGTTGAGACTGCATGGGGGCAATTGAGTGCGGAACAGATCGAGGTTCTGCGCGCGCAAGGAGTACGAGAGGGGTGGACGTTTACCGTCAGCCAGAATCCCGCCACGGAATATCCACTCGACCAATTATGCGGTTTGGTTGAACCACCGGATTGGCAGGAGAACACGACGTTTATCACGTATGGTGAAATTCGTGGCTTACCCAGTTCGTTTGACTGGCGCGATTTTAATGGATGCACACCAGTGCGCAACCAGGGTGGCTGCGGAAGCTGCTGGGCTTTCAGTGCGATCGGTACAATGGAAAGTGCGATCAAACTTGGAGACGGCATTAATACAAATCTCTCCGAGCAATGGCTCGTCAGTTGCACGAGTGCAGGTTCCTGTGCCGGTGGTTGGCACACGGAAGCGTTTGATCATCTTTTGGAATACGGTTCAACTGATCCATGTGGTGACAGTGGAGCAGTCATGGAAAGTGACTTCCCCTACGTTGCTTGGAATGCACCCTGCGATTGCCCCTATCCCCATCCCTATCACATTGAGAGTTGGTTCGGTGTGGGAGCAGCATACCCTACGGTTAACGAGATCAAACAGGCGATTATGGATTACGGACCAGTGTCAGTAGGCGTTTACGTGAACTGGGCTTTTCAGGCATACGATGGGGGCATCTTCAATGCCTGCGCGGACGAATCAGTTAATCATGCCGTGGTCCTGGTCGGCTGGGATGATAATCTTGGATCCAACGGTGTGTGGATTATGAGGAACTCATGGGGTCACTGGTGGGGCGATGATGGATACATGTACATCGAATATGATTGCTCGCGGATCGGTTATGCCACCGCCGCCGTGGTTTATGAAATGCGCGACTGCAACGGCAATGGCGTCCACGATGATGATGACATCGCACTGGGCACCAGTGAAGATTGCAATGAAAACGGTTTCCCGGATGAATGTGATCTAATGTACGGTCGCAGCCCTGATGGAAACAACAACGCGATTCCCGATGAATGTGAATCGTGCGGCATGAGGCAATTGAGCAGTTCAGGGGCATCGATCGGCGATCAATTCGGCCGGTCAGTATCGATCTTCGCAAACCTCGCAGTCGTCGGTGTATCGGCCGATGACGATCTGGGCGAAGATGCCGGTGCTGCTTTTGTGTATCGCTTTGAAGGTGATCAGTGGGTCGAACAAGCCAAATTGCTTGCATCAGATGGTGAAGCGGGTGATGCCTTCGGCCGATCGGTGGCGATTGACGGTCAGACAATTGCAGTCGGAGCCTGGGGTGATGATGATTTAGGGAATTATTCCGGTGCAGTGTATATCTTTGAATTTGACGGTGAGCAATGGCTTGAGACGGCCAAAGTTCTTGCGCCGAATGGGCAGGGGAGAGATGAATTCGGACGATCAGTTGCGCTCTGTGGAACTCGACTTGTCGTAGGTGCTCCGGGGGATTCAGATCTGGGAACGGGTGCCGGCGCTGTATATGTTTATGAACTCGATGGTCAGGATTGGATCAATCAGATCAAGCTTCTGGCTTCCGATGGAGTTACCCGAGATGCATTGGGTGAAGAGGTAGATATTTGTGGTGATGTGATCATCGCTGGGGCAAAATGGGATGATGATGCAGACTCGAATTCCGGCTCTGCGTATATCTTCCGATACAACGGTTCGTCCTGGGATGAGACAAAATTGCTGGCCTCGGATGCTGCGAAGGATGATTTCTTCGGCTCTGATGTTGGAGTTGATGGTGACAGAGCAGTGGTTGGATCTTTCTATGATGATGATCAGGGATCCAAGTCAGGATCAGCGTATGTTTATGACTACAACGGATCATCCTGGGATGAAACGAAAATCCTTCCCACGGATGGAGGATCGCTGGATAACTTCGGCCAATCGGTTTCCGTGAGCGGCGATGTGATCGTTGTTGGTGCAGACCATGCAGATGAAGGTGGCGAAAATTCCGGCGCCGCTTATGTGTTCCGTTATTCCGGATCCCAGTGGATACAGGAAATGAAACTGCTACCGATGGTACGAATGTCAAATGACAGTTTCGGTGGTGCGGTGTGTGTTCATGATGATGTCACAGTTGTCGGTGCATGGGGGAGTGACAATCAGACGACCGATGCCGGTTCTGCATTTATCTTTGCCGGTTTGACCGGACGGGATTGCGACAGTAGCGGCGTACCCGATGGGTGTGAGATCATTGATGGTCTGCAACCTGATTGCAATTTCAACTGGGTGCCGGATTCCTGCGATATCGACCAGGGGGTGTGCAGCGATGAGAACGAAAACGGCATACCCGATGAGTGCGAAGATTCCTGCCCCGCTGATTTCAATGACGACGGAACAGTGAACATCGATGATATCTTCATCATCCTCGGTGCCTGGGGGCAGAGCGGCGTGCCGGAGGATCTGAATGGCGATGGCACAGTCAATATTGATGACATCTTCGAGGCGCTGGGACTTTGGGGGCCATGCTGATTGTTGATTTAATAGTCAGGATACGCAGTTTTATCGCACGTACACAGGTATGGAGAATGATGGCCACTATGAATGGATTTCCCTGGAGCGAGCAACCGGGCGGTTATTGTGGCCGTAATGTTTGATGGAGAATGCGATTTCTCACAAGATTCTGAGCAAGACAGGAGCGTTGTAAGCTGATTAATAGCTTGGCAGGGCGGTTCTGTGTTCTATCCACCCCAAACCAGAGAACAATCACCAGATAACGAAATGAGGAAGAAACAATGTTACGACGAGGTGCAGGTTGTATTGTGATGACGCTGATTGCAGCCATGCTGGCTGGAGGAACCAAGCCGGTGGAGGTGAAGGAATTCAAAACGAATAGCAAGCTCACAGCATCCTTGCACATGAAGATGGAGCATGAGGCAGGACCGCACCGGGTTTGGGTGTTTTTCACCGATAAAAATCTCGATAGCCAGGATGAATATGATCAGGCAATAACTCAGCTTACGCACACGTACAATCAGCGAGCCGTTCAGCGGCGTTTGCTGCGAGGGCGACCTGCCACACGTGGCGGCGCGCTTTTTGACATCCACGATATCCCGGTTGCTTCCGATTACGTACAGGAAGTTTTACACACAGGTGTTGAGCATCGTGTGACCAGTTCCTGGCTCAACGCAGTGAGTGTGGAAGCAACGGCTGATCAGATCAGTCAGATTGCGCAGATGCCGTTTGTTACCAAACTCCAGCCGGTTGCCCGCTCCAGGCGCATTGAACCGGTAGGGGTAAATCCTGCGTATGTTATGCCGGGTCATGGTCCCGGAGGATTGCGTGTGGATTACGGTCTTTCTTACGGTCAACTGGTACAGATCAATCTGGTTGAGCTTCACAACGCAGGCTACACTGGAGCGGGAATCATCATGGGCATTCTCGATACCGGTTTCAATCGATCACACATTGCGTTCAATCAACCCGGACACGTTGTCAATGTTATTGCAGAGTATGACTTTGTTGATGATGATAATGACACATCATACGAGCCGGGAGATCCCCATTCTCAACATCGACACGGGACTTTGATACTGGGTGCAATTGGAGCCTACATGCCCGGAGAACTGGTGGGAGGGGCTTACGATGCGTCTTTCATTCTGTGCAAGACCGAAGATGTCACCGATGAATACCCTGCCGAGGAAGACAAATATGTTGCCGGTCTGCAATTCATTGAAGCAAACGGCGGCGATATGGCTACATCTTCACTGGGCTACATTGATTGGTACTCCCAGAATGATCTGGATGGTCAGACTGCCGTAACCACAATTGCGGTTAATGTTGCTACTGCCAACGGTATGTACTGCTGCACTGCTGCGGGGAATGAGTACCACGATAACGATCCGGAAACGTCATCTCTCATTGCTCCCTCTGATGCTTTTCAAGTTATCTCCTGTGGTGCAGTGGATAGTGATAATGTGATCAAGGATTTCAGTTCAAGCGGACCGACTGCAGATGATCGGGTTAAGCCTGAAGTACTTGCTCGGGGGGGAGGCACAGCAACAGTCGATCCAGATGAAGATTCAGAATATACTTACGCAGGTGGAACATCTCTTTCCACTCCGTTGGTTGCTGCGGCTGTAGCCTGCCTGGTCCAGGCTAATCCGGATTGGAGTGTTGATGAACTACGTAACATGATGATCCAATCCGCCAGTGATTATGTCATCAACCGTACTCATGATCCATTATTCATCCGTGGCTATGGTGTAGTGAATGCCTACGCTGCGGCCCATGATTGTAATAATAACGATATTCCTGATCTCATTGATATCATCGACGGTACCAGTGATGACAACAACGGTAACGGGATACCCGACGAATGCGAAACACCGCCGTGTCCAGCAGATTTGACTGGTGATGATCAGGTTAATATTGATGATATTTTTGCCGTGCTCGGCTTGTGGGGCGATTGTGATGATCCCTGCCCGCCGTATTGTACCGGTGATCTTACAGAAGATTGCACGGTGAACATTGATGACATCTTCGCCATCCTCGGAATGTGGGGACCGTGTGAGTGATGCTTACAACGGGCGACATGATAAAACGATGTACATATTCACTTTTCTGACTCACGTCAAAGTACGAATACGGTTCAAAATAGCATACCTAAGTCACTATCATCTTCAGTGAAGCGCATGCAATTGTCGCTATCGTCGTATTCAAAATATGATGATAAGATAATCTCATTATCAAGACAGTATAAACAACAAAAAATCTTAACTTCAATCAAATTGCATTCTGTAATAATAGACTTGCAAAAGATTTTCCAGCGAGTTATGTTCAGATGAGCATACATCGTTTATTCCGGGATTAATAGAAGTATTGGGGCGCTCCAACGCGGTGTGAGTGATCACTTTTATCAAAGATGTTTTCAATGGGGTTACGCTCATTCACACGAAACGCAATGGAAGTGCTTCAGTATGAAATCAATTCGGGAGTAAATATATGCATCATCTGCAGAATGTAATTCGGACGCGAAAGTTCGGTCAACGAAACGTACTTATGGCCGCGGCAGTTATCATGGGACTTTCCCCTGCTGTCATGAGCGGGGGTTTGAATCCCGGCGTTCCCACCCAGATCTACTCTTTTGATCTGAACACGGATCCCTACTGGACTACAGAGGGTATGTGGGAACACGGCCAACCCCTCGGGCAGGGGGGTACAGAGTTCGGCAATCCCGATCCCACCAGTGGAGCAACGGGTGAGAACGTATACGGTTATAACCTCGAAGGTGATTATCCCATCGATATAGGTGGACCATACTGGTTAACAACCGGAGCGGTGGATTGTACCGGTTATGAGCAGGTCACCCTGCAATTTGAGCGTTGGTTGAATTCAGACTGGCAGCCGTGGGTAAGAGCTTCAATTGAAGTGTCAAATGACGGTTATGATTGGGTGCAGGTCTGGGAGAATGATGCGGGTGAAATCACCGATGATTCATGGACAACATACACCTACGACATTGCTGCTGTTGCTGATGATGCAGCAACCGTGTATGTACGCTGGGGTCATGAAGTACTGACCGGCGGAACCTGGGCGTACTCGGGCTGGAACATTGATGACATTGAAATTTGGGGCGTGCCGGCATCGACTCAATGTCCGGCAGATCTCACAGGGGATGAGCAGGTTAATATTGATGATATTTTCGCTGTACTTGGCTTATGGGGAGCATGCCCCGATCCCTGCCCACCGTATTGCACTGGTGATCTGACTGAAGACTGCACTGTCAACATAGATGACATCTTCGCGATCCTCGGTCTGTGGGGACCATGCATCTAAGATAGAATCGTGTGTCGTCTGACTGGATTATCAGACAGTAAAATCCATTGAAAGCACAAAGCCTGATTTACGAATCAGGCTTTTTTTGTTGTCACTGAGGATAATATCGTTTACAGTCGAGTGAATAAGAATACCCCGGCGATCATAGCGCCGGCAAAATGACCGGGGTACATGTCCATTTTTTATTGGATTGGAGAAACATATGCGTTTTCAGAAACTCTTTGTTTCCGTGGCAGGTTTTGCCGCCGTGACATGCCTGACGATACCTGTCATCGGTGCGGAACGAACAGTGGTGGGGGAGTACTTCACTGCGACGTGGTGAGGGACTTGCGGTACCGCGGGTCCCGTGGTTCGAGATTTGATTGATGCTTATCCCGAAACTTTCGCAGTGGTTGAGTATCACGTATCAGATGCTTATGCCTTTACGTGGGGTGAAAGCCGTGGGGTGTTTTACAACATCTGGGGTGACGGCATTCCCTGGTTTGCTTACGACGGCCTGTTCGATGCTTGGCCGATCAACACATACGAAAGCAAATTCATCACTCGTCAGGCGGTCCCGACTGATGTCACTATGGACATGATCGGGGAACAAGTCACTGATGATGGCACTTACCGTTATGCGGCTCACATTTGTTTGGAGGCGGGTGGGACACCCAAGACTGTGCGTTTCTACATGGTTCAGACACTGGATCGTTGGCCGGACAATGGTTATTCCAGAAATACGTTCAGATTGGCGGCAGATACTGAAGATGTCACGTTGCAACCCGGCGATTGTATAACCCTCGTACGTGAGTTTGATATATCTAATCCCAGCGGTTACGACATGGATGATGTCACAATCGTATCCTGGGTTCAGGAACCTCTGGGGCATATCCCTGCCGAAATTCACCAGGGTAAAACCCTGAGCTATCCCTATGATCCATACGATGACTGTAATGCCAACGGCATTCCAGACGCATGGGATATCGACGATGGTACGAGTGCAGACAGCAACGGTAACGGAATTCCCGATGAATGCGAAAGTTCATGCCCGGCTGATCTGACCGGTGATGATCATGTTAACATTGATGATATCTTTGCAGTGCTCGGTTTATGGGGTGTGTGCCCTGATCCCTGCCCGCCTTATTGCGCAGGTGATCTCACTGAAGATTGCTCAGTGAACATTGACGACATCTTTGCGATCCTCGGCCAATGGGGACCGTGTGAGTGATTCGGTAGAACCGCTCTCTGAGCGGTGAAAGATACAACTTTCAAATCAAACTATTTAGCCCTGGGTGATTACACCCGGGGCTTTTTCCCCATGCGATCGGCGTTAGCAATACGAACGTGCCCCATGTGTATTCACATGGGGCTAAATATTTTTTTGGTGTGACGTGGTTAGCCATGTGTATATACACGCCGGGTGACTGACCCGGCATTGAGCTGCGCTCAATCTCATGCTGCGAGATCGTCCAAACCATGCCGTGCTAACATGTCAGTTGCTCGCGCTTCGAGAAGTGTCAATTTCCTACGGAGGCTTTCCAATTCGTCAATGCTCTGAGCCGCCGCGTTCCCGTAAACACGCTGCACTGCACCCTGCAACCATCGCTTGCACGAGGCAGTATGAATCGTCATTCGTTCTGCCTTGATCAGACCGTGCTGCAGCTTTCACAAATCGAATATACCGCTGGCCGATAGTAAAACAATCGAAACAATGGCGGAGGATTGCTGCGAGTTTGTTCCTCTCGAACATCATGTCGCCTCCATGTGGTCCTCAGATCACCCTTTGACCTATCGACAGGCACCTTCGCCAACTGAATCGGTTTCTCCCGAAATTACCCCGCTTCCCCATCCGGCAATCCGCTACGTACCATACCGGCTTGCGTGAGTATCGATGCTGCTCTATCCCCATTTGCGGAATGCGGTTTCAGCGAGGTCAATTGCGCGCCCCAGTGCGGCAGCTTTTTTAACAGTTTCCTGATATTCTCTAGCGGGAACTGAATCAGCGACAATCCCGGCGCCAGCCTGGAGATGAACATTCCATCGGCCATCTTTCTGCATATCGGTGGGGATGACCATAGTGCGCAAAGCGAGTGCAATATCCATGTTGCCGGTGAAACCGATACCGCCGATGCCACCGGCGTATGGACCCCGTCGAGTCGGTTCCAGTTCATCGATGATCTGCATGGCGCGCACCTTTGGTGCACCGCTGACCGTACCGACAGGCAGCGTGTAACGGAGGGCATCCCAGCAATTGAGGTCCGGCCGAAGCGTTCCGGTGACGGTTGATGAGAGGTGCATTACGTGGCTGTAGCGCTCAACTACGAGCACTTTTTCCAGTTCGATGGAGGCTAATTCGCACACCCGACCCAGATCATTACGACCCAGATCGACGAGCATAACATGCTCGGCCTGCTCCTTCTCATCGGCGAGCAGTTCCTGCTCGTATTGGAGGTCAGTTGATTCATCTTTTCCTCTGGGTCGGGTTCCTGCCAGAGGGCGATTCGTCACGACACCGTTCTGCACCCGGCAGAGAATCTCCGGACTGGAAGCAACGAGAATAACACCCTGGCCCTGTAGATAGATCATGTAAGGGCTGGGATTGACAATGCGCAGCGCGCGATAGATGTCAAACGGATCAGCCGAGGTTGCCCGTTTGAAACGCTGGCTGAGCACAATCTGAAACGCATCGCCTGCTGCGATATATTCCTTGCACCGAGCGACAGCCGTTTCATACTCCATGCGCGCAAAGTTTGATTCCATCTCCGACTGGGGAAATGCAGCAAGATCAAGTGCAATCGAACCGGGTAGTATTGGTGCTGCCGGTGTTTCAATACGATCAACGTATTCTGCTAAGTGTGCTTCACCTGCATCGTACGCTGCATCAACCGATTCATGATCATTAAGCAGAACATGATGCACAACGTGCAGGATCTTCTCGACATGATCGAAAACTGCCACATCTCGATACAAGCAAAAATGCATGTCTGGAAGATGGCGATCATCACCTGGTGCGGCGGAGAAGGGTAATTTTTCCGGTTCGAGATAGCGGACGGTATCGTAGCCGGCAAAGCCGATCCATCCGCCGCCGGAGAAACCTGCCCCACCGGTATTCTCAAATGCGTGTGGTGTATCCACCGGTTTCCACGACTGAGTCAGGCGCTGGGGGACACTGAGCGGATCGTCATCGAGGAACGTTTGTGTGGGGGGGAGGCAATCGACGGGGTTTGTCTGATGGTGGTTGAGAACCGTGACTTCATTGCCGAACGCGAGCACTTCCATGGCCGGTTGAGCACCGAGGAAGGAATATCGACCGATGGTTATCCCGTTTTCCACGCTCTCGAAAAGGAAGCTGGGAGCAGATCTCTCGTCCGGGGCAACAAGTCTACGATAAGCCATCACGGGTGTGAGTTGGTCGCTCATCAGTCGTCGACTGAGCGTAATCAGGTTGCCCTGCTGGGCGAGTTGGCGAAATGTCTTGCGGTCCGGTGTCATAGTGAATAATGGAGTCGACATTCTTGTAACGAGTCAGGAACAGTGTATCGTGCAGCCTCGATCCTGTGTGACGGTACACTGTTCACAATGATCGGTACAATCAACAGACAGCTTCTGAGCAGATTATGATCAAAACAGAAACATCATCCACTTCCGGTACGAATGGTCAGTCAGCGGTTGCTGACTGGCGAGGTGTCAGCAAGACCTATTTCAAGCCTGATGGATCGGTACTGGTGGAGGCGCTTCGGGCTACGGATCTGCAACTCTATACCGGTCAATACGTGGCCATCATGGGGGCTTCCGGGTCCGGCAAGAGCACGATGATGAATATCCTCGGGTGCCTGGATCGACCGACTGAGGGAGAGTACCTGCTTGACGGGCGTGATATCGCACAGATGGATGATGATGAAATCAGCCGCATCCGAGGCCGAAAGATCGGATTTGTATTCCAGGCATTCAACCTGATCAGCGAGTTGAACATTGTGGAAAATATCGAGGTGCCACTCTTCTATCAAAGCATTGGCAAGGCACAGCGACGTCGGCAGGCAATCGAAAAGCTCGAGCTGGTGGGCCTCGGAGATCGCTTGACCCACCGCCCCAGTGAATTGTCCGGTGGGCAGCAGCAGCGTGTTGCGATTGCCCGAGCACTGGTAACGAATCCTGCGATCATCATGGCGGATGAACCGACTGGTAATCTCGATTCAAAAACGGGTGAAGCCATTCTCAGCCTCATCAGTGATCTTCACGATCAGGGAATGACCATTGTGATGGTGACCCATGATGAACGAGTTGCCGATCGCTGCCAGCGCATTATTCGGTTGCGTGATGGGGAAATTGAGACTGATGAAAACCGGGATGCGTGATCCGGATGGTGACGGCTCCCCCGATGCTGGGGTATCCTGTTGCAGATGCGAATTCTTGGAATCGATCCCGGACTCAACATCACAGGCTATGGCTGCGTCGATTTGAAGGACTCTTCTTCCGATCTGAGTGAACCCAGACTTGTTGAAGCGGGTGTTTTTCGACTTTCCACGCAGGAATCAATGCAACAACGGTTGAAGCAGTTGCATCATGACTGTCGGGATTTACTGGCAGAATTGAAGCCGGATGTGATGGTCGTCGAGCAGTTGTTCAGCCATTACCGACATGTGCGCACAGCAATTCTGATGGGTCATGCGCGTGGAGTCATACTCTTGGCCGGTCAATTGGAGAATGTCGAGATCGATGAGCTTGCAGCAACGGAGGTCAAGAAAGCAATCACCGGTCATGGGCACGCTACCAAAGAACAGATGCAATTAGCGATTATGGCTCAATTCAGATTGGAACAACCACCAAGTCCGCCTGATGTCGCCGATGCGTTGGCTATTGCGCTGTGCGCTGCACGACGTCGAGTGACGGCAGACCGGGGATCCTGAAAATGGCAGATACGCTGATCAATATCCTGCAACAAGCTATCACAATACAAAAGCAGGGTAGCAAGGTCATGGGATGTCTGGTTGTGATGACGCGCGGTTCGACACCCCAGTCTCCGGGAGCATTTATGGTTGTGGACGATGCTGCAAACGTGTACGGCACAATCGGGGGCGGATGCATCGAAGCTGAAGTGCGCCGGCGTGTTATGCAGATGATCCAGGATGGCGAGAGTGGCTTGCTTCAGTTTCGACTGGATCATGATTACGGATGGGATGATGGACTGCTCTGTGGTGGAACGATCACCATAGCCGTCGCTGCAATGCTGAATGAACAGGAAGTATCGAAGATTCTCGGATCAATTCAGCAACGGGAACTGGTTACAATTCCCTGGCAGGTTAGCACGCAAGCGGGATTGGTGCGTTTTGACTGGCATATTCACCCTCGGGAGAGGTTGTACATCGCTGGTGCTGGTCATGTTGGCCAGGCGGTAGCGCAGCTGGGTGTGATGCTGGAGTTTGATGTTACGCTGTTTGATGACCGTGAAGATATGCTCAGGCGATTTGCTCCATCCGGAACGGATATAGTGTCCGGATCGATAAAGGAGATGCTGGAAAACTCGGTGGTTGATGATCAAACGTACATCGTGATCGTCACACGAGGTCATAGGCATGATGCCCAGGCACTTTCCGTCGTTGTGAATCGCGGTGCTGGATATGTCGGCATGATCGGTAGTCGTCGCAAGGTAATACGAGTGTTTGATGAATTGATTGCTCGTGGAATTGACGAAAAAACGTTGGCAGATGTCCATGCACCGATCGGTCTGGATATCAACGCGGTGACCGTGCCGGAGATCGCTGTTTCCATTGCTGCAGAACTTATCAAAGTACGACGCACTCAGGATCACCCCTCAGTGAATGGTCCATTTTCATCTGCTGGTGAACGTCTTGATATTGAACGAGTTGCGTTGGTTGTGGGAGAAGAAGACAAAGGAGGTTGAGAAGATTGCCTTGATGATAACTTCGCAGAAACATCATCGTATGGTCGGAATTTTGCTAGCTGCAGGGCGCAGTCGTCGTATGGGAGATAATAAACTCCTCCTTCCCTGGCCCGTACAGGGTAAGCATATTCCCATCATTGCAGCTACATATGATGTAGTGCAATCGATATGTGATGAAATGATCATTGTCCTGGGTCATGAAGCAGATGCGGTGGAGGACGCATTATCATCGAGACAAATAGCAATTGTATCGAGTGATCCGGAGGCACCGATGTTTGAATCCATCCGAGCGGGTTTGCAGCAGTTGTGGAGTAGTGATCAACACGCGGCAGCTCTCATTCAGCTCGGCGATCATCCTGCCGTTACACAAACTACAATGGAAGCCTTATGGGAGAAATTTCATAACGAACAGACAAAGGCAGTGATGCCGGAATATCGTGGTCAGGGAGGACATCCTGTTCTTATTCCTGCAGCAATTATCTCAGAGTTAATAAAATACTCCGGCGAGGGTGGATTACGGCGATTCTGGAAGGATCATCCCCAGCAATGCTGTCGTTTACCTGTCGATGATGCCGGCGTTGTTATGAACCTGAATACACCAGAAGCGTACCACAGAGCCATCAAATCAATGTGATCTAATTCAGTGCTAAGTGAATGGTTAACTGAGTGTGGGGGGTTATTTTTCCTGGAGATGGATGATTCCGGTGAAATCTTCATCCGCTTCAATCATTTCCTGTCTGTACAGTGCAGAAAATTTGTGTGTATTGTATTTTTGATCGAGTTCATCAAATGCCTTCCGGGCTTCACTGAAGCGACTTTCCTGGAATGCCTTCAATGCACGCTCAGTAAGGGAGATCATTTCCGATGGTGTATCGGAGGGCAGGACTTCGTGGATCTCTACCGGTGTTGATTGGCCCACAACAGTCATACGTCCCAGCGGACGCAGAAGGACTGATTGATCAGTAAGTTGTATTCTCGTCGACTCATTAATCAGAATGCGAGTGCCGAATTGTTTATTGGCTGATTCCAGACGGGCTGCGAGGTTCACCGCATCACCAATGACGGTGTAATCGTTAAGGTCAGGTGGAGCACCGCAATCGCCGACAATGACTTTATCCGTCGCAATACCCAATCGAAGGCCGATCGGTGGAATATCCAGTTTTTGCGAACTCTCCTTATTGAGTCGGGTGATGGCCTCCTGACAATGTAGAGCAGCCAGACACGCTTTGGTTGCCTGCTCGGAATCCGGGGAAAACGCGGACCAGAATGCCATGAAACCATCGCCGAGAAACTTATTTAAATATGCCCCGTGATCGACCAAGACATGGGTGAGTTCTCGCAGGTAATGATTAAGTGTTGATACGGTTGCCGGCCCACCCAGTTTTTCGCTGATTGTTGTGAAGCCGGCCAGATCTCCGAAGATCACACTCATCTCGCGTTCCTCACCCGAGACGGAAAGTGCTGCTGGATTATCGACGAGGTGATCCACGAGTTGAGCCGAAACCCGTGCCCGGAATTGGCGTGTGATCCGCATACGATCTCGCTGAGCGATCGCAGCCTGCAAGGCAGTACATGCGATCCAGGCTGAGATTCCCGCAAAGAGAGGCGCAATCATAGGAACGATCAGATCTAATGCGCTGAATAACCACACACCTCCTATACCGAGGTATGCCCCGAAGCTGAGTATGGCTGTCAGCATTGAACGCAGGGTCGAGCCAGATGCGGCAGCGAGGCTCCCGAGCAATCCCAAGAGTAATGTGAGCATAAGATCTGCCCACTTCGGAAGGAAGTGGACAGCTCGCCCCGTCAAGACCATGTTAGCCAGTGATGAATGAACCAGAACGCCAGGAGTCTGTGCGCCGATCGGTGTGGATACAAAATCAGCGATTGATGATGTAGCGGTCCATCCTACAAATACCAGTTTACCGTTGACCTGTTTAGACAGCAGGCTCTTGGCCAGTTCGATCTTCCCCTGATCTGCCTGAACCGCCAGATGAATCTCCCTCCAGGCGCGACAGTCTGCCACATAGTCCAGATACGCTGCCTGCTCATCATCCATGGTCTCAGTGACGGTTGTATCCTCTGGTGCGTCTTCCAGTGTGAATGAGATTTCATCCTCGACTGCCTGCAGCGTATCGCCTGAGAGTTCTTCACCGGGAGTGTATGAGATCTGTGCAAATTCCAGGATGCGTGCAGTGAGTATTGCGAGTTGATCCTGATTATGCTGGTGCGTGATTCGCGCCCGAGCCATTTCGACAATTTCGCGTATGGATAGGTGCCCGGTAAATGGAGGATCATCTGGATCCTGACAGAGTAATCCTTCCCATAGCGGAGAAGTTGTACTGGTCGGCCAGGTGATCCAGAGCTTGCGATCGTTCAGCGGTAAGGGCGTTGGACCGATCCAAAGCGTATCGTCATCGATCACGATATCGCTGGGCTCCAGATTCAGATAACGAGCTGCGGCAGCTATACCAAATTGAAGAGAGATACCTCCTTCAGTGGGCAGCGTTACTGAGAGTTCTCTTACCGATCCATCGGAATGTTTTTGTCGTGCAACTGTTACGAAACCGATTCCCGATGCCTCACGACAAAATGCCGGCAAAGGTGCCCGATCACGAAATGTTCCCTGATGATCACCTGCGAGCAAATGGGATTGAAGACTTCGAAATGCAGCATATTGCGTCCATACCGATTTCAGCACGGGCTGTTCAGGATAGGCTCCCAGATATTTACTTCTCTGCGGAGTGAACTGTCGCTCAAAGTCATTGAAGGCGACGAGATCTTCATCCAGAGCAGGCCGTGAATTCCACACTGCGGCACGCTTGAATTCCAGTGGTCGTTTGGCCACTCTGCTACGGCGAATTCCAGTCACCCGCGCCAGGTCCAGCGCCGCAAGTTCATCCTGCTGAACATCCTGAGCTAATTGGGATAGCAGGCGATTCAATTCAGCCTCGCCATCAGGTGTTGACCAGAGTTCATCAAAAGGCGAGACATTCCAGATATCAATACCCAACACGCAAGTGGCCTGGCTCAGTGCTTCAGCAAATCGAGCATCGTGATCCACCGGCTCTGCCTGATCAGGGCGGAAATCCAATGGCTGCTCATCAGGCAGGAGAATATCAATAGCAATTGTTGACGCTCCAGCCTGGTGGAGTTCATCAATGACATCAGCCAGGAGTGATCGATCCCAGGGCCAGCGACCGATCCGATCCAGCGCACCATCATCAATATCGACGTGAACGATGCGATCGGTCATAGGTTCGCTCGGCCTAGGGGCACGAGTGAACCGCAGATCGATGCTCATACGCTCCCAGGGGATGAAGACTCCGAGCAGATTCCCCGCAGCGACCAGGAGCGTCACACCCAGACCGAGCATCAAAGCTAATCGGGTTGATGATTTCACGATCCCAGATGATATCAAGGTGATCTGGATGCGGTGAGGAATTGATCACATCACCGCTCAACATTGTGTGGATAACTACGAGACAGGATTGCTGTGGCGAACGTTATGCCGGGATCAATTCACGCAAGGATCTGCGAAAGCTTGTCCCAATGCTGTGGATCTGCCCAGATGAAACAGCCATACTCCCCGCGGATGGCAACAGCCTGAATAGCATGGAGATTGATACCTTCCGAGGCGATCAGTTCGAGAGTTTCCACCAATGCTCCACCGGAATCGGGGCCGGTGAGATAGATGGTCAGGCCTTCCTCGAACTTGATGTTCTCTCTCTTGATGAACTCTCGAAAGGCTGCTGCATTCTCGGGGACGCAATAGAATCGGCTATTGCCGTTGATGCTATCGACGCCTCCATATCCCCAGAGACCGTAAAGATTGATTTCTGAATCACGCAGCTTGGTTGAGAGGGTCATCAACTCACCGGGTCTGTCGGGCATGGTGATTGAGAAGTCCGCCATCATCGCCCACTTTGTCTTCATGGTGACCTCCGTAGTCATAATCCAATAAGTGTAGCGGATTTCTACTCATATGGAGAGGAAAAGTTTGCAACTCATCCACGGATTCAGCTTCCGCATGGCACTATTCCCCGTACTGGGCAATGATCTCCTCACGGCTTTTATGGAGAATGTCGTATTTCTTCCCCACCTTGATGAAAGCCTCAATTGCCCGGTCGATGTGCTCAAATTCATGAGCGGCAGAGAGTTGGCAGCGGATGCGTGCCAGACCTCGGGGGACTACGGGATAGAAAAATCCGATCACATAAATGCCCTCGGCATACATATCACGGGCCATATCCTGGCTGAGCTTGGCGTTGTAGAGCATGATCGGCGCGATGGGGTGGTCGCCGGGCTTGATGTCAAAGCCGGCTTCCGTCATGCCCTTGCGGAAACGCAGGGTATTGGCTTCCAGTTTGTCGCGCAGCTCGGTGGTTTCTGATAGCAGATCAAGCACAGCAATCGAAGCCTGCACGACGATCGGCGAGACCGTGTTGGAAAAGAGATAGGGGCGGGATCGTTGACGGAGCAGGTCAATAATTTCCTGCCGGCCGGTGGTAAACCCACCAGATGCACCACCCAATGCCTTGCCCAGCGTAGAGGTGATGATATCCACCCGTCCCATCACATTGCAGTAATCGGTCGATCCTCGGCCGGACGATCCCATGAAGCCGGAACAGTGTGAATCATCGACCATCACCAGCGCATCATATTTGTCTGCCAGATCACAGATTTCATCCAGTTTGGCGACTATCCCGTCCATCGAGAAGGCACCATCAGTTGCAATGATGCGATAGCGTGCTCCCTGTGCTTCCTTCAGCTTCGCCTCCAGATCAGTCATGTCGTTGTTCTTGTAGCGATAGCGAGCTGCCTTGCAGAGCCGTATGCCGTCGATGATCGATGCGTGATTGAGTTCATCGGAGATGATCGCGTCTTCCTTGGTGAATAACGGTTCAAAGAGACCGCCGTTGGCATCGAAGCACGCAACGTAGAGAATGGAATCATCGGTCTGATGGAATTGAGCGATCTTCCGCTCAAGTTCGCGATGAATATCCTGTGTGCCGCAGATGAATCGCACGCTGCTCAGCCCATATCCATGTGTGTCTAGCGCTTTCCGCGCTGCTTCGAGCACCTTGGGATGGGACGACAGCCCCAGGTAGTTATTAGCGCAGAAGTTGATGACATCAGCGGCTGGGCTGCCTTCGGGGTATTCAACCCGGATATCCGCCGCCTGCGGAGTGAGAATGTAACGCTCTTCCTTGTACAGGCCGGCGTCGCGAATAGTGGTGAGTTCCGTCTGGAGACCTTTTTGCAATTGACCGAACATGGTGCTGTTTCCGAATCTGTAAATGTGTGTGAGTGAATAATCGAGTCAGACCGGGCATCATACATCACCCGAGCATTCTTGAGCTGACTTCACTGTATGATCCATCAGTCAACGGTAGTTTGTGAGGAGATGGGTGGTAATTATGCGTGGGAGGTTGTGTGGGGGGGTGAGGGGAGATATGCATGGATTGCAATATATCCCAGACCGAGCGAATGCCCGGATAGTTTCTACAATGGGGGAGTTGAAAATCCCCGTGATCTGGAGTTTGGACTAATGACCGTATCGCGAAAAGCCGGACCGACCACTGCCGCCAAGCAAGAACAGGGTGCTCGCCGATCATCCGCTGTGCTTATCACCGGTGCGGGAGGTGAAGTCGGGCATGGCTTAATCTGCGCCCTTCACGGGGCAGGTGGCAACTCGATCATTGCAACGGACTTGCGCAAGCTGGAGCCGGATCAGCGGAAAATGTGCCTGGAGACGTTCGTCGGCGATGTGTGTGATGAAACACTCCTGGACCGCCTCCTGGCCATGTATGAGATCACGGAGATCTATCACCTTGCGGCTCTGCTCAGCACTCGGGCGGAATTCAAGCCGGAGACGGCCCATGCGGTCAATGTTGGGGGAACGCTCAACCTCCTGCATCTGGCGGCGGAACAAACCCGATCACACGGCCGACGGGTCAAGTTCATCTTCCCCAGCTCGATAGCGGCCTATGGCCTGCCGGATGTTGCAACGAAGGAAAAGGCGGGCGCGATCAGAGAAGATGATTACCCCTCACCGACTACGATGTACGGCTGTAATAAGCAGTATTGCGAAAACCTCGGCCGGTATTACGCCCGGTGGTATCGCCAACTGGCGGAGGATCGCATCGCCGACATCCTCGATTTTCGTTGTGTTCGCTATCCCGGTTTGATCAGTAGCGAGACGGTTCCTTCCGGCGGTACGAGTGATTACGCGCCGGAGATGATCCATGCTGCTGCCTCGGGGAAACCGTATGCCTGCTTTGTACGTGAGGATGCGCGCATACCGTTTATGACGATGCCCGAGGCGATCGAAGCAACATTGAAACTCGCATCTGCCGATGCATCTCAACTAACTCGGTGCGTTTATAACATCAGTAGTTTTGCGCCGACAGCTGGGGAGATTGCGAATCTGGTCAAAGAGTATTTCCCCAAAGCTGAGATCACCTTCCAGCCGGATCAGCAGCGTCAGGCGATCGTTGACTCCTGGCCAGCCGATATTGACTGCTCCGCCGCCCAGCGCGATTGGGGATACAAACCTCGCCACACACTCGAAAGTGCATTTGAGGAATATCTCGTGCCGAATATCAAAGCACGGTATGAACCATCAGTATAATCCAAATGGATTGAATTACAGATGAAACCGAGCGATTATGATAAGCACAGGAATATCTGGAGGGACTGGATCAATCGGTGTACAACAATCACTCGAGAGTTACTTGAAAAGAATGCAGTTCGTGAAGAAGTATTGAAAGCGATAAAAAACTCTACTCTGAAATTACGTTCCACTCATGTTTATAAATGGTTTGAACGTAACTCAATTATCGGAGAAGCTGTATTAATTCGTTGTCTTACGGAACCCGGAGAGAAACACAAATCTCTCTCATTGCGTCGATTGTTAACGAAGATTTACAAAAATCCTCAAGTTTTATCAAGAGATTGGTTTTGTAAGGAGTATGGGAAAAGATATCCTGATAGTCACAGAGACAGTTGGAGAAAAACTGCCATTGAAAAATATGATGAATTCGTTGGAGAGGGTGAAGATACACCAAAATTACTAATCCAAGATGACTTAGAAAAGTTGTGCGAAGCCTACAATAAAGTTGGTGAACCAGTTAGCCAATATGTTGTGCATTTAGATAAAAACCCCACTGCATTTCCTACAATTCAGTTAGAATTATTTAATCGAATCGGGGATGAAATTTCGGATATCATAATACGCTATAACCTCATTCTTAATCAGTCTTCACCAGAGTATCTAAAGCCTGTGAATATGCAAGATATTCAAACTGAATGTCGCCTGATTTGGTCAACATAACAATATTTTTGACTTTTGCACCGCATTACCATGCGGTGCTCATTACGATCGTGATCTAAAGTGTTAGTCATGACTTTTGGCGATTTCTGCCGCGCGTTGGGGATCCATCTCATTACTCCACAGGCCGTCTTTCTTGAGGTATGAACCGACGATCAGAGCGTCTGCGTATTCGAGAAGTTGTGGAGCGGTTTCGGGTGTGACGCCGGAACCGATGAAGAGGGGAGAATCCGGCAGTTCAGCGCGGACCCGCTGCACATCATCAAGCGGAGTGGGCTGACCGGTCGCCGAGCCGGTGAGGATGATGCCATCAGCACCGAAGAAAGTAGCTGCCTTGGCGGTTTCAAGCAGATCAACATCTGACGTGATCGCGTGGCTGCTGTGCTTTTTCTTGATGTCAGCAAGGATGTGAATCGATTCAGCCTCGATCATTTTGCGGTAGCGCAGCAGAGGACCGGCATCGGCTTCATCGAGTAAACCCTCATCAGCGACAGAGGCGAAAACGAATCCCTCCGCCCGGATGAACTGGAGATCACATGCCTTGGCCACTGCCAGCGCTTCCCGATTTGCTCCGGCCAGAATCTGAATTCCCATTGACGTATCCGGCGAGCACTCCCTTACCGCTTGGGCCGCGACGGTCATGGCGGAAACGATCTCAGGACCGACGTTTCGCCGCAGGTACGGCACATCGTGCATGTTTTCCAGGATCAGGCCGTCAAATCCCGCACCCAACAACAACTTTGCCTCATCGACAGCGCGCTGGACAATCTCCTTCATCGATGATGATCGGCCTCGTCGACTCAGAGCAGGTGTTCCCGGCAAGGGCAGCAGATGAATCATGCCAAAGATTGAACGCTTTGGGGGAAACATCATGCAGACCTCACATCCCGTGCTCAGTATCCATTATCCCTTGCCGATCTCTCGCTCCATCCCAATGAGGGTGAGCAGTTCGAGTCGGGAAGCCTCATCGTTCATGAAGCAACCCAGGAGTTTACTCGTGGTCGTCCAGCTGCCCGGTTTTTTCACGCCGCGATAGCACATGCAGAAGTGGCGACATTGCAGAATCACGGCAACGCCCTGGGGTCGAAGGACATCCAAGATGGTGTCAGCGATTTGAGCGGTGAGTTTTTCCTGCACCTGGAGCCGATGGGCAAACGCATCAACAACCCGACAGATCTTGGACAAGCCGACGACTTTTCCATCCGGAATATACGCAACATGGGCCTTGCCCACGAACGGAACCATGTGGTGCTCGCAGTGGCTGTGCAGTTCAATATCGCTGACCAGAACCAACTCGTTGTAGCCTTCGACTTCAGAGAAGGTGCGGGCAAGATATGAGCGTGGATCCTCATGGTAACCCCGGAAATGATCCTTCATGGCCATGATCACGCGGCGGGGGGTGGCCACGAGACCTTCACGATCGGGATCCTCGCCGATGAACTCCAGGAGCCCATGGATATGCTCCATCGCTTTCTGGTCCTCGGGTGAAGCAGGTTCACTTCCGGGAGCAGAGCTGTTGTCAGAGATCGACGAATGCGTGTGGGTGGTCAATTCGGCCATGGGAGAACCCTTGCTCGAAGTCTGGATGCCTGATACTGCAGACTCTAGGCTGCTGGGGAGATATCGGCCAGTCGTGAGCGTGTGAAAGCTGCTCAGACGTAGCAAGTTACGATGTAGCAGGCTGATATTGAGGGTACACGATCCGGGTCAATGAGGGAATAGTCAATCTGCCCACATTTATGGCAGAGACGGTAGGATGCACGATTCCTGACTTATCAGTTTAAAAGGATTTCCACTCATGGCTCATCAACTCATCGAATGCGTTCCCAATTTCAGTGAAGGGAACGATATGTCTCTCATCAAGCAGATTACCGATCAAATCGAAGCGGTCGATGGTGTGAAGTTGCTTGATGTCGATCCGGGGCAGGCAACCAACCGGACTGTGGTCACATTTGTGGGGACTCCGGAAGAAGTTCTGGATGCAGCGGTGGTTGCGGGACGAAAGGCTGCGGAACTCATCGACATGAGCAAGCATCACGGCGAGCACCCACGGTTTGGTGCGATGGATGTTTGCCCGTTGGTACCGATCTCAAATATCACCATGGACGAAACGGTGGGGTGGGCGCGGAAGCTTGCCCAGAGGCTCGGCGAAGAGGTCGGACTGACTGTGTTCTGCTATGAAAATGCAGCACTTATTGATGAACGAAAAAATCTGGCGACCGTGCGGCAGGGTGAATACGAAGCTCTCCCCGATCGTCTCAAGGATGAACGATGGAAACCGGACTTTGGGTCGGCAGAGTTCAATGCACGATCAGGAGCCACGGCCGTCAGCGCGCGGGATTTCCTGGTGGCATACAACGTCAATCTCAATACGACTTCTTCTCGTCGAGCGAATGCCATCGCATTTGATGTGCGGGAAAAAGGCCGAATCAAGCGCGAAGGGAACCCACTCACGGGCAAGATTGTCAAGGACGAGCAAGGCAAGACCGTCTGGGAACCGGGTATGCTCAAATGTGTCAAGGGCATCGGGTGGTATATCGAAGAGTATGGTGTATGCCAAATCTCCATGAACCTGACAAACATCAGCGTGACACCAGCACATGTTGCGTTTGAAGCGTGCTGTGAAAGAGCGCAGGCGCGCGGGATACGAGTCACTGGATCTGAATTGGTCGGTCTGATCCCATTGAATGCAATGCTCGATGCTGGACGATACTTCCTCCGAAAGCAGAAACGATCGGTGGGCGTATCTGATCGAGAGTTGATCAAGATTGCAGTCAAGTCACTGGGATTGGATGATCTTGGTCCCTTCGATCCTGATGAGAAGATCATTGAGTATGTGCTGGCCAGGGATGCGCAGACGAAGAATCTGGTTGATATGCCTTTGAATGGTTTTGTTTGGGAGACAGCCTCGGAATCCAAGGCGCCGGGTGGAGGTTCAATCGCAGCAGCAGTGGGGGCAATGGGAGCAGCGCTGGGAACAATGGTCGCGAATCTTTCATCGCATAAGCGAGGCTGGGATGACAAATGGGAGACGTATTCCGATTGGGCTGAAAAAGGGAAAGTGTTGCACGATGAACTTCTGCGCCTGATAGATGAAGACACTCGCGCATTCAACCAGATCATGGATGCATTCAAGCTACCTGCGGGCAACGATGAGGAAAAGGCAATCCAGCATCAGGCAATCCAGGATGCGACGAAGTATGCCATCGAAATTCCTTTGCAGGTGATGGAGCGATCGTATGAATCGATGGAAGTGATGCAGGCAATGGCGGAGATCGGGCTGGAGGCATCAGTATCAGATGCAGGTGTGGGGGCGTTGTGTGCTAGATCAGCGGTGATGGGAGCACACCTCAACGTGAAAATCAACTCCGGCGACGTTGAAGATCAAACCTGGCTCAATCAAGTGCTTCAGAAGGCGGAAAGTATCGAAAAACAAACGCTCGACAAGGAAAAGGAAATCCTGAACCTGGTTGAGAGCAAATTAAGTTCAGATTCGTGAATCATACGTGAAGTTTATATTCCAGCTCATAGCAACAATATCATGGGAAACCGGTAGATGACTCATATGTTGAAAATTGTGACATGTTTATTGTGCCTGGTCTTTGGAGCAGAAGTTTCAAGGGCTGAAGAGCTTCCACCTGCCATGGCTTCAACGCCGGACTTTCGCGCAGTTGTTCAGAATGCGAAAAGCAAAGTATTCCCGGCAGTTATCTATATCAAGTGTGTCAGTGAATCGCATGAAGAGGGGAAGCGAAAAAGTCAGGAAGTGACCGGGAGCGGCGTGGTTATCAGTGCTGATGGACTTGCTTTGACGAATTGGCATGTGATCGACAAAGCAACAAGCGTACGCTGCCTGCTGGCAGATGGTACAGCGATGGATGCAGAGGTCATTGGAAGCGATCAATCGGTCGATCTTGCGGCATTGCAGTTAACTTTGCCTCAGGGTGTTTCCTCCCTTCCATTTGCGACATTCGGTGATTCAAATATTTTGCAGGAAGGTGATTTTGTTATGGCAATGGGAGCGCCGTGGGGTATGAACCGCTCCGTGTCGATCGGAATAATCTCCTGCACAAGTCGTTATCTGCCAGAAAGCAGCGAGTACAGCCTCTGGTTGCAGACCGATGCCTCGATCAATCCCGGCAACAGTGGCGGTCCTCTTGTCAATACCGAAGGTAAGATCATCGGGTTGAATACGCGAGGTGGTGGTGGGATGGGATTTGCCATCCCTTCAAAAACAGTGGAAATACTGCTCCCGCAGTTGCGAAATCACGGCAAGGTTGATTGGAGTTGGACGGGTCTTCAACTTCAACCGCTCAGGGATTTCAATCGCGATATGTATTTTGCGGCAGAAAACGGAGTTATTGTGGCGGAAACTGATCCTCAAAGCCCTGCGCGTCGAGCCGGCTTGCAACCGCGCGATCGAATTGTGAGAGTGAACGGTGAGAAGATAGATGCGATAACCGAAGAAGACCTTCCGGCAGTACGACGCAAATTAGGTTTTCTTGCCAAAGGTGAACCGGCTCGGTTTGAAGTCGTTCGTGGCAATGAAAACCTTCAATTTGAAATCACGCCACGTGAAAAAGGGCACGTTGAAGGTGAGGAACTGGATTGCCCACGTTGGGATTTCACGGTGAAGGAAATTAACCAGTTCGATAACGAGGATCTGTATTTCTACCAGAAAGTAGGTGTGTTCGTATTTGGAATCGAATACCCTGGAAATGCTGCTGCGGCAGGCTTGCAGGCAGAAGATATTATCCTCACCATAGATGGACAAGATATTAAAACACTTGAAGATGTTCGCAGATACCATGCGCAGACGATGGAAAATATCAAGACCACACATCGTGTGGTCATCATGGTGCTTCGTGGTGGATTGATAAGACAGATTGTACTTGATTATGCGCGAGATTATGAAAAGGAATAACCGGTGCCGAGTTCAAATTCAAATCTCTATCGAGTTCAGAGTTGTTACATATCATTGATTCTGGGAATCATCGCAGCGCTGATGAGTGGAACGCCGCTTGCCAACGGATCTGATGATTCACTCACAAATCAGGACTTGGAGAACATTTACCAGAAGATACAACCCAGTCTGGTTCAGGTTGAGTTTTACCTGCGCTATCACAACAGTGAAGCTCCTTACAGCACTGGGCGCAGAATCCCCGGAGAGCAGCACATTGATGAGGAGAGGCCAGCGGAAACCGGCGGGTATCTCGTTTCACCAACTCTCGTCGTCGCGAGTGATCCATTGATACACGAACGTTTCATTGAAAAGATTCTGGTTCATCAGGGATCACAGGTTATCGAAGCGGAAGTAGCGGCTTTTTTAACTCATCAGACTGCACTCGTTTTGAAGCTGAATGAGCCGTTGACTGGTGCGGAACCCTTACAGTTCGATCCTACACTGGAAGAGCCATATGTTTACGTTCATTACAACGAAAACAATGGCATCTGGGCGACAAAGATCTGGCCAAAATCAAATCGAATTACTGCAATAGAGAATCGTGTTCATACCTCACCAATTACAGAGGGGAGCATCATTGTTAATCAGACGGGTTCACCGATTGGGATATGGATGGGAAGTGATCTTCCGATTGATGAATCATGGAAGGGTTCGCCACTGGATCAACCTCAAGTGTCAAGTCAACAGGTAACTGAATTGAACGATGTACTTCAGGATGCAGCCGATTCAACCGTGTTGCGCGTTGCGCTCAGTTTTCGCAGTCCGAAGCGCGGTTCAACAACTCAACCTTGGATGATGGAAGGTGAGGATACGGAGCGAGATGTAGCAGGTCTGCTCATTGATTCACAAAGGATACTTGTTCTAACCGGATTGAAGCCGAATGTTACTGCCCGGTTGGAGCGCATACGAGTATACGCGCCGGGTGAACAGGTGAGAATGGCATCTTTCGTATCGTCACTGCGTAATTATGAAGCATTCATTGTAGAGCTTGATGAGCCCTTGCCCTCGCCGACTCCACTTTCTGATCTGGAGATCCTGACCTTTCAATATGATCTATTAGGCTCTGCGGAGGTTCGAGTGCGAGGGGAAAACCGAACACTGTATGTTGGCCCCACTCGTCTCGTTGGTTTTCGTAGCGGATGGAAAGGACGCATTTACCCGTCGATGGGGCATTTTCCACCTGACACATTCCTGTTTGATCAGGAAGGTGAACTCATTGCATTGCCGATTGCGCGTCGTCGAAAAGTTGCTATTGCATCACAGTGGGATGAATCGATGCCTGAAATTACAGCAGCCAATGACATTCGTTTCGTTCTGCATGATCTTGCTGAGCACATTGATCCTGATAATGTACCCCTACCTGAGGAACAGGAGAATCGCATTGCCTGGCTTGGAGTGGAATTGCAGGCAATGGATCAGGAGTTGGCTCGAGTCAATCAATTGGCAGATCAGACAAACGACGGCACAACGGGTGCGATAGTCACTTATGTCTATCCGGGATCACCCGCAGCGCAAGCTGATCTGTCAGTAGGTGACATCCTGCTTCGCCTGCATGCGGAAGATCAGCCCAAGCCGATTGAAATCATGGTTGAAGATGATTTTTGGGCGAATTATGGTGGATTTCCCTGGGATCAGTTGGATGGGGTACCTGTGGAAGCCTTTGATCAGGTACCTCCGCCGTGGCCGGGTCTGGAAAGTGAATTTAACCGTCGTCTGATGAGTCTGGGATTCGGCACACCATTTACAGTCGATGTTTTCAGCAGGGGAGAGCTTCGTCACATTCCATTTACAGTAACAGAAAGCCCGATGCATTATAGCGCTGCCCCACGTTACGAATCGGAAGATCTGGGTATTACCATCCGTGATTTAACTTATGAAGTTCGCTATTACTTCAGAATGACAGATGACGAATCAGGAGTGATCATCAGCCGGGTTGAGCCAGGAGGTAAGGCTGCGGTGGCAGGTTTGAAGCCGTTTGAGCGCATCGTTCATGTTAATGAACAACCAGTGACAAGTGTGGAAGAATTCAAATTTCTCATCAAAGGTCAAAGGGAATTACGGTTGGAAGCAAAGCGTAAAACCCGCGGCCGCGTGATCAAGCTACAACAGGATGTCCCACAGGAGTCTGAAACCGAGGAGACTTCGGATGGATGATTCTTACTGGACTGACTGACGGTGGAGTCAATTAACCCATTTCGGTGACGGTCATTGGTGCTGACATGGACTCAAGCTGTAGTGAAGGTGGTTCGTTTTCAATCAGGTAACTGAAGCGATCACGGAAATCAGACAAAGATATACCGCAGGTGGCTCCGAGTTTTGCCAATTCATGCGGATCATCAAAATCATCCCGACGCAGACGGATCATGTATCGACGGGCAATCGCATAACGAATGGAGTTAATATCTACCATTCGAATCCGCGCTTTTCCGGTTGTAGGATCTAGCATCTTTTCAAATGGAATTGGAACAAACTTAGCTCCCTCAAGAGAAATCATCACGTTACTGCCACCTTCAAAGAGGCATTTGGTCGCAGCATATCCAAGATCCCGACAGTATTCCATATCGAAAGGTATGGGATCGGCGCACCGTAGTTCGTAACCGATATTTTTTGAAATGATCGTGGAGTTGATGTTGAATTTATTCAATTCCTTGCGCACTTCGCGCTTGATGATTTCCCCGATATTAATTTCGGCAATGCGAATGTTATCGTGATCATCACGCTCGATGTCTTCAAGTTCTTTGAGATCCTCCGGTGCAATACCTAATACCACGCCCTCAGCGATCACTGCCACGCCATCGCGGCGATCGTAACTGAGACGTTTGATAATCGCACCAACCAGGGTATCGACGATGGCTTTGAGACGAATCGGTCCATCTCCGAATTCTTCCGGAACGAGGGTGAGCGTTGCGCCGGCTGCTTTACCGATACCCAAAGCAAGATGCCCGGCCTTCCGACCCATTGAGATGAGGAAATACCATCGACTCGTCGTATGCGCATCGACCATCAGATTCGTTGTGATTTGACAACCGACATGACGGGCGGTTTGATAACCGAATGTGTCGATGTGTGGGAGCAGATCGAGATCGTTATCGATCGTTTTGGGAACATGCACAACCTGTATGCGTCCCTCTGCGATTTCCGCCAGTTTCATTGCTGAGAATGCAGTATCATCCCCTCCGATTGTGATGAGCTTCGTAACATTCAAACGAAGAAGGCTGGTGATCGTATTTTCCAGATGATCCGGGTGCAGGCGTGGATTGGCGCGCGAAATGCCGATATATGAACCACCTCGGAAGTGGATGCGGCTGATGTCCTGAATGGTAAGGGGGGTGATGTGATCAATATTCCCTTGCATAATCCATTGAAAACCATCACGAATTCCTAACACTTCAACTCCGCCAAGAGCGCTTCGGATCGTGGCTGATCCAATAACGCTGTTAATCCCAGGTGCCGGTCCACCACCGACGAGAATGGCGAGTTTCTTCTGTTGGCTCATTCTGTCATCTCCAGAGATGAATCACATAATTCGCATCCATGTTTGTGAGTGTGAATACGGCTGTATCCATCACCAGATAGTGAGAGTACTGATTTCTATTCAGATGACAAGGGTATCGGCGCCAGTATCAGACCACCATGAGAGGAATACCGCCGAGATGTGGAATTAAAAGTACTGTAGGTTGGAGTGATGTGTGTGAGGAGGATCAATCTTCCTCACGTTCGGTTACTTCGATTCTCACTTCCTGTCCATTTGCCCTGATTTCCGGGACATACATGGCATGACCAAGCAAGGGAAGAGCATGGAAGCGGCCGGGTGTTTCTGCGCGGAGTTCGTATGTGATCTCCCAGGTTCCTTCCGGAAGTTTCGATACGAACATAGCCACTTTCCGGTCCCGCAACTCCTGATATACCCAGTATTGTCGCCCGGTGTAATCTTGAGGATCGTTCAGTGTTTCTGTTGGATCGTGACCTGGACTGGAGAAGCGGTAATCCACGCCGCTGGACTTCAACTCACGTATCATGAGATCCTCACCGCTACGGATCTGAACCGCCTCAAAACCGGCTGGTTTGAGATCTTCAAAGACCAGATACTCGTAGTGGTTCTTCGCCTCGACCGTCACCACGACCTTGATACGCTCACCACTGGCAATGGAGTCATTGTCCTTCAGTGGAACGTGTTCATATTGATATCCCTTCAGCAGGGTTGGCGTCGGTTGAAGCTTGAAATAATCACGGCGGACGAAAATCTCATTCCCAGCAGGGGTGATGTGTTCTTCCAGACTGAAGAATTTGACATCGGCAGCAAAATACAATGAACCATCACCGGAGAGACGTCGGATGATGATTTCATTTACACCATCCTCGATCAATTCATCGTTGATATGGAATGTGCTGGGAGCCTGCAATAAATCGCTGCCTGAAATGGACTGATGCGAAACGATCTGCCCGTTGACAAGCAGTTCATACTCCACCGGGTTGGCGAGCTCTCCGCTTTGCCGCAGGTAATCATTGAGCGTGAGAATAACGATGGCAGTATCGCGTGTATTGCTCCACTGAGCACCTCGACGATTCTTGATGAGCCAGTTGGTGACCGGTTTGATCAATTGATGATCCGGATCGATTGCCAGAAGAGCGCGCAAAGCAAATGCCGTGGCTTCAACACCACCATCTGACCAACGCCAGTAGATGCCGTCTTCACCCCAATGTGCAGTGCCCATGACTGAGTCGCGAGCTGGAATTTGCCCGTCGATGAGCACCGAGGTATCGGGTCGTTCGTCGTATTGCACTCCGTTTTCCAGGTTGTCAATGAGAATTCGGGCTCGACTGGGATCATCCCGGAAATGTGCTGTCAGCGCCAGCAAAGCCCGCGTGTACGCATTGAGTGCATCGCGCTGTTGCCACAGATTGTTGTATGCCTTGATTTGATACTTCTGATGCGGTGATTCCCTATCCAATGTGCTGTACAGGGATAGAGCGTGCAGCATCCATGCTTGCGTGTCAGGTGAGTTTTCTTCTTCAACGAGTTCAACCGCAAGATACTGTGCGGCTGCCTGCATGGCATAATGATCAATATCGACATCCGCCTGTGCTGCAATCGTCATGCCCCACAGCACGTAAGCGGTCATAAAGTGATCGCTTGAGCCTTTCTTCCACCAACCCCAACCCCCATCACTATGCTGGAAGTCGTAAAGACGTTGCAAGCCGGCATCGATAATGAAATCGAGATCTTCAAGATGTCGTTTACCCCTTTTGTGAGTTTTTGCAACAAACTCCTGTTCAATACCTCCAAACACCTTGCCCATTGCCTCATCAGGATCAAGGCCGAGATCGGTAAGCGTCTTTGCGGTAATTGCAGCAGGCAGGAACCGACTCATCGTCTGTTCAGTGCAGCCATAGGGGTAATCAATAAGATAAGGCAGGGCATCCAGCATGGTAACTGCCATCGACGGCGTAATTTGCACCATCATGTTGGTGGAACCATCACGTCGTTCAGCAGGCAGATCAATAGTGAACGAAACTTCATCCCCACGTACTTTGCCTGATTTTGACAGGAATTTTTCAATGCCATGCTCATATACCGGATAGGTTTTTTCCATGGCGTCTGAATACATGTTGTTGATGACTTGTGCGCGAAGCGTTGTATCACCTTCAGCTAGTGCGGTGAAGAGTCGGTCAACGCGTGCTTCACCGTTAGCTGGAACGGTGATGGTAAAAGTCGAATCACGGTCCGATGACAGGATTGGTTCCAGGTCATCTGCTTCGAGTGAGGCTGTCACAGTGAGAGGATCATCAGTATTGTTGTTAACAACTGCTGAAATAGTTACCTGATCGCCAACAACAAAGAAGCGAGGTGCCTGGAGGCGAACCAGCAATGGCAATCGTGTTCTGGTGGTTACTTTTCCAATTCCGAACTGGTTGCCAGTAGTGCAAACGCGAGCTGTGGCATCCCAGGTGGTCAACGAGTCGGCAAATTTAACATCAACGGTGGCACTGCCTTGTGAATCGGTGACGATATCCGCCATCCAGTGAATTGTGGATCGGAAGTCACTGCGCACCTGTATCGCAGGTTGCGGATCACCATCAGGTGCCATCGGAGCACTCATAGCAGCATCAGCCACAATTTCTGCCCCAAGAAACTCCCGGGAATTTACAGCTTGACCTGCAGCCATCTTTGCCACTGATTCACCAGCAGCCCGATCAAACCGCATTTCTTCGGCTTCCATTGGGGGTGTACCAAAATGACCACCACCGCCACCCACACCCGCTCCTTTCAAATATCCGCGATATCCACCGGGCGCATAACCGTACATCTCTTGTTTACGTAGTAACGAAAGTTCTTTTTCATCGACCAGGCGATCATCCTGATATTCAGTCAGACGAACATAACTTTTCCACTGGGAAGTACTACTCGTCTGTACTCGATGTGATTGACGCTGATCGAAAAAGAATGGTCTTGGATCACCTGCATAGTCAGACTGAATGTAGTACACAGATTCATCAATAATCCCAAGTGACACCTCACCAATCACCGGCTCCCCCTCATGGTCTGTTACCTTGATTGTGTACGTTCCTTCATCCTGCGGCTGGTAGAGATCCTCGTTTGGCAATACTTCAACTTCGAGGAACTGCTCTACCGGTGGAACAACAACCTGCTCAACATCCTGATGCAGATTCGAATCGAAAACCATTGCGGCGGAGAGGAAGATGTTTGGTATGTGCTGCTCATCAATGGGAATCTGAAGGAGCTTCACTGTTCCTGCAACTTGAACGAGTTGATAACTGTGAAGATCATTCCCCTCGATACTGAAGAGAACATAACGATTGTTGGTTGGTGTGCTAATCATTACCGGCGCAGTCTGCCCGGCCTGGAATGTATCCTTATCGACTATGATTTCGAGGTTACCCTGGCGATACCCGATATCGGTGCTGGAGTCCGTCACAACCCAGGCGAAGGTTTGCGCTTTGATGGGAGGCCCGCCTGGATCATCGCTGGTCCAGTCGATCAGGTAATGCCCTTCCTGCTGCGGCGTGAACGTCAGTGATGCTTCACCCAATTCGTCCGTTGAGACCAGTGTGGTGAGCACCTCCTCAGAGACATATCCACGTATTTTCTGACGCCAGGGTCGATGAGGAGGTTGTACTGACGGGGGGAAATAGTAATGCTGCCGACGAATCTTTTCGAGCATCTCACCATGGATCTCATTACCTTCCGGGTCAATCCAGATTTCGGTCCACTGCTGGCGCGTAACAATCACTCGGCCGGTTACTTCCACCGGTTCCTGATTTGGATCAAGGGCCTTGAAGTCTATTTCAACCTTATCGTTCGGCTGATAGATCTGATGTTTCGGATGAGCATACACATAATAGCGTTGTTTGGTGACCCTTACGGTATCGGAGCTGATGATCTCACGACGTGACGCATCAGTGACGCGAGCTTCGATGCGATACTCGAGATCCTGGTTGTGACCAAAGGGAGTATCGAAGGTGAGCGTGGCGTTTCCTTCTTCATCAGTTTTCAGTGTTTCACGCTTGATTACCTGCTCATTGCCGTAGTGTCGCCAATGCGGTTGAGTGTCTTCATAACACCAGGGGTATTTATGAGGGGGTTGCCACCAGTGATAATATGGGCGCTGATAGACCAGCAGTTCGACGTTGGCTTTGACAACAGGGCCACCAAAGTAATATTCTGCGGTGATATCGACCTGAACATCATCACCCAGGCGAAACGCTTTCTTCTTACCGTCTTCTTCCGGTGTGTTGATTGAAACTTTGAATTCGGGGAGCTTATATTCCTCCAGTCGGAAGAGAGTCGCATTCCCGATGTGTCTGCCATTGCTTTTACGCTCGAAGGAAACTCTGTATTCCCCGAGAGGAAAGTCTGCAGCTAGCTCAAACTCGCCAAAAGCACTACCAAAACCATTGAGTTTGACAGTATCGGTCTTGATTTTTGATCCCTGTGGATCAGTGATGGTGTACTCAATCGTTTCACCTTCTGGGGTGGAGTAAGTCGAATTGATGTATTGCCGGGCAATGAATTTCCAGCGTACTGTCTCATCGGGTCGATATGCCGGCCGATCTGTATATGCGTAGATACGCCAGAAATCTTCTGCGTTGCGGGAATAATAACTACCCAATTGAGCCAGTGCCTGATGCTCACCATCAGAGGCGAAAACCATACTGTTTCTGTTTCCGTGCTTAAAATCGAAATTCAGATCATCCTGATCAAATACACATAATCCCTGCTCGTCTGTATGGGCAACAGCATCAAAATAATGGGAACGTTGCCTATGGTGATAAGAGTTCCAGGCACGGATACGGACATCGGGTTTTGGTGAGCCATCCACTGCATCACAGCAGTACACGAGTATTTGATCCTGATCAGTTTTGATAACAAGAGATGTGTCAGTCACCAGGACCAACTCACGAGACTGTTTCCCACCTGCTGATGCAAGAATGATGTATGCTCCGGGAGTCAGAGGATCATCAAGATGCATTTGCTCATTGCCGGGCTGATGAGTTCCATCATCGTCAGTTATCACATTCCACGACTGGACCCTGGGAGTGGAGGATATATCTATACATCCGATCCATTCGTGAATCGATTTATCATTGCTGGAGAAGTTAACATCTCGTGTAAGATCAACCTTATGGAGTGAAAAATCAATCTGATTGACATTACGCCAGTGCAGGTAATATTGAATTTCGGATCCGGGGAGAAATGTATTGCTTACACTCACATTTATTACGGGATTTACAATTTCCGCAATCTGGCGCTTGGCATTATCGAAGTATTGCGTTTCCCCCTTCTCAAATTCAGTGATAATCTTACGGTAGATACGAACCGCCTCAACATAATCGGGTTTAAACTGCCATTGTCCATTGGGATGAACAATGACCTGGCCGTACCTGCAGAGCCATTGAGCGTACGAATACAAGGCATCGTCATACCATTTAGATAATTTCCCATGCTCAATGACAAATTGAAACGCATCTTTGATCCGTTGAATTGAATTGAAATCGTTCTGACGGTGGTAGAGTGTGTAGGCAAGAAGGAGTTTCGTATGAGCTTTGTCTTCCGTTGTTACAGCAATGGAGTCTGCATTCTCAATAATCTCCAACGGGAGGTTCGTGGAAATTGAACCATATCCTCTTTGCCAGGATGGATTGGAAATACGCCAAACGATATCGAGGTAGGCTCGACGTGCAGACTCAATTTCAGTCGAACCGGCATACCAATCCAGTGCTTTTTCGTAATGCTGCCAGGCACTCGACCAGTTTCGTGACTGCCGCCTGCTCCACCAGTAATCACCAATTGACTCATGGACGAGTGCCCAGATTTGATCCTGCTCATCCGGTCGAACTGCATCACGGATGAGAATCTGAAGCTGTTTCAAAGATTCTTCGAAGATCGTCGAATCAGATGTATCCGTTGCAGCCTGAGATCGCCAGGCGGAATCTGCTAATCTGAATTGGACCCACCTTTGCTGCTCATCATTGAGAGAAAGATCAGCTGCCTTTTCATAAAGTTCATGCGCCCGTGAGTAGGAACTTTGCACATACTCACGTTCGGCATTGTATTTGATCTGCTCAAACTGATCGGATTTGTCCGACTGGTGGGATAATGCCGTGCATACGCCCGAATGTAAAATGATGACCAGGGACAGGAACACGAGGTTGATGAATTGGCGGGTCATAGAAAGCATCCTCCGTGAAGGTGATTGGTGGTTAGCACAAGAGGCAAATTCCCATCAAAGCTGCCGATTCCATGCATTGAACGGGACAAGGCTCTCCATGTCGAATGACGTGCTGATCGGCAATTTCTTACGAAACAGTCCCCTACTGGGCGAGAGAATCTCCAGAATCCATACTTCATATCGCATCTAGGTCACTTGTAACAAACAAATTATGGGATTTGCGGCATTCTGGACATGCTTGGAAAATATCAATCAAACGATTGATTGATTGCGATTGGGTCACTACCCTTTCCCGATGTCACCTGATCCCAGCCCAACCCGGCTTGCGCTACTGGATGCGGCAGAACTGTTATTCAGCCAGCGAGGTTACGCAGACATTGGAATCAGGGAGATTGCGCAGCAAGCTGGAGTGAACATAGCGGCCATCAAATATCATTTCGGCTCAAAGCACGATCTGTATCTGGCCACGGTTCAGAGAGCAATGTCGTGTCATGGTGGGGAGGTTTTCTCCCAGATCCTGGCCAACACGCCACAGGATCGTGATGAGGCTGCATTGCAACTTGCACGGTTCATACAGTACTTTTTTCAGAGAATGCATGAAACCGCTTCGCTGGATGCCTGCGGATCGTTGATGATTCGTGAAGCATTGCAGCCTAGCGAGGCTATTGACGCAGTTGTAGAAGATTACCTCAAACCCCATTACGATCTGCTGAACAGAGTGCTCACTATCCTCAATCCTCAGTCAGATGAAGCACTACGATCACATGACGTGGAACTGCTGTTAGGACAATTATTGCACTACCGAATCTTTCGGCCGTTCATCGAGCGCCTCGATAATGCAGATTTCACGAACCAACGTTTCGTTGAAGATATTACATCACGTACTATCCAATTTACACTGCGGGGATTGGGTTGTGAGGCAGAAATAATCGCACAAACATTGCTTCGATTGCGGGAGCAACCGTATTCATAAACAGAAGGACTCTACGATGAGATCTGATTTCATAAGACCGCAACATTTCCTGAGCAGGATGCAGCCTATTTTGCCTTGTTTTCTGTTCATGATTATCAATACCCCTCTCTCGGCTCAAGACGGGATGGAAGGCCCGCCGCCCTCACCGGTTTATGCTGAGCAGGTACGGATAGAAAATGTTACGGAATATCGTAAAGTCACGGGAAATATCAAGGCAGTTGTGAGATCAAGTATCGCCACGATTGAGGCAGGTTTGGTTATGACTTTGCCCGTTATGGAGGGGGATACGGTTCAGCAGGGGGATACGCTGGCCCACCTTGATGATCGTCGACTGGTTCTACAATTGAAGCAACTGGATGCTCAGCGTACATCCATCGAAGCAACAATTGCTGAAAGAACAGCCCAACTGCATCAAGCCCAACGCGATTTGCGACTACTACAGGAATTGGCCCAGCGCAAAGCCGGCAATCCCAAGGAACTGGGTGATGCAGAATCGGAAGTTGAAATCAATGCGGCTCGACTTCTTCAGTCCCAACGTGAGCTTGAAGTTCTGCAAGCACAGTATGAACTGCTGGAAACACGATTGAGCGATATGACGATCACGGCCCCATTCACCGGGATGGTGATTCAAAAAAACACAGAAGTCGGGCAGTGGGTTGGCGTGGGTGATTCATTACTGGAATTGGTTTCGGTTGACTCGTACGAAGCGTGGCTCGATGTGCCTCAAAAATATGCACAAGCCACCATGCAACCGGGGGCTGGCGTTCTATTAGGAATTGAATCAGCCGGAATTCGTACCGAGTCGACTGATTATCGCGTAGTTCGTGAAGTGGATCCGAAGGCCAGGACATTCTCGGTCATTGTTCCTTTGGATGATCCTGATCAAAAGCTTGCTGCCGGCATGTCGATGAGCGGATGGATACCCAGCGGGCAACGTGGCTCATACATCACTGTTCCTCGCGATGCCATCATGTTGAATCAGACTGGTTTCTACGTGTACGTGGCTGCTGAAATGGGGCCTGATGGAATGCGAATGGCGGAGTTTGTGCCTATTGAAATCACCTTCGAATTGAAGGATACGGTGGCAATCGTGCCGGGAGCCCTGCAGGATGGTGACTTTGTCATCACCGAAGGTAACGAGCGGCTCTTTCCCAGCATGCCGGTGATGCTTATGTCAGATAACAATGAGTCAGCGGCAAATCCTGCTGAAATATTGGAAGTCGAATCTCACGGCGCATCAGGATCTCATGATTTAACGGAAGGATAACGGATGGACCCGATTCGCCAAGCCATACAGCAGCCGGTTACGGTGACCGTAGGTGTGATTCTGATTCTCCTTGCCGGGATCATTTCATTATCCCGTCTTCCGATTCAGCTCACCCCGAATGTTCAAAGTACTGTTATCACCGTTACCACATTCTGGGAGGGAGCGAGTCCGGAGGAGATTGAACAGAATGTGATCGACAAGCAGGAAGAGCGCTTGATCGGACTGAGCAATCTGGAAGAGATAACCAGCAAATCTCAACAGAGCCTGGGTCGTATTCGTCTGCAATTTCAGACTGGTACCGATCAAACCAAAGCATTGCGGGAGGTCAGTGATAAGCTGCGTGAAGTTCCTGAATATCCGGATAATGTTGATGAACCGGTCATCGCCACATCCGATGAAGAAAGTCGTGATTACATTGCGTGGATAGTGTTCAGTACAACCGATCCGGAATTTGATGTCACAGTACTCCGTGACTTTGCTGTCGATCGCATCGAGCCGATTCTGGAACGTGTGGGAGGCATATCCCAGGCATACGTGTACGGAGGAACCGAACGAGAGTTGCAAATCCGTGTTGATGCTGAAAGATTAGCACATTATGGAATCAGTCCTACGGAATTTGCACGTGCGATCCAGGATACCAATCGTAATGTGTCTGCCGGTCAGCGTGAAGACGGTAAACTCGATATACGCCTGCGGACAGTAAGCCAATATGAAACGCTTGATGAGATCAGACGAACAGTTATAGCACACCGTGATGCAGGGAACATTTTATTACGCGATGTGGCGGAAGTTGTACAGACCTACAAGGAGCAAAACAGCTTTGTTCGTCACAAGGGTAAGACGGTGTTAGCCATGGCTGTGGAACGTGAAATCGGCTCGAACGTGATGGAGGTTATGGCGGGCTTACGTGATGCGCTCGATGATATTAATGCGCCGGGAGGTATTCTGGAATCCCAGGCAAGGCAGCTTCAGCTCAATGGCAAGCTCGTACTCAAACAGGTTTATGACCAGACGACATACATCGATGATGCCCTGGCTCTCGTTAAAAACAACATCTGGATCGGAGGAACACTGGCAATCATCGTGTTGCTCATTTTCCTCCGGTCAATTCGCAGTGTGAGTGTCGTTGCCCTGGCGATACCGATTTCAGTCATCGGGGCCGTGGTAGCCATGGTAGCCATGGGACGCAGCATCAATGTGATCAGCCTTGCAGGTATGGCATTTTCCGTAGGTATGGTGGTCGATAACGCTATCGTTGTTTTGGAGAATATTTATCGTCATATTGAAATGGGTAAAACCCCACGTGAAGCAGCGTATGCCGGTGCCCGGGAGGTGTGGGGGGCGGTGCTTGCTTCAACACTCACCACCATTGCTGTGTTTATTCCCATTTTGATGGTTGAGGAGGAAGCGGGTCAACTGTTCAGGGATATTGCTCTGGCCATCTGTGCGGCAGTCGGATTGAGTCTGATTGTGTCCATAACCTTGATCCCCTGCACATCGGCGCGGGTACTCAAACGACAACGGAAAAACAACAACGGAAAACAATCGCATCACCGCTTCGCTCGCTTTTTCGGCCGAATGATCTACTTCCTGTGTGGCCATTTATGGATTCGCCTTTGCGTCGTTGCAGTACTTACACTGATCTCGATCATCGGCAGTATTATGTTGATGCCGCCTGCAGATTATCTTCCCCAGGGGAACCGTAACTTTGCTTTTGGTATGGTCTTTGCCCCTCCGGGTTATAACCTGGCCAAGATGAGTTCGATGGGAGAGCGCATCGAAGATATTGTTCGTCCTTACTGGGAAGCGAGCGATCTACAGGATGATCCCGCGGCGTATGCCGATGCGGTCGAAGACTTGCCAGAGATCACACCAGTCACCTGGGGGGGATACACGCTTCCCCCGGTTGTCCCACCAAGCGTGAACGAATATTTTCTGGTTTCATTTGAGGGAATCATGTTCCATGGTGGTATTTGCGATGAGCCGAAGCGGGCTGTTGATATGGTCAGCTTGTGGAATCATGCGGCACGATCTGAAATTCTTCCCGGTGTCATCGCATTTGCATTTCAGATGCCTCTGTTTCAGCTCGGTGGAGTTACAGGATCGGCGGTGAAATTACAACTTGTCGGTCCTGACCTGGATGAGATTGTTGATGCTGCTTCAGTATTAGCAATGGATCTGTTTTCTCATCCCGAGGTGTTTGCCCAGGTGCAGCCCGATCCGAGTAACTTCAACCTTCCAGGCCCCGAAGTACAGATCCGTCCCGATCTGGTTCGCCTGAGTGAAGTAGGTTTAACCCCGAGTGATATCGGTTTAGCAGTTGCGGCTAATGGAGATGGTGCAATTATCGACGAATATCATCTGAAAGGTGAATCGATCGATTTGAAGGTTGTTTCAAAAGATGTTGTGGGAGCCAAAACACTGGCTGGTTTACGCGATATTCCCATTGCAACACCGACTGGACATGTGGTTCCTTTGAGTTCATTAGCTGAAATCACGCGCGTACGCAGTCCTCAGGAAATTGCTCGTGTGGGACGTCAGCGTGCTGTGACATTCATGCTTACACCATCGACGGAGATCGCTCTTGAGGAAGCAGTGGAACAACTGGAAGCAATGATTGAAGGTTATCGCGATGCTGGTGTGATTCCTCCATCGATTGAAACCAAAATGGCTGGTTCAGCCAGCAAGCTGCAGGCGGTTCGTGCCGCTCTTCTTGGTGATGGTTCACTGGTTGGCACGATCAGCAGTTCCATGGTGTTGGCGCTGCTCGTGGTCTACCTGCTGATCAGTGTCCTGTTTCAAAGTTTTCTCAGGCCGCTCGTTATTATGTTCAGTGTTCCACTGGCGACTCTCGGTGGTTTTGCCGCACTCTTTGTTGTTTTCATGTGGACGGCAATGAGCCGTTATATGCCCATGCAGATGCTCGATGTGCTGACCATGCTGGGTTTTGTGCTGCTGATCGGAGTCGTGGTTAACAATGCGATTCTCATTGTGCATCAAACAATGAATTTCCTCGAAGGTAAAGCAGATGTGGAAGATGAATTTGAAGGGGAGATGACACCGCGCCGGGCAATCGCAGAAGCAGTGAGAACACGGGTGCGCCCGATCTTTATGAGTACGTTCACATCGATTGGCGGAATGCTACCACTGGTACTGATGCCGGGTTCCGGATCGGAGCTTTACCGCGGTTTAGGTAGTGTAGTAGTAGGAGGTCTACTGATATCGACAGTATTTACGCTGTTTCTGGTTCCACTGTTGCTCAGTCTGGTCTATGACATTCAGAGCAAGTTTCGTCGGAAAGCCTGACCGGTTGTTGATATCACGGCCTGGATGGTTGAGATGTCTGGAATGCAGCACGACGCAATGCCTGCAATTCCTGGGGGAGCAGTTCGCGCCACTGACCGGGGCGTAGACTTTTCAGCTTAAGCGGTCCCATCTGGATTCGACGCAATTTCTTCACTCGATGTCCCACATCAGCCATCATGCGTCGGATTTGACGATTCCGACCTTCCCGTAATTCCATGCGCAGCCGGGTTCGATTCCGATCCTGTTTGAGCAGGTGAAGACGGGACTGAGCGGTTTTACGACCGGGCTTGTGGCCATGACTTGTTCGATGGTCACTGAGAAATATGCCGCGCTCAAGTTTCCTCACTGCGGGCTCATCCAATGATCCAGAGACGGTAATTTCATAAATTTTATGAATGCCATAGCGAGGATGTGTTATGCGGTTGGCCAGTTCTCCATCATTGGTGAGGAGCAGCAGCCCGGAGCTTTCGACATCCAGTCGACCCACGGGATAAAGTCTGACGCGAGAAGGGTGCTTGACCAGATCAATCGCACGTTCTCTCCCGGATGGATCGTCATTACTGCACACGACACCGCGCGGCTTGAACAGCATCACATACACATGAGGTTCATTTCTCTTGATGTTCTTGCCGCGCACAGAAATCTGATCGCGTTGAGGATCGACCCACGCAGGAAGCGAATCAACAATCTCTCCGTTCACTTTAACCTCACCTGATTTGATTATCTCTTCACAGGCTCGGCGAGATCCGATACCGGCTTCAGCAAGCACTTTCTGTAGACGTATGCCGCGCGATGCATCGGAATATGAATGTTCCTCTGTGGGAGTTGATTTTTTCTTTTTATTTGACCAGTGTGTCATGTGTGTTACTTCAGGCAGGATCGAGTGCGATGAGTACACTATATCTCTGAAATCACGGAATAGTACAGCACTGATTCGGAAGGATTGGGCATGAGTGTATGGTTAATGGTTTTTATGATGTTCGTGGCTCAAGTGCCGGAGGAATCACATCAGCCGGAACAGGTGCCGCTCAGTCAGCAGGGTTATCTCGGCCTTTCGCTTCGTGATCTGCCCAGCGGCCAGACCATCATTAGTTGGATCCTGTCCGGACCACTACAAGGCGTTGGTATCGCTGCCCCGAAGGTTGATATGGCTCGGCCGGACGTCCTGGTTTCTATCGATGGACAGGCAATGCAGAAGGAACAGTTCCGTGATTATGTTCGTGATGCCGAACCTGGATCGACAATCGTTATCCAATATCAGCGCGCAACCACGAGGGGTGGGTGGATTCCGGATGAAGTTCAGACTGAAGATGAGATTCAGCAACTTGAGGTGGTTGTGGCATCACGAGAAGAGTGGACGGGCACGATCGGTCGAGATCGCGGGCATGCTGTCACCATCGATTTCACTTCTCCGCATTTACTCGATCCAGATGAAGCTGACAATATCTTTGGCAATGCTGTACAGCAGCACGAGCTGAAGGAGCATCTCTCTACCCTGCGCGGTGTGTTCCAGCGGTGGCAGGAAGAGGAAAAAGACTTTCATTCCCTCAGCCGGGTGCGTGCTGCATTTGATAATCCATTTTGTCTGCCGGAACTTCAGCCGTTGATTACTGATCCGATGCGGGAGGTGCCACATCACCCAATGAAAACCGCAATCACTCTTGTAAAACAGAATCTGGATTTAACCCCATCCGATGACAAGGAAGAAGCCGACGTAACAGTACCTCAACCTGATAACCTGGTGGAACGTATACGACTCACGTTGCAACAGGCGCAGGAGCATGTAAACAAGGCGTTTGCAGATCTTCCTGTCAACGAATCACTAGCCAGGCAGTGTCTGGCATTTCTCCGCGTACCTCACGAGACTTTTTATATCAACGGTGATCGTGCTCACGATCATATAGAAGTGATCCGTCTATCCATGAAGGTGGAGTATGAATCTCTGGTTGATGCCCTGCAAACGCTGGGGTCGCTGACGGAGATGGATGCTGGGGATCTCACTGACCTTGAAACGAATCCGCTTCCCGAGGAATTGGAGGAATATGTTGAGGGTGAGATATTTTCAGCACATTACATTGAGAACGTTGGCTGGCTGGTCGTCGGATCAGATCAGCCAAACAGTTACGATATGGCACAGCTTCACTGTGTCATCGATCCAGGCGGAAACGACGTTTATCGAGCAAGCGAACTTCTACTTGGTAATCGTGTGATTCTAGATTTGGCCGGAAACGATCAATACACAGGTTCATTCAGTCTGAGTGGGGGGGCGAGTGAGGAGGAAAGTGAGGAAT
>JANQEQ010000040.1 GCA_028278245.1 Phycisphaerales bacterium | reverse complement strand
AAGAACCAGGATACGCACTTTGACGAATCAATAATTTCCGCACCTGTCTCAGATGCAAACGAGTTCGGCTGGGTCGTTTATGTTAATCACATTTCTTTCCCGGACCGTGTAGAAATCGGTGGAGATATTAATTCCGATGCTCAAGCAACTTGGGACGGACGAATCAGCGGCCAATACGCAGATGACGGAATTTATGATGTCATCGTATACGCTATGGATTTCTCATCCGCGGGCAACGAAAATGAACGAACCACACAAATACAAATTGATAACACCGCACCCACAATTTCGATTACATCTCCTTTGAATAACAGCTATGTCGGGGATAGTGTGACAGTGCTTCTGTCTGTTGAAGATCCTCAATCTGGAATCGGGATTTCAGAAGTCGAGGTCTGGCTTGATGGCGTAGCGCCTGTAATGGCACAACCTACGGGCAACCCCAATGAGTATTCAGCTCTGCTCGATTTCAGCCAGAGCGCCCGTGGGCCCGTAGTTCTTCACGCAATGGCGCGCGACCTTGTTGACAATGAGTCGCAAACCATTGATCTTTTAGTCACCTACGACCCCGATCCGCCTCAATTCATTCTCAATACTCCCAGTGAGAACCCCTATTCTTCGCATGTTGATACTCAGATTATCAATGTGGTAGTGGGAGATGCGATTTCCGGGATTCAGAGCTTTGAGTGTTCCATTCCCGGAAACAGCTGCATCATCACACCAGTGAATCACCTGCGGCATATCGAGTTTACCAGCCCTTTGAATCAGGGAACGACTATTGTAACCCTTACGGCTGTGGACAACGCAGGTAACAGCGCTGAGCTGTTTGTCGAGTTCACTATCGACAAAACACCTCCCGTAATCACAGATTTGCTGCCAGAGCACCTGAGCAGCACAAACGATCCCCAGGTTCCTGCATCCGCAACTGTGTTGGATCCGGAATCAGGTGTGAAAAGAATCACCGTTACCCTGGATGGTTCAGTGATTTACCACCAGTATGATGAAAATACAGGGCTTCTGGAGATTTCGTTGCCGCCGGGACTTTCCGATGGCCAGTATGATTTTGCCGTTGAAGCAGAGAATAACGTAAGTGGAGAAAATACTGAAACTCACAGATTCTACCTTGATACAACGCCACCGATTGGACTTCTGCAACCTGTGGCATGGCCGCAGGATGGGGTCGCCGGAGAAACCGATGATGACGGAGTGCTGTTCGTCACCTGGCAGCCCATTCCCGACACGGGGCCGTTCGGCACCACAGTGCCTGTAGAAGGCTATTCCGTTGGCGTGAAAGATGGTTCGGACTACATATTCGTCAACGGACTCGCTGAACTCAAAGCACAGGTTTCCACAACATTGAACGGACCGGTATCCGTGTGCGTTTACGCGGTGGATAAGGCAGGCAACCAGAGTGCTGAAGAATGCGACACGATTACAGTGGCGGCTCAGGAACTGGTTGTCGTGAGTGCAACGGCGATACCGGATAAGATCTCACCGGCAATCCAGGGCTTTGAACCGTCACACAACACCACCGAATTCAGTGCCGTGATACAAGGACCGGACCCTGCCGGATGGTTTATCGAAATCTTTAATCCAAGTGACATGCAAACACCGCTCGTAACCCTGCCGCTGGATGGAACATTCATCGCACCGAATGCGCAATTCACATGGGATGGTACGGATGGTAGCGCCGCATATCTGGACAATGACGACTACATATTCCGCATCACACCTGTAAACTCTCTGAGCGAGACAGGTATACCTTTTGACGGGGAACTGCGCATCGACAACGAACGCCCCTCTATCGCCATCACAAACCTGCCGCAGGGTCAGGACACCTGGCTGCGCGGCACCTTGGCAACCATTGAAATCCAGGCTTCTGATACGCAGAGCCCACACCCGATAGAAGTCCACTTCTTCGTAAACGGCAACGACCGCGGCCCCGCAACCTGGGTTGGTGGCGACAAATATGTTTTCGATTGGAATTTGTCTGACGAAAGTTTTGGGCGGAAAAGTG
>JANQEQ010000035.1 GCA_028278245.1 Phycisphaerales bacterium | reverse complement strand
CGATAACCGCACGGGCTGGCCGTGCGGTTATGGGGAACTCTGTTATTTTTTCGGTTTGTGGAGGAAAGGGATTCAAGCAAGTAGAAGAGGAGAAGGGTCTTTTGTGTTGACTGCTACCATGTGATACGGGTCTGGTGCTCTGTGGTTCTTGCCATATTTGAAAAATTGCAAAAATTCTTGACATCGGGGTATTTACGTCCTCCTGAACAGTTGCTACTTGGAATATGTCTTATGATGTCTCCAATGCTGATTCTCTTTGATATTGATGGAACATTGCTTCTTTCCCAGCGTGCAGGCATCAAGGCAATGCGGGATGCCGGCCGGGCGCTGTATGACCGGTCATTTTCATCGGAAGTTGAATTTGCCGGCCGCCTCGACCCGCTCATCTGGGCTGAACTCGCTCAGCGAAACGGTTTATCCAATTCGCCGGAGAGTCACGATGAATTTCGCCAGGCATATTTCGAGCACTTGAGCCGTCGATTTGAAAACGAGCCGACTGCTGAGCTGCTGATCGGCGTGAAACCACTCGTCGAGAAGCTTGCGGGTTGCGATGATCATGTGCTCGGGTTGGCCACTGGCAACTATCCGGAAACCGGCAGGCTGAAGATATCCACCGCAGGCATGGACCCTGATATTTTCATCATCAATGCCTGGGGTGATGAAGCAGAACATCGACGCGACCTGCCTCGGATTGCGATGGAGAAATACACACAGAAATTTTCAAAACCGATCGATCCCGCACAGGTAGTCATTATCGGTGACACGCCTTATGACATCGATTCTGCTCGTTTCAACGGCTGCCGATCACTTGGGGTGGCGACCGGTCCCAGTTATGACAGGGCGGATCTGATCGAAGTCGGGGCGGATCTGGTGGTGGAGAATCTGGCTGGTACTGATGTAATTTACAACTGGCTCCTGAAATCGACTCCCGCACAAACGGAGTAATCCTGAAGATCATCTGAAAATGGGGTTGAATCATGCCTGATGTTCCTCCAGACACGTCACTGATACCGCCGCCGCAGGGTGAATTTGTCCCGGATCAGGAAGCGGCTGACTTGCCTCCGATCGACACACAGCCTGCGCCCGTGCTCGGCCAGGAGCGGATCGTCTCCATTGATGTCTTGCGGGGTTTTGCTTTGCTGGGCATCCTCGTGATGAACATACAGTCGTTCTCGATGGTGAGCCAGGCATACATGAATCCAAATGCCTACGGCGACCTGACAGGAATCAACTGGTGGGTCTGGGCGTGCTGCAATGTCCTGGCAGACCAGAAATTCTTCACAATATTCTCGATGCTCTTTGGTGCAGGGATTGTCATTTTTTCCTCCCGCGCTGAAGCCGGGGGTCGCAGGCCGGCCGGTCTGCATTATCGACGTATGGGCTGGTTGATTCTCTTCGGCCTGCTCCATGCACACCTGCTGTGGTACGGCGACATCCTTTATTTCTACGGCATGTGCGGCCTGGTCGCCTACCCCTTCCGTAAACTACCCGCTGCGGCTCTTGTCCCGATCGGGCTTTTCTTCATAGTGATTGGATCCAGTGTCAATGTGCTGATGGGGCTGACAATTCCCATGTGGCCGGAGGAGAGCTTTACACAGTTTGTGGATGACAGTTGGCTTCCCAATGCGGAGACAATCACCGCCGAACTCAATGCTTATCGTGGAAATTGGCTGGAGCAGGCTCCGTACCGCAACATCGGTGCATTCTTCTTTGAAACTTTCGCGTTCTTCTTCTTCGTGGGATGGAAAGTACTCGGCCTCATGCTCATCGGCATGTCACTCTACAAATGGCGTATCTTCAGCGCACTGAAATCCTATACCTTCTATGTCGGTATGTTGCTGATCTGCGCGGTGATTGGCCTCTCTCTGGTGATCTTCGGTCTGATGGAACACAATCGTCACGAATGGGCGGCGGAGTATTCGTTCTTCTTCGGCTTGCAGTACAACTACTGGGGAAGTCTGTTTGTTTCGCTGGCATACGTGGCGATGATCATGCTGATCTGCAAATCAGGCGTGCTCACGATACTGCGCAAGTCGCTGGCCGCCGTGGGACAGATGGCGTTTACTAATTACATCATGCAAACGGTGATCTGCACGACGATCTTTTACGGCCACGGCTTCGGGCAATACGGTTACTTCGATCGCTGGCAGCAGATACTGGTGGTGTTTGGCGTGTGGATTGTGCAGATGATCATCTCGCCGATCTGGCTTTCCGCCTTCCGCTTCGGCCCGCTGGAATGGCTCTGGCGTTGTCTGAGCTATTGGCGCATCCAGCCTATACGCAAACAACTGATGTGATCTTTGGAGATACAGCACACTAAGTTGCGTCAAGTGTGGGGGGTAGCCGCGTGGTGGTAACCCGCGGGCATTTGTGAATGCATCACAATGAAGTGATTTGTATGTTAGTGAAGCATACCTGGTGTGCTATACTATCCCCGCATTCATCTCATCCTCATGGGGGCTGCCGATGGACATTGACATCAATCGCAAGAAAACACTCATTGGACTTCTGGAGTGGCTGTATACAGAGTTCAAGGACGACCTGCCATCTCTTGTTCGTCTGCCAGCCCACCTAATCCTCTGCTTGGCCAAACACACAAGCCCGGAAGATCGCAAGGCCTTACGCAATGCCACTGCGGCTGATGTTGAAGCGGCGTTCAAGGAATCAAATCTTGCGGCAATTTATGCAAGAGGTGCTTTCCAGAAAGCGGATGCGACCCATGATTTAGTCCGCATGCTCACAAAAGCCTGCCAGGATGAATTCGATGAATTGCGCATCCTGGGTTGGACGAATCTCAAACGCAGTGATGACATTCTCGCTGAGGTTCGCCAGATTGCCGCCAACATGCGCGCCAGTGGTGAATTGGAGCGCCCGTTAACTCTCACCCCTCCGCGCAACATTCGGCCGCGTAATGCCAAATTCGTCGGGCGCGAAAGTGAACTTGAAGATCTCCATCAGCGACTCACCAAGGAACACAATGTCGGAGTGACGCAACAGGCAGGGGTGCATGGGATGGGTGGCGTGGGCAAGACTGAAGTTGCCTTTGAATATGCCTGGCTCCACCTTGATGATTATCCCGGTGGTGTCTTTGCCGTCAGCGGTGATCGTGATCTGCTCATGCCACAACTGGCGAACATGGCCATCCATCTGGGCATTGAAGAACAGGATCGCCCGGAACCGACCGCCCTGTTGGTGAAATTGCGCCTGGAAGCGCCCCCCGATACGCTATTCATCATTGACAATCTCGATGAGCCGAGTCGAATCACAACCTATGCGTGGAAGGATTGGCTCCCCAGCGGAGCCTGTCGGCGAATCATCACCTCACGTCAGAACCACATCCCCGGCATCAGCGAGATGATGCCCATTGAACGGCTTACCCGTGAACAGGGAATCAAACTACTGGCCCAGCACAGACCAGATGCAGATGAGAAAGACAATCGTGATGCGGCGGCGGATGTGGTTGATTTCTTTGATGGTCTTGCCGTGGGGGTTAATGTGGTCGGTGTGTACATGGCGATCAACACTACGCCTCTTGGGAAAAAATGAAAAAGGATCTGGAAGAAGGGGGCTTTGCGGCGATCAAGGCTATTGAAGATAAAGCGGGTGGGGTACCGGACTACGATAAACGTGTTGAAGCGATCTTTGAGGAAACACTGGCCCAACTACCGAAAGCTGAGCAGAGGGCACTGGAGTACGCTGCGCTGTTGCCAGCTGATGTGGTGGTGCGTGGTTGGCTGTGGGAACTACTTAAAGAGGATGACGAGGTGGATTTGCCGGAGAGTCCGGGGATTGATAGACCTGCCATGGCCGTCGTAGACTTACTTACTAGGCGAACATTACTACACCCGATCGACGATCATCCACAGTTGATGTCACTACATCGACTCCTCCGCCGGCACATCAATGACCAACTGGCTGCCGATGATGAGTTGTTCAAGAAAATGCTTGATAAGATCTGTGATCTGACTGAATTACGTGGGAAAAAATCACAAGATGCGATCACAGACAAGAAGATCCGCTGGGAATTGTCACCTCTATTGGCGTTGAGTGAACGCTTGCGCGAACTTGGCCGCGTAAACATTGCAATCGATTTAGCAAGCCGTGTGTGTACATCGATGATTGAATTGGGTCGATTTGATGAGAGTAGAGCCTCGTTCACATCTTTCCTTGTCCCTACTGGCGAAGTGATGAAGGGAATATCGTTTGAGAAAGCAGCTTCAATACATTCCAATCTCGCTGTATTACTGGAACCTCTTGGCGATCAGAAAGGCGCAATTAAACAGATTGAGCAAGCTATTGCCATCGGTGAGAAGCACTTTGATTCAGATCATCCGCATCTAGCGGTACTCTATTCCAACCTCGCGGTGACACTACGGTCACTCGGAGACATGCAAGGTGCATGTAAGCACATGGAACGCAGCATTGAGATCTCAAAGATGCGTTATAATGCGGATGATCTGAAATTGGCGGTCAGTTATTCCAATCTCTCTACGATTCTGTATGAACTCGGCAATCTGCAGAGTGCGTATGAACATATTGTGCAAGCTATCGAGATCGAGGAGAAAAACTTGAAGCCGGATAATCCGTCACTGGCGATCAATTACTCTATTCTTTCGATAGTCCTGAAAGATCTTGGTGATCTACAAGGTGCACGAAAGCAATTAGAGAGAGCTATCCGGATCGATGAGAAGCACTTTGAGTCGGATAATCCCAAATTGGCAATTAGGTACAACAACCTCGCGTTCATTGAACTTGCCGATGAGAAGAAGGAAGAGGCGTGCCGTCTCTGGCGCCAAGCGTATGCAATCTGGAAGAAGCACTTTAATAACGATCATCCCAATGTGCGCCATGTTGTTAGAGTTTTGGAGAAATATTGTCGTGGTATGCCCGAGGTGAAGTGATAACAAAGATTGACCACACATTCCCATGTATTGCTTATCCCATACCAAACAATGATAAAAGTAGACGAATCCTTCCCTTGCAGTAGAGTATGTCCATTCAATTGAACCGGAGTACTGCCAGTGACCAGTTGGAGTGCGATCAGCACTGATTTTTATGTCAACCAGAAGCTCGCGCTGAAGATGGATCTGCCCACGGCGCGGGAGACGGTACTGGATATGTGTGATCGCATCCGCAAGGAACTGCCGCAGATGGATCGCTTTAGGCGGTACGAGGGGGAACTGGCGCTGGAGTCCATAGAACAGGAATCGGAATATTGCTGGATGGCCCTGCGACGCACATCAGTGCGGAGTGGCTGGGTCAATCCCGATACGCTGCCCCAGGCTTACAAACTGCATCAGTTGATATTGGAGGTCGCGCCGTACTACCTCACGATCAGTCCGCTGGATGTGGAGTATCACGAACTGGTGTTCGGCTTCGATCTGGAAACGGCCACGAACCAGCACGAGATCGTCTTTGAAACATTGCTGGGCAATTCGCTCCTGGCGGGCATGTTGAATCTGGAAGAGGAAGCGGTGCTGGATGCCCAGCCATTCATCGGCTTTTCGCTGACGAGCGATTGTAACCTGCAGGCGTATGTCGAGGTGAAGTCGCGTTCCCAGCCGGCTGACGTTGCGGCAAATGAATTTCGCAACGAACCTATCAGTGTGTATCTGACAGTGCGCAGGTACGGCCCACTGAGTTCCATCGATGCATTTTCCGATTCGTTCAGTGAACTGGCGCAGTATGCGGAGCGATTGGCGGAAGCGCGCGTCGTACCACAGATTGTGATGCCCCTGCGTGAAGCGCTATTGTCACATCCGGGGACATAAAGCTTTAAATTTTTCAATAGTGATTGGTCAAGGCCTCTGCATCATTTCCAGCACCTTGGTGGGCGTTTCACCCTCACCGGTGCGGCAACTCAATCGTGCTGCCTCACACAGCGCGATGAGTTGAGCGTGATCAGGCGGCAGATCCGGCGCTTCACGTTGCTGAAGAAGTCGATTGATTTGTTGTCCGATGAGCAGGCCGGGCGTGGCTGATTGTGCTTCGCGGTGTTCATCGAGCAGCTTGCCGTCCGGCGCATGCCAGGCAAAGCCCATGTCGTCTATTGTCATGCAGCCACCATCGCCCAGCAGTGTAATGCTGCGGTGCCAGGTGCTGCCGCGATCGCTTGCCGCCACGCATCCGCAGCGTTTATCGGCGAAGCGTATGTTGATGGTGATATGGCCGTGCAGTCCATTGAGTGTTTCGGGCACACTCCCCGCACTTCCCCAAAACGGGCTGGTCAGGGCAGCATCCATCGATTTGACATCGGTGCCCAACACATCAAGCACATCCATCGCGTCAAACAACCGGGCAAATAATGAACCGGTACCCGGTCCGGAGCGAAACTGCATGTTCATCGCCTGTACTGAACCGAATTCCTCCAACACCTGTTGGGCAGCGAGGTAGCCTGGACTTCTGCGCATGAGCGGAGCAAACCGGATCGATTGACCCCCACTCGATTCAAGTGAGGCGATGGATAGATCGCTCGGCCAGGGTTCAGAGCTGATGGCACAGCAGCCGGATTCACCGATGAACTGATATTCTGCGTCAGACAGTGGTTCAGCCGAAGCCAGCCAGATGAGATCGATCTCCTGCTTTTGCAGAGTTTGTCTGAGATCATCAATTCGCTCGGTCTGGAGTGCTTCTGCAAGTTTCGTAGCGCCCGTGGCGGTGGATGAGCAAATACCTGCCAGATCAACCTCGGCGCTGGATATCACCTGTTGAAGCAGGTTTTCCTGCTCGGGATCAGCCCGGATGAGCAATCGTTCATTCTCAGCCATGGATGAAGTTTATCGTTCGTATTGTTGTTGGGCTATTGTGTCTGTGAGGTGGCGGGTATAATCATATCGTGGACAGATGGTCGCCGGCAGGAAACTGTCGGAGGAAAGTCCGAACACCACAGGACACGGTGGTGGGTAACGCCCACCGGTTCCCATCGCGGAGCCCGGGCCAGTGCCACAGAAAAGACACAGCCGATGGCCGCTCACGTGGCACAGGCGAAGGTGAAATGGTGCGGTAAGAGCGCACCGCATGACTGGCGACAGTCGTGGCTGGGTAAACCCCACCGGGTGCAAGCGCAAGCAGTCCTCGTTCCACTTTGGTGGAAGCTCGTGGTCCGCGAGATGAGGGCGGGTAGCGTGCTGGAGGTCGTCGGTAACGGCGGCTCAAGATGAATGACCACCACCCGGAGTTCCATCGTGAGATCGAGCCCCGGGAACAGAATTCGGCTTATGTCCACGCGCGATCAGCACAGCGATCCTCAATTCGAGGATCGCTGTGTTTGTTAGCCCGTCCGGCGACGTGATTCACCTTCGTTGGGTGCTTTCAACGTGACAGGGAGTTTAAGCAACTCCTCATCACGGCGCACCGTGATTTGCACCACATCACCGGGGTTGTGCTTGCGCAACTGAGTAAAGAGATCGCGCATGCTGTTGAGTTCCTCACCATTCCAGATGAGGAGCACATCGCCTGCCTGTAAACCGGCATCGGAGGCACTGCTCCCTTCACTGACAGTCCGAATCGGAATCCCGGTTGAGCCAGCTTCAGCCTGAGCCAATCGCACGCCCAGTCGCACTTTGGGGCGTTGACGGGCCGGATTGCGATCACCATCTCGGCTCGGTGCGATGAACGCTACCTTTTCCGACTGGGCTGAGATATCCAGCGTCACAGACTCCACGAGTTGCATAATTGTCGCGGCCCCTCTGGGATTGAGGGTGTAAGCCTGATCAGCCGGCGACGTGTATTCCGGTGTCATCCCGGTAAAGACATGTAATCCGGGGATTTCGCTGCGCTGGAAGTTGGCTTCATCGGAGGAGCCGGTGCCACGTGAATACAGAGTGAGATCCAGTCCCAGCGGTTCGCCGTGTTTTTTCAGGATGTTTTCCAGTCCGGTACCGGTGCCGGCCCCGAAGATCATCAGTTCCTGATCACGGAGCCGCCCAATCATGTCCAGATTGATGATGAGAGATGTGGTTGCCAGGGGAATTGTTGGATTCTGCACAAAATATCGTGAACCGTGCAAGCCGAACTCTTCTGCATCGAAACAGAGAAACAGGATGGACCGCAGTGAGGCGCTCCTGTCAGCCAGGGAATAGTGCTCACTCAATGCATCCGCAAGGACCAGCACCCCTGCCACACCCGAAGCATTGTCATCTGCCCCGGGGTGGAGTTTGCCAATATTTGAGCTACTTCTCCTGACACCTCCAAGTTTCCCTCGACCCACGTGGTCATAGTGTGCGCCGATGACGATCCACTGATCTGCGTTGGCCCCGCGCCCCGGGAGGATCCCGCCGATGTTTGCACCTTGACATTCTTTTGGATCATCGGTTCGCCAGGGCACAAAGGTAAACGGCTGTCGGTAGGTGACAAGTTGGTTATTGCTGCCATCAGATAATGGAAACGCCGGCTGCAAACCCGCATCCCGGAAGTACATCTCGATATATTCCGCTGCCAGTTCGTGCCCACGGCTCTCCGGCACCCTTCCCTCAAAGAACGGATTGGAAAGCGTCTGCACATGCTGATACCAGCTGGTCGCCTGCGGTCCCAGATCCTCAAAGACTCTGCGCAGGTCAATATCTGCCGGCCGAGTAGCAACGGCGGTCGCTTCAACGTGGGCGTATTCGGCACTGACAGTTGTTAGAGATGATTCTGTGCTTCCCTGGAGTGGTGCGGAACACCCTGAAAAGAGAACCACACCCAGGTATAAGCTGCTCAGAATGATCGAGAATCGGCGGCGATAGATCGTGTGCATGAATATGCTCCAGTAAGGGCGAAGATTCGGATCATACAAATTACCGATGAGTCGTCATTTCGTTGCTCACTGGCAGGGAGCCGAATATAGTCCCCTGTCGGTGAATTGACGATCACGTTCAGATTTGGGATCCAGGATCGCTTACAGTCACCATCATAAACAGAATGTCGGGAGTGATACTCTCACCATGGATTACACACAGATCACAGCTGATGAACAGGCAAACATGCTGGGGACGGTCGGCGTGCAGAGCATTGATGATCTCTTTGAGGTGATTCCCCCTGAGATCAGATACAACGACACGCTCGACCTGCCACCGGCAATGAGCGAACTGGAATTGCAACGCGGATTGCAGGAGATGGCAGGGCAGAACCACGGTTCACACGACATGGCTTGTTTCATGGGAGGGGGGGCGTATGACCATTTCTACCCCGTGCTGATCGATCAGCTCATCAGTCGGGGTGAATACCTCACTGCCTACACACCATACCAGGCTGAGGCATCGCAGGGATCGCTTCAAGCATTCTTTGAATTTCAGACGCAAATAGCCCGTCTTACCGGGCTGGATCTTGCCAACGCAAGTCTGTACGACGGAGCGACGGCCGTGGCGGAAGCGGTGCTGATGAGCTTGGGAGCGACGCGCAAATCTAAAGTGCTCGTTGCTTCAACGCTCCATCCTGATTATCGACAGGTTTTGAAGACCTATCTGAGCGGACACGATGCGGAAATCATCGAATTGCCCGCTCCACAGGGGCGTATATCGGCAAAAGCTGTTACGGCAACGTTGAGCGATGACACCGCATGCCTGGTGATTCAGTCACCCAATGTGTACGGCCTGATCGAAGATTGGGAATCTTACTTTGCTGCTGCGCATGAGCAGGGGAATGTGATGACGATTGCGGTGTTCAATCCAATTGCCTGCGGATTGTTAAAGAAACCGGGTGAATGCGGCGCTGACGTCGCTGTCGGTGAGGGTCAGCCGTTGGGTGCTCCAATATCGCTGGGTGGGCCTTATCTGGGATTATTTGCGGCTGCGGAGAAATTCATGCGGAAGATGCCCGGCCGCCTGATCGGAAGAACCACCGATGCCCAGGGCAGGCCCTGTTACTGCCTGACACTCCAGACACGCGAACAGCATATTCGTGGGGCAAAAGCAACGAGCAATGTTTGCACGAATCAGGGCCTACTCGCTTTGCGGGCTTCGATGTTCATCACCGCGCTGGGACCGCAAGGCTTGAAAGACATGGCAGAGCAGTGCTATCACAAAGCACACTATCTCGCTGAGCGCATTTCACAGATCAATGGTTATTCACTGAAGTATGAAGGTCCATTCTTCCACGAGTTTGTCATCACTTGCCCGAAACCTGCCTCGCAGATCATCAAAGCGTGTCAGTTGAAACGGATCCTGGCAGGAGTTGATCTGGCGCATCCACGCATGGGGGGGATCAGCGGCGAAAATGATTTGCTCATCGCCGTGACCGAAAAACGCACGAAACACGAAATGGATGCCCTGGTTGAGGTGCTGACGGAGGTGACATCATGACCGCAGCCACGACTGCTAAAACGATCGATCCAAATGCCAACACTGATTGTTCTGCCCAGGCGCGTAGTGCTCGGCCGGTGGAACCGCTGATCTTTGAAAAAACAGTTCCCGGTCAGCGCGGCATTGATCTGCCTCCGCTGGATGTTTCACAATATGATATCCCCGATGAGTTGCGGGGAGAGTCGCTTCCCTTGCCGGAGATCGGTGCGGGTGAGGTCATGGCTCATTACACGCACCTGTCGAATCGCAATTTCTCCGTGGATGGTAACTTTTATCCGCTCGGCTCATGCACGATGAAGCACAATCCACGGATCAACGAGTGGGGAGCAGCATTGCCGGGCTTTTCACAATTGCATCCATTGCAGGATGATCATCTGATCCAGGGCGCGCTGCGTTTACTCTATGAAACAAGGTGTTTTCTGCAGGAGATTGCCGGCCTGCCTGCGGTGAGTCTGCAACCCGCAGCCGGGGCGCACGGTGAGTTCACTGCTTTGCAGGTGATACGTGCATATTTTGAAGATCACGATCAGTCGCAACGTCGTCTGGTTTTTGCCACGGACAATGCGCACGGCACCAACCCGGCCAGTTGCACCATGTGTGGAGCATCGGTCATCGCAGTCAAGACAGTTGACGGCCACACCGATCTGGATGATCTCAAACGTCTGATTGATGAACACGGCGCTGAAAACGTCGCGGCATTTATGATCACCAATCCCAACACTGCCGGCTTGTTTGATGCTTATGTCAGCAAAATTGCAGATGTGATTCACGATGCCGGCGCGATGTTATACGTCGATGGCGCGAACATGAATGCCATCCTGGGCAAGACGCGTCCCGGTGATTTTGGCACCGATGCAATGCACTACAACACGCACAAAACCTTCTCCACACCGCACGGTTGTGGTGGGCCGGGTGCAGGCCCGATCGCTGTGACGGAGAAACTGGCACCGTATCTGCCCCTGCCGCAGGTCGTGATGGATGACGATGGCAGTTTTAGGCTGGAATACGATCGTCCCAAGTCAATCGGCAAGGTGCGCAGCTTCATCGGTCAATTCAGCGTGCTGGTTCGTTGCTGGACCTACATTGCCGCCTGTGGTCCGGAGGGATTGCGTAATGTGGCAGAGAAAGCAGTCCTCAACGCCAATTACCTTGCTGCCCGTTTGCAGCATAAATACGAAATGCCGTTCTTCAATCCGGGAAAAGGGAAATTCTGCGCCCACGAGTTTGTCACCGTACCGCGCACACTGCTGGATAAAGGAGTGACGCTCGTTGACATCGCCAAGCGCATGATCGACTACAACATTCATCCTCCCACAATGCATTGGCCGGTACACGACTGCCTGATGGTGGAACCAACGGAAACGGAATCAAAGCGGACACTGGACCAGTTTGCCGAGGTTATGCTGCAGATTGCAGATCAGATTGAAAAAGATCCGCAATCGCTCGCCGACGCTCCGACGGATGCGGTCATTCATCGGGCTGATGAAGTGGCAGCGGCACGCCAGCCGGTACTGGTGTGGAAGGATTAACCTCCCACACATTGATCTCCACACTCCAAGATTAAAGTGGTATGGCATGAATGACACGGAGCACAAGCAGAGGCGCATTCCGACCGGTATAGGAATCATGCTTCTGAGTGCTTTGATTTTCGGTTACTTCGGCTTTTCGACCGCTTTCGTACATCACAGCTCAATCACCGGCAAGCTGCTCATCTACGTTCCAATTCTGGAATGGACGTTGAAGGGGGTAACGATCGCATTTGTCCTGTCCGCGGTCATTACATTGATCAATCCATTGCTGGGGAACCTGCTCTATTCCATTGTGGGATTGTTGACAGCCGTTCTCTTTATCATTGTTGCCATAATGGATATTGCAGACACGCAGCACATGGTCATGTCACCCATTGTGCTGATTTTATTTGCCGCATGGAATGGATTTGGATCTTGGGCAGGCATCGTGGCCTGGTGCGCGTCCATGCGGTCCCGTCATACTTGACGACAGAACAGCATCGCAGGACAGTGTGATTTTCATCTTCTGATTTGTGACTCAACGGGAGTGGGAATATGAAACGTTGGCTGATCGCAATTCTGATCCTGGTGCTGTTCCTGGGCGGATTGATCATCGTTATTCAACTGAGCAGCGGCGGTGCGGGACGAATTGTTCAGAAGGTGACAGAAAAAGCAGAGAGTGCCGTAGCACAGTGGCTTGATAAACAACTGCGGGCCGTGGCAGGAGAACATCTCCAGCCACAACTGGATTTTCAGCAGTTGGAATATGAATATCCGCTGACGGTCACTCTGCTGGATGTTGAACTAGTCGATGGCGGAGTTTCCTTTGTGAAGGCAGACTCTCTGCGGA
>JANQEQ010000012.1 GCA_028278245.1 Phycisphaerales bacterium | reverse complement strand
CGATCAGCCACGTGGGGTGGGTATTGAGCATTCGATCGACGAGCCACCCCAACAGCAGGCCGGCAGCAATCTGACTGGCAAATTCAAATCCCAGGCCGCTCAGCCGCCAGAGTTTCGAGGAGCTGCCATTTTTCCCGGGTCGAAGCATAGCCATTCAAGGGTTATACCATTGTGGGGGGGTTTCGTGGTATTGATGCCGACTTTGCCCTAAGATCAATGTTACCCATTCCCGTCTTTTTCGATCCAGGTGATCATCATGGCCATAGCTGAACGAGACATCATCGACCTGACTCCCCGAAAACGATCCACGGGCGAGAGTATCTTCGTCCCCGCAGTGTTCAAGGGGCTGGGAACGACGCTCCGCCATTGCCTAGGGAACATCGGCCGGAACGGGAAGAACAAGAAAAACATCTGGGTCGTGCAGTATCCCGAAGAGAAACGTGAGCAGCGCCAGATCACCGAGGGCGGCATCGAGCCGAGCACGTTTCGCGGTGTACATCGACTCAATCGTGATGAGCAGGGTCGGGTTCGATGTGTTGCGTGCTTTATGTGTTCAACCGCCTGTCCCGCCAACTGCATTCACATCGTCGCTGAGGAAGCACCTTGGGAAGACCGTGAAAAATATCCCAAGCAGTTTGATATCGACGAGCTGCGCTGCATCTACTGCGGCATGTGTGAGGAAGCGTGCCCCTGCGATGCTATCGAACTGACACCGCACTACGCCATCACCGGGCAGAGCCGACAGGATATGATCTTTGACAAGGTCAAGCTGCTGGAAGTGTATGACCAGACGATCGACGCCAAGCCGATGTAAATACGATCGTATTTTCTTTGCCCATACACATGAACGGTTTCGAGACTTCTACGAAGCGCCGCGGTTTTGCCGCTTTCCTTCTGTGTTAATCGCCGCGCCAGAAGCGGGGGCTGAGCAGGACGATGATGGCGAAGACTTCCAATCGGCCCACGGCCATCAGCAGGCACATCAGGACTTTGCTGTATCCGGAAAACCAGCCGAAATTACAAACCGCGCCGACCTTTTCCAGACCTGGACCGATGTTGAACAGTGTGGCGATGCTGGCCGTTGATGCGGTGGTGAAGTCAATGTTTGCTGCAGGATTGTGCCACTGCTCGAAAACCATGATGAGTACAGCCCCCAGGGCAAAGATCAGAACGATCCCGAACACATAAGTGATCGTTGCGAGCTTCAGATCATTGTCGATAACAGTGTGGCCGACTTTGAGCGGACGGACGACCTGCGGCCGAAAGACACGTTCCAGTTCGGAGATCATCACCTTGATACTGATCCAGATCCGCGCGACTTTGATCCCGCCGGTGGTTGAGCCTGCCGATCCGCCGACAAACATCAAGGTCAGCAGAAAAACCTTAGCGATAAAGGGCCAGTGATTAAAGTCAGCGGTACAAAAGCCTGTCGTGGTCTGACATGCAACCGTAGTAAACAGGCCGTACTGGATAGCGTTGGGAAGCGTTGCCGGGACAGTGTCATACATGCCTTCGGTCTGACTGGTGAGTACGATTGGAGCGCCGGAAGCCATCAATGTAGTAATAATCACGATTGCGCTGATCGTAATCAGGAAGAGATAAAACCGAAATTCCGTATCGCGGAAGACCGGCCGAATCCGTCTGCGCAGCAATGCAAAATAAAGGGCAAAGTTAATACCCGCAGCGATCATAAACACCGTGATGATCCACTGCACAGTTGCGTTATATTCCCCGATGCTGGCGTTGAGTGTGCTGAATCCACCGGTCGCAAGTGTCGTAAAAGTGTGGCATATACTGTCAAACCAACTTATGCCGCCGATGAACTTCAGGCACAGGATTTCAGCGGCAGTCAAGCCAAGGTAGATGAACCAGAGAACGCGAGCAGTGTCACGAATCTGCGGTCGAACGCCTTCCGGATCCGGTCCTGGTGCCTCGACGCGAAAAAGTTTTTTCCCTCCAACACCGAGCGTGGGGAGCACCGCTACGAAGAGCACGACGATACCCAGTCCGCCGAGCCACTGAATCAGCGATCGCCACAGCAGAATACTGCGAGGCAGAGCTTCGATGTCAGAAAGCACCGTCGAGCCCGTTGTGGTCAGGCCGCTCATCGCTTCAAAATAACAATTGATGAAGTTGCCAAAGGGGTGATTCTGCTGTGCGTTTCCGGAGAAATAAGCCCACAGCAGAAACGGAAGAGCAGAGAGCGCTGCGCCGATAAGCCAGCTGGTTCCCACCAGAAGCAGCGATTCCCGCCGACCGATCGGCGCGTGTCCCCCACGCAGGACGAACCACAGAATTCCTCCGATTGAGAATCCTATCAATGCGGTAATCAGAAATGGTCCGTGAGCCTGATGTTCTGCATCATCCCCCATGAGGGTGAGCGCGAACGACCAGATCCAAATCCCCAGCAACATGATGCTGAGAACGACCGTGAGCAATCCAAGTTGTCGTGCGACCAGACGAATGTTCACGCGGGTTCAACCTGTGGCAAAAATCTTCTTGAGTGTTCCCTCTTCACCGTGTCGGCCGATGACCTGCAGAATATCGCCTTTCTCAATGCGGTCATCTGCCGAGGGAACGCGCATTTCATCGTCATGCTGCAGGATGGCAATCATCCAGTTGGGTGTCAGCTTCACATCACGGAGGCGCTGACCGATCACATCTGAGTCATCGCCGACACGGATTCTATACAGATCTATGTAACCTTCGGCCAGCGAACTCATGCGGCGGATCGGGCTGTCATCAAGTATCTGTTCAATCTCCTTGACGGCGACCCGGCGGGGGCTGAATGGCTTGTCAATACCCACACTGGGAAGCAAATGCATGTAGTTTGGTCTTTGGACCACGGCAATGGCATCGGGTACTCCCAGGCTCTTCGCCCACGCGCAACCGAGAATATTGTGTTCGTCATCATCGAGCAAAGCGACGAATGCATCGACCTGATCCAGATGTTCTTCGTTAAAGACACTGTGATCTGTCGGATCAGCTTGCAGCACCGTAACCCACTCCAGTTTTTCCGCCAGTTCCTCAGCCCGCACGGGATCAATTTCAAATAGACGAATTGCGAAATTGCCACCCCGCAGAGCGCGACACAGCCATACCGCCATCGACGGTCCACCCATGATGGCAATACGTTTACGACTGCGTTTCTTTTCCCGGAATAGTTGACGAGCTTCCTCAAAGACACTGGCATTGCCCACGAGTATGACGTTGTCGCCTTGCTGAATCGTGGTGGAGCCTTCAGGAATAAACGAGTTTCCATCGCGGGTGATGGCGGCCAATCGTGTACGTTGCGGTAGGGGAAGTTCCATCAGGTTTTTACCCAACGCCGGGGCTTTTCTTCCGACGGCGAACTCCTGTACTTCGATGGTGCCACGGGCAAAGTCTTCCATTGCCAGGGCGCCGGGATTCCGCAATGTTCGCGCGATTGCCGTTGCGGTGGAAAATTCCGGGCAGATCAACTGGTCGATATTGAGATGTTCCTGGTAGTCCAGACCACGATGCGCGAAATATGCGCTGTGATGTACTCGTGCGATCGATTTCACCGCCCCGATTCCCTTGGCTACGGATGCTGATAGAAGGTTGATTTCATCATGGTTTGTAGCAGCGACAACCAGATCGGCATCCACGGCTCCTGCCCTGCGTAGCACCTCTGCTGATGCGCAGCTTCCCTGAACGGTTGCCACATCCATGGTGTCTTCAATAGACCGTAATCGCGTGGAATCGGTGTCGATCACGGTAATTTTGTGACCCAGATTTCCCAGGATTTCTGCGGCGTAGCTTCCCACATGACCTGCGCCACATATGGTGATGTTCATGGTGTGTTACTCGCAGGATCGCACTGGAGCAGCAGTGGATAATTCCAGCGGTGACTCGTTTCAAAACCACCCATGATACTTTCAGGTCGGCATCTGAGCCAAAAACCGCACATCATTTGTCGCATAATACGGATTCCAATTCGTTTCCTGCCTTTTTATCGGATAGCCCATACAAGTGGATTGGTCATAATCCATGAAATGACGAGGCTTAGCCTCGGTTGCCGCATTCACACCAAGGGCCCGAGTGCGCCGCTGCCGAGCGATTTTCAGCGGCGATTTTCTCATAAGTCCCAGAAAATGTCGGTTCAGACCACCACCGATGAGGTGTGGATTCGACATCGCAATTGGATGATGAAGATTAATTGACTTTCACGCAGGATGGCGCAAGCTTTGTATACGCATCTCCAGGAGGAGAAAGAAGATGCGGATATTTATCCCGCTCGTAAAGTTGAATCTGACTCTGGCTGCCATTCTGGTTGCAAGCTGTGGCCCATCAACCACTACCGGCCGCTCAATGATGGGAGATTCAGGTGCCATTTCACCGAATCTGGTCACCGGTCATCAGGCGGAAATGACCGCAGAATGGCAGGATCCGTGGCTCCAGGGACGAAATGATGACCAACTTGGATCAATTCCCCGCTGGCAGGATGGCTATGACGAACAGGTCATCACACATAGCCGGGAAATTCTCTGGACCCACGATGGACGGCCACATGAATCCACCCGGACACGCACGGAAATTATTCGCCGTCGCTAATCCCGGTCGTGAATACCCATTCACCCTTTTCTCATCAGATTACCCATTTTATCACAAAATGTGGCGTTTTGTGGTATTGGTCAAAGCCCCTGAAAATGATCTAACTTCTTGTCCACATCGAAGTTGTCCCTTGACGAATCACAAAAACCATGCATACTGGCAACTGTAGTATTGTTGTCATTTCTGGATGTTTCATCCAGGATTCAGGGTGCGTTCATCTTCGCCCAAAAGTCACAGGGCAAAGGAGCGTGTAGGTTCAAAAATTAGTTACTGGGGAAAGGGGGCATTTGGCAGATGTCTACGACCACCAAGAAGGATCTCATCGATCGCATTGCGAACGCGACGGATCAGAAACGTACGGATGTAAAACGAACTGTTCAGTGCTTCCTGGATAGTGTCATCAAGGAGTTGGGGGAGGGAAATCGGCTGGAATTCCGTGATTTTGGTGTATTTGAAATCAGGGACAGAGCACCCCGAATTGCTCAAAACCCGAAGACTCTGGAGAGGGTTCCGGTCCCGGCAAAGAAAACCGTTAAGTTCAAGGTAGGCCGAATGATGAAAATGGCCTTGGACGGCGAGTTGGCGGAGTCGGAATTGGAGGTCAAAGGGACCGCTTCCGATCAGGGCACTCAGGCATCAGCCGAAGTGGAGGTAACTCCAACTGCGCAGGTATCGTCCGAACAACTCTCAGAGTGATCAAATCGGGGGTGAAATCGAGCTTGACCAACAATTGGCTGTGGATGAGTTGCCAATTGCAGCGTGGCGGTAGCAATGATCTATCTGACCTATAATCTGGTTCAACAATGAGCCAGGTCAAACAAGACAATCCCCCCCCCACGCCCCCCCCTGCAGACGCACCTTCTCCCCCGGAACGGACGTTGAGTCTGGCACATGAAGCTTCTGCGGAGTCCTCATCCAAACGGGACTGGCGTCATCTCTCACAATTGTTCGAGCAACTTCCTCCCCATGCCATTCAAGCAGAGATGAGTTTGCTGGGGTCGATGCTCATAGATCCACAAGTCGTGGGTGATGTGATTCTTGTTTTGCGCGGCGGTGCTGATTTCTATAAGCCGGCCAACGGCGCGCTCTACGACGCCATGATCCAGCTCTATGAAACGAAAGCGTCGCTGGATATCGTACAGCTCAACCAGGTATTGCAGGATCGCGGTGTACTGGAAGCGATCGGAGGGTTGAGCTACCTTGTCGAACTGGCCGATGCGGTACCATCCGCAGCCAACGCAGTGCACTATGCTCGGCAGGTTCGCGAAAAATCATGTGTTCGCCAACTCATCGACGCAGCCGGCGAAATTCTTTACGACGCTTACCACCAGCCCGAAGATGCGCAGGATCTTCTGCAGGAAGCTGAGCAGCGCATATTTCATATCGCGCAGCAAAGTGAGCACAGCCAGGCGGAAGAGCTTCACGTTTTGCTCGATCATGCGATGAAGCAGATCGAGGATAATGACGGAAGACTGATTACAGGTATCCCCACCGGCTTTGCCAAACTCGACGAAGAGACTTCCGGATTTCAGCGGGGAGAGATGATCATCATTGCCGGTCGTCCATCAATGGGGAAAACCGCTCTGGCATTGAACATTGCTGAACAGATGGCATTGCGTGGACACCCCGTAGGGATCTTCAGCCTTGAGATGAGTCGACAACAGCTTGTGCAACGACTCCTGGCTTCGCGTTCGGGAGTGAGCAGTCAAAAACTACGTCGGAGCAATCTCAATCAAAGCGAGTTTCAGCGGTTGCATGTAGCGTGTGATGAATTACTCAAAGCTCGCATGTTCATTGATGATACTGCGGGTCTCAACCTTCTTCACCTGCGCACCAAGGCAAGAAGAATGGTGAGCAATCATAGGGTTGAAGCCATACTCATCGATTACCTCCAGTTGATGTCGTCCGGCGGTCGTGTGGAATCACGCCAGGTTGAGATCAGTGAAATCAGTCGCGGTGTCAAAGCGATGGCGCGCGAGTTGAACGTTCCGGTGGTGTGCCTGAGTCAGCTCAATCGCTCACCGGAACAGCGCGAAGGGCATCGGCCGAGGATGAGTGATCTTCGTGAATCAGGTTCAATCGAGCAGGATGCGGATGTGGTCACCATGTTGCATCGTGAGGAGTACTACCACAAGTCTGATCCCGATTGGGTTGAGCACAATGAAGACAAGGTGGGGGTGGCGGAACTCATCATCACCAAGCAACGAAATGGACCGATTGGAACTGTACCACTGACCTGGGTCGAAGAGATCACGCGTTTCCGTGATTATTCCAGCGCTCACTCTCCGGACAGCAGTTACACACGATCGATCTCAACACCGGGGACATATTCCGCAGATGCACAGGATGAGCCACAGGAGGATACGGAATATGATGATGACCTGCCGATCTGATTAGCCCTGCTCATCAGGTTGAAACGGGAACATCGCTTTTCGCATATACTGGCGCATTGGATGTAAACCGGTCGATAGGTTCATCACGTCATCCTGCGTATTATTCGGAAACTCAAATACAATATGAACGCTTATGTGTGAATGTGAACTACATGTAGACCGTGACTGGTTTGCCAGAGAGATGGTGAATCGACGTACCTTTTTGCTGGCGAGCTTTGGATTTCTGGCCGGGTGTTCCTCAACGCATTCGTTGACCGAATTGCCTTCACCGGTTTGGCCCGTGCAAGATGAACCGTACACGACACCGAACACGCAACCGGTTGTCCATGAAAGAGAAACGAATGGACTTGTTATGTCCCGCTCTGCCTGGACGCGCCACTCTCCGAACTATTCACTCATGAGGCGGATGGATCCCATTCGCTATATCACCGTCCACCACGATGCGCAGCTCTGTCATTTGACGAATCAGCAGGAAGTGGGTCACCGACTGGATGCGATTCGCCGATACCATCGTGATGTTCGAGGTTGGGGTGACATCGGGTATCACTATGCAGTTGATCGTGCCGGCCGTGTATGGGAGACCAGACCGATTGCCTGGCAGGGGGCTCACGTCAAGGATCACAATGAGGGGAACATCGGCGTGATGTTGTTGGGTAACTTTGATCGGCAATCGCCCAGTTCACAGCAGTTGGCTGCCCTGGACAACCATTTAACAACATTGATGCGCAGATACAACGTGTCTCTTAAGGATGTTACAACACATCGAGAATGGGCTGCCACCGCTTGTCCCGGAAGCAGTCTGCACCAGCACATGGTTAAGGTCCGCAACGCTCGACGTTTGGGGTAAACGCGAGTAACAACATACAAAAAAACTGTGTGGGCCAACTCAATTCCAGCTCATACCCTTGGGCCAGGAGCGGAAGTTCTGTCGATCTGCCCGGGAAATGATGTGATCGAGACTGTTGAGATCTTCTAGTATGAGCGAGGCGCGGATTTGCGGATCGGCCTCTGCGAGCAGTTGATATTTCAATTCGTTATCGCGCACCAAAGCGAAACCAATCAATTCCAGTAAAGCGTGGGTGGTGACTTCCTCCTTATCAAACCACTCAATCACCGTTTCCACCCGGCGCATACGTTTGAGCCTCGGACCTGAGAGCAGGTCATAAAGTTTCCGACGTACTCCCTCCATGTTCGGCAGATCCTGTTCGCCGGTTTCCAGCGGCGTGAGATGAGCGCGGAAAAAGCACTGCTCATCATCCGGTTTGAAAAGTTGTTCAATGTGTGCTCGGCAAACACCATGGAGCAGAATATTGATCATCCCGTCCTCCATCGTTTCATGCTGGAGGATCTGGCAGACACAAACGGCTGATCGAAGTGACGGCGTTTCATGTACGATGGTGTTCGGCTCAAAGGTGCCTTCAAATGTGGCCAGTGCGAATTGGCCGTTCCCATCCAGACAATGATTGATCATCGTGCGATGACTGGTTTCAAATATCTGCATCGGTTGCAGTGCGTGGGGAAGGAGCACAGTTTCCGGGAGAGGAAATACCGGCATCGGCTTGCCGAAATTGACGCTGATTGCCTCGGACATCACCTACATCATAGACCAACAGCGCGACACGTCGTGCGGATCACTACTGATATTCCCCAATCAATGTTGAGTTTTGCGCTACAACCCCGCTGAGCATCAACTGAACGCTGATTCGACCTCTTCAATGCACTGTGGTAGTTGCTCCTTGATGGATTGCAACTGCTCCGGAGTCACCTTTAATTCCTCTAGGATTTCCGGATCAATATCCAGATGAGGCAGGTCAGCACGGAAGCCCTGATTGACGTCGGCAATGAGGCGATCTGCGATATACACAATCGTAGCCAGCATGCGGCTACCGACTTCCAGTTCCATTGGTCGGTGGTGATAGCCCGTAACATAGGCAAAGGACGGAGGGAATTTCCACGCTTCGCACAGTCCCGCACCGTAAATGCAATGGTCGGCTCCCAATATCTGACGTTCAAGTTCAAGCATATTGGTACCGGGCACGCCGTCCTTGTCGATATCCAACTGTTCAAAAACCTGTATCAGTTTGTTTCGTTCGGCTTGCATTTCGACCATGATACCGATGTCATGAATCAAGCCGGCAAGGAACGCCTCATCGGGCAATCCGAGTTGCAATTGATCACAAACGAGTTTGCTGGCGGCAGCCGTTCCCACCGAGTGAATCCACAGATCGCGGGCAGAAAAGTTTGGGCATAGTTCCCCACCGCGGAACAGCTTCGACAGGCTCGCAGCAATGGCGATATTCTTGACTGCATTCAATCCCAGCAGTACCACCGCTCGATTGATCGAACCGATCTGGCGTGGCAGACCGTAAAAAGCACTGTTGACGACCTTGAGAATGCGGCTGCACAATGCCGGATCATGTGAAATAACTAAGTGCAGATCCTGTGCTGTGCTTGTGGGATCCTCAACCAGCTTAATAATCTTGAGCGTGATTTCAGGCAATGTCGCGATGTGGCTAATGCTCTTTACGGCAGAAGAAACAACGGTCGCTTGCTCATCGGTCATCATTATGGCCATAGGATCACCCTTGCGTATGTGGAGTACTGTGATCAGCATCGGCCGAGGGGGGGATGCACTTGATCGAACGGTGGGAAAACACCTTTCTGCAGTGGGTTATCGTTGGTACAGGGCGATTAATACGTGTTATGCTTTATCAACGGGTACTTATCCAGGGACAAGTGCGCCAGAATATCCGCGGTTCGATGACCTGTATTGCCGTCACCAAACGGATGTGTAAAGGTGCTTTGCGAGCGGCCTGTTTCCATGGATTCACCGATTGCTTGTTCGATACCTTCCCAGTCGTTATGCGGGACGCTGATAGCATTATCAGACTTTTCCCTGCCTGCCTGACGTGGCTCGATATTGACGCAGGGCAGCCCCAATGCAGCACATTCAATCAGCCCCGCGCTGCTGTTTCCGACAATCACCCTGACGCGTTTCAGTAGGCCGATGAACGTCTGGCGAGGCAGATGAGTACGGCGGTGAATTTTGCTTTCCTCGATTGCCCGCGTGATACCGTTGCGTCCGGAATCGTGGTTCGGCGCAAGAGCCAGAGTCGAGCCGATCTGTTGACATATCTTCAGCAAACGAAAAGCACCGGCATGTTCGTCCTGATCCGATCTGCCTGTGGGATGATGGAGAAACACTATTTCAGGTTCTCCCATCGAAGCGAACTGCTCATCCGAGAGAGGAGGCATATTTGCCAGCTCGTCCAGCGCCGGCGAACCAACGACATGAATCCGCGCCACGTCCTCTCCCATTGCAACCAGGCGGTAGGAAGATTTTTCTGTTGCGGGCAGATGAATGTGCGCAAGCTTCGAGATCGCATGGCGCATCCCCTCGTCGGCAATTCCTTCCGCACGATCACCGCCGTGCATGTGCGCAACGTGAACACCTGCCACAGCGGCGGCTGATGCGGCAGCGAATGCCTCAATGCGATCACCTAACATGAGCACTATCGTCGGACTCACTTCAGCGATTTCCCGGGCAATACCCGAGATGCCGCGCCCGAGAGCTGTTGCCTCAGCAAGACGACCCGAATCACCCGGTTGCTGCATGGGAATGGCTGCGTCAATGTCAAATTCTGCTGCCACGTCGTCGATTGTCCGATCCGGTTCCAGTAGATGGGTACCGGTGACCCACACCAGTAGCGCGAGATCGGAGTGATTTTCGATGGCGTGCATGACCGGCCGCAACAGGCCGAACTCTGCTCGACTACCCGTTACGACCGCAATGATGCGAGTGTCCATCACGCCAGATGTTCCTCTGTAATTGGGCAATCAGCATCGACGTGCCCGGCAAGCCGCCGACCGATGATCTGTGACAGACGAGCAGGGCTGATCCCGGTTCCTGGCCGCTTGATCGTGATATCATCATCGTGCAACACGTGGCCGGCGGATAGTGAACGAGTGGATGTCAATGACTGGCGTGATACCAGACGGACATCCTGCTCAACGTCAAGCACTTTTTTTTCAGTTTGACCGAGCATGTGCCAGGCGCGATGTGCCAGACGCACATACTCAGCAAATTCCATTGGCTCCAATGATGCAGCATGGTCGGGACCGGCTGCCTGGCTATCGTATGTCAGGTGTCGCTCCAGCAGGCATGCACCCGAGGCGACGGCCAATGCGCCAGTATCCACACTTGTGGTGTGATCGGAATACCCCAGCGCAGCAGGTGTGATATGACTTAGCGCGATTCGACCTCCCAAAGCGGCATAATCATTCGGCGCTGGATATGCGCTGACACACTGAAGGAACACATGAGGATATTCGCCCAGCCAGCGAACTGCATCTGTGACCTCTGATACTGAAGCAGCACCGGTACTCAGCAGCAATGGCTTATCCGTGGACATCAGCTTTTCGATCAGCGGCCGGTTAATAATATCGGGTGATGCAATTTTATAGGCATCCCATGGTAGTTTGCGCGCCTGATCGACCAGCTCCACGCTGAAGATACTTACAATTGCATGAAGACCCGACTCATGTGCACGTTTCACTACTGGCTGCATTTGTGCGATCGAAAGCTCGTAACGTTGCAGCATGTCGATCGGATCTGATTCACCCGCCTTTTCCTGATATTGCGCAAGTCGAGCTGCGCGACTGAGCAGACGATCGGCACTGAAATACTGCAGTTTAATCGCATCTGCCTTTGCCATGCAGGCAGCATCGACCAGTTCCAGCGCGCGGGAAGGTGAGCCATCATGGTTTACGCCGATCTCGGCGATGATGTAAGGCGGGTGATGCGGACTGATGTGGCGGGAACCTATGCGCACGGGGTAATCTCAGCAGGATTCGGATTGTGCTGTGTTGTGAGGATTGACTCGGCCAGAGCAAAATCGTGAGCATCGTCAATGTCAATGACAGTTCCGGGGTTGTTAATAATCCCCCGACGGTCACTGCCCAGGAATGCATGTGGTTGACCGGGAACAACCGTGAATAAACTGGAGCGCGTTACTGCGATGACACCACCATCCGGGAGCCAGAGGGGCGGCAAGTCCTGCCGACGATATGTCGTATTGGTAACATGAGGCGTCACCTTGTCGGAATCGTCCAGTGATACCATCCAGTGTGGGTGATGTTTTCCTACCGGGCAATAGGACTGCACACTGTCCGCACCGGTTTTTATTAACTTACTGACTGCGCGATCGATAAGATCAACCGGACGAATGGGCACATTGGCGTAGAGGATAACAATGATTGAATTGTTTGAACCGATTGTTTCAACCGCATGACGCACCACGTTATCCACCGGTGTGGTATCTGTTGCCAGATCTGCCGGCCGCTTGATAACCGTGACATTCATTTTCTCTGCTGCCGCTGCGATGTTTGATCCATCAGTGGAGACGACGATCAGTGATACGGTTTCCGCCGCTTGAGCATGGGCGATACTGTGACAGATCATGGGTTTCCCCGCCAGAATCAACTCATTTTTTTTCGGTAATCCCTTGCTCCCGGCGCGACCGATGATCACTGCCAACACATCCGGTTGATCAGTAGGGGGGATAGTGTGTGTGGGGGGGGAGGGGCGGTCATGGCTGCCTCGTCCTGAGCTGGGATGGAGGCAATTGGCTGCGCGCATCGAGCAAATCGTGCCACAGGTTTTTCAGAGGACGGTTTGTTATGTTGCCGACGATTTCATTTCCTGGCAGGTCGAGTTCGCTGATCGGAACTGATCCGTCAGACAAGATCGTCATGCGCTTGGCGAGCTTATGTTGCATCACGTCAGATGGATCGTCAGCGCTGATAAGGGAATCATGATCTTCAACTGGCTCAGTCTCGAACCGCGGCGGCGCTTCGATAACAGCAGTACCCAGGATCTGCTGCCAGCGATCGAAGAAACTTTCGATATCTTCATAAGTTGTACCATGCCGTTGTAATCGCGGGACAATCCAGGGCAGGGCAATCGCAGTGCTGTCGTGTTTATCGGTGAAGAAGCGGCGCCGCGGCAGGATATACTGCAGGTTATCCAGCACAAATTTGAAATTACCCTGACCCATCATTTGGCGATAAGTGTTGGCTCGATCGGCATGGAGATCGACACTGATGACATCAACCGGGCTTGCCATCAGACGATCGAGTTGTGATTGGTCGACGCGCAATTCCGTTCGTATGTGAACGGCTCGTAGTCCTGCATCTTTCGCAGCATGGGTGATCTTATCGAAATGCTCGTGCAGCAGCGGATCACCTACACCGGCCAAGGTCAGGCAACCTGATGGTGATTTTGAGAATTGAGCAAATATCTCTTTTACCAAATCAAATGAAATCGGCTCGCGCTGAATTTCACCATAAGGATGTTGCCAAGCCTGCCCCCAACTCTGCCGCATTGTGGTGAGTTCGAGGATGAGATGAGCAGGTAGGTCGAGGCGCTGTTCTGCATCACTCTTTGTGATGGCGGATACGATGTCTCCGGACGATACATCATTCGATGTTGAGTCACTGAGTATCGTTTGCAGAACCTGTTGTTGACGAGGTGTGTCACAGGTTGCGCGCACCTTTGCTTGGCGCACATGATGATCGACCTGAACATTCGCATCGCGCGCAATGGGATCACCCTGGGGAGCATGCGGTTGATAAACCAGGAGACCGCCGACGGTCGCTAACCGGTTGCGCTGCGCAAGCTCGGACATCAATGTGGCACTGATCACACAACCGCACAGTCCTGGAGGAGCCTGCGTGAAGACCAGGTTATGTTGCTCGGGATGTTCCAGATGTCGCCTGATCACCGCATCACAGCCCTGCGTGGAAGTGACATCCAGCAGGGGCCAATCGGGCGCGACCAGCAACGCTGCTGTGATTCCCCGCTTCTGCATGATCTCATGCATAGTCTGCGGGCAGAGCACTTCGTCATACACGCTTAATCCTGCGATCCCTCCCCGCCAGCAATGTTGTGCCCACAGACGGCCGACAGCAATCGCTTCCTGCTCTGGAGGAAACGGTGATTCGCCGCAACGCTCTATTTCAAGTGAGCACTTGATTGCATCACGGTCAATCAGCGTTTCTACATCCATATCATCCGGACATAACAGAACGATCGATTCCAGATATTGACTTTGTCCCAGACGGCAAAGCGTGGCTTGCAGGACATTTGTTTTACCGAACGAATCTGCCAGTGATCGTTCCTGCCCCAAACCATTGCGTACAGGATCGACAGGAATCAACGCGCAGATGTTCGATGGAGAGTCGTTTTTTTCGTTCTCAGAATCATCGGTCGGTACCGTATGAATACGTGGGCGGAAATCCACAGACTTTCCAGCCAAAAGTCGATCGCATTGATCAAATTGATCGAGTAATTCCTCTGCTGCATCAATGGTCCATTGCACATTCTCCCGATCGCGTTCAAGCTGACCTCGTTGACGTTCCAGAGGTGTCAAATCCTGCTGCATGTGAAGTCGGCGATCGGTTTTGAGGCGATTGAATACGCCCAGTTGATTCAGATGATTGATGATCTCAAAGGCAGTGAATCTTTCTTTAACCTCCTGGCGATAGCGTTCGATTTTCTGGAAGTGATCCTTCATCTTGCGCTGATCGTGTTGATCCTGCATCATGCGGTCGATGAGTTTGGTGGTCTTGCGTGATGTTACACGGATCGCAGCCACATCCTGGCGCACCTGCCTGATGCGCTTCTGCACTGCATGAAGCCGATCGGCGTCCAGCTTCACCGGCGGAATGGGGATCGCAGGTAACTGTTCATTTGCATATTCATCCAACACATCCGCCAATGGCTGACAATTCGTGTGCTGTTTAGGCAAGCCCCCTTCAGTTGCGTCGATGACATGAATTCCATCGCGGATGTATTGAGCGAAATCGCGCTCAAACTGCTGGAGATAATTCAGCATCTGCGCATCGGTGTAAATGCTTTTGCCGTGTACATCCTTCATCGACTGGAGATGCAGGCGATGGCGAACGACGCGCTGCCATTCCATCATTGCGATCGTGTTGAATGGGTTGAGTTCCGGCGCCCACACCTGATGGATTGCTGTCCCGGGTGCGTAGTACAAACCGTCGGAGAAGCCCAGATCCTGCCCGATCAAAGCGATGGGATTGCAGCCGAGATAATGTGCCAGATACACCGCCAGGTTCGCCACCGTTGCGCCACCGGGCAGTTCACCCATAGGACGTTCCAGCGGACCTAATACGAGATCAAGGAATTTGTGGTGATAGCAACGCACCGGGCCGGGATACGCATCGAGAATGACCGGATGTGCTTTCGGATCAGCAACCAGCGTCACATCCTGTAATTCATCGGCCGGCAGATCATCATAAAACCTGCGTGATATTTCATGAAAGTCCAGTGCGGTAACAAAGTGTGGTTTGATACCCGCGGCAAGGAGTGGTTTCAACGTCGTTTGGACCGCGATGATGATGCACCGGTCGCGCACACCCGGCTGATTGAGCAAATGTAAATTATTGTGCAAGCTCGGGCCGGCAGAAACCACGATTCCCAGGCGGTCGGTCGTGAGTTTATGCAGCTCCTCCACCCCCGGGCCGGCAGCGTAATGATCGAGATTAAAAAGCAGATTGCGCACCGTATCCACGGAGCGCATCAGCGTGGTCAGGAGTGTCGTCTTTGCCGTGCTGATGTAATCGCTGAACATCTCACGGAAGCGCTGACCCTGCTCACCGATACGCGCGCTGGCGGCGGGATGTTCCAGAAACGCCACACCCTGCCCAAGGATCGATTCAGCACCGGCTAATTTTGATCCCAGTATTCCCCGATCATCCGGATCAGTCAGAAAAAGAACCAGTCCCTGGCTGAGCCAACTGGAGTGGTCCACTTGCTCCAGCACTGCACGTAGCAGTTGCACATCAGGTTCAAAGACAATTACAAGGCCGGCTTTCTGGAATTTCTCTGCCAGGCGCTGTACGTGATAGCCCATGCCGAATCCGAGTACGACGACCGTGGCGTTCTCCACGAGATCCATTGAATCCACCAGCCGATCTGCTTCATCCAGCGGCCGATGACGACTGCACAACTGTCGATCCCGATAAATCCCACACGGCACACCCTGTGTAGTATCGCTACAGTGCATTTCTTCATGCCCATGAGCCTGCATGATCTGCTCGGCGATATCGCTGTTTCGCTGCCCAAGTGCAGCCAGATTTGCATCGAGTGTGGGTGCTTTTTGGAGTATTGTGGTCATCAAAGTGCCTTGAAGGGGCAATAATGCTACTTTTACGAGTTTCCTGCGTATTGGTTATCGGAAGAGCCACCACATGAGCTACAACAATGCCTGAACCACCTCACGTCGATATCTGGACACGTTACCTGTTTGAAAATCCCTGGCCGCTGGCAGCTCTTCTGCTGCTGGTGGGAGTGATTCTTGCCTGGACGGGACTTCGTGAGGGATTGAAAAACCGTATGAAAGTGTCGATCCTTCCCTTTCTGCTGGCCGGGGTGGTGATTCTGACCGGGTATCTGTTTACGACCTCCGGTGAACAGGCAGAGGATGTCACCCGGACTCTGGTGAGGAAGGCAGTCGTAGGCAATACCGGAGAAGCCATTGCTCTCTTTGCTGATAATGCCGCGCTGACACTCAGCTCGCCGAACAATCCGGGATTTGATCTGGATTATATCCGTACCCAACTCGTCAACCTGGCGCGACAGTACAGGATCACATCCAACCGCATCACGAAACTGCATGGTTATACCGAATCATCAGACCAGGCCACAGTGCATCTTGCCTGCACGACTGAAGTTGATAACGGCTATGCCCCGACACCATCGCAATGGGTGCTGATCGTCCAGCGGCAGGAAGATGATACCTGGAAAATCACTCGCATAACCTGCATCTCCATCAACTGGCAATCACCCAGCACCCGCCAATTGTGGTAATCCCCCCACTCAAAATTTTTGTTAAATTTTGTATTATTGCGTTTGGGTCTGATCGGTTTCAGCGGTTGCTTGCCTTGGAATTTCAAATTCGGGTAGCGTCAGAACGTGATTGAGTCGGGCGATGCCGTCGCGTTCTGATACACCGATGTGAAGTGATTTTCCTGAGAGCAGTGAAAGGCCGTCGTCTATCCGAAAGGCGCGCACGACTGTTTGCCCGGGATGCAGTGTCGGGATATCGCGGCGTTTCTGACTGACAGCAGGCGCCAGGAGAAACATCCTGAGATTGAGCGGATGACTCCCGGTATTGGTGACAAATTGTGTGACGACCAGATGTGCCTGACCGGTTGCAGGATCCTCGACAGTGCGCCAGGCATGGAGCAGCTCGACATTTTCAAGCCCGACCTGAACATTCGTGTGGGCATCAAGCTCGTATGCAGTATCAGCGGTGAATTCAATGGAAGCTTCGATGCGCTTTGTGCCGGCAATAATGCTGCGATCCGGAATAATATCCAGCGGAATGTGAGTGACTTCATCGGGACGCAGGCTGAACGCCACCTGACGCGGACTGATTTGGAACGACTCTTCACTGCGGAGATGGATCGTGCCCGAGATCGGCACATCCCATGGATTTTCCAGTATCAACTCGCGTTGGTGAACTTTATGCAGCGCATTGACAAACGGTTCATTCAAGCGAAACGCAGCTCGGAATTGAGCGAGCGGAAGGCTGATACCGTGAACGAAGATGGGCATTCCACGGATCACAATTTCATGTGCACCTTCATGAAACTCCACTGGTTGAGGATTTCCAAACGCATCGGTTGCAGTGACCTGTTGTTGACCCAGCATGATCCTGATGCGTGGTTCTGATTGATTGGAGTGCTGTTGATTCCAGATGATCAGCAAGCCGTCATCGGGACTATCTCCCTCAGCAATCCAGCATTCCACGTTGTCGGCCAGTTGCAGTTCTCCCACAAATCTGCGATTGGAAAGTTGATCAATCAGTGTGCGCCAAATGCCGAAAGTTGGATCCGGCTGAAAATTCTGTTTCACAGTCCAGGGTGCTTCGATGGCCGGATTCTTCACGCCGTTTCGCCAGGCATGAAGTCCACGCAAGAGCAGATCCAACGCCCGTTGACGTGGGGCATATTGACCCTGAGGTAGTGCTTGGAGCGTGAGGAGAAGCTCTCCGGAGTTGTCGAGCCATGGCCGGACGTATTCGCCGATGGCATCAGGATAGACATGGTACGGAAGTGATATATGCCTCGCCGGGAGGGAGATATTATCCGGCAATGTTTGCTGGGCAGCCTGAGGCACATAGATGAGAGGATCGGGGGCAAATTCGCTGAACGAAGTGTGGGCTTTATCGACGATTTGTGGGAAATCGCGGTGCTCTAGAGCATCCGGTGAAGTGGTCGAACCAATCTGCCAGCGCTGAACTTCCAGACCATATTCCAGCAGGAGATCCGCCAGGTATGGTTGCCACTGGTCCGGATTTTTGTTGAAAACATCGAGTACCTGTTCCGGATGTATCCCCAGTTCGGTTGCCAGCGGATCGGGTAGTGCAGCCAACGAGAAAATGACCTTGCGATCGTCGGCAATCATCGGCCGAATGGCGTGAGCGAAAGCATGACGCCGCTGAGGGGTGCTTTGATCGACTCCACCAGCTTCCCACACCGGCAGGAGGATCGTTGATGCGTCCAATTTCCGCACCAGCTCAGGTAAATCTGCCAGTAGCAGATCGGGTGTTGTATCGAGCACGATCCCAAACCGGGACTTTGCAGAAGATCCACTGGCTCTGAGTGGTGGCAACAACAGAAAGTCAAGCGACTGTCGCCCGATGGTTGAGTTGCGGTGTTTGACATCCAGCACCGCCCGGTACCAGCCGAATTCAGTCACCGGGACCGTGATGGGTTGAGGTATGGGACCGCGGGGGGCTGGAATGGAAAGGTCTTGGGTGAGATTGCCGTCGATGTCGTAGATGCGCAATTGAGCCGTGAGTGGTTCGTTGACCACATCGCGTACCCGAAGATGGAATTGCGGCATATCCGGAGCGATGAAAACATTCCCCTGAGCTACGCTGGACAATTCCGCCTGGGGAAGATGCCACACCTTCAGATCATCAAACCACGCTTGGCCGGTCACATCTTCAAAGAGTGGTATGTGTTCGTTCGCACCTGTTTTTCCAAGCTGACGAGGTTGAGCCAGTTGCAACTCAACAATCAGATCAGCGGCGCGATTGCTCGTCCCGTTGATGGTAACCGTGAGTGTTTGCCATGTACCATCAGTCTGCACCGCTTCGCTTTGTCGCTGACTTTGCGGAATCGGATCGCCCTGGGCGTCGATTTGCCAGGCAAGGAGTCTCGCTTTGGCGTGAGTGACGTTCGCGGTCCGGACTTTAACTTCAACGAGGTAGTCGGTGTTAGGCAGGACGGGAATCACCCCAGGCGGAATGCGAGCAGATAGTGATCCACCTCCCAGTTCAAAGAGAAATGACCACGACCCGGATGCCGCAGCCTCCCGCGATGGCTGCATGCGTCCAAACGGCGGGAAACCCTGGTCGACCGCGAGATAGCGATGGAAATTCAGCGGCAGATCCATCGGGATCTCTTCGGATTCCTCAAAATCAAATGATGCGACCGCCCGCTGCAGCGTGGATAAGCCTCCGCCCACAGGAGTCTGGTTCTGCATTCCCCAACCAGGTTGCGTTTCAGAAAAGAGCAGCGCAGCCACGATTCCAACACAGAGAAAAATAATCTTGAGAGGACGCATACGCTTTTGTTATCGGTCGAATGGGTGGGGGACTTCATGATTGCCGCCCTTGCGTGTAGGATCCAGGCAGCCGAATTGCGGCTGTCATCACATTTTTACATGGATCTTCCAGTGTCTCAGCAGGTTTATCCACCTCAATGTTCAGACCTCCATTCAATGGAACAGGCGATCCCGTGTTGCAAACGGTGCCCGGATCTGGTTTCCTACACATCCGATGTGGGCCATACACGCAAACGGGCGTATCGGGACTTTGAATACTGGGCCAAGCCTGTCCCGTCATTTGGCGATCACCGCGCCAAACTGATGATTGTTGGCTTGGCGCCAGGAGCACACGGAGCAAACCGCACCGGCCGGATGTTCACCGGCGATCGTTCCGGCGATTTCCTCTACGCAGCGCTTCATCGCGTGGGACTGGCCAGTCAGGCTGAATCAATCGATCGTCACGATGGTCTGCGGCTCAAAGGTGTGTATATCACTGCCGCTTTGCATTGCGCGCCGCCGGGCAATAAGCCGCGCGCAGATCAACTGGCGAACTGTCGGCCGTATCTTGCCGCAGAGTTTCATATCCTCCAGCCGATTGTCATATTCTGCCTGGGCGGGATCGCCTGGAAAGCAACGCTAACGATGCTCCGCGAGGAAGGAGTGAAAATTCCCAAACCCCAACCGCGCTTCGGCCACGGCGCGGAAGTGGAATGCGAAACTGTAACGGTTATTGGTAGTTACCACGTCAGCCAGCAGAACACATTCACCGGCCGCCTGACTGAACCCATGCTGGATGAAGTGCTGCTGAGAGCAATATGCCATTGTGAAATAGCTGCAGGATAACATCCCGCAGAGACCGAAAAGAAAAAACTCTGCGAATCATTGACTCGCCCCCCCCACAACGCAGTGATACGCGCATGCGGTTAGCACCACTGCATTTATAAACGGCTGCACAGGATTGAATTGGTAAAGTAAGATCATTATTTCCCTTTCCCCTTGACATTCTAGGGGAGTGGGGTATACTTCCCCTAGATAATCAAGGGAAGCAACCATGTCACAAAACGGAACTCCCGAACTGCTCAAGGGTACGCTGGACATGATGGTCCTCCGGATTCTGATGGCAGGATCGAATCATGGCTACGGCATCGCCCGCCGCATCCGACAAATCTCAGATGACATTCTGCAGGTTGAGGAGGGTTCGCTCTATCCGGCGTTGCATCGGCTGGAGAAACGAGGTTTTCTCTCCGCCACCTGGAAACAGAGCGAATTCAATCGGCGGGCGAAATATTATCGACTGACCACAAAGGGCCGCGCGCAGTTGAAGCGCGAAACCAATCGTTGGGAACAACTCTCTGACGCCATCGACAAAGTTATGGGGGCGGCAACGCGATCAGCTCCGGCTTTGTCCGCCGGAGTGAAGTGATGAATCACACCGACCTGCTTCACAACATGCTGCCCAAGATCGACCCGCGCTCATCAGAACAGATCCAACGCGAGGTCGAGGATGAATTTGACTTTCACCTGGCGGCTCTGGAAGCAGAATTGATTCAATCGGGTACCTCATTGGCCGAGGCGCGCAACGCCGCTCGTGTGCGCTTTGGAAACGCAGATAAGTATCGGTACCAATGCACTCGAATTGCTTTGGAGGAACGAATCATGTTGCAACGAATCAATGCGGTATTGATGGTGATTGTCTTGCTGGCTGTCATCGGCGTCAGTGTGCAGATGTACCTCACCCAGCGCCACAACTCCTTGGCGCTGCAGGCCATCGTCGATGACATTGCCGATATGAAAGTGGAGGCTCTGGCCGACACTGGGGAAAGTGCCGAATCTGCGGGCGTTGTGTTCATCGACGGGAACGTCCCACGTCCGGGTGTCTATCAAATACCCAAGGGAGGGATTCTCAACCTCAATCACCTTCTCTCAGCGGTGGGTGGTTTTGAAAACATACCGGTTCACATAAGTGTGATGCGTGAGCAGGGTGATAATCAGGAGTGTGTGTTCGAAAAAACAGTAACAGAATTGTCAGATCTCTGGAAACTCAACGTTAGTCTCCAGGATGGCGATTATGTTTCGGTGGAGCGTCTGCCCTCATCGCCGAGGGACGGATCAGATGATGTGGAAGGGCAAACCGAAACCTCCTGGCGCGATCGTATCACAGCACAGCACATTCCCAGGGGGTTTACCGCCTCCGAGCTGGGTAATGAATTTGCCCAGCTTGATCCGGAGGAGGTCTTTCAAATCCTGTCGGACAATTGGAATGATATCCCCAATAGAAACGTAAAGCAGCAGTTAATAGAGGGATGGTATTACAGGAACAAAAAAGAACTGGATCGAGAGGCTCACCTGCTGGATGTGCTTCATCTGGGCATGACTGATGATGATTCGGAGGTTCAGAGATGGGCCCTTTATTGCCTCAGGATTTTGGTAGTTCGTGATTTCAGCTTTGAGCTTACTGCCTATGAACCGTGGTACGAGGCCAATCGTGATCGCCCTTGTTTAGATGTGGTGGCTGATGAACTACGGCGAATCGTGGGTGAGTTGCGCGAAGCCGAGGGCTTTGAATTGAAACTGCTCAGTGAACTCATTGATGAAAACACAGGTATTCGTCTTTACCATCCGGAGCTTAATACCGTACTCAAAGAAGAAGGTTTATTTGACATTCTGGCTGAATTCATCAACAGCGACGATAAAGATCGCAACGCAGCCACCGCGCGTTTGATTCCGAATCTTGATCTTGATGAAGAGTTCCTGCGCCAGGTCGCGGTGCCTGCTGCCCAATCTCATGAGGAGTTGGGCATACGCCATGCATCAATAACTGCACTGGGTAATCCGGAAAATAAATGGGCAGTGGATATTCTGCTCGCCATTCTCCTGGATGAATTTGAAAAGTTGCCTCATAGCTCTCGTTCGGAAAAAAGCACTGTAGAAATAATTATTAATCAAGCGGCTAAAGCATTAGGTGAGATCGGTGATCCGAAAGTGATCCCGACCATGATTGGTCTCCTTGACACCGATGTAAAGGATGCAGAGCTTGCCTTTCGTGGGGTGGCCAAGGGGCTCGGAAAATTTACCGGTGTTGAGTACGACGAATCGCACGATGGTGAATGGTGGCGGTATTGGTGGATGAAGAACAAAGATCGCTTTGGCCCGGAAGTCGCGGCCTTACCTATTCCGGAATTTGAAACGACACCAGTTACATCCGCTCAACTTCAAGATGAATCTAAAAATGAAGCTGATACTTCACCAAGTAGAGAGGGTACGGATATCAATGTTGCTTTCTTATCCGCAGATGATCTGGCCACGGCAATTGTGCAACGGAAGGATCCGGAATTGCGGGCCGCGAGTCTGGAGTGGCTTCAGGAAATGCTCTCCACGGAGTCACCCATCTGGCAACAGAAATCAGGATTGGCCATTCTTGAAAAATCACTCTCGGCTAAGTTTGACCGACAACCGTTTCGGCCATTGGTTATTGAACTGATGAAGTCTGATGAAGTCGATATCAGAAGTATCGCCTTGCGTTGCTTCCCTGCCTTAGATGCGACGACAGATGATCTGGATTTGGTGATTCCCCTAGCAGATGATGAAGAGCGTTCAGTAAGAGCACTTGTGGGACGAGCGTTGATCGGGATTGATCAGGGAAAGAACCCCGATGTGGTGATTCCTGTGCTGATCAAACTCCTCAATGATTCGGATGGCAATGTAATTTACTATACGATCCGCTCAATGTGGGGGCAGTATTCATCACCGGAGTTTGATGAATTACTGATTAGACTTTCTCGTGACAAATCACTGAGCAATCTTTCTCGTGGTAACAAATTTCACCACGATGTGATCTACTTCTCTCTCAGCCAGATGCAGAGTAAGAGCGTCCCTGTCTGTGAACGGCTCGTGGAAGAACTCGCGCACCCGGATCACAACAACAAAGGTCGGGCAGCGTGGGGTTTGACCTACGGCGTAGTCGAGGAAGCCAAGGCCCTGGTCGAAGATGGCTTGCTTGCGGCCTTACCGGAGGAGACCCACGATTACACCCGTGAGCAGGAATTCCGGGCGTTGCGCAACGTGGTGACGGAGAAATCCAGGCCATACCTGATGTCCGTCATCGAATCGGAGATGGAAACGGAGAGATTCAAGCATGAAGCACGCGCAGTCCTGGAGTACCTGGATCGCCAGTAGGAAGATATCATGGTGACAAGCCTGGTGGTGGAATCGGGCGGAGATCACGTGGGACAATGACACAATTTAGGAGCATACTCATGCACTGCCAGACAATGTTCCATGAGCCGGGCAGACAGCGACTTGCGTATAGATTCTACCACAGGAAATTACCGGTGATTCTATTACTCTTGTTTGTATTGGTTGCCTCTGCCGAAGGTAATGAAGAGTCACTCCAGAAGATCTACGATAAAGCGAGTGATCTTGCCCAGATGCCGGACAAGCAGGAAGAAGCAATTGACCGCTTTCGGGAGGTCATCGAAATACATCAGGCAAACGAGAAGATATTCGAGTTCGCCCTGAGTGAACTTGCAGAGGCTTACGAAAGAGCGGGTCGTGCTGAGGATGGAATTCGTTACTTCATAAAGCTTGCTAACTCTTGGCAGCAGCAGGGTCGTTCCGATACGTTGAGGGAAATATTCAGCGCATACCAGATTAAATATCCTGAGCTGATTAAGAAGATAGCTGAAGAAATGCAGAATCCGGGGAGGAAAGATCTAAGGTCAATTCATGATAATGATCTTGTTGCAGCGATAGTGCAGCGCGAAGATCCGGATCTGCGTGAGAAGAGTCTGGGCATACTGAGAGAAATGCTAGCGGCAGGATCAGAAATAAACGAGTTGAGGTCAGGTCTGGAAACTCTGCATCAATCATTGTCTGCTAAGTTTGATCGCCAACCATTTCGACCTTTGGTTATCCCACTTCTTAAATCTGAAGAATCGGCAATTAGAATGCGAGCGTTGCAATGTCTGCCGAGATTGGATGCAACGGTAGATGATCTTGCACTGGTCATACCGATGGCTGAAGATGAGTCATCCGAAGTGAGGATGAATGTGACCTCAGCGTTGGTCAGGATTGATCAAGGAAAGAATCCGGAAGTTGTTATTCCAGTGTTGACCAAACTCCTCAATGATCCGGATGAAGATGTTATTAGTCGAACAGTCCGCTCGATGTGGGGGCAGTATTCCTCGCCGGAGTTTGATGCACTGCTGATTAAGCTCTCTCGGGAAAGAAAATACCACCACAACGTGATTTACTTCTGTCTCAGCACGATGCGAAGGAAAAGTGTGCCAGTGTGTGAGCGGCTTGTGGAAGAGTTAGCGGATCCTGATTGGAACAACAGCAGTCGGGCAGCATGGGGCTTGACGTATGGGGTGGTCGATGAGGCCAGATCGTTGGTGGAGGATGGTCTGCTTGCAGCTCTCCCGGAGGAGATGAACGATAACACTCGCAAGGAGGAATTCCGGGCGTTACGCAACGTGGTGACGGAGAAATCCAGGCCGTACCTGATGTCCGTCATCGAATCGGAGATGGAGACGGAGAAATTCAAGCAGGAAGCACGAGAGGTTCTGAAGTACCTTGATCGTCAGTAAAAAGAATCTCGTTGCTACCAGTCAGGGCGGAATAATGGGGATGTGCAGCCTTTTGTCGGCAAGTAGTTTTGTATGTTTGGCGGGCTGCCGCTACCCTGCTGACCTATGTACACGAGTGTGAAATGGATCAACGATTACCTGGATCCCCCGGCCGATGCTGCCGAGCAGGCGGAACTGCTTACCCGGGCGGGCTTTCCCCTGGAAGAGACGGAGGAAGTCCCGCTGCCCTCCGGGACGGATACCCGCCAGGATTATGAGATGACGTCCAACCGGGGCGATGCGGTCAGCCACCTTGGTTTGGCGCGGGAGATTGCCGCGATCTCCGGGCGGACTTTGAAGGTGCCCAATGCCACACCTCAGAATAACGGGAAGCTGGCGGCAGAGGTAGCGTCAGTGGTGAATCACGAGCACAAACTGTGCCCGCTCTACACCGGTCGTATCATCAAGGGTGTCAATGTCGGCTCATCACCGGATTGGCTGGCGGAGCGGCTGACGGCGCGTGGTGATATCCCACGCAACAATGTTGTTGATGCCACAAACTTCGTGCTGTTTGAGATGGGACAACCGACTCATATTTTCGACTTGGCCAAGCTGAAGGGCTCTCAGATTATCGTTCGCATGGCCCGCGATCAGGAACGTTTCCTGCCGATCGGCGAAGGGGAAAGCGAAGTCAAGCTGTCAGCACAGGATCTCGTGATCGCTGATGCTGAAGATGCGGTTGCCATTGCCGGAGTGAAAGGTGGCGCGATCACCGCGGTCACGGAGAGCACGACGGATCTGCTCCTGGAGGCGGCGAGTTTCGATCCGGTTGCGGTGCGCAATACGAGTCGGCGCCTGGGCATAGCCAGCGATTCTTCGTATCGCTTTGAGCGCGGGATCCATCCCGGGCAGGTCAATCAAGCGGCGGACCGACTGGCGGAACTGATTCTGGAATTAGGTGGGGGCGAGTTGTATGAAGGCGTCATTTATGATGGCGCTCCCATTCCTGAGCGGCGGGTGGCTTCCATGCGGCCGGAGCGTTGTCGTAAGATCCTCGGCGTGCCGATCACCAACGAGCAGATGGTGGATTTCCTTCGATTGCTCGGTTTCGAACCTACGCTGAAAGGTGAGTGGCTCGAATGCGTGGTGCCGTATAATCGCATTGATATTGAACGCGAGATTGATGTGATCGAGGAAGTGGGGCGGATGTTCGGCCACGACAATATCCCGGTGGAGGACACAATCGAGATTCGCGTCACGCCACCCCAGGCAACTGAGCTTGCAAAGCAGGCGGTGGCAGATGAACTGGTCGGGTTGGGGTTTGTGGAAACCGTTACGCATTCACTGGTTTCCGATGTTGATGCCCGGCCATTCTTTCCGGATGGCAGGAGTGAACTGCGCGTTGCAGATGAGCGAGCCAAAGCGACGCCGATCCTGCAGCCGTCGTTGATTCCGAGTTTGCTGAGGGTGCGCAAACTGAACCAGGACAGCGGAGTTGAGAAGTTGAAGCTGTTTGAATCTGCTGCAACTTTTCAAGCAGCAGGTGCTGATCACCATGAGGTGAATACACTCGGTTTGTTGATGGACGTGTTGAATCCTCAGGATGGTTTGCGTCCCATTCGAGGCGTGGTCGAGCGATTGGTGGATGTGTTGCTGGGGCACCAGCCATCGGTGACGATTGAATCTGATGCGAGTACATCATGGCTTACCCCGTCTGCCCGGGTGAACGTCAGCGGCCAGGAGATCGGTTGTCTGGGACAACTTTCACCAAAGTTGGTACAGCAGTTCGGGCTTGATCAGCCGATTCTTGCTGCGGAGTTGCAGTTATGGTCGTTTTATGAAGCGTATCCACCTGAGACGGAAGCTCACGCACTGCCAAGTTTCCCAGCAATTGAGCGCGATCTCTCTTTGATCGTGGCTGAATCAATCACCTGGGATCAGATGGCTCAGCAGGTAGAAACGCTCGCGCTGGAAAATCTCGATACGCAGCAGTTCATCACCACGTTCCGAGGAAAAGGCATTCCCTCCGGCCACAAATCACTCTCGATGCGTTTGCGCTTCCGCGCCCCGGATCGTACATTGACCCACGAAGAGGTCGATCCCCAGGTGGAGAAAGTGGTCGGCATTATGGAAACGCAGTTTGCTGCCCAACTCCGCGCATGACGGCGATGAAGAGGCGCTGGGTGTCATGCCGATAGCTGAGTTATGGTCGACCGTCGTGACAAGATTGATATTCCTGAATTGTGCGATACTCACAATCCCGAGAATGCGGCGCGGGACTTAGAGAAGGGACCGCGCCAGCCGTTTCTTTCGATCTGGTTTCGCTGCTGTCATGTCTACGGCCGCCTGAAGCGAAACAAAGAGCAGACGAAATATATTGGACGATGTCCCAAATGTGGTGCGCGTGTACAGGCACTGATCGGTCCGAACGGTACAAGTCAGCGTTTATTTGAAGCGTATTGATAAAAATTTTGATTCAGATAAGTCGGCGTGGCGCTTTACCCTGTGATACTTCCGTGGCATTGGGGAGCTGTGTGGGAGCACCCTGGGTGGGGCCGGCTGACGGCAATGGTGAACCTTGTTTCGCTGGAGGCTCAGATGTTTGCACCATTTGTGATAATGCGCCGGCAGCGCGTCCACCGTGAAGTGAACCTGGTTTGACATTCGCGCACTCTGCTTCCAGTTTCGGGTCCAGCCGAAAATCCGGTCGAGGAAGGAGCGCAGCATCAACCCCGACGATATAGCGATTCAACACCAGCGCTACACCGATGAGGCAGGTAATCGGCAATAAAAGGAAACGGGCATATTCCGGAAAGCCAGGGAGAGTTGCTGCGGTTTCCGTCATTGCTGCAAGAGGTTTGATCATCTCATCGTAGGGGACAAAGCAGCCGTACACCCAGGGAAGAGGAAACACCTGTCCCAGGGGGAGAAGAAGCATACCGACCAACACCATCCATCCAAATGACGACACGGTGCTTTCGATCCCGGGTACGGCGGAGTTGACCGTCAGAAGAAGACTCATCACAATAAACAGTGCCAGGGATACTGTTGCCAGGATTCCGATCGCTGCATTGAGATCAGTGATGATGGCAAAGATTCGATCACGAGAACTGAACACGCGCGAGATATCTTTAGACTCAAGGGGTTCTACTGCAGATGCCCCCACATCAAGTGCCTCGGGGGAGAATCGTTGATTAGATGTCGAGGAAGTCACAATCAAAGGAGTCGAATCTTCGATCTGCAGAGTTTCAAATCTCAGATTAGTGAACGTGACCAGGGACCAGATGAGAAGCTGCACTATGAGGGAGAACCCGATGAGCACACTGCAGAGCACGACCAGACGCCGTAATCGTCCCAGGGCCAATCCGATGTTCATGTGTGTGCTATCCATCATGAGGCATACCTTTTCCGGACGGGGACGCCCGTTTTTTCACGATTCCACGTATCGCACTCATCGTCCGGATTGATAGGTGGATAGAGTGGATTGGTGGAATTTACGGTGAGATTGAGAGCATTCATCGAAGTCGATTCATCTTTGGTTGCTGTGATTAAAGTATGCTTATCCCTGTGTTTGTTATTTCTGATGCGGCTACGATGAAGTTACCCCCCACATGGTGAGGCCCTCACACATGAGGATAAATGATTGACTGTTGAAATGAGTGAATCACTGGATGTGCTGGATTCTGCGGTGCTCGAAGCCGTGGTAGAGGGTGAGGTGCGGCTCACACCTCAGCAGGCGTTGCGGCTCTATCACGAGATGCCCTGGCCTGAGTTGGCACGTTTAGCGGATGCACGCTGTAGCACCTTGCACGGTGATGTAATTCGAACCTACGTCATCGACCGGAACATCAACTACACAAACATCTGTACTGCCCGATGCACGTTCTGTGCTTTTCGGCGTGATGGAGATGAAGGTGATGCATACACGCTTGAGCCGGAGGCATTGCTCGACAAGGTTCGAGAGCTGGTGAACATCTGTGGAACCCAGATCCTGTTACAGGGTGGGATGAATCCGCACCTGCCACTGGAGTGGTATGAGAATATGCTCCAGGTCATCAGGGAAGAGTTTCCGCGGGTGCATATTCATGCGTTCAGCCCGCCGGAGTTCATTGAGTTTGTCCATTTTTTCGCGCCCGGAAATGAGTTCGGCAGCACATTGGAGGAGAAACTCCACGCCATCATGTCCCGTTTTCAGGCAGCGGGGCTTGATTCAATCCCCGGCGGTGGAGGTGAAATTTTCGCTCCCGCCGTTCGGCAGAAGATCGGGATGGGGAAATGCGACGCCGAGGCCTGGCTGACCGTCATGCACGTCGCACATCAACTGGGAATGTACACCAGCGCCACCATGATGTTCGGCCACATCGAAGGCATAGCGGATCGCATTCATCATTTGGATCTGGTGCGTCAATGGCAGGATCGATCGATTGAGGATTTCAGCCGAGATGGCGGAGGTCGTTACCTGGCATTTATTGCCTGGCCGTTTCAGCGCGAGAATACTCCGCTGGGGCGTGTGAAAGAGTGGGGGCAGGGAGATGGTGATGATCATGCATCGCCTTTCCCGGGTGATGCGGTGGCCAGACTTGATGGGACCGGAGAGAAGCAGGATCACCCACAGTTTGGCCGACGAATTCGCCAAGCTGGCGCGACGGAGTATCTGCGTATGCAGGCGTTGAGTCGACTCTATCTGGATAACGTGTATTCCATCGGCGCAAGCTGGGTCACCATGGGACCGCAGGTGGGGCAACTGGCACTGCGGGCCGGAGCAAACGATCTGGGCTCGGTCATGATGGAAGAGAATGTCGTCAGCGCAGCTGGGACGACGTACTGCTTGTGTGAATCGTTACTCTGTCATCTCATACGTGATGCTGGTTTTGTTCCCGCTCAGCGCGATAACGAATATCAACTGCTGAAGTTACACGATACCGATCACGCACCGGATATTTTGGTAGATGACTGGTCGACGGTGCGCGCAAAGAAACTTCGAGTACAAGGGATTGATGAGAGAACACCACAAACAATTGAATTGGCTGTTGAAAAATGAGTATGACACTTGAAGATAAGATCAGCGCATTTCTTGATGGAAAGCCGCACGCTGTGGTTGGAGCATCAACGAATCGGGAGAAGTACGGCAACAAGATTTTACGGGTCTATCAGCAGAACAATCGGCCGGTACATCCAGTGAATCCCCGAGCAAGTGAAATTGGGGGATTGCCGGCTTATCCGGATTTGGGTTCACTCCCCGAGACGCCACATGGTATTTCCGTTATTACGCCACCTAAGATCACTCGGAGTATCGTGGAGGAGGCGGCAGGATTGGGCATCAAACACATCTGGATGCAACCCGGGGCGGAGTTTCCTGAAGCAGAAGCGCGGGGCGATGAACTGGGTATCAATATCATTGCTGGTGATGCCTGTCTTCTTGTGGTACTAGGCTATCAGGAAACGTAAGGAATATTATGCAGTAGACATGGATGCAAACAAAGGTTGAAGCGGTCATGAATCAGAAAGAACCTCTCAGCGCGCAGGTAGCGACTCTGGAAGAAGGAATTGCCACGGCTCGGGTCGGGGCTACACGATATCCGACAGAGATCACTTTACCGGGTGGACATCAGTTCACGGTGAACGACAAAAAACTTATGAGTGGATCGGCGCGGAATCCCATTGATCTTCTGGTGGCGGCGCTGGCTTCCTGCAAAGCAGTCACCCTACGGGGTCAGGCGGATAATCTCGGCTTTCCGATGACCGGCGCCGTGGTTACGACAAAGCATCAACGGGTGGCGGCACGTAAACTGCAGGAAGGCGCCAAGGGGGTGGTGGATGTGATTGAAAGCGAAACCATCATTGAAGGTGATGAGCTGACAACGGAGCAACGTCAACGTCTGCATGAACTTTCAGATCGCTGTTGGGTGCAGCACGCGCTGGCTCGCGAATGCAACATGACCTCCACACTTCTTGAGGAACCTGTTTCTTCGTAATTAATCTTGCAGGTAGGTTGATTAGTTTTCGAATTCCGTAATTGCTGGCGCATCATGCGTGATTGTGGTGGGGTCGGGAAGTGGTGGCAATCCTAAATCAGCACGTAATTGATTTTGCTCTTCAAGCACTAACTCAAGATCACCATAGTAGATGGTGATAAGCCCGAGATTATTATTCCCCGCATACAGAATATCGTTAGACATCAGTGATGGATTGACATCCGGATCTGGGATATAGATCACCGTCCAGAGGTTTGATGAAGCATGGGGCTGATCAATTCCTGGATATGTGAATACAAAATCACCGAGTCGATATGCAATAGTGTTTTCAGGTAGCTGCTCTGCGATTTCCTGAGCAGCCTGTTGACGCCGGTTAGAGGGGAGATATTGCCAGTCTTCTAATGTTTGATCACCAACAGGGACATCGGATTCGTAGGTGTTGGTATCCGTGGATACAAAATTCGCTGCTCCGAAATGATCGGCAACGAGGTGCAAGGCATGAGGCGGCCACTGGTTGTTATCGTTGTAGTATGTGATCAGTGACGTGTTCAGCATCTGAGTTTCGTAGTCGGCAGTCATTGGCCCCATCTGGGCGAACGGTCCGGTTCCTGAATTCATGGAATACATGATGTATCCAATCCAGCCGAAGTAGCCTCCGAAGAGGAGAACCGCCATGATGATCGGCATGGTGAGCACGGCCAGGGTTGCCCGGCAGCCGTTGACGCGCTGTCCTTCGGTAATCATCAGGATGGCGCTGACCACCCACCAGATCCATACGATGTAAGTTCCACAATAGGGCCCGACACAGGGAATCCCCAGCGGGGCCAGGGTGCCGGCGCTGTAGCACAATGCCTGATATGTGCGGCCGATTGAATGAGCACAACCACCGGTGATGCGCAAAATGCCGTGGACAACCAATCCCCACACTGCCAGGAGAATGACCCAAAAAAGTATTCCTCCAGCGAATAAAGCAAACCCTGTCAGGATAGGTTCCCAGGCAAAAGAACTGCCATCGAGGAGTGCGATACCTGAGAAGATTAGCGCCGGCAGACCGATGCCGGTAAGGAGTATAAGTGTAAGAGTCAACAGAGCATAACCCCAGGCTGTGGCGACGGAACTGCCTTCAGGCGTTGAGCGCATGAGTCGAGTTGGCGCTCCCATTGCCTGTCCCATCATGGCAAACCAGGCTTTGATGCGGCCGCGCTGCTTCCTTTCCAGCCAGGGCATGCGATCGACTTTGGTTTGCGATTCTGCCACACCCTCGGCCGGTCGCAACACCATCTCATTCATGTGAATGTGCTGCTCGCAACCGAGACAGTCGAATTCAATTGGAACGAGGTGACCCCTGGCTCCGGTTCCGTAATACGCCTGATCGCAAAGGGGACAGCAGAACTGCGTGCTGTTAATAACCAAATCAAAATCACTGGGGAGAAATGGAGTACCGCATTCCGGGCACTCCCGGGCTTTGAGATTCCACAGTGGATAATCGCAGTTAGGACAACGCATGATGAATGACGCGGAACAGTATAAGTGGACAGAGATCCATCGGGGTGAATGACATCATACCGTATGAATGAAAATCAGCGCTGTCTGATCCAGTGGATCTCGCAGCGCTGACTGGTTTTACAATCATATTTTCCTGAAAGTTAATCCTCCGGAGCGTTTTCTGCGACCCGTTCCTTGAAACGAGCAATGAGTTTGCTGCTGATGGGTCCAACTTTACCATCGCTTAAAACGCGATCATCGATCTTGTTGACGCCGATGATTTCCGCTCCGGTACCGGTGAGGAATACCTCATCGGCGTTGAGGACTTCATCGATCTTGATGTGCCGTTCCTCAACGGGATGGCCGCAGTCTGGACCGATCTCATCGATCACCCATTGCCGGGTGATGCCCCCGAGCAGACCGTCACTGACTGGAGGTGTATAGATCTTGCCATCCGTGATCATGAAGAGATTATCGCCGGTACATTCAGTGACGTTTCCTTCGATATTCAGCATGATGGCTTCCAGCACGCCGGCCTCGATGGCTTCGATTTTTGCCATGATATTGTTGAGATAGTTGAGGCTCTTGACGGACGGATCGAGGCATTGGACGGGGAGACGTGGACGATCAGCGACAACAACAGGGATTCCGGTTTCGTACAGCTCGGGGGGATAAAGCTGGATGGAGTCAGCGATGATGATGGTTCCCGCCGTGGGGCAAATAAAGGGATTGAGGCCAAGGTCGCCGTAGCCACGGGTGAAGAGTGAGCGGATATACCCATCTCGGAGATTGTTGGCTTTCACCGTTTCCCGCATCGCTTTATCCATCTCGTCGATGTTGTATGCAGGCGTGAGACGGATTTTTTCAGCCGAGCGGTACCAGCGTTCCAGGTGAGAGTGTAGCTTGAGGATGCGGTGATTGTAGATTCGGATTCCCTCAAACACGCCGTCGCCGTACAGTAGGCCGTGGTCGAAAACAGAAACCTTAGCCTGGTCTTCATCAACAAGTTGGCCGTCTAACCAGATTTTCAGCATGGGTTTGGTCCGTTTTGGTTCAGTGATAGTTGAAGATGTCTCAGATACAGTGGAATGTGCCATGATTACCTCCTGAGTCCGTGGTCCACAATTATAGGCAGGTGGATCCATCTGATGAAGATAGAAAGCCTCTGTGAGACTGTTCTTTTCCTCAATCTCACCGGCAGAATATCGGCAAGACGGCTATGCGCTGTGGGCTGCGGACCTTACACTTCCTGCATGAAGAAGGCATGCTTGGTCATTGTATTTCTCTGGTTGACAGTCGGTCTGGGCTGTGCATCTTCAGTTTCACCCGCTGATGATCCTTATGGCGGCGTTCCTGAAGATTTTTCTCTTGATCTGGCGATATTGGCCGGTTCTGATGTTCCCGATGTGCCCGAAGCACATCTTCGTCCCAGTCGATATGTTCTTTTCCCGGATGGAGCATATCACTATGGAACGGAAACCGTGGTCAAACTGGGACAACCGCCGTCATATCGAGTTGAAACCAGAAATCTGCCTGGCTTTACCCGCACATTGAGTCGCCAGCATATGGCGCAGCTGTGGTCAAATATGCAGCAATGGGGTTTTACGGATCCGGCTGTTGCTGATGACATGATCAACTTCAACCGTGTATCACCGCCGGATGAGCGCCGCGTGTATCTTCTGGCACTTACCGGCAATGACAAGCGCTGGGTCTTTACCCGCAGTTATCACTTTGATGAACCACCCGATCCGGGATTCATCAATCTCGTACGTGATCTTGCAGACCTGGCGTGGGCAAGTGAGTATCTGCCTGACGAAGTTTTGATGAAACCAAAGCGATATGACTTTGGTCCTGATCCCTACGCCCGTTACCGCAATCCATGAACTGTTGTTCGAACATCTCGCGATATTTGGCCAGTGGATCCCTGTTGATCTGTGCCTGCCTGGTATGGGGATGCACAACGACAAACAGTGTCCCTGTCGCAAGTCTGGCTGATCCAATGGGTGGTGTGAATCTGGAACTCTTCGCGCGACTTGGATCGAACGCGGCTGCGTTGTACCGCGTCAAACCGGATGGCAGAATCAGTTTCGGAGGGGGTATGAAAGCGACAAGCGGTGCTTATTCCTGGCACGGACAACTCTCACCTGCTGAATGTGATGAGTTGCTTCAGATTTTACAAACCGCCGGGTGGTATGATCGTAATCCCCAATCATCCGGACTACCGGAGGATCATGAATACCGGGGATTTATTTCCTGGCCGTCCGGGAGGAAACGGTGGGAAGTGAACGGCGAGAGTCCTGACATTCGGCCGGTCTACGATTGGCTGGATCATGTTTCCCGCCGACGGTTCGATGAATATCTCGATCTGATGCCCAGGCCGGGTAAGCAACCTGATTGAATTTGAACTAATAAGGGGAATGGCTATGCGCTATGGATTCAGTCTTTTGGGTCTTTTAGTCACCTTGGTGTGCATAGTGATTTTAATGACGATACTTATGACCACGGCTAATCGCGCTATCACCGGGGAAGGATCCGCCGTTTCCGGGACAGTGCGATCGACGCAGGATCAGGTGATTCTTTTTTCGCTGTACCAATCACTGACAGTGCAGGCGATGGATCATGACGGAGTATTCCTCACGCCAAGCGAACTGGTAGGAGACGGTCAGTGGAGTCACGACACCACGGCGAGCTTCTATTCGGCCTTGGTTGCTCAGAATTACATCAATCCGGAGCAGCTGATATCGGGTAATGAATACAGCCCGTTTGTGGAAGTGGATGAAGATTACGATTTCTCTGTGTATCAGCCGGGCCGCGGGATTCATTGGGATCCCAATTTCCAGGCTGATCTCGATAACATTTCAAATGTTTCATTTGCACACATGCCAATGTACGGCGAGCGCTATGATCGACACTGGCATTCGGAAGCGGATCCTCATGTGGTGTTGTTTGGCAGCAGGGGTCCAAAGGACGGTATTGATGATCCAACTTCTTACACCTACGGTCAGAATGGACAGTGGGGGGGGACAATCGTGTACGGCGACGGGCGTATCGAGTTCACGACCAGCTTCACCCCGTCAAAAGCGTTTTTCGAGGCGAGCGGCGGGATGAAGCCGGACAATATCTTTGCCGCTGATGACGGCATCGGCGGCGTTGATTCACTGCTGGCATTTACCAGAAAGATGCAGGAATCGGGGCCGGAGTTGCAGTACGATTGATCCTGTGTGCGACGTGACAGATTTGTGGATCTACGCCTAGACTGTCGCCTGATGGAAAAAGACAAAACGACATCACTAGAAGAGTCACCGGTCATCATTGGCATAGACCTGGGTACGACAAATTCACTTGTTGCCATATGCGATGAGCGTGGACCGCACATTTTGCCGGATGAGCAGGATCGTGCACTGATGCCTTCGGTTGTTCGCTTTGCTGGGCAGGGATTCCCCGTGGTTGGTGAAGAAGCACGCAACCATGCGGTAGAGTTTCCCCAGGAAACGATCTTCAGTGTGAAGCGCCTCATGGGTCGGGGGATGGATGATATGGGCGATGATATTCCTCATCTGCCTTATATTGTGGAATCGGGAGAACGGGATATGGCTTGTGTGCGGGTGGGTGAGAATGTGTACACACCGCAGGAAGTCAGCGCGATGATCCTTCGTCAATTGAAGGTGCAGGCTGAAGCGGCATTGGGAACGCCGGTGAGCAAGGCGGTCGTGACGGTGCCCGCTTATTTTGACGATGCGCAACGTCAGGCAACTCGTGATGCGGGGCGTTTGGCGGGCTTGGAAGTGTGTCGCATTGTCAATGAGCCTACCGCCGCCGCACTCGCCTATGGCATCGGTCAGGGCAAGGAGGCACAGGCAGAAACAATTGCGGTGTTTGATCTGGGGGGTGGAACGTTTGATGTGTCGATTCTCCAGGTCACTCCGGCAGATGAGACCGATCATACAGATTCCTTTTTCCAGGTTTTGTCCACAGCGGGCGACACGCACCTTGGCGGGGATGATGTTGATCGGATGATCATCAATCTGGTTTTGCAGGAGGTGCGCGAGCAGTTCGGTACACAATTGACTTTTCCCCCTTCAACTCAGCAGGCGCTGCGCACCTTTGCTGAAGCGACGAAGGTTCGTCTGTCAACAGAGGAAACGGCGCAAATGCAAATCGATCTGGGAGAGGGACGCATTTATAATCGCCTGCTGGCACGCAGCGAACTGGAAGAAATGATCAGCCCTTGGGTGAAGCGTACGATGGTTGCCTGTGATCGTGCCCTGTACGACGCCAAACTAACGGCTGATCAGATTGATCGCATCGTCATGGTGGGTGGATCGACGCGGATTCCATTGGTGAGGAAGACGGTGGCGGATAGATTTGGCAGTGAACCGTACACCGCGCTCAATCCCGATCGAGTCGTGGCGCTGGGTGCTGCGGTGCAGGCGTCAATACTGGCCGGCACAAATCAGGACATGCTGCTGCTGGATGTCATTCCGCTCAGCCTGGGAATTGAAACGATGGGGGGAGCGATGGCAAAGTTGATTGTGCGCAACACGACCGTTCCCACTCACGTCACGGAGAAGTTTTCAACATCAGTGGATGGTCAGACCAATGTGAAAATCCACATCCTGCAGGGTGAACGTGAACTGGTGCAGGATTGCCGGAGTCTGGGTGAGTTTGAATTGCGCGGCATTCCTCCGATGCCGGCCGGAATTCCACAAATCGAGGTGGAATTTCTCGTCGACGCTAACGGCATCCTCAATGTGTCGGCTGTGGAAAAACGATCAGGAAAAATCGCATCCATCCAGATCATTCCACGTTATGGATTGACCCAGGATGAAATCGAAACGATGGAGGAGGAGTCTTACACGTATGCGGTCGATGACATGCACGCCCACCGTGTGATTGATCTTGTCGTCAACGCGAAGCTGGATATCAAATGGATTCGTGATGCAATGGAGCGCGTGGATCAAAACCTGCCGCAGGAATATCGATCCGAGCTTGATGATAAGATCCAGCAACTCCAGAAATTCATCGACGCAGCGGGTGATAAGGTCGCGGATGTCGATGCAGATGCCTTTTTCCAGGCAAAGGAATCACTGGATCACGCTTCAGTCAAGTTGCATGAACTGGCGATCACTCAAAGCCTACAACAGGAAGCGCCCAATCCCCCCACACAATAAAAATAAAGTGAGTATGACGACCTTATCATTCATCACACTCACCCCATGCATCAAGCAGGGCCATGATATCATCGAGGTCAACATACCCGTCGCCGGTGACATCAGCGGGGACTGCGAGCTGATCCCACTGCCCCAGAAGATAGAACACATCATTGATGTTGACTATGCCATCGCGATTGAGATCGTGCGGGCATGATGAAGTGGAGATCGCCCAAAGTTCGATGTCATCGATATTCCAACCGCAGAACCACTTCCATGTGTTGGTGCGTCCCATGGTCCAGCGGAGATAAACTTCACTCTGGAAGTCAGCGATATCGGAGATATCAAATTCCCAAAGTGACCATTCACCGTCCATGATGACTTGGCCATTTTCCCAGATGGTGATCCAGTTCTGGCCGTCCGTGCTGACGCGAATGTATGCATGATCACCACTGACGCCAAGTGAACTTTCCACACCCAGCCAGCGCTGGAAACGCAGGGTAACTCGGGTCAGATCGGTGCAATCCAGGGCCGTTGTTGTCAGATGTGTTTCAGATAATGCGCTGGGGTAATCGCCGGCAAGGTTGTAGCCGTACACATTGACACCGGTGTAACCACTGGTGGGATCTTCCCAACCGTACTGTCCCCCCTGACCCAACGGTATGCCGAACTCCCACTGGCCTTCTGATTCCCATCCGGGATCGGTATTCAGATTGAAGCGATGGTGCGCCTGAGTGGCGTGGGCGAGGTGGAACTCATCCGGCGCTGAAAGTGGTGATGTATATTGCAGACCCTGGAGTGATTCAGCGACAAAGTAATATTCCAGCGATCCACCGAGCGGAACGGCGGGCATTGTGACCTCAAACTGCTGATTACCAAGATCGCTGATTAGTGTTTCAGTAAATGGAACCTGAGCATTCAAACGGGAATAGAGCTTGACCGATACGGGATCAAGTTCAACTCCGAGATACGACTCAATGCGAAACTCGATAGGTGTTGCCAGCCCGGCGGGGAGAATCTGGGGTGGTCCGTTGTGGAAATTGAATTTCACTGGGGTTGTTGACCATTCCGCCAGTATCAGAGCAGCGGGAAGAACTTCCTCGCAAGCAGGAATGATCTCTTCTGGGGGCAGGATAAATCCACCACCGGAAGATGATTCCGGCCTCAATTCGAACGTGTATGAGATGATGCCCTGATCGTCGTAACACCAGTCAATACTTGCGCCACCGACAGGGTAAATCGTCGTGTATGCCGGCCCGTAGTCATACGCTTCGCCATGGACAAGCTCAATTGCTTCATGCATCTGTACTCCGAGCAGGTTAAAGAGCGGGTGATCGGGAGCGAGATCGGTGGTATGTCCATACGGCCAAAGGATGAGTTGGGAATAAGAATGAAAATCGATATTGGAGATGATCAGGGGGTGTGCGAAATAAAAATCGCGCATTGCCTGAGTTTCCGGTTCTGAAAATGGCGCTGTTCCGTGATAGACCTGGCTGCATGGGCTGCCGCTGCTGCCGATCTCACCCCAGGCAACTCCCCAGTTGCGGTTCGGATCAACGCCGTCACATGATGTACCGGGATTATCGCGTCGATTCTTGCGCCAGAGACGATTGTGTGTCCAGGAGTACACATAGCCATCGGGATTGACTACGGGAACGATGTAAATTTCCAGATGATCAACCAGATGACGGATTTGTGGATCAGTCTCATACCTCTCGATGAGATGCTCCGCAAGAAACATATTCATCATGGGGCTGATCCACTCACGGGCATGTTGCGTTCCGTTGTAGAGCACACCGGGTTTGGGATCCGGTGAGCCTGAGATACGCAAAGCCCAGATATCGCGTCCTTCAATTGAATCGCCGATGTCGATCAGAGAGACAAGTTGGGGGTAATCGATTACCCAGGCATTGAGGCGGTCCACGATTTCATCGAAAGTTTTGAAATCTTCAAACCATTGTTCATCTCGGGGATCAGTTGATCCACGCGCAGAGAGCCGGGCTTGCTCAGCATCAATTTCTGCTTGCAGATCCACATTATGAATAAGGAAATTAATTCCCGCCGCTGTGATATCTGCCAGCAGGTCACGATGTACGACATAATCAGTCGGTCCACAACCTTCGTGACAACTCAGCAGGATGGCACCAAGATCATTGAGGTAATTAATCTCATGCTGCGATTGAGGATTCACCTGAATGACATAGTGATTGTCATACCGAGTCCGAGGTGGATTCTGATTGCCAGCCAGTGCGAAGCAGCCAGGCCCCAACAACGCAAAAATTACAATGAACCGCAATGTCATTTTCCACATGGTGGATTCCTGGTGTAAATGGGGGCGTGCCGGGCTCTTGGGCAGACTTATTGTAGCTGCGCTATGGGTTGACATGGAAGATTCTTGCTGAAATGTCGAAAAGACATGTCAGAATTCAGCGGAGCGGCGTTTTGGATCAAATGCCTCACGCAACGCCTCTCCCATAAAATTCATGGACAGCAACGTCAATCCAACCAGGAAGCACGGCCAGAAAAGCAGCCACCATCGACTGCGCACAATGTTCAATTCATTCAGGCCAGATGCGGCGAGGTTGCCCCAACTGGGGAGTGGTTCCCTGACACCGATCCCCAGAAAGCTGAGAAACGATTCGGAAAGGATGGCTGACGGGACAGTGAGAGTAGCGTAGACGATGATCGGTCCCATGAGATTGGGGAGCAGGTGCCGCAGAAATTGTCGTCGGCGGGAAACGCCAATTGCCCGGCATGCTTCCATGAATGGTTGCTGTTTGAGGCTGAGCACCTGTCCACGAATCACGCGTGCCAGTGTCAGCCAACTCACACCACCGATGGCAACGAGCAATGTCAACAGATTGACAAACTGATTCGCAACCGGTGAAAGTTCGTAACCGAGGTTGTCCACAAATCCTTCAACGGCGACGGTTAACAAGACAACCAGCAGGATGTAGGGAAGTCCATAGAGAACATCGACGATGCGCATCATCAATGAGTCGATACGACCCCCGAGGTAACCGGAGATTGTGCCGTAGAGCGTGCCGATGAATACGGAGATGATTGCGGCTGCTATTCCGACGCCCAGGCTTATACCCCCTCCCGCTAGACAGCGCGTCAGCATATCCCGACCCAGCGTATCCGTACCGAAGAGATAGATGGATTTGCTCCCGCGTGATTCTGTCAGTATCTCCAGTTGTTGACGTTCATCATCCGCTTTGGGAGCCCACGAAGGTGGAAGCAGGGCAGCCTCAAGATCAGTGCGTTCAAAACGGCGCGGCCAGGTGAGGCGACCTGTATCGTCGGATGCTCCACCTGTGGGAATACTCCGCCCAAACGTAAACGGCAGGGAGAGCATGCACGCTAATATCATGATGAAGACCAATCCCCCGCCAAACCAGCCGGTGATCGATCGTGTAAACCGCTGCGATTTACCTCGTGGTAATGGTTCTTGTGGTGCACGTGTCACGGCCGGTATGGTACCGCAAGCTTTGCAACAACGATGTATCGGAGAGGAGATATTTGATACTTCGTTCAGAATGGAGCTTCGGGTAAAACCAGTATCTTGCCTGTCACCCCATGCGTACACAGCCGAGACGGCTGTGCCACCATTTTCAAGGTAATGTTGTATGTTGCCTTTTCAGGGTACGAACGATCGTGAAGGATGCGATCGCATCGAGTTCATCAACCCTCGCCGAGGACTATCATCCTGAATCAAGTCCTGGATGCGCTGCTCGATTTGCTCATCGAAGTTGTCACGGTCGATCTGCAATTGCTCCTGGAGCTGTTCAATGTGTTCCTGGAGACGGCAAATATAATCTTCCCGCGATTGCAGAAGCAGTGCTCCCTGGAAGCGCAACAGTGTCCGGAGTTGTTCTTCCAGTTGTTCAGCCTCTGCAGTGTTTCCATTTTCCAGTGCTTCACGCAAATTCTGTGCGATTGCATTGATTTGCGCATCGGCCTTCAACTCAAACAGCTTCAGTTCATATAGATCCGGATCACGATGCTTCAATTCCACCAGTGGCAGGAGCCAGGCGGCTCGGCGGCGTATCTGTCGCTCCAGCCCCGTAGAGTCCTTTTCACGCTGCGCTTGGAGCGACTTGGCCATTGAAGGGAAAATCTCAGCGGCGACTTCCAGGCACTCATCCAGCAGTTCCGGTGTAAGCTCACGATAGGAACGATGTTCTGCTGAATGGGGCATACGCAGGGAGCGAAACGAAGATTCACCTCGACGCCATTGGCTGAACAACGTTTCCCGGCGGTTTTGCTGAGGAGTTGGAGTCGCTTCCACTTCATCTGCTCCCGCGCTCGCTGTGATAGACAGGTCAGCGTGATCGTGTAACGGCACGGTGGCAGATTCACCACTAGCAAGGATGAGAGCAGCGAGTATCACCCCCCACGCCAGGAACAATGAAATCTGAGCACATCGTTTGGTCATGGCGAACACCCAGTATGTGGTATTTACATCTCTAACTCAGCCAGGATGGATTGGATATCATCCGCTAAATTGTCGTGAGAGGTGAGATCTTCAGTCTCAAATAAATACGCCACCTCATCTTCAATGAAAACCGGTTCACCATCCGGCCAATCCAGGTCGCTTACCAGCACTGTCGCAGGGATTGCGGTTTCCATTTTCGTCAGGGGCAAACGCATGAGCATGATGGTCGTGAGAAATGCAACCGCCAGAGAGGCAGCCATGGCCAGTCGACCACTCCACATGGTTCGCAGAACCCGTACCCCAAAGTGCGGCCTGTGGAGCCGATCCGGGATTGTTGCAGTACGATCGTCAGAGGCAGCCAGATGGACGCGAGATGCTGCGAAAACACGATCTGTCAATCCTTCTGGCAGATTCTGCTCCGCAGCCATCTGCGATATCTGAGCATCCAGAGAGATCAGATCTTCGGGATAGTCACTCGGTAGAGGGTCCGAAACCGCAGGTGGTTTCGGGTGGGGGGAGTGATGTAAAGGTGGCATTTTCATACTGGCAGCCCTTGGCACGGGGTACAACGCACGAAATCTGGGTTCATTGCTCACAACTCCTGTCAAACATCAGATGTATTCATCTCCAGGCGGCGTACCGATAAAGTCCTTGAGTTTCTTCAATGCTCGATGCTGACGGGCCAGAACCGTCCCCAGAGGCTGATCCAGAAGCTCAGCGATCTGACGGAAGCTCAATCCCCCAAAATGGCGTAGGTGAATAATCCGTTGATCCTCCTCCGATAATCGCGTCAGGGCATCCTGGAGGCTCCGGCGTGTCGTTTCATCAATCGAATCCTCCGCTTGAGGCATTTCCTCAGCCCCTGCCAGACCGATCAGCGCCTGACTTTCAACCGGTCTGGCCTGACGTTTCCTTCTTCGCATCTCGTCCCGGAGGCGATTCATGGCTATCCGGAAGAGCCAGGGTTCGAATCGACCCGCTTCGGTGTACTGCCCGATCTTGGCTGCAATCGTGCAGAATGTCGATTGCGTAATTTCCTCAGCCAGCTCTCCATCGCCGCAATGTGCCCTGATCAGGCCGTACACCCGGGGCGTGAACTGCTGGACGATATCGCGCCAGGCAAGTTCATCACCCTGAGCTGCCTGTTGCAGTAGAGTTTGCAGGGTAGTGGATTTGTCGGACTGGCCGGGCATATCTGCAATCTCGGACCGGAAAGGTACTTCACTGTAGTAACTGAAGGATAAGCAGACAGTCAAATCACCACCACATCCCAACACATATGGATTTCGGTGATTACAATCGCCTGCTCATGTCTCAACTCCAGCAGATTTTGCTTGATACGCTGACCGCGCCGGTAACGTTCGTTCTGGGGATGATCGTCCTGTTGTGGGGGGGACACATGCTGGTGGAGGGATCGGTTCGTATTGCCCGCTGGCTGAAGTGGTCGACGCTGCTGATCGGACTGACCATCGTCGCCTTTGGGACCAGCGCACCGGAATTATTTTTCAATGTCATCGCGGCCACTCGTGGTAACAGTGAGTTGAGCTTTGGCAACGTCGTCGGTTCAAACATCGCCAACATCGCGCTGGTGCTCGGCCTGGCATCGCTGATCGCACCGCTGATCGTCCACAGTCGCGTGTTGAGGGTTGAATTGCCTCTACTGATCCTGATCAGCATCGTTATGGTTTTCTTGTGCTGGTTGCCCGCCACGGCAGTGGAAGAAGGGAATCCGGGCTTCGGACTTCTCGACGGCCTGGCAATGCTGTTTCTGTTTATCATCTTCACGTGGTTGTGGTACCGCATGGGGAAAAAAGACCAGACGGACCCAATGACAACCGAGGCCAAAGAACTTGCCGAGGATGAATCTCCGCATCGACTGTTCCCTGCGATCATCATGTTCATGGTGGGTTTGGGTGCGCTGGTTTTTGGGGGAAGTTTGGCGGAGGCAGGAGCAGTGGGGGTGGCGGAGTGGTTGGGGATTTCCAAAGCGGTCATCGGGTTGACCATAGTCGCGCTGGCCACGAGCATGCCGGAGGTGGCCACATCGATCATCGCTTGCCGCAAAGGTCACAGCGACCTGGCAGTGGGGAATATTGTCGGTTCCAACCTCTTCAATATCCTGCTGGTGTTGGGATTAACCTCGCTGGTCAAGCCGATACCAGCGCCACTACCCTGGGCCTACTGGGATCTTGGGATCATGCTCGGGCTGACACTGATCCTGCTGCCGATTGCACTGACCAGTCAGCAGCGCATCACCCGCGTTGAGGGGGTGTTCCTGGTGCTCTGCTATGTTGTTTACCTGGTGTTTACGGTCATACGTGGAGCGTGACAGGGTAGGGGAAAACACGCGCTGTGTGGATGCAGTTGCCGTTGAGGTCAATGGGCCGGGTCGGATTCGAACCGACGTCTAAACGATTATGAGTCGTTCGCTCTAGGCCGCTGAGCTACCGGCCCCTCAATTCCATCTTACTCACAAAGCATAAAGTAAGCCAAGCGAAAGGGACTCCACGGGAATCAATCACGGATAGCATGACGAAATGTTGCGAGCCGGGCCTTCCACGGCCCCGGCTTCCCTAGAACGACTATATGAACCATCCTAAGTGTTGTTATGTAGCGCTTGCAGGCGTTCAAACGAAGAAGATGATTGATACTCACAATAATTTCGACACCGAGGACAGCCCGGCTCGCTGGGATATCGGATCGATGTGAATCATGGTGGTTGTTGCCGGGGGGGGGATTTCAATTTAGGATCTGGAGGTCAATTGGTCGCTCTTCTCTGACAGAATCGAGTAGATCGTGTTTCGTAGAAGTATCATCGTCTGGAAGCTGAGCGCTGTATTTGTCATGATCACCATACTGGTGGTGGTGATGACAATGGTTCTACACACACTGGCGGGTGATCGGCTGGTAACGAATATTGTGGTAGCGGCAATTGCTGTAGCTGTGGGAGCGTTGGCAATCTGGTTTACCGTCTGGTATTTCCTGGAAAGACCGATCAGAATCCTGATTGCCGGCATGATGAAGATTGCCCGGGGGGATCTGAGTTATCGCATGAGCGTGTCACGGAAGGATGAATTTTCGATCGTGGCGGATTCGTTCAACGAAATGACCTCCAAACTGGAGTTGCTGCTGACCGATCTGCGCGAAGCCAGAAATTACCTGGAAGGCATTGTCGAAAGTTCCGCAGATATCATTATCACGGTGAATCCAGCCGGCATGATCCAGACCTTCAACACCGGGGCTGAAACTGCTTTGGGATATGAACGCGCGGAAGTGATCGACCAGCCGATTGAAAAGCTGTTTGCTGATCCGCAGGAACGGGATGTAGCCATTGCCCAATTGCAGGATTCGGATAATGTCATCAACTACGAAACACGTTTCCTGGCAAAAGATGGTCAAGTACGCGAAGTCATCCTCACGCTCTCCAGGCTCCGCGGGCCACACGGATTTCCCATTGGAACATTCGGCATCAGCAAAGATGTGACGAATGAAAAGAATCTGCAAAAGAAATTGATTCAATCTGAAAAGTATGTGGCAATCGGCCAGTCGTTCACTGCGATTCAACACACGATGAAAAATATGCTGAACGCGTTGCCGGGTGGGTCGTATATGGTTCGCAAGGGGATCGAGAAACAGGATTGGGAGATTCTCTCTGATGGCTGGGATATCGTGGCTGAGGGTATTGCGAGCATCCGAGAGTTTTCCAAGAACCTGCTGATGTACGTGAAGGAATGGGAGCCGGAACTGAAGTCGGTGTTACTGGGAGATATCGTTTCCAGGGTTGAACACGTCTTCACCCAGAACGCTTCAGATAACGGTGTCGTGTTCAAGACACATGTTCCGGATGATTTGCCGGAAATTCAATGTGATCCCAGTCTTATTCAATCTGCTATTATGGATATAGTTTCCAACGCACTGGAAGCGTGTCTGACCAAGGAATATGAAGAGGAGGAGACGCCGCAGATTGATCTGAAGGTGACCCATCAACGGGAGACGGGCAGTCTTGCGATCGATATTCGTGATAATGGTCCGGGCATGACCGAGGCAATCAAATCCAGCATTTTTACACCATTCTTCAGCACGAAAAAGAAGAAGGGGACAGGGCTGGGACTGGCACTCACCCTGAGAATCGTTAACCTACATGGTGCGACTATCAATGTTGATTCTGAACCCGGCTGTTGGACTGAGTTTCGCATGCTGCTGCCGATAGCCGGTTCGGGGCAGAACAAGGAGGATCGTGATGGCCAAGAAGGTGCTGGTCATTGATGATGATACGAGTGTAGTCAAGTTCCTCACGCTGGCGCTGGAGGAAAACGGCTACGAAGCGTTTTCTGCTCCTGACGGTAAAGCGGGTTACGAGAAGGCCAAACTTGAAAAACCAGATCTCATGATTCTGGATGTGATGATGCCGAAACGCACGGGCTTTGTTCTTTTCAAACAGTTGCGGAAGGATGAAGACTTCAAGGATACGCCCGTCATCATGGTTACCGGAGTGGCCGGCTCTCTGAGCGAACAGGATGAAAAGAAGGATGGAACGTTCGACGCCCCTTACGATGAACTAAGAGAATCGTTGAGAAAGACGATTCAAAAGATGCGCGAAGAGGGTGTGGTCAAGCCGAACATGTTCGTTGATAAACCGATCGATCCTGAAGATATCATCGTGAAAATCAAAGAACTCATCGGCGACTAACCCCCCCCCCACACTAATCCCCCTACCCAATCTCTCCAACACAACTACACACGCTCCACACGCATACAACATCTCTCCCAAATTGAGGTAATGGTGTTGTATAGATAATGTCTGACAGGATCATATACGGCTGTATTCGCCGAAATCTGTACCCAATTCCGCCCGGAGTGCCTTGAGATCACACCGCAACAGGATCAGATCCTGATATTTGCCATCTTGATCTTTGACATGGTCGGGGATAACGAATTCCTCGCGGAAGCCGAGTTTGCGGAAGATGTTGCGTGCTGCGGATTGGGAACTCATCATCGTCACGGTCAGTTTTTCCAGCTTGCATCGGGCGGCAAGTGCATAGAGCTCATGAGCCATTAACATGCCCAAGCCCTTGCGTTGATAATCTGGTGCAACGATGAGCCTGAAATCACCGACATGAGAAGTCCAGTCTCGTCCGGTCATCTCCAGTGTACCCTCAGCTACGATTCGATCATCAATGACAGCAATCAAACGATTGCACTCTCCATTCTCCATCTCACGAATTCGCAGCTCTGCTATTCCAGGTTTTGAAGGATCGCCGCGAAGATAGTTCAGCTCTTCCCGAGGCAAATCCTGGAAAAAAGCGAGTGACCGATCAATATCATCTCTCGTTAGTGATCGGATCGTAACTTCTGATCCATCCTTCAGTTGAACGATCTTGCCCATGTTTATCCTCCAGGAAAGCGTTATGTGTTCCCGGAAAGATTCCACTTGGGTTCGTTTGCACGAACCGGGATTGATTCATCAGGATGCTGGTGTGTGGTGATCGAGAACTCGTGCTTCGTTTGGAAGCAGCTTGAGTACTTTTAATCCGAACACAAACAGGAAGCCGATCACACCGACGACACCCAGTGCCTGAACCACTTCAACAAAACTGATCGAATAGCTGACGACGCCGTCGTCGACTTTAATTCCGGGAACGGTCGTGATTTCCATGCCGGGGAAGAGGTCGGGAGGATGTGTCAGGCCGGGCAGGACAATCACATATCTTTCGCACAGAACTCCGAAGAGTACCAATACCGAAGCAATGATAACCCAGCGCACGGAATGTCCGGTTTTCCGATTGAAGATAATCAGCATGGGTAGGATCATTCCACAGAGTACAAGCCCGAACCAGAACAAGATGCTGTGGAAACCGCCGAACAAATAATAATGAGCCGCTTCGCGCAGCTCGACGATGTAAGCCCGGTATGCATTTTCCACGAACACGAAATAAACGACAACGGTAATCGTGACGGCCATGAGTTTCCCCAGCCACAGAATCAGGCCGTCATCTACCTGTCGTTTGGTAATCTTAAAAAGTGAGACGATAACGACGATCATCAGGGCAATGCCGGATGCCATGGCTGCAGCCACGAAGGTTGCCGGAAGCATCGGCGATTCGTAAAGCTCACGCGCACCGTAACCGAAAATCGCTCCCGTACCGCTGTGGACACAAAAAGCCCAGGCAAAAGCAAGTGTAGCGATGACTCTTGTGAATCCTTCTTTTTCCTTGAATAACGCCCCGAGAAAAATCAGACAGATCACGATGTGACCGAGATACAAGATCGGATTGATCGAGAACATCGACTGGAGATTGAAATGGATGAATGGTTCGACAAATACCCTGTCCATCCTGCCCTGGTCGGTGAAGATCGATAGAAGTCCTGCGATCAGAAAGAGCATGGCAAGGTAAACTGCGATTCTTACAAATGGCTTGTATTCACGCTTCCCGAAAACACCATACAAACCGGCGACGACGAGACATCCTTCAGAGAAACCGATGTAATACACCGCCATCACGATCTGGAAGCCCCACGGAATGCGGTTGGTCATTCCGGTTATCCACAGTCCCGATATGCTGGCCCACCATGTAACCGCAGCACCTGCTGCGGCCATCAATGCAAGTACCAACAGCAACAGGTAATACTGTAATGATCTCCCCTCAACACTTTCAAATTTAACCTCCATGCGGCACCTCACAGAGAAACATCTACAGACCGATATAATGCACCTTTGGCTCCGTACCCAGATCCATTCTGATGCGCTTAGTCGAATTGTTTGCGATCAATTTTGAGATATCACTCTCAGGATCGTTCATGTCACCCACAGTTATTGCACCCGCCCCGATGTTCTGACATGCTACGACACATGCAGGAACATCACCTATTTCCAAACGGTGGGCGCAGAGATTACATGCTTCGGCAACGCCGTGGGTTCTTCTGGGATATCCCTTGTTGGACCAGACTTCAGCCTCCTTGAAGTTGAAGTACCGGGCGTTGTAGGGACATGCAATCACACAATACCTGCATCCAATGCACCTGTGATAATCGACGATAACGATTCCGTCGGGTCGTTTGAAAGTTGCCTGGACCGGGCAGACCTGCGCGCAGGGAGGTTTGTCGCAGTGATTGCACAATAGAACAACAGGTTTCTCGGGAACATTTGTGTTGTTCTTATCCTTGAGCGTGACTTTCCTGATCCAATGGACATCCCACCTCGAATCTCCAGGTTGCGCGATGTTGTTTTCAGCCTTGCATGCTTTAAGACATTCCGTGCATCCTTTTCGGCATTTGTTGACATCAATGACCATCCCCATTTTTTTACCGAATGCCGGGCTATCCTCGCCTGTAGTTTTTGTCGCATAGGATGTCAGCAGGTGTCCGGCATAGGCGCAGGATACTCCTGCGAAAAGTATGCCTCCGCCGGCTTCCAGGAATTCTCTTCTGTTCATCTTGCCTCTCCTTCTGAGAGGGTGTTTTTATATAGGCACCACCAGAACGGTGGATTTCTTACGGATAGTAATGGCACCCCCAACATTCAGGATAGAGATTAACAGCGTTGTGACAGCGATCACAGAATCGTTCTCGGCTGGTATGGCAATTGCGACAATCATTGAGACCAATTGCTTCCTTCTTCCCGTCGCGAATTTCAATTGTTCTGTTCCCGTAACGTACGACCTCCTCCCGGATTTTCGTCAGGAGTTCCCAGTGATGGAGTCGCATGTAGGTTGTGTCTCTTACACAACTGGTGTGTGAGGGATCAGGCTTTTCCAGAAATACCTCTGTGATCGGATCATTATGCGCAAAGATAGGCTTCACAATGCTGTAAGCAAGGGGGATCAATATGACGAGCACAACAAGCGCAACGTAACGCGTGCCTTTATCATACTGTTGCAGTTTCTTGAACATCGTCCATTACCTCTGGTTTGCCACAGCTGCGATTACCAGCCGGGGAATCTGGCTCGTCTGAGTTCATGCCGAAATGCTCGATGAATACAAGTGCGGCGGTTCGATACACCATGTGGGCAAATTTGGTATAGGGCATATAGATAATGAGAGTGAACACAAAGACAAGGTGGACAAAGTAAACTACGTGTCGATGCGGTTCCAGCCGCAGATAGTGCATGAGTTCTGCTGCAAAACCGGTAAGCGCCACGATTAAGACATTTAATAAAAACGACCAGTCAAAATAATTACCAAAGCCGGCTCTTCCGCTGTTTCTCAGGCGGTCTCGAATCATCAGCAGGCAACCGACTGTAATTGCAATACCGCCCACATTCGCCAGCATTTTCCACGGATTCAGGAATGCAAGGGGGTATTTGAAGTCGATTAATATCACGGGATTATACCTTGCGGTAACCATCCACGTTACAGTAATAACAAGGGAAACGAAGCCAAAAACCAGGAGAAAATGGGGTAGGAATCTCGATTTCGCATCGTCACACAAATTAAACTTATCATGTTTTACGACGGCTTTGAGCACTGACATGATGCTGGGGAAGAGATTTTTCTGGGGCTTGGCAATTCGTTCGTGAGAGGCAGCATCCTTCATCGCACTCCAGAAACGCGCGACACTAATAACAAACGTGATGATCACCAGCGCAGTCAGCGAAAGGAAAAACGTGTTGAGTACCCAATGGGGGAACAGGCTGGAATAGGAATAGATAATATGCTGACTGTCGTATTTTTCGATTCCCAAAACACTTTCTATCGGATCTCTTACCACCATAGTAAGGGCAAGAAGGGCTGCGGGAATGCCGAGCAATAAGGGAATGTGGTGAGGTTGATTCAACCATCGACCGAGAAACCTGGGAAATGCATAATGCTGTATGCACTCACGTCGGACAATGTTGAGAATATCACCCGGTCTTGCATCACGCGGACACCTGACTGAGCAATCATTACATTGATAACAGCGCCAAATATCAGGGGAGGCAAAGAGTCGTTCTTTCATCCCCCAGTTAGCCCAGGCAATTTCCTTCCGGGGGAAGGGATCGTGATCAGGAGTGATGGTGCAGGTTGCAGAGCACGTACCACACTGGATACATTTCTTGAGTGAATCTCCGCCGTGATCCCGGATTGCCCGGATGAAGTCCAGATCCGGCTCAACCAGGATCGGTTTTCCGCTATCGGCCAAAGGAGTAGTCATTGTATGAATCTCCTGCACACGTTGCAGTGATGCACAGCGGGTTTCGTCATGATGTACCTCCGGATGCTCCTTTATGTTACATGCCCTTGAAGGGATTCATGCCGTACTCCTCAATCACCTCCATGAACTTATTAAAGATCTCCGGAATTCTTTCATACTCTGATATTTGAAGCTGATGGAGTTCGACGCGTTCGTTCTCCATCGCCATTTGTTCCAGTTTTTCTCTGATATTGTCACTACGGGCCGAGGCGATCTCGCTTCCCTTGATGAAGTGACATTGGTAATCATCTCCGTACTTGCAACCGATTAGAATGACGCCGTCATAGCCGGCCGATATGGCTTCCGTGATCCACACAAAATTGACTGATCCGAGACATCGAACCGGGACAACGCGGACGAACGGATTGGATTGAAGGCGGTGTTGTCCCGCCAGATCCATTGCCGGTATTGCATCGTTTTCACAGAGCAGCGCCAGGATCCTCGGTTTTTCTTCGTACTCATCCGGTACTTCGATTGCCTTGATCATCGATCCCACGATATCCACGGAGTAATCCCTGAAGGAAACGATGCGTTCAGGGCAGGCACCCATGCATACACCGCAGCGACGACACCGCGTAGCCTGGAGCAGTGGTGTGCCTTTTTCATCCTCATTGAGCACACCGAAAGGACACTCCTCAGTGCAGCGTTTGCACTGAGTACATCGTTGCAGATTGAAGTCCGGATAGGATTTATCGCCCGCACGGGGATGCACGGCTTCACCACGGGAAGTCATCTCGACACATTGGATCGCTTTCAACGCCGCCCCGGTTGCATCTTCTCTGCTTCCTGATCCATCCATCGGCTGGCGAACACTACCGGCTGGGTAGATTCCGGTGCGTCGACTTTCGTAGGGGAAGCAAATGAAGTGTGAATCCGGGAATCCATATTCAAGGCTCGGCAGGTCAGGTCCCTGTCGATAGTTCAGATTCAGGATTTCCGTTCCTTCATGGTGTTTGAGCTGCTCGACCTTTTCTTCCGCAGCCTGCTGTTGCGCTTCGGATTCCCCTTTGGCGATGGTGATCTTGGCATCGGCCAGTGCCCGAATTGCTTCACCGTCGGCAGCGTTGGGGATCATACCGGCGGCGAGTACCACCATGTCAACCTTGACCTGTATCTCCTCGGCAAGCATGGTGTCCTGCGCTGTGAGGACAAGTTGGCCTTCGCCGTTGCGAGTGACTTCTGCGACTTCTCCCCTGGTCAGGAACACTCCGGGATCGTCCTGGGCTCGGCGATAAAAATCTTCATACAGGCCGGGAGTGCGCATGAATTCATAAAAGATATATGCCTTGGCGTCGTCATCACTCTCACGCAGGTACATGGCCTGTTTGAGTGACGTAAGGCAGCATATCGATGAGCAGTAGGAGTGATGTTCCTTTGCTCGCGAACCACCGCATTGAATAAACGCAATGCTTTTGACTTCCTTGCCGTCGGATGGGCGAATAATCCGGCCGTGTTCTTTGATGATCTCTTCCAGATCAACGTTGCGAATGACATCTTCAACCTTGCCATACTCCAGATGATCTCGTGGATCGGTTGGTTTCCAGCCGGTTGCCTGAATAATACTGCCAACTCGGAATGAGTCGATCTTTTCACCTTCGGGTTGACCATTTCCTGTTGAGGTCAAAGTGACATCGAAGAGACCGGGTGCACCGGAGATGCTGCTGTTGTTGGCGGAAGTGTGTACTGTGATGCGCGGGTTATCATTTATCTGTGTGATGAGTTCGTCGATACCGGTCTCTTCCAAGTCTCGGAAGGGGGCTTTTGTCGGGATCGATTTGTGTTGTTTTGCGAGCCAGCCCCCCAGTTGTTCGGTCTTTTCGATGAGTTGGACTTCGTAGCCTGCGTTAGCGGCTTCCAGAGCAGCAGTTATGCCGGTGATACCGCCGCCGACGACGAGAATGCTTTTATTGATTTCCTCTTCGGACTGGAATGGTTCCAGAACCTGCATTTTCTGGACTTTGGTGATGTACATGCGGAGATAATCCTCCGCCATCATTTGTGTATCTTCTTCTCCGGGTGGTTGACACCAGACGACATGCTCACGCAGCGCAATCATCTCCACAATGACATCATCGGGGAACAGGTGATCGGCATATTGTCGCCGTGAAATTCCTGCAATGATCACCCGATTCAGACTTTCGTTTTTGATTTCCTCGATGATCGATTGCAGTGAAGCCCCTTCGCAGGACTCCACGGTTTTGCAGAATGGAACACTGCAATCGTCAGTGACTACTTTGCATAAAGCCTCGATATCGAGCGCTTCTGCGATTCCATAGCCAGTGCAAATGAAGACGCCGGTCTTGTCTTCCATGAGATCATCATCCTCTGTTCAGGCACTGAATTGCCTTGAGTGCTGCTGCGGTTGCATCTTTTGTGGAACGAGCGACATCACATGGATGTCTTGTGCAGCCGGCGGCAAATACGCCGTCGATATCGGTTGCACCATCAATGAAGCCGTACTCATCATATTTCAGGTCAAGGGGAATCGGGGTATCGGCGGAGTTGGGAACCACACCTGTTGCCAGAACCACCATGTCAAAATGATCGTGATGTGTTTCGCGCGCCAACGTGTCTTCAACATCCAGGGTCAGATTACCGCTTGCAGAGTCCTCATTGATCTTTGCCACCTTGCCCTTGACAAACGAAACATTTGAATCATCCAGCATGTCATAATAGAATTTTTCCAGTCTGCCTATTGTGCGAATGTCGATGTAGAAAACCGTGGCTTTGGCATTTTCGTTCTGTTCTCTGAGATAGCGAACCTGCTTGAGTGAACCCATGCAGCAGACCGCGGAACAGTAGGGGAGGTGATTCTCATCCCTCGATCCAGCGCACTGGACGAAAGCGACGTTTTCTGCCGTATTGCCGTCTGATGGGCGTACAATTTCTCCCCCGGTAGGACCATCCGACGAGGCGATACGTTCCATCATGACGTTGGTAACCACGTTGGAAAACTGCCCGTAGCCGAGATTGTCGAGCCTAGTGGCATCATAGGGACGCCAGCCGGTAGCCACGATGACCGCGCCGACATCGATTTCAAGCTCTTCCTCTTTCATATCAAGATCAATCGCACCGTCGGGACAGATTTCTGTGAGTGTGTCCGTTTCTGCTGCGCTCAGCGCTTCGCGATCAAGCACATATTCATGTGGATATGCCATTTTGTGCGGCAGGTAGAGCGCTTTGGTTTTGTCCAGTCCCAGATTGAAATCGTTGTCTCGTTCTGAAGTGAGTTTTTCCGTGATGGAATCGTCAATTGAGTGCTCACCGGTGACATACCGCGGATTCAGTTTGACCCTGGCTCTGAATTTTCCCACGTTGCCTGATATTTCCTCAACTGTGGCAAGCGTGTGAACTGAAATTCTAGGGTTTTGCCTGATCCTGCGAATGTTGATTTCAAATCCGCAGGTTGGCGGACACATCTTGGGGAAATACTGATGTGTGCGCATCACCCGCCCACCAAGATACGCTTCCTTTTCAACAATGATGACGGGGTACCCGACTTCAGCAACTTCAACTGCGGCTGTCATCCCCGCGATGCCCCCACCAATGACCAGAACGGGTTTTGCGCTTTCGTTCATGAGGCTTTGTCCCGCAATAGCTTCTTGTTGTTGATCGTGTAAAGATCTTGAATTTCAACTCAGGCTATCAGTTACAGATATTCTGTCAAGATTTTTCGATCCACAAGTATGTTTCGAAAAACATCTCGCTCTGAACTTTGTGATAGAAATAGAAAGCAATGTGATAGATTCATGATTGCGAATTTATCTCAATCGTGATTTTTATCGCGATATTACGGATGGATGTACCGGTTGTTGAAAACGAGTTGCAATAAGGTGTTTGAAATGGAATATTCCTGAGTTTTTAGAGAGTTGTTTGATCTGTAAGAAATTGAATGATGGCAAGTTGCTAACGTCCAAGCGGAGGAAAAAAGTTGACTCCCACAATCTGGGGAGGTGGGATCAGATCATCTGCAAACGGCCAGAGTTGTTTGGTCAAAGAAATGAAATTTGTGATTTATTGTGCAGCAACTTCTCGATGTGGGGATTCCCATAGTTTTACTCAAACGGGCACCTCTACGGAACAACATCTATTCAGTCACATTCATAAGGTGTTGTTGATATTCCGAGAAAATTTCAATTTGGGTGAGATTATTCCTCTATTTCTGCGTGTATTGGATAACGAAGACACACTTCAATATCCCCAACATCAGAATGGAGAAATACGATGTCCAGAACACAAATTGCAGAACTCTTTCAGTCAACACCTGATCACCTTGGCTTTGGGGCAAATACATTTCATCAGATCGAAAAGAAGTCTGGTACTCACCTCAGACCGCAGTTTCAAGCATCTGTTGGCGATGATGGATATGCTCATGCGACACTTGTTCTGGTTGGTCCAGAAGCTGAAATTGGTGCAGATCAACTAGATTGGCATCGCCCCTCCCGTGATCGGCATATTGCCCCACTCCAGGGTGAGCGCTTTGATCGTGGACGGGCAGGGACAGATTACCTGGAATTTGTTGGGCCTGATCCACTACACAAACTCCCCATTCGCATCTTTGGTCGGCTTTTTGAAGAATTGAATATCAATATCACCAGCTGTTTCGCTGGTATTCTTCAACATCCACTTGGTGACGTTGCGAAGATCGAAATTTTAGCTGACATTCCACATTCCGAACAGCGTTCACGTCTCCATCAGGAACTTGATAATTTGTACAGCGAGACGCACGCTTACATCAGAATGCGCTCCGCAGATCAATTACACTCGAATGTTCCTCTGCATCTTTGTGGAATGCATCCAATCAGCTGGATGAATCACCAACATGCAGCACACGTTTATGACGCGATCGTTGAGGACAAAACAGGAGAAGCATGGCAGATACATAATTACTTCACGGAGCATAAAGCCCAACCTGTAGCATGCACCGCTGTTGGAAATGGCGCTGGACATGCAACAATTTCCTTTGTTGTAGTGGCATCTGCAGAAGCTCACGAGCGCTTGGCTGAGAACTGGATTGAGAAATTCCCATCGCCCACAAAACCAATAATCACTGATGCACACGATCCATCGTACCAAATTGGTACCCATGCAGCTCTCATCGTCGGCAAACCAACAGCACTCGAACCGTTCCTGCACACATGTTCCGACGGCAAAGTGAACCTCACACACCTGTGGTCACGTCATTTGAAACACTCAGATATATCAGATGCAACCCTCCGTCTCGAGGCATTCATCGATGTACCACACGAACAATCCTTGAGTTACCTCCGTCACGCGCTGAACCAACTCAAGAATGAACACTTCTGCTACACGTCGCTACGTTCGATAAACGACTTCCAGATGCCTTCGGTAGCTGCTTCATTGATTCCATCTGAAGGTCCGCCACCCCTGCAAGCATCAGTGCATTTGGCCGCGTGATTCGTTAGGGATTTGTTAGATTGTGTGTGGGGTTTTACTTTTGACACTATTTTCCCAAAAACCGCATTTTCTTGAGAATCAACATGCTGATCCAAGTTTATATAGATACAGACAACATATTGAAAGGTAGAAAGATGAGTAAGCAAAACAGAGAAGCCGGTTGCAACGGCAATGACCCGAGAGTACTTTATGATAACGATGGGGCAGTCAGGAAAAGCCCCCAGTTGGAACACCAAGACCACGGAATGCATGACGCAACCGTAGCTTATCACTCACCTCGCACCAGTACTGAGCCTTCGCAAAATGACACAAAGCACCACACAACAAAGGCTGGAGCAGGGAATAGCGGAGGAAACGATCAACAACCAGACCACGGAGACTGTAATCACCTCAACGGTGCTGCAGTTGCCATGGGCCATCAATGACGCGACAGAAGAAGAACTTAAACACGTAGAAGAACTCGTGCATCGATTTCGACAATCCTTGCAAGAATCTGGCGGGGATGATCAAATCCCCGACGAACAAAAACTGGAGATCTTTTGGAAGCACCTTGATGAAATGGTTAATAAAGAAAGAATGGATTCACGGATGCGAACTCTTTTCAACCAACTATATTTAGAACAATCCTTTGCAGAAATGCAAACATCCAGTACATTTGACCTATGATCTTTAACTCCCCCAAGCAGTGGTGACTGCTTGGGGGGAATTCCATTAGTTTCATGCCATTTGATTGATGATCGTTGTTGGCATGTGATTTACAAAGGGCCTGGACACATACGGGAGCCCTAGTTATGAATAGTCAAGAGGTCTTTTGGGAATGTCGCATCCGCGACTTTTATGAAGATCCAGAGCTATACGAGGCATTAAAACTCTCGTTTGAACATATTGGGGTGCGATATGACCTCAATATAACGGATAGGGAAATTGTTATTCAAGATAGCCTCACGGCATACTGGCAACATTATATCCACCCGAATCCAGAAGCAGAGGGTGAAGTTCCTTTGCACACAAAGTGGTATCGCCTTAGAAAAATCATCGTACGACGCATTATCGATCTCGGGCGAAGAGCAACTCGGCATCGAAAAAAAGCAACTGATTCAGATTTTGATGATAAAGAGGCTGAGGCATCTGGTTTGGATGGAGTGCCATTATTAGTGCTACGCAGGGACATTCAACCTGTCCTGAACAAGATTCACGATGATCAGGAACGTCGAATATTCACAAAGCACCACAGTGGAAAAGATAGAATAGATACGCAGCGTGAGGAGGGAGTGTCGCGTTCCACATACTACAGAAAGCTCCGCCATGCCGAGGATAGTCTCCGACGAGCAATGAGTGCTTAATCAACCCATGAGAATTAAAAAATAGAATATTTAGAAGGAGTGCGGCGACCAGTTCTCAGACCTTTGGTGTTATCATATTGCCGTACACATCCGACAATTCTTGATAGCCTCAGGCACGTAGTGGTGATGAATCACAACGCGGAACCTTGATGGCCGCCACACCCCAAGTCCATATTCCTACAACTAGAGGGGATTGGGTTGTTTGGTTGGGCGGCTCCGCCGCGATAGAGAGCATCGGCATACAACAGGGACATTCATCACTTATAGCGTGTTATCGGACGCATATATCCAATGACAATCACGATTTCATAGATCTGGTTTTTTTGCTCGTGAGTTGGGTATTAATGCACCTCATTCTTGGAGTGATTAATTGACTTTAAGAGCCTGTTGTTGCCTCGGATGATGCGCAGTGTCGAATTGAGTGTATCGGGATCGTTGTCAAATCCTCCGTGCGTTGTGCTGCGGGAAGCGAGTCGTACCTTTGGTCCGCCTTTGGAGTAGATGACGGTCGATTTGCTCTTCTTTACAGGTTTCTCCAGCACGTTCGTGATTTCAATATCCTCCTCAATATGTTTTTCCATGCCGAGCAGTGGATGATGGCGTTTGGATCTTCCATCATCATTCTTGTCTTTGACTTTTCGCTCAAAAGCTCTGGATACGAGGTAGAGCAGACTCTTGTTGTAAACCGATGCGACTGAGTCATCCTGCTCTGCTTCGTCTTTGAGGTTGAAGATTGTCAACCGATCAACGCACCCATTGCGCCCCAGGCTGGGGAGGATATTATCGCGGCACAATTTCGTAGTACAGGCGGGAGCGAAGAGCGTAAGTGATTTCGCCCTCAATCCCCACTGATCGAGAATGGGAAGGAAATGCGCCAACAGGATGCTCCCGGCACTATAGCCGACGAGGTGGAGTTCGAATTTCCCGCCGTTTTCTTTATATGTGGCAAGTTGGCCGGCGAGGTAATCAGCGCCATGATCTTTTAGACTGGCGCGTTCTGCATTGTCCTTCATCTGAGCCCAGATGGGTCGACCGGGTCCTCGAACAGCCAATTCAATTGCATCATCAGCCAAATCCTTGAAGCGATCTTTAACGGAATCCCAAATACCGCCGAAGCGCTTGTGGCGGAATACGTCGGTGACAATAGCTTTCAAAGTTTCCCAGATCCCTGTCTCCCACATGAAATGAATCGGGTAGATCTCGTTACCCAGGAAATATGGCAGCAGGCTGCTGATGCGGGCTGCCGACGCTTTTTCATCGTTCAATCCACCGTGGGCATAAAGCACGATACGCGGCGTGCTATTCCAGGATTCTGCTGTTTGGGGGATGTGCTTTGAAAACAGTTCGCGAACATCCTGTTCATCGGTTTGATAGTTTCCTGAATCGGAGAGTTCGCCGTCATTCTCAAGATTCACATAGTGTGGTTTGATCTGCGCGAGTACGGCAGCTTCGTGAGGCAGGTAGTTAAATGTCAACGCCCTCCCCATCTGCCCTCCCACACCTTTCTCCAATGCAACACTGCGTGTTGTCACCCCCATGCGCGCCACCCAGCAGTCGTAGCCGTTTTGCAGCCAATCATCGTAAGTGAGATGCCCGAAGCCGTTGAGTCCCCAATCGCGATCCCATGAATTTTGAATCCAGAATCCGGTTTCGTCATATCCCACAATTGCAAATGCATGTCCTCCTTCGACTACTGGATGGAATTGAATTTCACCGGTGGTTTGATCCGGATCAAACCACCCCTTATGCACGGATGCACTGGCGTAAAGGATGCCTGCCTCAACCAGCGCGCTATGCATGTGGTCAAGATGAAGGTGGCGTACACGGAAGTAATTCCCCAGCGGGCGTTCGAGCGCATCGAGTTGTCGATTAGCGGTCAACCGACCCCTTGTGTTGTTGTCCTCTGAACGGTATGGCCAGAGCGACTCACGACATACACCATGATTATGCCAACCTTTCATTGCTCCACGTATGCTTGAGCCTTCGTAATCATCGCCGGGCCATTCATCGTAACGTTTGGCGAGTTGGTAGAGCATTCGAGCGCTGGCTCCGTTGGGCTTTTTGAGTTGTTCAGTTCCGCTACGATTATGCAGGAGGAAGTTGACAAAAGCAGCAAGGCCAAAACCGGTGCAGGCGCCTTCCGTGCCTTGATCGAGAATGAACGGTACACCGCCCCGATTGTCAAGCCACCTTGGTAATTCAACCAAGCTACCTTCGTACATATAGTCCCGCAGATCGAGAGGATCCTTGTTGACCTCAAGATTAATTTGATAGTAATTATTCGGCATCACATTATTCCCTCATATGTATAGATCACAAACTTCATCGCGTATGTAGAGACACTCGATATCGAAACTGCCTGTGGTGAGCATGAGATGACGCAGGATGACGACAAGGCGATAGGAGTGACCTTCTGTTGCGGGCTCCCAGACGGCGCGCAAATGATGTCACCCATCCCATTCCTTCAATCGTTTTGGTATGTCCATTCGTCCCACAGCATTCCCCAAACAGTGACGGATTGACTGTGTAACACACGAAAACATACCCCACGGCATGTTGATCAAACGCTTTATATCAGTTTGAAGCAGATAATACAAGGGTCTGGTAGGAAAGATACATAAGGCGATCAGGATCAAATGATCCGGCTTCGGCATACCCGCAAATGAAGACAATTGGACGGCAGTGAAGAATGCGCTTAGGATGCGAGCCCAGGATACAGGAACATCCCTTTTACCTGGGGTAGCGATGGACGCGATTCTTCTGCTTGAGGATGGGACTTGCTTTGAAGGGATAGCCTTCGCAGGGGGTGGACCTGTCATTGCTGAAGTCGTATTCAATACAAGCTTAACCGGTTATCAGGAGATCATCACCGATCCATCTTATCGGGGGCAGATTGTGGTTCTTACCGCATCGCAAATCGGTAACACCGGTGTTAATGACCGTGATAACGAATCGTGTATGCCGCAGATTGCCGGTCTTGTGGTTAGGGAACTTTCACCGAGAGTAAGTTCATGGAGAGCACAAGGCAATCTCGCAGATTTTCTGGCAGAATCAAATATTCCCGGTCTCACCGGTGTTGATACTCGCGCGCTCACCAGATACATAAGAAATCAGGGTGCCATGAAGGGGGTCATCGCACCGGCTGACTACCCGCGCGATGAACTTGAAACACAGTTAGCCCAGGCACCTGTAATGACCGGTCTGGATCTTGCATCAGTGGTGACATGTACCGAGAAATATCAGTGGGACGAAGGAAATCCGCTGGATTACAACCCGTCTGGATCATCAACAGCCGGAATGAGTACTCTGCATCATGTTGTGGTCTTGGATTTTGGTATCAAGCGCAGCATTCTGCGTCATCTTGTTCATGCGGGATTTCGCGTGACCGTCGTCCCGGCCCAGACAGAAGCTAAGCGAATCCTTGCACTCAAACCTGACGGCATTTTTCTCTCCAACGGTCCCGGCGATCCATCTGCTGTGACCGGAGCGATTGGTACTGTACGGGAATTGCTGGGAGTATCCCCGATCTTCGGGATCTGTCTCGGTCATCAGATTCTGGCGCTGGCTCTTGGAGGCAGCACCTACAAGCTCAAGTTTGGACACCGTGGTGGCAATCATCCAGTGAGACATCCTGATGGAGGACGCGTGTATATCACTGCCCAGAATCACGGCTTTGCGGTGGCCGATGTACTGCCGGCTGGCGTGAAAATCACAGAGATCAATCTCAACGACAATACGATCGAAGCAATTGAGCACGAGGAACTCAATGCGTTTGGGGTGCAATATCATCCCGAAGCCGGCCCCGGACCACGAGAAGCATCGTATCACTTCATGAAATTTCGCAGGATGGTGGATGCACACATGTCACAATCGAAGCAGCAATCCAGGGAAGAAGTACATGCCGCGACGCTGTGACCTGGAGACGATTCTCGTTCTCGGCTCTGGGCCGATTGTCATCGGTCAGGCGTGTGAGTTTGATTATTCCGGTACTCAGGCAATCAAGGCACTCAAGTCAGAGGGATATCGAGTGGTGCTGGTCAACTCGAATCCCGCGACGATCATGACTGATCCTGCACTTGCTGATGCAACGTATATCGAACCCCTTGAGCCGGAAATTATCGCAAAGGTGATTGAACGCGAAAGGCCAGATGCGCTTCTTCCCACAGTGGGCGGACAAACGGCAATTAATCTTTCAGTTGAGCTTGATCAACGCGGTGTGCTGGCGCAATACGGCGTGGAACTCATCGGCGCGAGTGTGCAGGCGATGCAGATTGCAGAAGATCGTCAGATGTTTGCTCAGACAATGCTCCAGGCCGGGCTTCCTGTCTGTGAGGGGGGAATCGCGCACAATCTCGAAGAAGGGAAACGTATACTGGATGGAATCGGCTTTCCTGCAATCCTTCGTCCCAGCTATACGCTCGGCGGGGAAGGTGGCGGCATCGCATATAACATCGACGAATTCCACAATCTGCTTGCGCAAGCATTGGATCTTTCTCCCACAAATCAGGTTCTTATCGAACGCAGCATCATCGGATGGAAGGAATTTGAACTTGAAGTGATGCGTGATAGAGCGGACAACGCAGTGATCATCTGCTCAATCGAAAATCTTGATGCAATGGGAGTACATACAGGAGATTCGATCACGGTAGCACCGGCAATGACGCTGACGGATCGAGAATATCAACTCATGCGTGATCGCGCATTTGAGGTGATCCGAGCGGTGGGGGTGGAAACCGGAGGCAGCAATGTTCAGTTTGCAGTGCATCCTGAAACGGGTGAGATGCTGGTTATCGAAATGAATCCACGCGTCAGTCGGAGCTCAGCCTTGGCCAGCAAAGCAACCGGATTTCCTATCGCGAAGATTGCCGCTTTGCTTGCTGTGGGATTGACGCTTGATGAAATTCCCAATGATATCACTGGCGAAACCCTCGCCTCGTTCGAGCCGACGATCGACTACGTCGTGGTCAAGATTCCACGCTGGGACTTTGCGAAGTTCCCGCGGTCTGAATCATTGCTCACGACTTCCATGAAATCAGTCGGGGAAGTGATGGCAATCGGTTCAACTTTCAAACAGGCATTCCAGAAAGCGCTGCGCTCACTTGATCTTGGAATTGCCGGCCTTGAAACGGGCCTGGATAAAATCAAGCTCGATCGTGAAAGGATTATCGCCCAGTTGCGCATTCCAATGTGGGATCGAGTTTTCTATATCCGCGAAGCGCTGCTGCAGGGATTGTCGGTTGAAGAACTCTACCGCATGACCGGTATTGATTCCTGGTTCATCGAACAATTGAGACAGATTGTGGAATGCGAACTGCAACTTGCAAATACCGATCTTGAAAAAACTACTGTGAAATTATTACGTCGGGCGAAGGAGTGGGGGTTTTCTGATGAACAGATCGGCCGTCTTATTTATGCAGGACCAAATGATATTCGCAAACGGCGAGAGGAGTGGGGGATCATCCCCGTATTCAATCGGGTGGACACATGTGCTGCAGAGTTTCCTGCAAGAACTCCTTATCTGTATTCAACGTATGCTACGCAATGTGAAGCGAATCCAACACAAAATAAGAAAGTGCTGATTCTTGGGGGTGGTCCGATTCGCATCGGACAGGGTATCGAGTTTGATGATTGTTGCTGCCAGGCAGCATTTGCGCTTGAAGAGCTTGGGATTGAATCAATCTTGATGAACTGCAATCCGGAAACAGTTTCGACTGATTACGATACTGCCGACCGTTTGTATTTCGAGCCTCTAACATCTGAAGATGTAAGAAATGTCATCCAGATTGAGAAACCATACGGCGTCATTGTGCAGTATGGCGGCCAAACACCTCTCAAACTAGCGCGCGATATCGAATCACTGGGGACGAAGGTACTGGGAACCTCGCCGGATGCGATTGACCTTGCGGAGGATCGTCAGAGATTCAGTGATCTTTTATCTGACCTCAAGTTGATGCAGCCGGATAATGGGATTGCCCGGTCTACGGATGAGGCAATCAGTATCGCACAAAGTATCGGTTACCCAGTTCTTTTGCGTCCATCGTACGTACTTGGCGGACGTTCAATGGCAATTGTTCATGACGAAGCACAGTTACTTCATTATGTTCACCATGCTGTGGAAGCGGCTGAGCAAAGTCCCCTGTTGATTGACCGTTTCCTCGAGAACGCGATTGAGGTTGATGTTGATGCGGTATGCGATGGTAAGCGGGTGGTTATTGCCGGGATACTTCAGCACATCGAACACGCCGGTGTGCATTCCGGTGACTCTTCCGCAGTGCTGCCGCCGCATGGCTTATCGATTGTGCGGATCAAGCAACTTAGGAAATATACACGTGAACTTGCACTCGCAATCGGTGTTCGGGGATTGATCAATGTTCAATATGCAATCAGTGGATCGAAGATATATATTCTTGAAGCAAATCCACGAGCATCGCGGACCATTCCGTTTATCTCAAAGGCGACCGGAATTGCGTGGGTCAAAGTTGCTACCATGGTCATGATGGGAGTGGATCTGGAACAGCAACAAGTGACGGATGAGATAACTCCCAATCGGGTATATGTGAAAGAAGTCGTTTTACCATTCAATCGTTTCCCAGGTGAGGATATTATCCGTGGGCCGGAAATGAAATCCACCGGCGAGGTTATGGGGACCGCAGAAGAACTCGGCGAGGCATTTGCCAAAGCTCAAATGGGCGCGGGAAGACGATTACCGGAGAGTGGTACGGCGTTTCTGAGTGTTAATAACCGCGACAAGCCGGAACTGCCTTCAATCGCATGGGAACTCAAACGTCTCGGATTCAACATTATGGCAACCAGCGGTACCGCAGCGCTTTTACGTCGAACAGGTTTGCGCGTCGATACAGTCTTCAAAGTGAATGAAGGAAGGCCAAATATCGTTGATCATATTCGCAATGGTGAGATCCAATTGGTTGTGAACACTCCATTGGGAAGGGAATCTCGTTTTGACGAGATAGCTTTGCGCCAAGCAGCGTTGCGACATGGAATAACAACGATCACTACAATTCCCGGTGCACAGGCAGCGATACAAGGATTAGCAGCAATACAAAAGGATGAATTCGCGGTAGCGCCTATCCAGACGAAATAAAGAGTCAATGCAACTTGGCAAGAGAAGCCTAGTGTTGGTAACTAGGAATACCACGGGCAGTGTTCACGCAGGGCATAATAAATCAACCGACTCAAGACACAGCGACGATAGGCAGCCGTCGAGCGGATATCATCAATCGGGCTCACATCCTGATCAAGCGCTGCAAGGAGATCATCAGGCTGCTGGATTCGAGCCTTTTTCTCCAGCAATTGTTCTACCTGGTAACATCGACGTACCATGGGAGCGACACTGTTCGCTACAACGCGCCAACCGGATGAGGAATTCGTTATAGCGACACCTACTTTGGTAATAGTCTGTGCCTGCCGTGAACCGACTTTTTCAAAGTAATCAAATGTAAATGATCGACGTGGGATGCAGAATGAGTGTATTAACTCATCGGGTTGACGTTGTGAGCATTTATAATCCAGAAAATATTCATGCAATGGGATCTCTCTGGTTCCATGTGTTGATATCAGTGTGACGGATGCATCATAAGCCATGAGTGCCAGGACACCGTCTGCTGCGGGTGAAGCATTGGCGATATTTCCCGCCCACGTGCCTCGTGTCTGTATCTGTACGGATCCGATTTCCTTAGCCGACTGCACCAGCAGGGGGAATTCACTCTCAACCTGCTTGCTTGTGATTGTTTCCCAGAATGTCGTCATTGCGCCAACGATGAGTGAATCCCCGGAAAGAGTGATAAACTTCAGTTCATCCAGTGTACTGATATCCAGATATGCTTTCTGATGTGCCTCGATGTTGCATGGCCAATGGACTATAAGATCCGTACCGCCTGCTATCGGAACAGCCCTGCCCTGTGATTCGGCAAGCATTGTGCATGCTTCATCAAGCGTTTGAGGAAGAAGCACCTGCATTAATTCCGCTCCTGAATCGACAGGGAAGCTTCCAGACTTTTCACAATGGCGTCATAACCTGTACAGCGGCAGAGATTCCCCGCCATGAGGCGGGACAATTGATGCGTCTGGAGTAGTGACGGGTGGTTACGAATCCACAACGCGGTCATCACGACCCCGGGACTGCATGCACCACATTGTGTTGCGCCTTCACTGTGAAATTCTTCTAATTCGTGTGCATCAATCGATTCAATTGTCTGCACCTCTCGGTTGCGCACCTGGAAGGTGAAAATCAAACAAGCGTTGACCGGTAGACCATCGAGCAACACAGTACATGCCCCGCATTCCCCCTCGCCGCAACCTTCCTTCGTGCCCGCGAGTCGCAGATCGTAACGCAGTGTATCAAGCAGGCGATCGGTTGCTGAGACAGAGACGTCAACCAACTTGCCATTGAGCGTAAATGAAACATCCACCATGTTGTTTTCTGGTGCAATGGTCATGTGAGCAGAGTTTCCATCAGTTGTTCAGGCGTGAGAGGAATGCTGCGAGGATCAGCCCCGGTTGCTTGCGCAATGGCATTGAGAATTGCCGGTGCAGGTCCATTCATCGGTAGTTCGCCGATCCCCTTGGCTCCCTGAGCACCGTGTGGAGTGGGAGATTCAAGAAATTCAACCGCAATCGGAGGTACGTCAGGACAGGTTGGGATAACGTAATCACTGAGATTGTTATTTTGCATTGAGCCGTTATTCCAATGACATTGTTCAAGGAGGGCCCATCCGATTGCTTGGGTGATACCCCCCTGGATCTGCCCCCGTGCCAAGGTTTCATTGAGCACTTTGCCAATTTCCTGAACTGCAGTGAAGTTAATAACACGGATCACAAATGTGCGTAGGTCGATTTCAACTTCCGCAATGTGAGTCGACCAGGCAAAAGCGCTATAAGCATCACCTTCGTAGGTTAAATCATTCCAATGGATATCAGGCGGCATGTTGTATTGTGCCTTGCCGATGAGTTCCTGATCCGGGCGAATATGATGCCAGCGGATGATTGCGTCTTTGAGCGCAGTTCCATCGGTGTTTGATTCACCGTTCAGTTGGCGGCTCAGATCATCACATGCCTGTTCCAGCAGCTTGCCGACAATCATGGATGTGCGAGAAGCCACGGTGGGGCCACTGTTTGGCACAACTGATGTATCCGCAGCGACGATCACAATGTAGTCCTGATCATAAGCCATGCGTTCTGCGACGATCTGAGTGAATACTGTTAATGCACCCTGCCCCATTTCCACGTTGGAACTGCGCACTTCTAGAATTCCATCAGGTCGACCATGGATATGTATCTGTGATGCCAGCTGCACTTCACCGCTTCCGGTAAAACCCGCCCCGTGAAAGAACGAGGCAACGCCAATACCCCTGCGCAGCGTAGGATGCTGAACATTGAATACTTCGTGCGCCTTTTTCCGATCGTGATACTCTGCAAGATCAATTGCTCGATCAAGTACCTGGATTCGATCAGCACCATCGTTGATCACCTGGTTGGTTGCGGTGGTCTGCCCATCCTTGATGAGATTGATCTTCCTGATTTGAACAGGATCGATGTTTAACTCATGTGCGATACGATCAATCTGGCGTTCGTTGGCAAATTGCGATTGGGGTGCGCCGAAACCACGGAACGCCCCGAAAGGTACTGAGTTGGTTAACACAACTCGCCCCTGTATGCGCACATTCTCACAGTGATATGGACCCGCTGCATGAATAATTGAGCGACTCAACACAACCGGGGAAAGCGTGACATACGCGCCACCATCCAGCAGAACGTCAATATCCTGCACCAGGAGGCGGCCATGATGATCCACGCCTGTGCGATGACGGATGAGAGCCGGATGACGTTTCGTCGTCGCCGCCATATCTTCCTGCCGATCGTAGATCAGGCGGACAGGGCGATTTCCCTTGATTGCCAGCAGGGCTGCGTGTAATGCGATGATGGAAGGATAATCTTCTTTTCCCCCGAAGCCGCCACCGGTAGCAGTTTGGATCACGCGCACCTGTTTTTCATTACGATTCAAGGCATGCATGAGTGCATGCTGAATGTAATACGGGCATTGCATTGATCCCTTCACGACGAGTACATCGTTCTCAACCTGGGCCTGCATGCCCTGCGGCTCAATATAGACGTGCTCCTGCGCACCGGTTTCATATTCACCTTCGACAACAATTGGAGCAGCAGCCAAGGCTTCATCCACTGTACCCTTTTCAATTTTCAATTTCTTAAAAACGTTGTCAGAGCCGTATTGAATTTGTTGAGGTGTTGGAGGATGACGAAAATCAAGCATTGGCTCATCGGGATCAATGGTGACCGATATTGCCTGCACCGCCTGTCTCACTATTCTGCGCGATGGATGAGCGAGAAGTACGATTGGTTCATGAACATGCCGAACAACATCAGCTGCTAGTACAGGCATGTCACGTTCTATCATCTGAACTTCGTTTGGACCGGGGATATCGCGATGATCAACCACGATCAGTGATGACCAATCTATTCCCGAGCCAAAGTGTATGTCGCGGATTCTTCCTCGTGGGAGAGAGCTGCGCACTGTACCCGCCCACCAAATATCTTCTGCGGGGAGATCATCGATGAATACCTCGCGACCGGTCAGCTTGGATCGTGCTTCCACTCGTAACATGTAGGCAGCCTGCTCAGATTGATATTTTACTCACGAATCAAAAACGATTGAATCTCCGCGATCATTTTGCATCGGCAAGACTCCTGGTGCGGCTGTAGTTGGTATGTGGAGTCTGTCGGCAAACCGTACTGTTTTTCGGTACAGCAGATCAGGGTTTCATATTTGTGATTGCGAGAGCAGCAGGGGAATCCTTGAGTGGAAGAGTTCGCCGCACTTTTCCATCGTAGGCAAATAGTGCATTGGCAATTGCCGGAGCAGTTGGAACGAGGCCGATTTCGCCCACACCGCGCGCACCACGTGGACAGTCCGGATCTTCAACCTCGATGAAAATGGCTTCCATTTCCGGCATTTGATGTGCCCGCAATACACCACAGTCATTGATGCGCTCAGCCTGAATAAAACCATCCCTGATGACGAGTTCTTCGGTCAAGGCATAACCGATTCCCATGTGCAAAGCTCCATAAATCTGCCCCTTGAGTTGGGTAGGATTTATCACCTTGCCCACATCGTGCGCTGCGATCAATTTCGTCAACCGTCCCTGATCATCCAGCAGTGCAACCTGTGTGGCAAAACCGTAGGTGAGGTGTGTTTTAGGACCGCCTGGTTTGTCCATATGCTTTCCGAGTGGGCTGGTTTCGGTGTATTGCCACTCACCGGGGAAGGTTTGACCAGCTAACTGATCCAACAGAGTGCCTTGATCGAGTTTGTTTTTCAACGATTGTGCTGCGCTCAGGACGGCATTTCCTGCTAATACAGTAGCGCGACTGGCGGTCGTTTGACCACAATCCAAAGCCAGTGTGGTATCTGTCGTGACGGAAAATAGATCAGGTGAAAGACCGGTCGCTTCAACGGCGAACTGGATGCATATCGTGAAGAGCCCCTGGCCCATTTCGGTAAATCCAACACGTATCGTGATGGAATCTGCACTGTTTACTGTGAGCGCGCACCGTCCAATGTCCGGCATTCCATTTCCGATGCCAACATTCTTGATTCCACAGGCAATACCGGCATTGGGATTGGATTTATATTGATCCTTTACTGCTTCCAGCGTTTGACGGAGGCCGAATGGTTTATCCATCACCTGACCCGAGGCAAATGTGTCACCGGGTTCGAGAATGTTGCGTTCACGGATGTCGTAGCCGTCGATTCCGACTTTTTCCGCCAATCGATCAAGCAGACTTTCCAGGGCAAACGCAGCTTGATTCACTCCGAAGCCGCGCATTGCACCACAGGGTGGATTGTTCGTATAAACCGCCAGCGCTTCCATATCGATATTTGGTACACGATAGGGGCCGGCACAGTGTCCTCCCGCACGCTCCAGAACTTTAGCTCCGACTGAAGCGTATGCACCTGTATCTCCGACAAAGCGTGCTTGAATAGCCAGCAGATGACCTTCTGCATCACATCCGATTTTGTAAGCCATTTGAATTGGGTGGCGCTTCGGATGTAAACGAATACTCTCCTGCCGAGTTAATGTTAACTTCACGGGATATTTGGTTAACCACGCCAGTAACGCTGTGTGTGCTTGAATTGACAGGTCTTCCTTACCACCGAAAGCTCCACCGTTGCTGACCAGTTCCACAGTAATCTGTTCTTCATCAATAGCCAACACCGATGCGATCTGACGTCGATCATCAAACACACCCTGTCCCTGGCTGTAAATGTGAAGAGCGGTCTGCGAATCCGCTTCGATTGGAACTGCAACACATGATTCGGGTTCGAGATACAGATGTTCCACATGTTGAGTTTGATAAACATCCTCCAGTACATGGGCACATTGATCGAATCCGTCCTGGATACTACCTCGTTTGAGGGTAGATTTGCTCAGCACATTGCTGCCATGAGCCGGGTGGATCAGCGGAGCATCGGATTGCATTGCATCTGTGGTGGAAGTGACGGGCAGATGTACTTCGTATTCGATGTTGATGAGTGCAGCTGCCTTCCGCGCCAGAATTTGTGAATCGGCAACGACGGCAGCAATCACATCGCCGATATATCGCGTTTCTTCTCCTTCTTTGATAAAGATCGGCCAATCGCTGCTGATGAGGCCGACTATGCGATCACCGGGAACATCAGCGGCAGTGAATACTCCATGAACACCCTCTGACCTGACCGCGCGATCCACGTTGATCTGCTTAACAGTTGCGCGTGGATGATCAGAAAATCGCAACGCCCCAAATTTCATTCCAGTGATGCGAAGATCATCAACGAATGGTTTCTCTCCCAGTACCACTGAGGTTCCCTGATACCTCGGCAGGCTTGATCCGATCTGCCCGGTTACATCAACTGGCGGGAATTTAACAGTGAGTTGTTCCCGACGCAGCGGCGCATACCGCTCAATTGATTGCACAATCTGCTTGTAACCGGTACATCGACACAAATGTGGTTCGAGTGCTTTGAGGATATCCCGGTGACTGGGATTGGGATTCTTGCTGCATAATCCGTACGCGCGAAGTGCAATCCCCGGCGTGCAGAATCCACACTGCAGGCCGCCCTCACTGACGAAACATGCTGCGAGGAGATCGCGCTCATTTTCGTCAAGACCTTCCAGCGTCAGAACATGTTTCCCCTGAAGACGAGTGGGCTTCATGGTGCAGGCAAGCATTGGGCGATCATCAATCAGCACCGTGCAGCAACCGCATTGTGCCTGCGGTTGACAACCATTCTTCGGCGAGGTGATCCCCAATCGGTCACGCAAAATATCCAGAAGCATCACATCCGGTTCAGATGCATCGATCTGAACTTCATTTCCATTGACCATGAATCGGATCATGTGTGATGATGTGGCTGAGGCATCGGCCATGCTGGTCTCCCCCGATAGTGTCGCACTGACCAGCATCAACTGCAACATCAAGGGATCTATATGCGGGATACAGGTTGCTCCACAGCACACCTATGGTTAAAAGATCAATATGACACGCATACATCCGCATCTGACGCGGGCGAAGAAGTACGAAAAGGAAATGGTGCGCTTCCTGCAGGATCTTATCGCGATCCCATCTGAATCGTGTGAGGAAAAGCAGGTCGTCGAGCGGATCCGTCAGGAGATGGTAAAAGTAGATGCATTTGATCGTATCTGGACCGACAAAATGGGAAACCTGTTCGGTCAGGTGGGGCGCCGATCGCGCGGGAAGAAACTCATCGCAATCGATGCTCATGTGGATACGGTTGGTATTGGCAATATTGATGAATGGTCGCGCCATCCCTACGGAGGAGTTATCGAGAACGGAAAGGTTTGGGGTCGGGGAGCGGGCGATCAGGAGGGGGCTGTTCCTGCCATGGTGTATGCAGCCAGGATTATGCGCGACCTCAAAGTTGATACGTCCAGGTATTGTCTGCTGCTGACGTTCACGGTGATGGAAGAGGATTGTGATGGACTGTGTTGGCAGTACATTATTAATGAAGATGGTATACGTCCGGATGCGGTCGTCATCACGGACTCAACGAATTGCAAAATATTGCGAGGCCACCGCGGGAGAATGGAGATCAAAGTAACCTGCAAAGGCCGATCGTGTCACGGATCGATGCCTCATAAGGGCGACAATGCTGTTTATAAAATAACGAAGATCGTCAGGGAAATAGAAAGGCTCAACAATCGTCTCCGAACCGATCCATTCCTTGGTCAAGGTACGATTACGGTCACTCATATAACAAGTACTGCGCCAAGTTTGTGTGCCGTTCCCGGTTTTGCATCGATCCATCTTGACCGTCGCCTAACAACAGGTGAGACTAAAATTTCAGCTCTTGAGGAAGTGAAACGGACGATTAACAAAACCGGAGTGAAGGCCAGGGTGTTTGTCGACCAATACGCAAGACCGAGTTATACGGGACTGGTCTACGAAACCGAAAAGTATTTTCCGACATGGTGCGCCTCGGCTGATTCAAAACAGGTACAGGCAGCGGCTTGTACATATCGAAAGATTTTCCGTCGGTCCCCGAAGATCGGCAGCTGGACCTTCAGTACGAATGCAGTGGCAATAGCAGGAATGCACGATATCCCCTGCGTTGGATTCGGTCCCGCTTGTGAGGACGTGGCTCACACTGTCAGGGATAATGTACCGATCAATCACCTTGTTCAATCAGCGACATTTTATTCAATGTATGGGAATGATTATTGCGATATGCAGTGATGATCAATTGATGAATCGATACCAGTGATGCACATTTGGAGATATATCGGATGAGTATGATGAAAGGAAGGGACTACATTGAAACCCAGGATTTATCCATTGAGGAGATTCAACATCTGCTTGATACGTCAGCTGAACTCAAGGAGAAATTTCACCGGGGAGAACCGACACCACTTCTTCCAAATCAAACTGCCTTTCTACTCTTTTTCGACAAGTCGACTCGGACACGCAATGCATTTGAAGCCGGCATGACGCAATTGGGAGGCCATGCTCATTTTCTTGATGTTGCTCTATCACAGATCAGCCACGGAGAAACTGCAGCCGATACGGGAAGGATACTTGCTGCAATGGGGCATGGAATTTGTGTACGTCACGATCTCATACTCGGCCAGGGGAATCAATATCTCCGAGAGATGGCGGAAGCATCGGATGTGCCGATTATTAACATGCAATGTGATGTCGATCACCCGACTCAAACGCTTGCGGATCTTCTCACGCTCCGTGAATTACATGGAGATAACCTCAGCGGTCTCAAAGTTGCGGTATCGTGGGCGTACTCCCCCGCCTATGCCAAACCCCTGAGTGTACCTCAGGGTTTGATTACTTTGCTGACAAGGTTCGGTATGAAAGTTACACTCGCCCATCCTCCCGGATACGACCTGCTGGAACACACCGTCGATCATGCCAAAGATAATACTGTTAAGTCAGGCGGTTCGTTTGAGATCGTTGACAGCATGGATGCAGCTTTTGAGGATGCGGATGTTGTTTATCCCAAGAGCTGGGGCGTTCGGCATCTTATGGAAGCGAAAATTGCTGCCAAGGATGAAACAGAACTTCATGCGATTGAGAATGAATGTCTTACCAGCAATGCCAAATATAAGGATTGGATTTGCGATGGCAGAAGAATGAAGCTCGCTCGCGATCACGCAGTTTATATGCACTGTTTGCCGGCAGATCGTGGCAGTGAGGTGACCGATGAGGTCATTGATGGCGAGCAGTCGATTGTTTTTCAGCAAGCAGAGAACCGCCTGCATACCGCCAAAGCGATCATGGCATGCACAATGAGAGAAAGACCATTCAGTTAATCACAGGGAATAGCGTGGTATCTTTCGTGCAGTGACGCAGCAATGTCACGGACACTTTCTCTGATCTCAGTCTCGTTGATGTTGATGAATTCTTGCTTTCTCATACACCATTGACCCGCAATCATGACATCGGTGACATGACGAGAGCATAAGCCGTAGATGATATGCTGCGCAAGATTATCATCGTTCATTGCAGCAATCGGCTGATAATTTGTAAGAACGATATCCGCTGCCGCTCCGACTTCGATCTTCCCGATTGTTGTGTTCAGATAATGCGAAGCTATCCTTGCAGAGTCAGCCAGCATTCTCAACACCGTGCTTGGAATTATATTCGGATATCGGTTGCGATTGTTGTACCAGACAAATTTTGCCTCGGCTAATATATTCTGGTCGATTCCGTCTGTTCCCAATAGTATTGGTGTATTATATTTTTCTATTGGGCAATTACCTACGGAGTTGTTGCTGTTTGACCGGGGATTATGCGCGAGGTAAATGCGATCACTGAATAGTTTGATGGTTCCAATTTCATCGGGAGAGAAGTGAATACCGTGTGCAATGATCGATGACCACAAGTCAAAGAGACCGAGATTGCGAAATCTCTCCACGATGCGACTACCATACTGAGACTGGGATAATTCATCATCAACCGTATCTTCCGCAGCATGGATATGAATTCCTGAACCCACTGACTCTGCAAGGTTGATGCATTCTGCTAATGTTTCATTTGAGAGTGTAAAGCTGGCGTGAGCACCAATCATGCCGGCAAAGCGATTATCAGGAGTTTCATTGCACTTGAGGGCGTAACGCTTGTTTTCCTGTAGTGCAACGTTAGCAGATTCAATTCCATTTCGATCTGATGTTTCATAACAGAGGATTCCTCTGCATCCAACTTTCGCTAAGCCTTTTTCAATCTCATCAAGCGAGCCATCAATTGAAGTGGGAGAGGAGTGATGATCGATAAGGGTTGTTACTCCGCTGCGAAGAGCATCCATGCCTCCGATGAGACTGCTACCCCAAACTGATTCGAGAGTATGAGCGCGATCCAGACGCCACCATATCAATTGGAGAATCTCATGGAAATTTTGAGGTTGTCGAGGCGGGGGAGGCATACCCAGAGCCAGGGATGAATATAAATGAGTATGTCCATTCACCAGACCCGGCAGAAGTAAAGAATGATTGCAATCAATAATGTCATCACTGGCTGATGCTGAGATGTTCACTCCAACGTCGGTGATATACCCCAGCTCGGTACGAAGATCGCCAGCCGCCACCTTCGGCGGATCGAAGTGAACGATTAATGCATTGCGGAATATCGCTGCCATATGATGTGGTCAACCATCAATTAGAGAGTCTCAAGAACCCGAGTCTGTGAATTGAAATGTGTGATCATTTCATCCCATTTGTCAACAGATGAATACATATTCTCCCAGAAATCACTACTCCATAAAGCACTCAGTTCATCCACTGTTTTCCCCTGCTGTTCAACCCACGTGAAGTATTTGAAGTTATGAAGAGCCTTGCGATCAAATAGAGATAATTCCCGCATATATTTGGTATCGATGTTGGATAGATATTGCTCATAATCGGATTGAGCCTGATTGGATGTATATCGGCCGCGTTGTTCATTATATTCATCGAGACGGCTTGTATATAATTCCGAAGAATCAGTCAGACATGTGAAGATGATATCTTTCTCATCCAGTTTGTAATGACGCGCAACTTTAATTGATGCAATAAGATTGCAAATACTGGATATACCAAGCAGGGGCAATTGTGAAATCAGACTGTCATCGAGAAGACGGGCAAGACATTCATGGCCCGATTGTTCATTGAATAAACGAAATAGGGAAACACACATTTCATCATCAATAGCACAGACAAGATCAGTATTCTGGATATTATGAATCCAGGGAACGTGTTTATCGCCTATGCCTTCGATACGATGATCACCGAATCCAAACTGGTAGAGGGTGGGGCACTGAAGAGCCTCGGCGACAACGGTTTTCATTTCAGGATTATATTGACTTAGATGGTCGGCGGCGGCAACTGTGCCGGCACTCCCTGTTGCGGAGACAAAAGCAGCTAGCCTGTGCTGGGGGAAGTGGCTTTCATAAATTTCCTTGATTGCTGAACCGGTTACGTGGTAATGCCAAATTGAATTACCAAATTCAGCAAACTGGTTGAAAATCACGCATTCAGGACGAGTACGACGGATCTCCCAACACTTATCGTAGATTTCCTTAACATTGGACTCACAACCCGGGGTTGCAATAACTTCAGATCCAATCTTTCTCAACCAGTCAAACCGTTCGCGGCTCATTCCTTCTGGAAGAATTGCAATTGATGAACACCCCAGTAAGGCAGAATCAAACGCGCCGCCTCGACAAAAATTACCCGTGCTCGGCCACACTGCAGTGTTGACCGTAGGGTCAAATTCACCTGAAACAAGTCGGGGGACAAGACAGCCGAATGCTGCACCGACTTTATGAGATCCGGTGGGGAAATATTTACCCGTGAGACCAACAATCCGAGCGCGCACTCCGGTAAGTTCAGATGGAAATTCTACCCAGTTACCGTGATTAAACTTCCCACCATGTACAATCGGCTCATTCTTCCAGGTAATACGAAACAGGTTAAGAGGATTGACATCCCACAAACCAATGGATGATAAATGCTCTGTGACCTTTCCTGGTATCAGAGAGGGATTCATCATCTGCGAGACGGTGGGGATAAGAATGTGTTTCTCCCGACACCGTTGAATCGTGTTCGTTAATACTGCATCGTTCATATGTACTATGCATTCTTATCAGTAAAGGTGGGGGGAAGAGAAGATACCAGAGATTGGATGTTCGGTTCGATTTCAATAGGCGAATCACAGGAATCGAGGGCAGCGTTTGTATCCTTGAGACCACCTCCAGTGATAAGACATAGCACACGATGATGTGATTGGATAATACCCTGTTGAATAGCGTTCGCTACACCGGCAACTGATGCCGCGGCAGCAGGTTCAGCGAAAATGCCGTGTTTACCTGCTTCCTTTTGTGCGCGAGAGATTTCACGATCAGTCACCGATACAAATGTGCCATCGGATTCCCTAACGGCATTGACCGCTTTTCTCCAGTTGCGCGGATGAGATACATTGATGCTGTCCGCCAGGGTCGAACCTGAAACTACAGATGGAAGAGAGCCGTGATGAAAAGCATGGGAGACGGGAGATACATCAGATGCCTGTACAGCCAGAAGTTGGGGGAGTTTGTCGATGATTCCCAGTTTGTGTGCGTGGGATATGCCTTTCCAGACTCCGGCTATCGAACAACCATCCCCGACGCTGACGGAAATCCAATCCGGTATGCCTCCCAATACACCACACTGCTCAGCGATTTCCAATCCAGCGGTTTTCTTCCCCTCGACCATGACCGGATTGATCGCACAGTTTCGGTTATACCACCCGAAACGCTCGCAGGCAGAAGAGCATAATTGATAGGCGTCGTGGTATGACCCCTGGACGGAAAAGAGCGTTGCGTTGTAAATCAGAATCTGCGTGAGTTTCGGTTTGGGAGCGGATTGTGGTACGAAGATAACCGATTGGAGTCCAGCCAGGGAGGCGTATCCAGCCAAGCTTGTTGCCGCATTACCTGTGGAGGAGCAGGCAATGATCTTTGCCCCCTGCATTTGAGCATGAGCGACAGCAACAGCGCTAGCACGATCCTTGAACGATGCAGTTAATCCACGGCTCTCATCTTTCCAGATTAATTGCGAGATGCCAAGCGATTGAGCAAGGCGCGGCGAGTTCAGTATCGGAGTCCACCCGACCGGCCAATTGTCTGGAATGTGATCGGAAGCCAGGGGAAGGAGTTCGCGATATCGCCAAATATTCAGCGGCCGATTGCAGAGAGGATCGTCCTTCCACGATTGTTTTACAGCGTCAATGTCAAATTGGAAATCGAGTATCCCATCTGGATTGCCACAGGATGGGCAGGTCATCATGAATGGCGTGGGAGAATATGTTTTTCCACAGGAAACGCACTGAACATGAGTGATGAATGGTGTCATGGGTTCAATAGATGCTCAAAGTTTCAGTACGCTGACTCAGAGAAAGGGAATTGAAAATGAAGTGACGCATGTGGAACGCAATAGTATCATGGAATCGAGTTGAACAGAGCGAAGAATCATGTCTGATCTCATCGGCGCACCATTTCATGTTCATATCGACCGTATGGAGCGGGAATACGCGACACAGCAAAGTATTTTTAGTCTGCCAAAAAAACAATGGTACCAGCCCTCGACGTCGTCACCAAATATTAGCAGTACGATTCATGGTCTTCCGGTAGGTAATATCCTTGGGCCTGCCGCCGGTCCCCATACACAAATGGCGCAGAATCTTGTGTTGGGATGGCTGGGGGGAGCGAGATATTTCGAACTGAAAACGGTACAGATTAACGATCAAATCCACGTCGACCGGCCATGTATTGATGCTGCCAATGTCTGCTACAACGTGGAATGGTCGCAGGAATTGACTCGGGAAGAATCTTTGAATCAATATGTTCAGGGAGCGATGTTGATTCACATGCTTCGTGTCGCGCCAGAATTTTTCCATCATCCATTTGGGGATATCGACTGGTCAGGAAGTCGGGGCGAAACTCTTTTTGATATGTCGATTGGATACGATCTGAAGGGCATTCAAGCAGAACCGATGCTCAAATTTATGCGGTCGCTGATGGATGCAGAACATGTTATTGAGGAGTTACGGAATTCGATCCCGAATAGATATGGATTACTTCGAGATATTGAATATCCAAACAGGATCGTGTCAAGCGCAACACTCTCAACATTTCATGGATGCCCACCAGGGGAAATCGAACGGATCGCTGAACATCTGATAGGCGAGATGGATCTCGATGTTACGATCAAGATGAATCCTCCCATGTTGGGCAAAGAACATCTTGAGTACCTCCTCCATGATCACATGGGGTATCACGATATTCAGGTGCCGGATAGTGCGTATACGGGTGTGCAGGCGTTGTCCGAGTGTGTCGAAATGTGCAAGAGGCTCGCTTCTTTTGCCTGGGAAAGAGGAAGATCAATCGGTGCTAAATTCACAAATACGCTTGAGGTATTGAATCATCGATCAGTATTCCCCGAAGAAAATGTCGTTATGTACCTTTCGGGTGCACCATTACACGTTATTGCTCTCACACTGGTAGGGGAATTTCGCAGAGCAATTGGGGCAGAGTTTTCCATATCATTCTCAGCTGGCGTAGATCGACATAATTTCGCAGACATCGTCGCTTGTGGGTTTGCTCCCATCACAGTAGCCACGGATTTACTCAAGGAGGGCGGATACGGAAGACTCTATAAATATCTTGAGAATCTTGCTTCATCGATGAGAGATATCGGGGCGAATACGATTGAGGATTATATTCTCGATGCCAAAGGACAAAGAGATCAGGCAGGAAGTAATGAAGTGAAAGCTGGATATGCCAATACACTGATTATTGCGGAGGAGACAAGGGATAACCAGCGTTATTATCAGCAGCACAATTGCAAAGTGCCAAAGAAAGTTGCATCGGAACTGAGAACATTCGATTGCTTGAATTGCGGGAAGTGTATTCCTGTTTGCCCCAACAATGCGATCTTCATTTATGAAACACCGAAAGAAAAAATCAACTACGTAGATTTGGCGGTCAATGCTGATGGAAAGATGATAAAAGGGGATGAGCAAAGACAGTTTGTTGTTGAAGAGAACATGCAGATAGCGATTTATGCGGACTTCTGCAACCAGTGCGGGAATTGCGATACATTCTGCCCGGAACTCGGTGGTCCACATCTGCAAAAGCCGAATTTCTTTGGAACCAGGGAGTCATTTTCAGTCAAGCGTGATATTGATGGGTATTACTTTGAAAAAGAGAATACCGGCACATATACATTACACGGTCGACTGAGTAATCAAACCTATCAGCTCACTATTTCAGGTGTTGATGAGATATTCACCAGCGAGCAGATTTCAATTCATTTTCGAGATGGTGAACCACATCGGATTGCAGATCACAACAGTGGGGGTGGTGAGCAACGTGTTGATTTGGAGGCCTATCACACAATGCGTGTTCTCCTGCAATCGCTACCGAATCAGCATGGGATTACCCCGATCCAGGTACAATTTCATGGGAGAAATGGGTAATTTGCCCATTACCCCAGCAGTGCCTTAAACCATTGAAATACTGCATGTTACGGGTGTAGATTTCACATCCATACAAAATCATTGACGAAAAAATGAGAATTCACTCACAGTGAGCCATAGGCGTACGCCTTATATCGTGTGGCTCAGAGCACCGTCGATAACGCTCAGATTGAGCGATTGGCGCAAACGGTACGGGGTAGTGGACGCCGAAGGGATTCTGCGCAACTGGGGAGGCTTGTTCGAATACTCCGTCTCATCCACCTTTTATGTTTAAAACCCGGTATTACATCAGAGGAATTGGCGGAACAGCTTCGTATCAGCCGGAGAACTTTGTATCGAGATATCAAGTTGCTGAGATCGGCTGGAATTGCAATTGAAAATAAGACCTGCTCCCGGAATAAACAACTATCCGGCTATCACATCGGTAAGAAATCAAGAGAAGTATTGAACCTCGGAAATGATATAGTTTCGCTGGCTGTACTTGCGGCTCTGACACGCCATCCTATCTTAAACGAGTTCGATCCTTACGTGGAAATGGCTCGTGAAGCGATAGACTCGATCATGGATAATCTCTCTGCGGATAACCGTATCTTTTGTCAATCGATATCTGAGGAATTCTACTCAAAGGAACTACATCGTGTTATTCAACTGATGGCTGAGGCAAGCCATTCAACGCCGAATAGGTGAACAGATTACAAATAAGATATTCTGCTATTCATCAATGTACGCCAGGCGGGCACGGTAAAAATCAGATAGTAGCGGATTATACATCTGTTCATTTTCGACGATGGTGAGTATATGTACTACAACGATTCTCTGTATTGGGGCAGCGGGATGTGTCCGCATCATAGACTCCTCTGCCTCGACAAGTTTTTGTTTGAGTGATTCAAGATAGTCAAGGTCCGGGTTTTGACTCTGCCATTCCAATTGAACATAAATGCAGTTCTTTAAGGCGGCAAGATCCCGGTTGAGCGTATCCGTAGGGCCAAGATGATACTTTGCAATATCCTGGCAATCCTCGATACAGCACAGAGCTTCATCATATTCCCCGGTACGGACAAGCCAGAACGCCAAGCACGATTCCCAAAGTAATATCTCCAGATCATTTCCCCTGTGGTTGTCCTTGGCGATTTCAACAAGATTACGAATGGTATCAACCCGCGAAAACCACATTCTTAGAGTATCCACTCCATCACCCAGCACCGTTGGACCATAGAACCATTCCATGACCCACATTTGCGGAAGTAATTCGATACCGATTTGTGAACTCGTATTAAATTCAAATAGAATGGCTTCATAAGATTCATTAAGTTCTTTCCGAAACCGTTCCTTAGCTGCTTGATCTAAACTGAGTTGAGTAAGGTATATTCCTCCGCCTACCAATGTAATAATGAGGATAGTGAGTAAAGATGCAACAAGCGGTTTTCTTTTGATCCACAAACGCATGATCCGAAATATCGATGGTTTTGTCCAGGTGATTGGCTTTTTGTTCACCCATGTTTCAAGATCAGAGGCAAAGGCTGCTGCCGATTCGTGCCGCTTTTCTGGATCAGGATCAAGTGAACGTTCTATGATGGCCCGCAAATCACGATCCATACCATCGAGTAGATGCAACCGAGGGTGTGAACTCCCTTGTTGTATCATTCTCATGGTTTTGGAAACAGATACTGGTGAATCACCGTTAGGTGCTTTTCCTGTCAGCAACCAGAATGTCAATCCGCTGAGCGCATAGATGTCTACTGAAATGCTGAATAACGATCGGTCACCTCGGTATTGTTCAGGAGCGATGAGGGGCAGGTTTCCTGAGATGTACTCATCACTTTGTTTTTCATCCGCAGTGTTTTTTGCGTCTCTTTTAATGATTTCTGTGCCGAAATCAGATACTTTCGGTACAAGGTCTTCAGTCATCAGAACATTGTTTGGTTTAATATCATAGTGAATAACACCGGCTGCATGTGCGGCATGGACTCCCCTGGCAACCTGGCTCGCCAGAGAAACGAGTTGTTCTATATTCGGTGGAGGATCAACACGCCTTAACCACTGGTTGAGAGTACCCCCTTCGATAAATTCATACACGATGTAACGTTGTTTATTATCAGTTATACCGCGATCCAATACTGAGACGACATTCAGATGCCTGATACGTCTGGCCTTCGTTGCTTCATCCTCTGCCTGGTTAATATCAGCAGATGATTCAAGAACATCAGAGAGAATTTTAACTGCTACCGCTACATTATGCTCATCGGTTGACATCAATCGATCAACAGCAAGATAGACATGACCTGCTGCTCCCTCGCCAAGCAACATACGGAGTTCATAACGCCCTTCACCATCGTCGATTGCATTCCCAATACGCTTGGGGAGAACTTCGACTTCCCGATTGTTCAGATGTTCTCCGTATGTGATTGTTGACCAGAGAAGATCGCTAAGCATCATAGATTCTTCGATCTTCTTCCTGTATTCCGGGTGTTTGTCAATCAATGATTGTCGTGGCATTCCACGACTTTCAAGTGATCGAATTGTCATATCAATAGCCGCATCAAGAGAGACGGGAAGATGATTCAGATCTGATATAGCTAAAAGGTAACGATCCAGTGTCACCGTCATCTTGTGCTGAATTCTTCTTCTCCCATCAGTTTCAATGACATCAGCCATATCGGTATCGCCGAGATTTCTGAATTCTGCCAGAATCACCGAGAAGTCCGGATCACTTCCAGCACTCTCATAGATCGTTTCCACGATGGCATCAATTTCGAGTAGTGTACGATTCATGGATTATGATCCCTCCCATGTCATACTCTGGAGACGTTTCCGGATTGCAATCCACCTTTGTCGAACGGATTCATGGGACATGCATAACCATTGAGAGGTTTCAAGATGGTTCTTGCCGTTCAACCAGAACAGTAGAATCTGCCGATCGATTTCATCAGGGAGTCTGCTGAGCGCTTGTTGTATCTCATCCTCAGCCGATTGTTGGTTGTTGGATGATTCACGCTCAGTAAGTTGATGAAGCAGATCACGTGCAATCTGAGCGTCAGCACCTTCCACCCTGCGCAGGTTTCTCAGAATTCGAGATTTGTCGACGATGGCATTTCGGGTCATTGTATTGATAAGGCTCCACAATTCGCCTTCTGTCCTTGCCCGAACTTTGTTCATGCGCACAAAATCATCAAAACGTCGGCCCAATGTAGATGCAATTTCCATCGAATCAAACAGAGGCCGCATCCATTCAGACAAACTTCTTCGAATCCGGCGTCTGATCTGATCACGATAAGTTTCAAAAAATAGAGCGGCAGCCTCTCTGTCTCCTCGGTTGATCCGAGAAACCAGATCATGCACATCTATAGAGTCGAATTCATTGTGGTTGTCCGTCAATCGCCCATTCCCCTTCAAAATCCTCCTGATAAGAAACATTGTAGATCATCATACTGCTCAATTTGAGAAAAAATTCTCATTTTTTGATCACTCTGACCGTGTTGGCTTCGCCTTACTAAATGTGTGCGGGGAAAAGGCTTGAGATAAGAGCCACTACATTCAGCATTTACACAGTAAGGAGGCAAACACATGTCGAGCTTTCCAAGCTATCGGTCTGTTATTGGGGCGCTGCTCATCATTGTGCTCATTATTGGGATTGTTACACCCGCTGATGGGAATAGCCAATTACCCCAGGATGGTTGGCTAGAGGATTTGCGTGAGAAATTGGGTGGTGCAAAAGAGAAATCAGATGATGCGGAAGATGAAGTGAATGCAGGAGGTGGCTCCAATCCTACAATCCTCGATGGGCTTATCACGGATTTGGAGAACCATGTAAGCGACATCCTCGACCCGAATACTTACCCGAGTCTTGATCCACATGATGCTGGTGATGTTCTACCCTACATACTTCCCACCACATTGGAAGAATGTGCGGAAATATGCTGCGATCTTGCTGATGAAGCATACTTTGAATCGCTAAACGAAAATATGGATCAGGACTACATCGGGTCACGCATACAAACACTCGAAACTCTTATGGATGATTATCGTTCCCTGGCAGGCCTGTAGCAACACATGAGTAAATCAGAGTTCGCTTGCGCTGTGAGCGGCAATGAAGATTCGATACACCGTGGAAAAACTTGGAGAAGTCGGGATAAAGATGAACCCGTCTTTTATCCCGGCAACTCCTGTTTTCTGAAGTGGTAGTGTAATCAATCTGGGGGTATACACTTCAAGTGTCTTCACAAACTCTGTCACAACAAACCAACAGAAAAGTCCTACGAAATTTTCCAGGAACAACAAGCTCAACATTCTGATCCTGCAGTTATCAGTGCGCGCTTTTCCAATACAATCACCGAATGGGTATGGATGGAAAAAGAAGGAAGTAGCATCCGTCGTCATATATGATGATGAACATATCTCTAGGTCGTATTTTGTTTTCTTGACTTGAATTACGTAGGTTCTGCTTTGAACAAGCCTTATTGATCTATAAAGATGTTTCTGTATCTCCTCTCCATACACATCATGTGAGAGTTTTATATGTCAACTTCAGGGTACACATATATCGATTATTTAAGTTCTGATTAATACCTCTCATTTCTTCTGGACGTACTTCTTTTTTTGTTTTTGCATTACGTCGTTTTGTGTATATTGATAGTAGTAATAACGCATCTTGTTAGCGGTAAACCCTGAGGGGGTATGGATGATTGTATTCTCCACGACCCGCGTTTGACCGTTATGTAACCACAAGCCCGGAAATATTGATGGAGGAATATTCTATGAAATGGACATGTACAAAATTTAGGGGCAGGGGGCTGAAGGTTATAATTTCTAGCTTCGTATTTGCCGCAACACAAGCAGCATTTGCAGATGTGCTCGAAAGCCAGCAGGTGAACAACATATCCGGCCTCGGACTGGATCAATCAGAACCAGTCATTGTCGCAACACCTACCGGTAACATCATTGCTGCGTGGATTGATGAACGGAACGGCACGGCCGATATTCGAGTCGGCTTGTATGATTCAAACGGCTTATCGCTCAGCCCCAGTTTCCAAGTGAATCAGGATGATGTGCGCGGTATCGACGAAGAAGCGCCATCCGTTGCAGTAGATGGATCGGGCAATTTCGTCGTGGTCTGGCAGGATAACCGTACAGGTGACATGGAAATTTATGCGCGCCGTTACGATGCAATGGGTAATCCACTAGGCGCAAGCTTCACAGTGAATGAAGGGGGAATCGGCACTGATCAATCCGAACCTGATGTGGCTTGCGATGCTGCAGGTAACTTCCTCGTCGTCTGGCAGGTGTTCAGCACCGGATATTTCGTTTTCGGTCGTCATTTTGACAACCTTGGTACTCCAACCGGGGATAGTTTTCAGATCAACGTGCCGGGTGAGTTTTCCCTGGCTACATTGCCGGCCGTTGCGATGAGTCCTTCCGGTGCGTTCACCGTGGCGTGGGTTGATGCTGATGTTTACTTCACGGAGATTTTTTCTCGTGCATATGCCCCGGACACTACTCCTCTGACAGATCCGATCTGGATCAGTGATGACGGCACGGATTCGGATCACGGCCAACCTGATGTTGCAATGAGCAGCGATGATCATGCAGTCATTACCTGGGCAGACGGGCGGGATGAGTTTTCCAATGGCATATTCGCGCAGCTCATCGGTGCTGGTGGTTTGCCCGTCGGTGTAAATTTCCGAATTGATGAAAATCAGGCTGGCACCTACAACATGAATCCTGTCATCGCGATGTCACCTGCCGGGGATTTTATTATCTCGTGGCATGATTACATCAACAGCCTCCGCACGATATTGGGTCAGTGGCTTGATGCAGCTGGAAATCCGATAGGCACTAACGAGATTATCGCTCAGCCCACTTCATCATCAACCGCGTATACCGCAGCAGCCGTCGCGCATGATCATCTTGGTCGTACAGTCTTTGCCTGGCAATCTGATCATTATTCGGCGCCGGAAGTTCACGACATACTAATGCGACGTTATGACATCAACCATCAGCCGGTGAGTGACGAAGAGGTGCTCAACGATGATGTGGATGCGTGTAATCAGACTTATCCGGGGGTTGCTGTGGACGGCTCCGGAGCAAGCATCGTGGTTTGGGAAGATATGAGAAACGGTAACGAAGATATCTTCATGCGTCGCTTTGACGCGCAGTGCAATCCAATTGGTCCAGAGCTACTCGTCAACGACGATGGAACCGATGTCCATAACAGAAACGCTCAGGTGGCAATGAATGATGCGGGAACTGCCGTGGTTGGCTGGGTCGATGGACGCGTTACTTTTTCCGATATATTCATCCAACGATATAATGCATCCGGAACGCCGCTTGGAACAAACACGCACGTCAACGAATCAGCAGAAGGTTCGCAGTATGGCGTGGAATTGGCGGTGGCGCCCGACGATAGCTTCATCGTTCTCTGGATGGATTCAATCATCGATTCCTATGATGTCTTCATTCAGCGCTATGACGATAACGGTATGCCTCTGGGGAACAATGTAAGAGTGAATACAGATCCACCGTATCGGACACAGACCAGCGGTGATCTTGGTATGGACGCTGCGGGGAACTTTGTCGTTATCTGGTCGCAAAACGACGGCGTTGGTTTTGGCTATAATATCTATGGTCAGTTGTTCGACGTCGCCGGTAACAGAATCGGAACGAACTACATTCTCAATGATGGATCCGGCGGACTTGTCACCAGGCGCGAGTCAACAGTCGCAATGGCACCGGACGGATCATTTACCGTGACATGGACTGACTACCGTCATGACGAGCCAGCAATCTATGCTCGCCGTTTCGATGCAGCAGGTTCTCCGCTCAGCGCCGATTTCCAGGTGAATGATGACGGTAATTCCTTCAACCACGAAGATCCCAGCATCGCCGCCGACAGCATGGGTAATATCACAATCGTCTGGACTGATTATCGACAGGGATATCCGACACTGTTCAGTCAACAGTATGACGCAAGTGGTATGCCGATCGGCGCAAACGAACCGATCGGAACTGATCTTGATCCATCAATTCAGATGTGGTCTCGAACAGCGTATGGCGATGATCGTCTCTTTATTGCGTGGGAAGGGAATCACATTCCCGGCCAGGGTTATGACATCTGGCTCGCCAGCACTCCAGACTCCGCATGCCCTGCTGACCTGACCGGCGATGATCAGGTTAACATCGATGACATCTTCGCGATTCTTGGTCTATGGGGAGTGTGCCCCGACCCGTGCCCACCTTACTGTACTGGCGATCTTACCGAAGATTGCTCGGTGAATATAGATGATATCTTCGCCGTCTTAGGAGAGTGGGGACCGTGCGAATAATCCCCTTCCACATCACACACAAACAAATTACATAACCTCCGGTAACACCGGAGGTTTTTGTATGCCTCTGTTTCATTTATGATCCGAATATGATGGTGCTTTTTTCTATGAGGAGACATGGAAACGATGAGCCGAAGCCGAAATACGAAATCCCCCAAACGAAAACGTGCGCTCTATACGGGCAAGCGGGTTTATCTGCGCCGACCTGCCCCAGGTGATTGCGAAGAATTCTTGTCCGCAATGCGCGCCAGCCGAAGTCTCCATAGCAATTTCGTGTTTCAGCGGATCACTCCTGATTATTACGCTCAACTCTTGCGGCGGGGGAGACAGCAGAATTGTGAAAGACATTTCGTTTGCCGCAACGATGATGATGTCATTGTGGGCCAGGTGAACCTCAATGAGATTGTGCGTGGCTTCACTCAGAGTGCATACATCGGTTACTACGGCTTTGAACCACATACGAGACAAGGTTACATGGCCGAAGGGATAACGTTGGTGATTAGTCGGGCTTTTCACCAATTGAAACTGCACCGTGTTGAGGCGGGGATCCAGCCGAACAACTCACGTTCTATCGCTCTGGTCAAAAGACTTGGCTTCCGTTATGAGGGAACCGCCACGCGGCTCATCAAGCTCGGCGGCCGTTGGCGAGATCACCAACGCTGGGCCATCCTCGCGGAGGAGTGGCACCCAAGTACAATCAACACCAAATAATATTGGCTGCTCATGATTGATGTTGAATGAATCCCAGCAGGAGGTGGATTGGTTGACTCTGGAAAGTTTTTAATTGACTCGGTGGTGGGGATCCGGTTTCTTGCATCACAATGTGTGGTGGAGCTAGAATATCCCACACTGACGCGGGTGTAGCTCAGTTGGTAGAGCGTCAGCTTCCCAAGCTGAAAAGAGCTTCCACAAAGTCTATGAAATCAAAGACTTACGAGTGCAATCGAACGGCGCACAGCGTTACCGACAGCAATTCAGCCGAAGAAGCTTCCAATGATGATGATCTACGATACTTGATCGACGTCTGGCCAAGCCTACCCGAAGGCGTTCGTGCGGGCATCGTATCCATGGTCAAGGGGGGAGCAGATTGACATATGGTTTATTCACGAATGGTCCATCTTGTTATATGAACTCCTCTTGTTGATACAACAAGAAAGCCTATTAGATCCATGGAATATGTTTGCTTGCGGTATCTCCCAGCGACACGGGTTAACTGCAATGTGACCAATAATGTCAAGCTTTCGGTCGCTATAACAGTATTGACACCCTTGATTCACAAATCCATCTGAAACTTTTTTTATCCAATTCAATGAGTGCCTTAAACCGGGCGATACAGAAACTTAGCTCCTACTTCATGATTTCTCGAGCATTACCACACTGATCGCTGAAAGCCAGATCAGTAAACCCGAATGATCGGGACGTAATGTGCGGTAGAGGTCTTGAATGTTGGATTTCCGTGGTGATGTGGACGTACCTCAGAATGCTGCGGTCACATCGTACAGATTGTTACGCCGGCTCAACCGGTCATGATTGTACGGAGGCAATGAATGCCCTGTACGAGAACAATCTTGTTTGTAGACGACGAAAAATTCGTTCTTGACGCATTACGTCGCGCACTTCGTGGTCAGCACGATTGTTGGAATATGCATTTTGCGCAGAGTGTGGATGATGCGCTGGAGAAAGTTCAGGCGGTTTCTTTCGACACCATCGTCACAGATGTCACGATGCCTGAACGAGACGGACTCGACCTGCTGGCCACGCTACAGAATTCAGATGCGACGCAAGATATCCCGGTCGTCATTCTTACTGGGTTGGCTGACGTAGATCTCAAACGACGTGCGCTGGAACTTGGGGCGGTTGATCTGCTCAATAAGCCGATCGTCACAGAAGACCTGATTGCACGTCTTCATAGCGTGCTTCGTTTGAAGTCCTATCAGGATGAGCTAAGAGATCACAACGAACTACTTGAATGCAAAGTCCGTAAGCGCACGCTTGAGTTGGAGCAATCACGCCTGGAGATCATTTGGCGTTTGGCTAAGTCGGGCGAATACCGTGATGAACAGACTGGAAACCACGTCGCGCGAGTGGGTAGTTACTGCCGCGCAATCGCAGAAAACCTTGGGATGCCATGTGACTTTACTGAAATGATCTCACATACCAGTCTACTGCACGATCTGGGTAAGATTGGAATCTCGGACACCATACTGCTCAAGCGTGGCCACCTTAACTCGCTGGAATGGAAGTTCATGCAGCAGCATTGCCAGATCGGATACAAAATACTCAAGCATGATCCAATGGGTTTGGCGATATTCCTGCGCTTACCAGGGGATGACCATACAACGACTCCGAGTACCTTTAATAATCCACTTCTCCAACAGGCTGCGATTATCGCGCGGTCTCACCACGAGAAGTGGGATGGGAGCGGGTATCCAAGAAACCTCCGTGGCAATGAGATCCCGCTCCCGGCTCGGATCGTTGCTGTGGCTGACGTGTACGACGCGCTGTCACACGCAAGACCCTATAAACCGGCATTCCCGGAACAACAAGTTTTGAGCATCATGGATGAAGTAGCACCACAGCATTTTGATCCTGCGATCTATGCGGCATTCCTGAAGATCAAGAGCGAGTTTCAAACGATCAAACACGAGCTGGCTGATCAGTCTCATCAATCGGATGAACGCGCAGTGATGGATTCAGTAGCCTGAGCGCAGAAGAGGTTGAGAGGATGAAGACAGCGCATGATCAAACGTCCGGAGAGCACGAGATGATGACACATCCCATATCACATCAGAACTACCCTTCACTGTTATTATTCGTGAAGCGTTATGCCTTCATCCTTGCCGTGTTATGGACGGTTATCATCTTTATGATGTTTGGCCGGCACTTATTCGAGGTGTACGAGAAGACGCAGCAGTTACCCACGCGAAACCAGGTGGTTGTAGAGGCAATGGTATATTTTGTCCTATGGACACTAGGTTTGGGTGGACTCGCCCTCGGTGTCTCATATCTGTGGAGGGGTATCCGTGAACGCGACCGTATTCAGGAGGCACTGCGCAAGAGTGAGGAGTGGTTCGAGGGCATATTCGAAAACATGAAGTGTGGCGTTGCGGTATATGACGCGGTTCATGATGGTGAAGATTTTATTATCGTGGATTTCAATCCTGCTGCTGAGCGTATTGAGAAGGTTGACAAAGAAGACGTAATCGGCAAGCGCGTGACCGAAGCTTTCCCGGGTGTCGAGGATTTTGGCCTTCTCAATGTACTTAGACGGGTCTGGCAGACAAGCAAGCCCGAGTTTGTCCCAGCCAATCTTTATGAAGATGAACGGAATAGCGGTTGGCGTGAAAATTACGTTTATCGTCTTACTTCAGGATATGTATTCGCAGTCTTCGAAGACGTGACAGATCGCAGACGATCGGATGAAAAGTTGCGTGAGAGCTTATCTCGACAAGAGTCGATCCTACAGAATCTCCAGGCTGGCATCATGATTATCGATCCCGAAACCCATGTGATTGTCGAAGTCAATCCCGCTGCCGCAACCCTGATCGGAGCACCGATTGAAGAAATCACAGGAAAAGTGTGCCATGACTTCGTGTGTCCTAACGCGCGCGGCGCCTGCCCAGTGACTGACAAGGGCATAACAGTCGACTGCCGGGACTGTATCCTTCTGACCAACAGTAAAGACCAGCGTCATGTTATGAAAACTGTTACAACAATTATGCTCGATGGGAAACCTCACCTGCTGGAGAGCTTTGTTGACCTCTCAGATCGTATCAAGGCCGAAAATAACCTTAGAGACAGTGAACAAAAGATGCGTGCGATCACATCGGCGGCACAGGACGCCATCGTAATGATGGACCATGAGGGGAAGGTTGCCTTCTGGAACAAAGCGGCAGAGCGCATCTTCGGCTGGTCATGGGAAGAGATTACGAACAGGAAGGTACACGAAGTTCTCACTCCCGAGCGGCTCCGTGATGCCCACTACAAGGCTTTTCCAGCCTTCCAGATGACCGGAGAGGGTGCTGCGGTTGGAAAGACCATTCAGTTACCAGCACTGCGCAAGGATGGCACGGAGATCCCGATTGATCTCTCCCTTTCAGCCTTCCAGTTGGATGGTAAATGGTGTTCTATCGGGATGGCTCGCGATATCAGCGAGCGTGTGGAAAATGAACAGTCACAAGCACGCCTGAAGTCGGCGATCGAGGCGGCATCAGAGACGATCGTCATCATCGACACTGATGGCGTGATTCAGTATGTCAATCCTCAGTTCGAGCGTACTACCGGTTACACCTGCGAGGAAGCAATCGGAGCCAATCCCCGCCTTCTCAACAGTGGAGAACATGACGAATCGTTTTACAAAGATCTGTGGGAGACGATCCTGGCGGGCGAGACCTGGAACGGTCGATTTACAAACAAGGCGAAGGACGGCACACTTTTCTACGAGGATGCGACGATCTCCCCGATCATGAACGAGAGCGGAGAGATCATCAACTACGTCGCTGTCAAACGTGATGTGACGCGGCAAAAAGAATTGGAGGGTCAACTCCAGCAGGCTCAGAAGCTGGAATCGATCGGACAGCTTGCTGCTGGTATCGCGCACGAAATTAATACACCGATCCAGTACGTGGGCGATAACACCAGGTTCGTTCGCGAGAGTGTCGAAGAACTGATGGCGATCATCTCCCGGTGCGGCGAGTTGGTGGATCTGAATGCCCCCAAAGAAAGATGGCAGGAACGTGCCGACGAATTCCGAAGGATGATCGAGGAAATCGATCTGGAATTCATCAAAGAGGAGATCCCTACGGCCATCGAGCAGACCCTCGATGGGGTGGACCGTGTTGCAGAGATCGTTCTGGCCATGAAGGATTTTTCCCATCCGGGCGGGGAGGAGAAAACACCCATCGATTTGAATAAAGCCATCAACAGCACCATCACCGTCTGTCGCAACCGCTGGAAGTACGTCGCGGATCTGGAGACCGACTTTCAGGCCGATCTACCCATGGTGCCATGCCTGGTGGGAGAATTTAACCAGGTGGTTCTAAACATTGTGGTCAACGCAGCAGATGCAATTGGGGAGAACGTCAGTGAGGGAGATGACAGAAAGGGTCAGATCAAGGTGAGCACGCGGCGGGACGGAGAATCCGTCGAGATCCGGGTCTGCGATACGGGGGGTGGGATACCTGAAGAGATTCAGCAAAAGGTTTTTGATCCATTTTTCACAACAAAGGATGTTGGAAAGGGTACCGGTCAGGGATTGGCCATCAGCCACGATGTGATCGTCAATAAACACGGTGGAACGCTCCGCCTTGAAACAGAACCAGGGATTGGAACGACTTTCATCATACGTCTGCCGATTGCTACAGAATCCACCCAACCACAACAGGAGGCTGCATGATGAATGACAAGAAGAATATTCTCTTTGTCGATGACGAGCCTCATATGCTGGATGGTTTACGACGGGCGCTACGCAATCAGCGGATGAAATGGAATATGCTCTTCGTGAGTAGTGCAGAAGACGCGTTGGAATTGATACATGAGAGCACATTGGACGCTGTCATTACTGACATCACCATGCCGGGGCTGGACGGGCTTCAAATGCTGCGGATCATACGGGAGGAAGGGCATTCCTGCGCTGTTGTGGTGCTGACAGGTCAGGGAAGTGAATCGATTGCAGTGGAAGTCATGAAGGCAGGTGCCGACGACTATCTCCCCAAGGGATCAGCAACGCCGGAACTTATGAAATGCACCATTCAGAAGGTGATTGACAGCGTCGAACAGAAAAAAGCACTGGAAAAAATGGCTGCATACGCTGCCCGGCTGTCTGAAAAACTTGCAGAACAGAACATCAAACTCACCCAACTGAGCAGGTTTGACCCATTGACGCAACTGTTCAACCGAAGGGTGTGGGAAGAATGTATCGACACTGAACATACGCGGTCCGAACGAAATAGACATCCATACAGCGTTATTATGATTGATGTCGATCACTTCAAGTTATTCAACGACAACCGGGGACACCCCGAAGGAGATGATGTACTACGTGCGATTGCCAATCGAATCCAGAAAGTGACTCGCACATGCGATGTGCCCGGTCGGTACGGCGGAGAGGAATTTGTAGTACTCCTTCCTGAGACCACACTTCTTGAGGCACATTCGATGGCGGAGCGAATTCGCAATGCGGTCTGGGATCTGAAGATACCGCACCCCACTAACAATAGATACCTCAGGATCACGGTAAGCATGGGAGTAGCCGAGGGACCTGCGAACGGTTGGCAAAGCGTGGTTAAGGATGCTGACATAGCGCTCTACGCATCCAAAAAGAACGGACGGAACACAGTTACGAAATTCAGAGAAGATTTAAAACGGGTTGAACAAGTTGTTCATGAAGAATCGCACCAACATAAAGGGGCGGCATAATGACTGAAAATAAACGAATTCTCTTCGTTGATGACGAAAAAAATGTTCTGGACGGATTACGCCGTATATTGAGATCCAGGAGTGGGATTTGGGATATGACTTTTGCTTTAGGTGGTGAAGAAGCTCTGAAATACCTCGGTGAGAAACGATTTGATGTCATTGTTTCAGACATGCGTATGCCCGGAATGTCGGGTGGGCAAC
>JANQEQ010000003.1 GCA_028278245.1 Phycisphaerales bacterium | reverse complement strand
GTCCGAGGAAGCTCTATCGTATGGTGGATGTTGTGGTCAGGATGTTCCTTTCCGCATCAGTGCTCACCGATATTTACCTGTATTACTTCAGATTGAGGGAACTTTCGTCATGCAAGACCCACGGTACAAGAAGCTGGCTGATCTATTGATTCGTTATTCCACGGACATTCAGACCGGTGAGAATCTATTGATCGAAGCATTTGATCTTCCGGAGGAGATGGTTATTGCGCTGGTGCGCTCCTGCCGGGAAGCGGGTGGGAATCCCTATGTTTCTGTGCGCAATAACAGGATTACACGCTCCATCGTGGCCGGCGCTTCCGAGGACAACATGCAGACCTGGGCTGATTACGATCTCCATCGCATGAAGCACATGCAGGCTTACATCGGAATGCGTGGCTCGGACAACATCAGCGAAATGTCGGGGATCGATGATGATCTGATGAAGCAATATCTGCGGATCTACATGAAACCGGTGCATTTCGATCAGCGCGTCGAGCACACGAAATGGTGTGTACTCCGCTGGCCGTCTCCCAGCATGGCTCAGTTGGCTCAGAAGAGCACGGAAGAGTTTGAAAAATTCTATTTCGATGTATGCACGATGGATTACGCCAAGATGGATGCGGCAGCACAGAAGCTCAAAGCACGCATGGAAGCGACCGACATGGTCACCATCAAGGGCCCCAGCGACACCGACCTGACCTTCTCCATCAAGGATATTCCCGTTATTCCCTGCTGTGGCAAGATGAACATCCCCGACGGCGAGTGCTTCACCGCACCTGTCAGGGATTCCATCAACGGCGTGATGCATTACAACACACCCACGATTTACAACGGCATCAGCTTTGAAAATGTCCGCCTTGAATTCACTAACGGTAAAATCACCGCAGCAACGTCTGACCAGAATGCAGAGAAGCTGGATTCCATTTTCGATACTGATGAAGGTTCGCGGTACGTCGGCGAGTTTGCCGTCGGCTTCAATCCCTACATCATGCACGCTATGAAGGACATTCTGTTTGATGAGAAGATTGCCGGCTCAATTCACCTGACTCCCGGACGGGCGTATGAAGATGCAAATAATGGTAACTCCAGTGAGATCCACTGGGATATGGTATTGATTCAGCGGCCGGAATTCGGCGGTGGTGAAATGTATTTCGATGATGAACTTGTGCGCAAGGACGGCCTGTTTGTCACCGATGATCTTGCTTCACTGAATCCCGATGCACTGAAGTAAGTTGTTGGAAATAACTCTAGCTTTTCCAGCCGGGTCTGAGTGATCTTCTGGTATCACGAAGACCCGGATTCATTTTTGGGAAGGTCACCCGGTGCGGTGCTGCGCTCTACTCCGGCTTGATATGCAATTGTGTGAATTCGTTTCAATCGTCCGGTAATGGGGGGGAATATCGCATGGCTTCGGTCGGGGCGGCAGCGCGGAGACGGAGTACAGCCGGCAGTACCAGGTAACAAGCGCACAAGGTCACACCCAATCCGATGACCATCACGAATCCCAGCGACCGAATACCTCGGTGTTGAGCGAGCAACATGCTGGCAAATCCGATCATAGTCGTCAGCATTGTGAGCGTGATACCCCGTCCGGTTGCTCCGCTGAGGCCGGCCGGTCTGCCATAAGGCTCCTGCCGCCAACGATGCACCATGTGAACACCGACATCGACACCGATGCCGAAGATCAACGGCATGACAATGATGTTGGCAAAGTTCAGCGTGAATCCCGTCAATCCGAGCATGCCAAATACCCCGATGAATCCGATTGTCACCGGTAACATCGCGCACAGTGCATCGGGAAGTGAACGGAAGTCGATGAGCAGCAATATAAGGATGGCAGCGATTGCGTAGATCGCCGCTTTGATGTATTCCCGCTGTATGAGTTGGCTGGACTCATAAATCTGCACCGGTGGTCCAAAGACCGCCTGGGGTGATCCGGATAAAATTTCCACGACTTGCCGAATCGAATGCACAAACGGTCCCAAACGATCTGGGTGAAGTATGGAATGACCCTGTTCATCCGGAGCGGGGAAAACCTGTAACAGCCAGCGACCAGGTTCGGGTGCCCACTGATCGCGCAGGAAGGTCGGCAGATCGTTCGGCCCCAGGGATCGCAGCGACAGTGCTTCATCAAGCCAGAGTGACAATGCTTGTCGTGAAGTAACGAACGATTCGCTTAACTCCGCCATTATTTTGTCTTGTTGATCGGCAGAATATTGAGCTGATGAATTAACTACCTCTGAGATTCTTTGAGCAAGAGTTTCCAGGCGACGGTTGATTTCACTATCTTCATTCCCCAACCGGGCGGTAAGACCTAATCCGACTGCTGCCAGTTGTTGTTGCAGCATTGTGAAGTTTGACTCTGCAGTGATGACGGGATTGGGAGCATTTTGAAGCGCTTCAATCTCCAGGGATCGCTCGGCTCTATCTTCCGGAAAAAGTAAACCCATCGCTCCCACGCCGGAGACCATCGGGAGTGTGCTCAGCTCATCGGTGTATTGTGCAGCATGTTCCACATCGGTCCAGACCAGCGCTGCCCAGACACTGCGCGCATCGTCAGCCACGATTCGATGTTCCCACTCCACCGATTCAACACCCGGCGGTTGTAGATTGAGCACATTGGGATCATAACGGATTTCAGTACCTGCCCAGGCAAGTAACGTGATCGGAATCAGGGTCATAGTAAGTGTTCGGCGGGGTCGTCGGTCAACGAAATCCAGTCGACCATGCGCAAAGTGAGCCGTTTCACCTCCGGGTCGATGGCGAATGATTTTTTTCCATCGTCCGGTTACGGCCAGGGCTGCCGGAAAGCAACTGAGCATTGCCAGAAGGCAGAGTAGAATGCCGCCGCCTGCGATCAGGCCCATCTCAGCCATGCCCTTGAATTGCGTGAATGTTGTAACGCCGAACGCTGCGGCGGTTGTCACTGCGCCCGTAAGCATGCCCGGGCCGATTCCACGAAAAACCCGGGCAATTGCTGAAGGCAGGGTGTCGTGCTCATCCTTGACCAGTTCCAGTCGTGCCACAAGGTGCAGGGCAAAATCTATTCCCAATCCCATGAGAATGACCGTGAAGACAACTGACAGCAATTGAAGGTGTCCCACCACCAGAACCAGCCAACCAAAACTCAATGCCAGACCGATCAGTAATGATCCAGCAGCGAGCATGGGTACCACGAAACCGCGGAACACGACCAGCATGAGAATTGTGATGGCAATCATCGCAATGATTGATGCCAGCGTTGAATCGTGGATGGATTGGTTCGTCTCGTCAGCTTCGATGGCCGGTATACCGGTGACTCCCCACTGGACAATATCAGCTAGACCATTGGATGAGACAATCTGATGAACCTGGTCACGAAGCCAGGCAAGGTGATCGCTTACCGCATCGATCCCGGACACCGGTTGCAATTGAACCTGAATAAATCGGAGCCGCCCGGATCCTTCTTCACTCACCAGCGGGTGCCACCGGTCGACATCCGGGCGCAGGAAACTGAAATCAGGATTCCCTCCATTGAGTGCTGTCAGGAACGGCTCCAGGAATTGCTCCAGTACTTCAAGTTTGTCAGGATTCTCTGATTCCTGAGCAAGATCACCCAGCACGTAACCCAAAGCTGCGGTTGCGTTTTCCGCTGCGGTGAGTCGATGTGCGCGAGTCAGATCAGACAGCACCTGATCAAATATCGGCCGGGGTGCTACGGCAAACAATCCGGGTCCGGTCTCTGCAATATCGAAACCTGCATCAGCAGCAATGATACGATCGGGAAACTGTGAAAGCTGGCGGGATATCGACTGAGCCAGGGCATCAACCCGTTCGTCAACAGCAGGTCCATCCAGGCAGATTGTGAGATCATTCCAACGCTCGTTGAGCTGTTTGTATCGGCTGTAGGCTTTATTCCAGCTCAGGTTGGGATCAACCAGATCGCTACGATCTGCCTTGAACTCCAGATGGAGAACTGTCACCACAATACTGATGATTGCTCCTATCAAAAAGAGCGTCAGGGTGAGCCGGGGCTTATCGGCGACAGTTCGGCCCCATAAACCAAGGAATGCATTGCGGATACGTTCATGCATGGGCGTAGGGTAACGCCAAGTGCCCGGAGATGGGAATAATCGGTGTTTTGATTGCTCAAAGACTCCAGCAAAAAGCCCGTAATTCTCTCTTGGGACAGGCATCTGCGCAGATTGTGGGATTGAGGCGGATCTTACCCAGGGGGGTGCAAACTCACCGTATTTTCAGTAGATGACACAAAGCTCCCTGTCCAACACCGTAAATTGCCGGTTTCCCGTTCCTCATTGTGATCACAACTTTATCTGTCGATGACATGGGTGACCCCCAGGGTCAGGAGGCGAAAGGAGACCGGGAGGAATGGCAATACGTCTGGGACGGATTTTAGTAGAACGCGGTGTTCTTGATGATCAGCAGGTGCAGCGGATTCTTCAGGAACAAAAGCAAACCGGTGAGCCTTTTGGGTTGATATGCGAACGGCTCTGCAAAGTCTCTCCTCAAACAATTGAGTCCGCCTGGGCTGAGCAATACGCCGGACTCGTACAGGAAGTAGATCTTTCCATCGAGCATTTTGAAGCCAAAGCGCTGGCTCTGGTGACCCGTCGTCAGGCCTGGCAGTTTCGTGCGCTTCCGATCCGTTTTACGGAAACCGAATTGATGATGGCTTCAACCCAGCTTCACCTTTCCCGGGCTTTACGTTTTGCCACACACGTGATCGGTGTTCCGGTGTTCTTTGTGCTTGCCGATCCGGAAAATCTTGGTCAGGCATTGTGCAGGCATTATCCCCTGCCGGGATTGACACCGGAATCAGTGAGTGTGAATTCGATGGATCGCTATCTTGTCCTGGCAAATGGGAGTGGCACCCGGGAGCATTGATCGGAGACGCCCAGTTCGATGGGAATTGTCTGAAAGAGACAACCCGTCCCTGAAGAGGAACGGGTCGTGTGATGGCGAGACCCGGACTTGAACCGGGGACACCGGCATTTTCAGTGCCGTGCTCTACCAACTGAGCTACCTCGCCGAGCTAATAAATCCGTCTGTTGCGTAGCGAAGCCTAGGGTGAATTACAGCATTGTCAAGTGTCATATCGTCACTTGGTGGGCTCTCCTCGAGGACTTCTGCCCCCCATGAGCCGGCAAGTCGTAGTTGATTGACCGTTTTTTCCTCACCCCACACCCGCTGCAGTACGAGATAGCCGCTCACACGATCACTCAGCCAACGTCGCAGGGGCTGGGTGCCGAGGTACGCTTGAGGATGAGGCAACGGTAAAGAGGAGCAGTCACTTCCCGAGTGAGATAAGTTCCTGATCAGCCGACGCACAAACATGATCGCTGCAGGTTCGTCCATCCAGTTGCGGCAATGACGTATCAGCGTACTTTCATAGCGATGTGAGAAATCCTGCCAGGCCAGGCCGATACAGTGGGAACATGCCACCGCATGTACCAGATCACTGATGTGGTGAACCTTACCGAGGGAAAAGTGCATGCCGTGGCAACGAGCCTGCCACAAGTGCAATAGAAGATCATCAAAGGAAAGGTGATATCGCTTTGCTGTCTCACCGGCATTTGCAAAAAAAGCCTTGCGCAAAAGGGGGATGTGATTTGTTCGCGCTCGGCGCTGGGTTCGATTGAGGGCAGATTGAAATCGTGTGTGAGCCATCCAGCTATTCCCCTCTCAGCAGCGTCGTGTCAACGTGCAAACCCATAATCGTCAAGTGTAATTGAGTGACGCCGTTTATTGCAACTCAAAGATGCGCTGAACGCAGATATTTCTGAGAACTCAAAAATTGTCTTGACGAATCACGAATGATCCCGCACAGTAATTGAACCGAGCAGAGATGGATGCACGTCTTCAAGTGCTCGGAACTCTTCTCTCCACTGGCGCAGCGCGCTAAGATCAAGCTCTGCGCGCAAAATGGTTTGCGTGTCATCTGCCTCAGCCAGGACCTCCCCCATCGGAGAGATGATCATCGAACCCCCAACGTAATTCAGGTGTGGATCTCGTCCCGCGCGGTTCGTTGCCACAACGTATGCCTGATTTTCAATGGCGCGCGCGATCAGCAACGTTCGCCAATGGTGTTGGCGCGCATCCGGCCAATTTGCGCCGATGGTGAATACTTCTGCCCCGGCCAAAGCACCCAAGCGCCACAATTCCGGAAATCGCAGGTCGTAGCAGATAATCGGGCAAATCGTCGGAGACTGGGAAAGATCGGATATTTTTTTGACCAGCAGATGATCTCCACCGTGGTAGTGATCAATCTCTCTGCCATAACTGAATGGATGTACTTTCTGGTACGTCCCCAGCATGACACCCTTGGGCGAGATGATCGAAGCGCAATTCCGCCCGAATCCATCATCCCCCTTCACCGGATAACCCATCTGCAGCCAGATCCCTCTGCGTTGAGCCAGATCCTGAGCCCACGAAAGCGATTGGTCATCCACGATCGTCTTCACATTCAGACTGAAGCCGGTATCAGATAGCTCCGGCAGCAGCACAAATGTTCCCGCCGCAATCCCCGCCTCATCGAGCATCTGCTCGATGTGCTGATGATTCGTGGGTTTATCCTCCCAGGCGATATCAAATTGAACAGCCGCGACATGCATCTTGTCACAGTGTACCCTTTTGACATGAAGTGGAAACGTTGGCTGCTGATAATTACACTTTTGCCGGTGTACGTGGGATTACTCGTGGTGGCGGAATCGATCCTGCTGGGTTTGATCGCCGATCCACCGATCATCTCAACATCTCTTTTGTCCTGGCTGGGGCATTTGTTGGACTTATTGACTGATGTGGAATGGTTAGGCGTTACGTCTCTTATTGCGGTCGGCATTGCGGTAACACAGGCTGCATTTCTCTTTCCTGTGATCCGGATGCGCCCGCCACAGGGTGAGCGTCCTCGTTCTCTTTTCTTCAGCTTCGCGATCGTGGCGCTCATCGCTTCCGGAATTTGCACTGCCATGATTACAGGATTGATGGAGCTGGGATCTTCAGTTTTCACAGGTGCTTATGCTGATAGTCCCTGGGATTTGTTATACGAATACGGTAGTGATATGGCAGATTCCACGTGGTTGATGCTCTCTATGCTTATCTTATTCCTTGCCGGCTGGGGGATCTGGAGTTTCATTCTGTTCGTATTCACGCGGCAAATGTGGGCGGATAAAATCCTTGGACGCCTGGTAGGGCTGCTGATCGGCGGTACCGTGATCGAACTGATCATCATCACGCCCATCGACGTCATGGTCAGGCGGCGTACTGATTGTTACTGCGCCACCGGCACTTTCTTCTCTCTGCTCATCTCCAGTGTGGCTATCCTCTGGCTCGCTGGGCCGGGAATCTACTTTGCTCTGACGGCAAAACACAGAAGAACCTGGCGCAAACAGTATTGCGGCCAATGCGGGCAACGAAAAGGACCAACCCCCGGTGAACGCTGCCCAGAATGCGGTTACGAGTGGTAGAGGAATATGAAAATAGAAAACACCCCTGAGTTGATTCCCAGGGGTGCATATTAATCAGTTTGTGAAATTGAATTCTTACGAGGCGGGAATGAGATTGCTTGCCTCGACCAATTGGTCCGGAGTTACTATCGCGCCAAACTTATCCTTGAGGGCGGCAAGGCCGGCACTCCACTCGTCGTACACTTCAAACAATCGATCCGGAATGTTCTCTTCCTTGCCGAACGCTTCGCGTTGCAGGTCGATGCGATCCTGGATCTTGTCGATGTACATGGAGAACTGTTTGTCGTACAACTCGCGGGAGTAATCCTTGTTGATGACGGAAGCGAAGAGCGCTTTCATATCGTCATACAGCGGGAGGTAACCGACGGGGGTGTCGATGGCATCAACTTCACCCTTGGCACGTTTTGCCAACCAGGTGAGCCAGACTTTAACATCGCGCTTCTCGCCGAGCAGTTTGGTGGTGGTTCCACCGCGTGCTTCGTCCGTGAGGAAGTAGTTGAGACCGGCGAGAATCGGACGACCGGCTTCGCTTAACTTGGCATTGCCGTAGAACGCGAACTGGGCTTTCATGTTGTCCGCCAGCGGTCCCGGGATGAACGGAGCGTTGGCCCAGGGCTGTCGCTTGACGCCGGTGGCTCCGACCTCGGTTGCAGTGGCGGCGGAGACGATCGAAGCCCCGATGACCACGCCGTGATCAGAGTTCTTGCCGACCCAGACGGGAGGCATAGTGTCGCTGTCACGACCGGAGTAAGTGATGACCTTGATGGTGGCACCTTCCGGTGTCACGCCGGTGGGAGTGTTGTAGTTGGCGATGGCATCAGCCCGCAGGGTGCAGCGGGCGTTGGGGTGAGAGATCGGGATTTCCTTGCCCTCAGCGTTCTTCATGCCCTTAGTCCATTTACCCTGGAAGTTCTTACCCTCATTGGGATGCTCTTCCCCGTTGCCGGTCCAGTGCGGCACGCCCTTATCGTCAATCAACACGTTGGACCAGATAACTTCGGTGCCTTCTTCGCGCAGGCACTTCATGAGGAACGGATCACCATCACGGTTGACGTCGGCGACGATGCCGAAGATCCCCTGCTCGGGGTTGATGGCCCGCATCGTGCCGTCTTTTTCGATCCACATCTGCGCCAGGTCATCGCCGATGAAGTCCGTCCCTGCCATGGCGGTCGTGGTCTTGCCGCAACCACTGGGGGCAGCCCCGGCGAACCAGGTGATGTCGCCCTTTTCATCCTTCATACCGGTGATGAACATGTGCTCGGAGAGCTCTTCACCATTGCCGTAGTAGGTGGCCAGGTCGACGGCCATGCGGTGGTTACCCTTCTTGAGTAGCAGGGTGTTGCCGGCATAAGTGCAGTAGGTGCTGAACGTGGTGAGCCAGCTTCGATCCATGAACACACGTGCGTTGGGGAGATCTTCCGGTCGGTTATCACCTTCGCTGTGGACGTTGGTCAGGAACAGGCCGGACAGTTCAACCTGTTCATCAAATCGGTCGTAGCAATGTCGGTAGAGGATGTCACCCGAGTGCATGACGTAGGTGGAGGATGTGATCTCCAGCGCAGGCAATGCCATCTTCGCTCCGGCCGGTCCTCGGCTGAAGAAACCGATGAGCATCGTTTTGCCCTTCATGATCCCCGTCATGTTCTCCTTGACATAGGCATGGGCTTCATTACGGATCATCTTCTTTGCCAGAACACTCGTCTTTTCACCCTCGTTGACGATGTAGAAAGTGCGGTCGATGATTCGCCCCTGCTCTTCCGGCAGATCGAAGTGAATCGTGTGGTCCTTCATGGCCAAGGGAGATTCCTCACCCTTCTCAATGCTCATCTGGCGGACCTTGGCCATATCCTCCGGCGAGCCGGTCGAGATGTAGACATCATCAGGCTGGCAGAGCGCAATTGCGTTGGCGATTTTCAGCAGAGCTTCTTCATTTTTGATCTTCTCAAGACGAGCCAGGTGCTCCTGGTTCAACTTTTCCTTGAAAAGATTTCGAGCTTCATCGATCGACTTGATGCCGCCAACATCAGAGAGTATGTCGACGCCCTTTTTTAACTCCAACATCGCAATTTCCTTTTCATCAACCTTGATTGTGGAAGATCACTGGGTTTCCGCTCGCTTGAAACCGCTCCCCCGGAGTTGGGGCGGAAGCTCATGACGAATTTCATACAAGACTGAAACGATAGCCGCCTTTGGCGTTTGATTCTACAGGAAACAGCGATCTTCGCTCGGTTTTCAGGGGTGATCGGGGGTTGGCACAGGCCGGCATCGGGCAGGTTGGGCTCATTCCACCTCCCTTTTCGTCCGATACGACAATCAACCAAGGGCACCGGATTTACACAAGGGGATCGTTATGCAGGTTCAGAACATCATGACCAGGGCTGTCGTGAGTGTCCACATGGATGATTCACTGCAACAAATCAACGACATCTTCAACAAATCGAAGTTCCACCATCTGATCGTGAAAGATGGCGACCATATTGTCGGTGTGATTTCCGATCGCGATCTGCTCAAGCACATCAGTCCCTTTATTGATTCACCCACCATGGAACGTCGACAGGATACGAACACGTTGTCCAAAAGGGCGCACCAGATCATGAGTCGAAAGCCGATCACGGTAGGGGAGAGCATGCCCGTTACCGCAGCGATTGAAGTACTGCTGAATTCCGGGGTGAGTTGTCTTCCTGTGACGGGTCAGGATCGTCGTGTGACCGGAATTGTGACCTGGCGCGACTTGCTGCGACACATCAACGTGCAGGACGATGATTCAGCTCAAGCTGCGTAAATGCACCCAATCTGCGGACACTATTCACTAAAAAGTAGATGTGTCATTGAGTGTGGGGGGTGACTCAACGAGTCGCAGAGGGGTGTCACCACAGAGGACCACGGAGGGACGGAGATGTCAAGTGTTTGTGTGTGGGGGGTGGCACGGGTAGGGCGAAGTCATACCCGTGATATGACTTTAGGAGAGAGATGAGTCCCCCTCACCCTACCCTCTCCCCCAGGGGAGAGCGAAATTATTTGTAGGTCGGATCCGTTCGTTTGAGCGCGATCCGACATGGACGGTGCTGAAAGTCGAACAGTGTCGGATCTGCGGATCCGACCTACGATTGCGAAAAGATATGTGTGATGCGAAAAGGGGTAGTGTTTCTTCAACGAGCCGCGACAGTGAGGGAGCGGAAAATCTGTACAACACGGGTATGACTGTGTCCTACTCGTGCCACCTGTTGAAGTGATACAATGGTGTGTAACTTCCACGAATTATTTCTTTCATTCACTGTGTGTGCTCAATTGAGATCCATCAACGTGGCTGATGAAGAAACAATCAGAGTTGATTTCGAACTGACGGATGACGATTGGATCTCGTTTTATCGTTTTTGTTATTCAAAACCAATTAACTGGCGACGAACACTTCTTGTAGGTATAGCTTGCTTGATTGGACCTAGTGCTTTCCTGATGGGGCCGATACTCCTTTCGAAGCAATCGCTTCCGCCGGAACTCTATAGATTTATATTTATTCCAATCATACTCGGAGTTTTCTTATTGATATGGGTGCTAACGAATCCTCTATTGGCACGTCGTCATGCCGTCAAATCCGTTAAACAACATCTTCAACTCCGTAAAGGTCTCACCGGTAATCAATGCATTGTCATTGACCGCAGTGGAATAAAACAGACGACAGATTTTATCAATGCAAAGATCACATGGGAAATGGTAAGTGGATTGATCAAAACTCCTGAAGCACTTGGATGTAACATCGCAGATAATATTGGAATTATCATTCCCCGGCGGGCGTTTGAAACTGAGGAAGCATTTCAGCTATTCTCTGAGCTCGTATACCAATTCTTCCAGGAAGCGCCGAATTACTTGCGTAATTGTCCCGAATGTGGTTACGACCTAGAGGGCGATGTTCCTACCGGTTGCCCCGAATGCGGCTGGGGACGGGAAAGTTAATTACACCCCTGAAGCAGAGCGATGCGGAAGGGAGACAGTGAGCCGCGGAAGATCTCCGCTTTGATTGCTGGGTCATCATTCATCAAATCTTGGGCTGTATCCTCATCCTCAGCGCGAAAGATCACGTATCCAACAAAGGGTTTTTCCGTCGTCCGACCTGCAAGTACCACAACTCCCTTTTCCATCAGTGATTTGAGGTAGGCAAAATGCTGTTCTAAAAGCGCGGCTTCCTCTTGCGTCGGTTCCTCGGCCATACCCTCCCGTGTCGGCTCGATTCGGATAATGAATTCGTTACTCATAATGCGCATGATAACAAGTAAGGGCAATCGCAAAGTCCTCGGACTGGCGTAAGCACCTTGAGATCACACCACGATCAGAATGCTACGCCGCAAGCGGCGATAATGGCAAAGCCGCTCGCGGCGTAGCATTCTAAAATCCATAACTTTGCGATTGGCCTGGATTACGAGCAAGGCGACCTGAACAATTCGTGTTGATACCGTACACTGTTGCTATGCACAGTTTTCGCAGTGACAACAATGCCGGTCTATGTCCGGAAGCGAGGCAGGCGTTGATCGAAGCAAGTGACGGTACTCACCGCGTCGGCTACGGCGATGATGAGTACACTCAGCGTGCCGTCGATTCATTCCGCGCCATTTTCGGCAAGGATATCGAAGTCTTTTTCGTCGCCACGGGAACGGCAGCAAACATCCTGGCGATCGCATCTCTGACCGATCCGTGGGAGCAGGTGTTGTGTCACGATGGCAGCCACTTCAACGAAGATGAATCCACCGGCCCGGAACGCATCACCCATTGCCGCACGGTCCAGATTCATACTCAACCGGGCGTCAGCACGATCAGGACCAATGACCTTGCCAGATATACTCGGCAATCGCGGGGTGATGTGCATCAGCCCCAGCCGGGCGTTCTGACTGTTTCCAACAGCACGGAGATGGGCGAGGTCTACACCCCCACACAGATGCGAGATTTGTGCCAGACAGCCCATGAGATGGGATACCGGGTGCACGTGGATGGGGCACGATTTGCCAATGCGGTCGCATCGGGGGATTTCGATCCCAATGAACTCACGGGAGCGGCGGGCGTCGATGCCCTGTCCTTTGGCGGCACAAAAAACGGCTTGGCAAGCAGTGAGGCGGTGATCTTCTTCCCCCAGGATGATGGAGCGGCGTTTCAACGGGCGGTCCGGGCATTTCCCTATCACCGAAAAGCCACCGGGCATCTGCTCAGCAAGCATCGTTTCCTCAGCGCGCAATTTATCGCAACATTACAGGACGGAATCTGGCTCAAATACGCCCAACACGCCAACACCATGGCGCAGCAGTTGGCAGAAGGGCTTCGATCAGTGGGAGTGGAGATCGCATATCCGGTCCAGGCCAATGCGGTATTTGTAAAGATGCCGGAGCAGTTGCATGAAGCCCTTCATTCGGCCGGGCACGGGTATTACTCTGTCCAGCGGGCTGAGGGTGAGCTTCATCGGTACATGACCAGCCACGACACGACGGCTGAGGATATCGAGATATTTCTCGCAGATGTGCGTCGATTTCAGATCCGGTAATTTCAACGAAAATCCAGCACAGCGTTCGCTACATCGGGATATCGCTCCTGCCCAAGCCCGATATGAATCAGGTTCGGTCAGATAATCCATCGAGAAAGCGTTTTTCGACTTCCATTCCATGCTCACCAGTCAACTTCGGCTGCTAATGGGCCGATTGTGCTGTAGGATCGTTGGCACAACTGTGCCCTAAACATCAACTTAGAGAGATGTGAGGGTCTTATGAACCTATTCGAGAAAGATGTGCTTACCACCGGGGAAGTGGCCAAGATCTGCAATGTCGCTTCGCGCACCGTGAGCAAGTGGTTTGATTCCGGGCAACTGCGCGGTTACCGCATCCCCGGCTCCAAAGATCGCAGGATTCCCGTTTCCAATCTCATCAAGTTCATGAAGGGACACGGCATCCCGATGGATGGATTGATGAGCGGCAACACGCGCGTCATGATCGTGGATGACGATGAGGAAATCGTCAACACTCTTCAGGACATTCTGCGCGATCAAACCAACTACGATGTTCGAGTCGCTTCCAATTCATTCGAGGCCGGCGTGGAGTGCGAACGATTTCGTCCCCATGTCGTGCTGTTGGATTTGCATCTGGCAGATGGAGACGGCAAGGGCATTCTCCATGTGCTTCGAAGCCACGATGACCTGCAGATGACCAAGGTCATCGGTATGAGTGGGAAACTGACCGACGGTCAGGCAGCGCAGATGACACATCAGGGTTTTGAATGCACACTGCGTAAACCCTTCAGTGTCCGTCAGGTTATTGATGCAATTGAAAACGCTCATGCGGTGGTCTACTGATGATCACCTGAGCGATGGATTTATAAATTTTGACATCCACACCTTGAACCTGCTTCAACCTGCTGAAGCAGGTTCTCACTTGGAGTCTGAGTGCCATTGCTTGATTGGGAGAAGTTTCCACCTCAACTTCACGATATGATGTAATGCAAATCAGCCGCTTGGCGGATCATTATGCTGCGGAAAGGTCTTGCATGGCATCGGCACCGCCCGGACAACCTCGCATCGTATCCCGGGATGTGGACCTGCCACCTCCTCCGCCGGGGGTGCGTTATGTCCGCTTGCCGTGGCGGGGAACGGTCGTGGCGGATGATGATCTGCGTGATCTCATCGCGCATAAATTCCATTGGCCGATGATCATTCTCGCTGTGTTGGTGCTGCCTCTGATCGGTATGGAATTGTTTTATCTTCCCCGACTGCCCGAACAGCATCAGGTCATTGGACAGCGCATCATCATTGCAGTAGAAATCATCATCTCACTGGCATTTCTCGTTGAATTTGTTGTCAAGGTGAGTATTGCCGAATCGCGCTGGGAATACATCCGACGCAACTGGTTGGACATTATTGTGATCTTGCTGCCGTTCCTCCGCATGTTGCGAGTTCTGCGCGTAGCCAAGGTCGCCCAGACCAGCCGGGCGTTTCGTCTCCGCGGGGTGGGGATGAAATTTACGCGTTATCTCCTCTCCACCATTCTCGGTCTGAAATACACTGATCGACTTCTCAGAAAGTTCGGGATGCGGCGGCAGGAGGGTTATCAGGATCCGATGCGCATGACCCGTTACCAGCTTCGCGATGAAGTAACCGCATTGCGGCGACGGGTGGATGCATGGGAAGAATGGTATTCGGCCCATCAGGATTACCTTGCGAAGTATCATCAAGCTGCTATTCCTCCCCCGCCTGAGGAGAAGGCGACACCGGATTCTGAGACATCCAGGGAACCTCCAGTTGAAACGCCGGTTGGTGTCGAGAAAAACTGACCGGGGGAGTATGTAACACACTGCTGAAGAATCACTACAATTCACTCTATGAAAATCGCCCTGGCTCAGTTGAATCCGACAGTCGGTGATGTTGCGGGCAATACCCAACTGGTGATTGATGCTATTGGAACAGCGCGCGAACGAGGAGCGGACCTGCTGGTTACGCCGGAGATGGCGTTGCTGGGGTATCCGCCCCGGGACCTGCTCTTTCGTGAGGGTGTTGTGGAGGAAGCGGAAGCGGCAGTGGGGGAGGTCGCCCGGGCCGCCGGGGATATGACTGTGGTGGTCGGCCACCCGCGACGATGTGTGGAAACCGTGCGTACGATTCGTAACAGCGCTTCGGTTTGTCGGGCCGGCGATGTGTTGGCGGTTTATGACAAACGATTGCTCCCCGGTTATGACATCTTCGATGAAGACCGGTATTTCGATCCCGGGAAAACATCATGTTACGTGGATGTTTCTGATCGAAAGGTTGGCATTCTTATTTGTGAAGATCTCTGGCGTGCGGGTGATGTGCATACCGATCGTCAATACCGAGTTGATCCTGCTGCCGAACTGGTTGAAGCAGGATGTGATGTGATTGTTGCCCTCAACGCCAGTCCGTTCATTCTGGGCAAGAACCAGCGGCACGTTGAATTGATGCGGGAACAGGCAACCAAACTGCAATGCCCGATTGTTGTGGTCAATCAGGTAGGAGCGAATGATGACTTGATTTTCGAAGGGCGATCCACAGCCGTGTTGCCCGATGGTAAAGCATCAATCGTGCTTCCAGCCTGGCAACCCGCGATTGACGTTCTTAATCTGGATGCTTCTGCTTCAGTCACAATGCCTAAAGTCGTCCCACAGGAGGAACTTTTTCAGGCACTCGTCCTGGGTGTCAGGGATTACTGCAATAAAACAAATCACAAGCAGGTGTTGGTAGGATTGTCCGGCGGAATTGATTCGGCTCTGACAGCAACAATCGCTACCGCTGCACTCGGTGGAGAAAATGTGCTCGGCATCACCATGCCCTCTCGTTACTCTTCACCCGGTTCGGTGGAAGATTCCCGCACGTTGGCAACAAATTTGGGATTAGTCCGATGTGATGAAATTTCAATCGAGCCAGCCCACCAGACGTTGATTCAATCCCTGGAACAAAAACTATCCGAGCATATTTCTGGATTGCCTGATGAAAATCTGCAAGCCCGGCTGCGCGGCGTCATCGTCATGGCGTATTCCAACGCGCTGGGGGCGCTGGTGCTGGCCACGGGAAATAAGTCAGAGTTGGCGGTTGGATATGCCACGCTCTATGGCGACATGTGCGGTGCTTTGGCAGTTCTTGGTGATGTGGTCAAAACCAAAGTGTTTGAGGTCGCCCACTGGATCAATCGGGAATATCAGCTGTGCGGTTTCGCCTGCCCGCCTATTCCTGAAAACACTCTGTCCAAACCTCCCTCAGCGGAGTTGCGACCCGATCAGATCGATCAGGACAGCCTGCCCCCTTACGATGTTCTGGACCGGATCATCGATCACTACATCGATCGCGAACAATCGGTCGAAACTATCATTCAGGAAACGGGTTACGAAACGGAGCTGGTTGAGAGGTTTACGCGCCTGATCGACCGAAGCGAGTACAAACGGGAGCAGGCAGCGGTGGTGCTGAAAGTGAGCCAGCGATCGTTCGGCCGGGGGCGGTCAATGCCGATTGTGATGCGGTAATCCATTCTGATAGGGGGGAAGCCCTCTGCGGGACAGAGAGACAACACATTGGGATCTCGTTGAGCCGTATGCGTGTGTTTTGGCGGATGTTCCCTACAATTCACTTCTATGCCGATACGTGCCCTGCCACCATTACTTGTCAATCAGATCGCCGCGGGCGAGGTTATCGAGCGACCCGCCAGCGTGGTCAAGGAATTAATGGAAAACGCCATTGACGCCGGGGCGGGCAATATCAGCATCACGATCGAGCAAGGGGGCAAGGAGCTCATACGGATCGTGGATGACGGATCGGGCATCCCCTTTGACGAACTGACATTGGCATTACAACCCCATGCCACGAGCAAGATTACGACCTCCCAGGAACTGGATGCCATCGCGACCCTGGGTTTTCGGGGCGAGGCATTGGCTTCCATCGCATCCGTCAGCCGTATTTCCATTCTCTCTCGAACGGTTGCCCAGACCGAGGCGGGATTGGTGGAAGGCGAGGGTGATCAGCTCAGCCAACCTATCCCGGCAGGTGGACCGGTCGGAACAGCAGTCACGGTCCGCAATCTCTTTTTCAACACCCCGGCTCGTCGCAAGTTTCTCAAAACCGATCAGACGGAGACAGGTCGAATTGTCGACATGGCCGAGAGCGTCGCCCTGGCGCATCCGGATATCGGCTTCACCTTGAGTGTGGATGGTCGCAATCGCTGGGAACTTCCACCGCAGCAAAGCCCGCGAAACCGCGCGCTGCAGATCCTCGGCACGGAACTTGAATCCGAACTGCTCGAACTGCAACAGGAGGAGCGGGGCATTCAGTTGTGGGGATTATTGGGCAAACCCAACATCGCCCGGAGCACGACGAAACATCAGCGTGTATATCTCAACGGCCGACTGATCGCAGATCGAACAATCGCACATGCGATCAAGGAAGCGTATCGCGGGCTGATCGAGCCGACCCGGTTTCCGACCATTGTCCTGTTCCTCTCGATGGATCCAGCGCTGGTCGATGTTAATGTGCATCCAGCCAAGTCTGAAGTGCGATTCCGGAACCAGGCAATCATCCACGGCACGATCCTGCATGCAGTGCGCCAGACCCTGCGCGATGCGGATCTGACACCCGCATTTGATCTGCAACAGTCAGTCACCGTCACGCCAAACCTGGCGATTCCACCTCCGTTGCCACGGGAATTCAGCAGTGGAATGTCGACCGAAGGAACTTCTTCTACAAATGCACCGGCAGCTCGCGCTTTTGTGGATTATTTTCGTCAATTGAATCCACAACAAAAGGGATTCGTGTTCAGTGAGATGAAAGCTGCGATATCCGATGTCGATCCTGCACTTGCTGAATTATCAGAAGAAGACTCGGCACGCGAACAACTGCTCCCATCAGTGCGATCGGTGGCTGAAGCGCTTCAGGTACATTCCAGTTTCATCGTAACTCAGGATGAACATGGACTGGTCATTATCGATCAGCACGCGCTCCACGAACGTGTCATGTTTGAAAAACTCAAACAAAGATTGGATAGCGGAACTCTCGAATCGCAGCGTCTCCTTATGCCTGCCGTAGTCGAAGTTAACCAGACTCAACTGGAAGCGCTGGACAAGCTGCGCGATCTTCTGCCGCGATTGGGGATTGAACTGGAGCAGATCGGCCCAACTTCCGTTGCAGTACATGCCTTTACCACATTGCTCTTTGAACGGGGAGTCGAGCCTGACGTGTTTATCCGCGAACTTCTGGAAAAGAGTGCAGCGCAGACCGCTTCACCGGAACCGGAAATGGTCTTACATGAAGTTCTGGACATGATGGCGTGTAAAGCCGCAATCAAAGCCGGTGATCGGATGTCGGATGAAGAACTCGGCGAACTACTGCGTTATCGTGAAAGTATCGAACGCTCCAGCAATTGTCCCCACGGCCGCCCGACAACATTGCGTCTGAGCATTCAGGATCTGGAAAAGCAGTTCGGGCGAAGATGATATTGTTTAACACCTGTGACCGTACCCCAAAGTAGGACCATCCAAAACTGAAACTGGATGCTTTGGGCCATATATCCAGCTTATGCAAATTACCCATATTGGCAATGCAAGCCTGGATGGGATAAGAAAACACGATCCATTCAGTATTTTCAATTTGACAACGGTGTGCCAACAATTACATTTGTGTCATGAGAGAGCCGCGAAGCTGCGCGCGGATGGTCGTAGCATTGTGAATGTTCTCTCAGCGAGGAAGACTGGTCCAATAGGATCGGTTCCCGAGGAAGGAAGATTTATATGAATAAGGCTTTGACCGGCACTACCGCCGCGACCTTTGGCGCTGCGCTTGCCACGTTCGGAGTCGCTCCTGAGTTGCAGGCGGACATCGTCTCGCTCACGTTCAATCCCGGATCAGTTCCATGGGGATACGGTGCCTACAATTTACTTAATGAAGTTGGCGCCAGCATCTATCAGTGGAATGACTCCTTTGGAAAGACCATGTATGCATTGGGTCTGTCATCAATAGACCTCGTGCAATTGAGCCAGGTAATTTCTCCGAGCACGTTCGCTGGTACTTTAAGTATTTATAATACTGTCTTCAGCGCATCCGCGACCGGTGTGTACTACGTCGGATTCCGTTACGGAGGCAACGTTGGTTGGTTCTCCTTCGACGCCGGTGGCTTCGGTGGTAACATCACGTACCTGGAAGGTGCCTACGGCAACGCAGGTGAAGCAGTCCATGTCGGTACCGTTCCTGCCCCCAGCGGCTTAGCGGTGCTCGCTCTTGGCGCTCTTGGCATTCGACGCAAGCGTTCCGCCTGAATCCAGTGCCTCTGAATTGATTTCCAGCCATTACCCGTTCTGAACGGGTAGTGGTCTATTTTTGCTGCGCAGCCTGTGTTGCATGCGGGTTCACTATCAATAACGTTAGATCCGTGTTTCAATGGCTATTGCGTGATATGTCATTCGCAACGCTGTCATTGTCCTGATACCATCGCTGGCCATTGCACTATTCTGTACGTGCAAACTGACCGAAATTACATATTTCCAGCTCATTGGAGTTTATATGTCTGTATCGAAGAAGGTTCTGCTCGTCGGCTGGGATGCTGCGGATTGGAAGGTCATCATTCCGCTCATGAAAGCTGGTTTCATGCCCACCGCACGACAGCTTGTAGAAAGTGGTGTCTGGGGCAACATTGCGACCCTCTCCCCGGTGCTCTCACCCATGTTGTGGACCTCTATAGCCACGGGGAAAAGACCGTACAAACACGGTGTTTACGGCTTCACCGAACCCACACAGGATGGGACCAGGGTTCAGCCGATGACCAACATCTCGCGGAAATGCAAGGCGGTCTGGAATATCCTCAATCAAAACGACCTGAAATCTATCGTAGTGGGTTGGTGGCCAAGTCATCCCGCCGAGCCGATCAATGGCGTGATGGTTTCGGACAGCTACCACAAAACACCTCGAAAGCCCGGCGATCCCTGGAACCTGCAGGCCAGCGCAGTGCATCCAAAGCGTTGCTTTGAGGAACTTGCCGAGCTGCGTGTACATCCTCAGGAAATGACGGTTGAGCAGATTGTTGCGTTCATACCACACGCTCAGGACGTCGATCAGGAGACCGACGGTCGGTTATCACAGTGCATGCGTTTACTTGCCGAATGTTCCACCATCCATGCTGCCGCAACACACCTCATAGAGACTGAACCTTGGGACTTCACTGCAGTCTACTATGATGCCATCGATCATTTTTGTCATGGCTTCATGAAGTACCACCCACCCAAACAGGATCGAGTCAGTGACGAGGAGTTTCGGCTCTATCAGCATGTTATTACTGCCGGTTACATCTATCACGACATGATGCTCGCTCGCCTGTTGGAACTGGCAGGAGACAACGTTACCACCATCCTCATGTCTGATCACGGTTTCCATCCGGACCATCTGCGCCCCACAACGATGCCAATTGAGCCAGCCGGACCAGCCACGGAACACCGGGATTTCGGTATATTTGTGATTAATGGACCTGGTATCAGGAAAAACCAGGCCATTCACGGCGTGAGCCTGCTGGATGTCACGCCGACCATTCTTACTGCCTTCGACCTTCCTGTAGGTGAGGATATGGACGGTCAGGTTCTGTGTGGAGTATTCGAAGAAGAGCCTGAAACAAACACAATTCCCAGTTGGGAAGACGTACCTGGCGACACCGGACAACACCCCGAGGATTTTGAACTTGATGCTGCCGAATCGAAGGCGGCGCTCGATCAACTTGTCGCGCTGGGTTACATTGAGAAACCTGATGATGATACGGACAAGGCGATCGAGCAGTGTACGCGCGAATTGGATTACAACCTTGCACGGTCATTCATGGATGCAGGTATGCATGGTGAAGCCATACCGCTCCTTGCCGGATTATATCGGAAACACCCACTAGAGTTCCGGTTCGGGATACAACTCTCAAACTGTCTTCACGCCATGCAATATGTTGGTGATTTGGAGCGGGTTGTCGAAGACCTCAATGGACGATGGCGCAGAGCGCAAAAAGAAGCGAGGGAGAGATTGAGAGGTTTCGCCAGTGTGATGAAGACGCGCCGCAAGCAATGGGAGGAATTCAAACGAATAGATGAGGAGAACAAGGACGATCCAACAAATCCCCCGAAGCTCGCTCGCCTTTCGCCGAGTGGCAAGCCGGTTCTGTTCAGCGATTCTGAACTGACCGTCATTCGTAGACTGCGTGGGATAAGTCGAGGTAACCCACAGACCTTGGATTATCTTGCCGCATCGGTCGCTATGTCCAAGAGTGACTTTCCACGCTCACTGGAATTACTCGAACAAGCGAGGCTGACGAAGTCCACCAGCCCCGTTTTTCAGACACAGTTAGGACATGTTTACCTGGAGTTGAAGCGTCCCGATGACGCCGAACGTGCATTCCGACGTGCCCTTGAGTTCGATGAGTACTATCCGAACGCGTTGATGGGACTTTGTCGAACCAGTCTCGCCAATGAGGACGAACAGCAGGCAATTGAATACGGTGAGAAAGCAATCGGATTGAAATATCATCTTCCCGCCGCCCACTATTTCCTTGGCCTCGCGCGGGAGCGCGCCGGTGATGTGAATCATGCGCTTGAATGCTATAGAACTGCTCTTAGTCAGAACCCGAATTTCGTTGAAGCCCATCAGAGTCTCGCGAAAATTTATTCCGAATCCGCTGACCAGGCGTCGCTGGCAATCGAGCATCGTGAGGCTGCGCAAAAACTCCATCGTGAATCCTTAGCATCCTTCGAACTCAGAGATCCGATCGAGCTGCCGTCAATGTCTGAGGATGAGCTTCGTGCGCACCTCCCTGAACTCCCGAAGGAAGATCCGATGGTTTCGGAGATATTCCTTCGATGTCTCGGTCAGGCACCCGATCCACAAGAGCGAACGCTGAGGGATGAACAGGAGACAACTGTAACCATCGTATCGGGACTGCCGCGATCGGGTACTTCGATGATGATGCAGATGCTTATCGCCGCTGGGATCGAACCGTTCAGCGATAACCAACGTGGAGCTGATGAAAGCAATCCCAAAGGATACTACGAGTCTGAACTCGCTAAGCAGATTGCACATAAGAACAACTGGATTCCGCAATGTGAGGATCACGTTGTTAAGATCGTTGCGCAACTGATTCCGTATCTCCCGCAGCGATTAAAGTACAAAGTTATCTTCATGGACCGCGCAATTGAGGAAATCCTCAAATCTCAGCGCAAGATGCTCGAACGCCTTGAGACGCCCGGCGGAGACATCGAGGACGATCGGCTGGGGGAAATCTTTGAAAAACAGATGCAGTTCGCATTCAATCTGATGAAACTGCATCAGGTTCCAGTGCTGAAAGTCTCCTACACGGATACTATCACCAACCCGGCAGAGGTTAGTGATCGTGTCGCAGAATTCCTTGGTGGTGGTTTGGATATTGGTGTAATGGCCGCGGTAGTAGATCCGTCTCTTTATCGAGAACGTGAGTGAGTAGGAGGGTGGAAGCCGCGCCTGCGCGAAGCGAAGACGCAGATCAACTGTGAATTGGAAACAGATACCCGGGCGCCGCTGCTTTCGACACCAGCTTGTTACGACATTGGTGTTTCAAGAAGAGTGGGGGAATCTGTGACCTTCCCCCGGGTTGAATACCAGAGTTTGTGTTACATCGTGAACAGGTTCCAGTGCCAACTCAGGTATGCGGAGCGGAGCATGCCTCAGTTGGCGCTTGACGCGAGCCATTTGGCGGTGCCGGGAGCCCATCCCACCGGCTCCCGGCACCTGCGCTGGGGTTGATCAGTGACGCTGTCGACGACGGCGCGAAACGATCAACGTACCGCTGACCAGAAACGCCAGTGCGCTCGGAGCTGGAACCAGCGGCACATCGGGCGGAGACGCAACGAAGTCCGGTGCCCAGCTCCAGCCGATCCAATCGCCGTGTTCCAGATCGTGCGTGCCGATTCCGCCTCCCCAAGTCCACACTTCACCATCATCCGAGAGGTACTGGGACCAGAAACCGTTCTCGAACCATCCCTCCTCGTACCAGTCGTCGGGATCGTCCTTGTAGAAGCCGTCGAGATCGACATCCCAGCCGATGCCGAACACCGCGCTCTGCGGCATGCCGTCGACCCATTCGCGGTAGAACCTGTCCGAGTGATCGTTAACCGCTTCGAAGAGATCGAAATCAGTGGGTGCATCGAATACGCTGAATCGATAGCCAAACGCGAGCATTCGATCCTCTTGCCAGTCGACGATGAGCAATGCCTCCTGGTCGCCAGTCCCGACCCAGTACTCGACGGCGACCTCATCGAAACTGATGGCCGCGTGAGCGTAAACGACAACCGCGAGCGGCATAATCGCCGCACCTAACAACATCTTCCTTTTCACTGCAAGACTCCTTGTTCAAACCCCGATGCGCGCGGGGCCGATCCCGTTCACGAAAACAACCATCGTCCTCGCGACGAGAACCGGCATGCACTGTCGGGATCATTCACAGAGCCGACCGGTGCGTCCTGTGTCGCGAGGACTCCACTGCGGCGCAGCAGGCAGGTCTACCGGCTCAGGGCATGGCGTTGTACCCGGTCACCTTCCCACCGGCTCCTCTTGAGCCAGCAGTGGCTTTTCGACCGGACGCCTGCGGGCTTCAGTTGCCCGCGCCCTTCACGGTGGCGCGTCCGCGGTGGAATTGAGAGGGACTTTGGCCGACGGCCGCTTGCTCCTCTCTCACCACACTTCCCTTTTCACCCGTTGATCATTCCGATCCAGCGGGCACCTGTTGCGTCTGTGAATGAATATATCAGTGCGGCAACCGCACTGCAAGGTGAAATCTCACAGATCATCGTGTCGATTACGACGCGGTAATCAGCGAGTTACCTATTATCCCGGATCGTAAGCGCTGTCATCGTCAGACAGGAATCCATTATCAGGATAATCGAGAAACTGGTTCAGTAATTCTTCTGTAGCGCGCTCACCCTTTTTCGGTTGGCTGACTGATCCCACGTGGCCGTCGATGTAAACAACATTTGTGCATCCCTGATGTCGAAACGCCTGTGCGCCGGCGTAGATTAAATTCAGCGGCCAACTGTTGGGGCTGAGCGGTGCGCGCATGAATTTGTTCGTGCCGCCGGCATATCCTCCGCAACCGAATATCGCGCACTGAGAACTCCTTTGACATGCATGGGGAGGAACTCCGAAGCGGACCGACTCCCAGCCATCGGCAACCCACATCGCCTCAGCGCCGAGATAAGATGTGTTGTAGTTGTAGCCGGTATATGGTTCGTTTGGATTGTCAGTCGAGCCGTAGTAAGCGGGATCCTGCATGGCGCGGGTAGGATTGTCGGTGAATTGCCAGAGTGTTCCGGGCGAGACGATATCGCCGCTGATGGTTTCCGTTACGTAGTCCCAGGCGATGGTGTATGCGGTGCTATCTCGGACCTCGTAGCGCAGCGCGGGCGGCCAAATATCCCAGATCGCAGCATAGCGCTGCGCTGCGAAGCCCATTTGTCGCAGGTTCGATTGGCACTCCATGCTGCGAGATGCTGCTTTGACTCCACTCAGAGCCGGGAGCAATATCCCCAGCAGGAGACTGAGTATCCCGATGGACACCAACAGCTCCACGAGCGTGAAACCACGTGAAGATTGCCGATTTGCGTTGTTCATTCCCAATATCCCAGAACGGCAAAGATATCGGCGATATCGACCTGTCCATCACCTGTCAGCTCCGCCGCCCAGCCATTGGGACGAGCCGGTCCCCAATGTCCCAGGATGGCGAATATATCGTCGATATTCACCGTGCCATCCTGATTGACATCACCCTGCTTCCGGGGCGCGACATCAGCAAACGCATCAATCTCAGGTGTCGAATCCAGTGGATTCTCGGGATTGCTGATTCTCACGTAGCTGATTTTAGTCAGCCCCACATCCGCCAGATCCACCCCCACCCCTCCACCTGATCCACGGTACAGCTCAAGGATCTCAACGTAATACAAACCGTCAAAATCACTGAGCTGCAATGCGGGATTCACCGGCAGGGTGAAATCGCTGGGAACTTCTCCGGGAACGGTCGCGCGCGGATCTTCATGATCAAGATAGCCCTCGGTGGGAAATATGCCGTCCGCTTCCACGCCGACGACTTCATACCAGTCGACATTGTTCGGGCTGACTTCAATGACTCCTCCATCACTGAAGATCTCAGCCGGAATCCCACAATGTCCCGTGGTCTGGTGGCCATCCCAGTCGCTGAAGAATGCATTTCCGAAGATGAGTAGATCGATGCCGTAGGGATTATCCGGATCGTCAGTTACAGGCGTATCAAATTCCACGACCAGGTGACCACCCTGGCCGATGGAGACTATTTCTGCGGGCTGCCAAGGTGGGTAGAAGACGCTGACGATTGTGGAATCAAAGGGCGGTTCGTTAAAACGCGCTGGCTCTCCCAATGCGGTCAGGGGATTGGTATATCCCGGAGCAGGATCAGCACCCTGATCGTAGGAGAGATAGTGATCCGCGTAGGGATCATCATCTGCGACACTCGCCGGAGCGCTAATCAACAACACAGTGATACCAATAGTGCGAGTGAGAGATCTTTTCATGAATGGTGTCCTTTCCATGCGTTCCGATGCGCGCGGAACGGTTCCCATGACAGAGGATCTGTCGCCCGCAGCTACTGGATCGTTACGGATCGACCCGGGGGAACACACCGGAGCCGCAGCGTCCCAGCCCGTTTCGCGCGGGCAACGCTTGCGATCACGGCAGGTCTTCCGGCTTCGAGTTCTCTCATTCGCCTTCCCACCAATCCCCTGGAATCGGCAGTGGCTCGTTGAAAGAGATCTTTGAGGGGAATCCAAATGGTTTCCGTCTCAGCAACTCGTCACGGCGGCGCGTCCGCGGTGGTTTTTCACCACCTTCCCTTTTCAGTCCGGAGATTGATCTCTCCAATCGGACACCGCAATCTGAGCCGCATTCTACGGGAATCACCCGAGAGAACAAGAGGCTGTGGATTGGCTTATCCAGGGTGCATGTTGATCCTGATCTATGGACGATCCTGCGGGTATCCCTGCCTATCGCAAATCACCGTTGAATCCGGCTTTTTGGGAATCGTAGAATTTCCCACTCTGCCAGTGGATTATCATCCGATTTGGCCTCGATATGAGCCTCAACCAAGCGGTTGATACATTGACACTTGGGGCAGGCTCGGCTACGTTCATCGTTTCAATTTGTGGCGCCAAATGTTCCTTATCTGGAGGTAGCGGGATGACTCCCCGCGATGGCGCTAACCCGGCCCTTGTGGGCTTTATCAGGAGTTGGTTCCCATGATGATTTCCGTGCAATGGATGGCTTCTTCCCGGTTACGCAGGATGATGCTGACCTGCCTGCTGACCCTGGCGGCCTTGCTCGCAACACCCGCTCAGGCTCAATCCGATCCGGCACAATTGCTGGACGATTTCGTTCATTACGCCCTGGTTGCCAAGCCCGATTTGGCCGTCGCCAGCGCTCAGACCTTGATGGACTCGGGCATCACCGATGCTGAATTAGCTGAGTTGCTCGATGAAGGCACCCTGCCGCTGGACAAGTTTGATCGCGCAGTCAGCCGTGCGTTGTTGGTTCCCGAGATGTCAGATGTGGCGGCTGAACTGGCTCACCGCATCGAACGCGGTCGTCTCGATCTTGCGCGCGACAAGGAACGGATTGACGAAGCAATTACTCTGCTCACCGGAAACCAACGTCAGAAGCTGTTAGCACAGAAGCGTCTGGAAGCAGCAGGTGAGTATGCAGTGCCTTCACTGCTCACTCATCTGACAGAGAGCCGTGATGAACAACTCAAGAGCGCCTGCGAAATAACATTGCGCAATGTCGGTCGTTTGGCGGTCAATCCCCTGTGTGCAGCAATGCCCCATCTCGGTGATCCAACAACTCAACGTATCATCTGTGACATTCTGGGAGATATTGGTTATCAACAGGCAGCACCCTTCCTCCTCCAGATGAGTCAGGATGAAGCTGCGGCCGAGTCCGTCCGCGATGCTGCTTATCGCGCTTTCCAGCGGGTCGGCGGAGCCGATGGTTCACTGAGCATCCTGTACAGCAATCTCGCTCACCAGTATTTCCAGGGAACCGCTTCTCTCTATGCTTACCCCTACGAACATTTCAATAACGTGTGGAGTTACGATCCTTATGTTGGACTCGTTGCACTGCCGGTTCCGACAGAAGTATTCGGTCAGATTATGGCGATGCGATTAGCCAGCCGAGCACTGGAATTGGATCCGGCAAATCGAGATGCGCTGAGTTACTTCGTGGCGGCGAATCTCAAGCGGGAAAATGACTTGCCTGAGGGTGAAGTCGATCCAATCTATGCGGATACACAATACACCCCGGCATTTTATGCCACTGTGTTTGGCACTGATGTGTGCCTCGATGTCCTGGCATTAGCGCTGGATAATCTGGATACACCACTGGTTCGCGATGCACTGGCGGCGCTGGCCTACACTACCGGTGGATCCAATCTCTTTGCGAGTCATCAGGGTCGCCAGCCGTTGCTGGAGGCATTGCAATATCCTGATCGCCGGGTGCAGTATGAATCTGCACTGACTCTCGGGAGGGCATTACCTCGGGAGCGATTTGCTGGTGATGTTGCGGTTGTACCGTTGCTTGCCGCTGCTGTACGTAGTGGAGGTGAGTCATTTGCTCTGGTGCTGGCTGAGGAAGAAGAAGATCAGCGTGTGATCGCCGATCGTCTCGATCAGCAGGGTTTCTCAGTGCTTGGAAGTGCTTCATCAGTAGGTGCGCTAGAAGCAATCATCGCTGAATCAAGCGCAGTAGATCTTATTGTGCTCCGTTATCCGAAACTTGAAGATACACACGCCGTACTGAATAACTTGCGTGTTTTGCCGCAGACAATTGCCGCTCCTGTACTGGCAATTTCAAGCGGTGCTGATCTCGCTGCGCTGAGACGGGATATCCGAAGCGATCTCCGCGTGAAAGCTGCTCCCTGGGCCAGCGTGGAAGCGTTTGAAACGGCAGTTGATGATCTTCTCCTGCGTGCAGCAGGTGGTCGGATGGAAGAAGCTGATGCAGAGATGTATGCCATTGAAGCACTAGCGGTTCTGGAGGATATCGCCGTCACGCATAGCCCTGCCTACAACATTGCAGATGCTGAATCTGCCTTACTGGATGCGATGGATCAACGCTCCGGCGGGACACGCCTGCTCGTGGCGAAGATCCTCAGCCTCATCAATAGTGAACAAGCCCAGCAGGATCTCTTCGATGCTGCTTTGGCTTCAGAAGAGTCGGAGCGGGTGGAACTGCTCAACAATGTTGCTGCTTCGATCAAGCAATTTGGATCGCTCCTGCAGGACCGTCAGATTCGTTCACTGGTGCGGCTTGTCGCAGAAGCAAAAGATGAAACCGCCGAAGCCGCCGCCCGCGTGCATGGCGCGCTCAATTTGCCCACGGATGAAGCAATCTATCTGATTCCGAGTTGATCCCAATCATATCGCAGGAGACGATCACAGGAGGGTGATATTGAACGGCAGTGGTTTGCTCCGGGGTAATTCCACGGATAATCATCATTGCCCGAATCTTATTCGCCCGATACAGTTGTGGACATATCGCCACCCTAGCTCAGCGGCAGAGCGGAGCTTTCGTAAAGCTCAGGTCGGGGGTTCGAATCCCCCGGGTGGCTTTTTCGCACGCGGTCGCATCAGATCGCGTGTTGTTGCATAGTTGGGCATATTTCAAAGACTTGTGATTACTTGAAGTTAATGAACTGACCGCTTGTTCAATGCGCTTACTCAGCTGAGCGTTTTCAACTCTGGATTCTGATTCAAATCATACATTTCATCCTTCCATTTTGTTCTCGACAATCCCCCTTGGGAAGAGTTCTGCTGGTAGAGGAATTGGCCGTGCCATAGAGGTCGGCCAGGGGGATTGTGTCGGACAGAAACCTCATGACGTGGTCTCAACCAGGACGGGGGCGTCCTGGAGCATTATTGAGTTCCTACGATCAAAAAGCCGCATTATGCAACAGATGAATATTGGTACCGGACGCCTACAACTCGTGTAGGTGCATTTGACCCTGTCACTCTAAACAACAGAGTCAATAGTTATACATCATTTAACGAATCCAATACCGATAATTTGGTACGCCACACTGTAGCCAATTCATGTTTATTCCAGGTCTCGTATAGCTCAACAAGATGCTTCACAAGTTTTCGACGAACTGTAATCGACGCGTCAGGACGTTGCTCAATATTAGTGTATGCTTCCAACAGCATTGACTCCGCCTCGTCGTACTTGACCTGAAGCATGAGCACGACAGCCAAATCAGAGATTGCTTTGACGATATCAGGATGATCAGCAATATAAGTCTTGCGACGGATAGTTAGTACTTCGCGATATATCTGCTCTGCTGCTTCGTACTCTTGCCTATACCGCAGAACCTTTGCGAGACTGGAGAGTGTGAATGTTACATTTGGATGTTCATTACCGAGCTGATCGAGCTGTGTTTTCAGAGCCTTGCGGCAGAGCACCTCAGCTTCTTCTAATTCACCCAATTCGCACAAAGCGCCGGCAAGATTGTTTGCGATACCCGCTGCATCAGGATGTGTATCACCGACCTGCGCATGATAAATGGCCAATGATTGGCGAAAGAGATCGACGGCTTCAGTGTAGCGCTCCTGCCGCATCAGCAATTTTGCATAATCGTTCAGGGCAATGGCAACCTGGAGGCTCTCACCGCCGTAGAACTTACGATTCATTGCAATACATTCGTTATACAGCTGTTCTGCTTCGACATATTTATCCTGATAATTAAGAACCTTGGCAAGGTTATTCTGGATGAGGGCAATATAAGGATGTTCACTACCAAAGGATGTGTGAAGGATGGCTAGTGCATCACGATAATAAACCTCAGCCTGAGAATAATCCCCTCCGTCGCGTAATGCCTCCGCAAGGTTGTTCTGTACAACTGCTACATCTACGTGCTCCTCCCCCAAATGCTGCTTATGCAGCTTCAAAGATTGCCGAAGCAGCGGCTCGGCTGCCTCATACTCTCCTTGCACAAGCAGAAGCTGAGCCAAGTTGTTAAGTGATACTGCGGTCTTGATGTGCTCCTCACCATGGATCTCCTGATCGAGAGCCAGTGCCTCACGGTATAGAGGTTCTGCGGCAGCGTAGTCACCCTCCGCAAGATGAAGTTGTGCGAGGTTACTGATCAAGCCAACCATAACCTCTTGCGCTTCATCAGGTAATTCACGGGAAGTAGCGAGTGCTTCGACATAAATTGGTTTAGCTGCGGCGAGATCACCGCTTACATGCAACGCAGTCGCAAGGCTTGCTGATGCCTGTATTGATGCGAGGTGATCACGTCCATGTGCTGCGTTAAAGATTTCAACCGCTTCTTTTTGCAGGCTGATCGCTCTTGCATAATCACCTTGTGTTTGAGCAAGGTGTCCCATCATCTGCAGGGATTCAGCCACATCGGGGTGATCTGAGCCTAACATTTCGCGTCTTGCCTCCAACGCGAAACGTAAGTGCGGTTCAGCGTCGTTATACAGACCAAGGCTGTAGTACGCTCGACCGATGGTAGCGTTGATTGCGGCCAGCACTTCTGAACCTGCTTCGGTATTGTTTTCGACAAGTTCAGCCGCACGATCAAGAACTTCACGCACGGTTACATCACGTCCAAGGCTGCCCGGATCAACCGAAGTTAACATTTCTTCAAGGAAATCCCTGATCTGGTCCGCTTTTGCCGTTTCAATTCGCGCCGAGGTTGCCTCTTGTGCAGCGCGTTGCTCCATGAGCAGCGCTCGATCGCGTTCCGTTGCAATTCTTTTTGCCCGTACAACAGCATCAATCCCAGCCGCTGTCAGGAGCACGAGCAGTATCAGAATGACACTGGACGAGAATTTGTGGCGTCCGATGAATTTTCGCAGTTGGTAAATGATACTCGGAGGACGAGCGAGAATCGGTTGTCCAGACAGGTAACGGCTGAGATCATCGGAGAGAGCTTTAGCGCTCTGGTATCTTCGTTCCGGTTCCTTTTCGAGTGCCTTCAGCAGGATCCATTCAGCATCACCACGAAGTGGGGGAGCTACTGCCCCAGGTCTGGTCGGCATCTGCTCGCAGATGACCCGAGCAGCATCAGGTAACGAGCGTCCCTTCAGGTCATAAGGCAGATGATAGGTCATCAATTCATACAGAATGACGCCAAGGGAATACACATCGCTACGGAGATCGATGGCATCGGGTGAGCCCCGCATTAGCTCCGGACTCATGTACGGAAGTGTTCCAATGATTCGGCCTGTCTCAGTTGCGGTACTGACGATGGACATGTCAGCATCGGTTATTCGAGCCAGGCCAAAATCAAGGATCTTCGGCGTGGCCTCTTCATTGATGATAATATTAGATGGTTTGAGATCCCGGTGGATAACACCACGTTGATGAGCATAGTTAATCGCTTCGCAAATACTTTCAAACAAAGCAAACCGTTCTTCCATCTGCAGTCGAGAAGACGGCGTTTTTCCCTTCCGACCGTAGACGTATTCATGAAGTGTGACGCCTTGCACCAGTTCCATGACAAAGAACGGTTCCCCCAACTCAGTAGTCCCTGTTTCGTAGATGGCAGCGATCCCTGAATGTCGAAGTCGTGCCAGTGTACGGATTTCTCTCCGGAAAAGTCTTAGGTGGAACTCATCGGCAAACCGACCGGATCGCAGAACCTTGAGGGCAACCCGACGAGGTGGATTATTGCTTTCCGCTTCATACACGACTCCCATTCCACCTCTGCCGAGTTCTCGCGTAATCCGAAATCCACCGATAATCGTTCCTACACGATCGGCTACGGCATTGGCGGCTGAAACTTCCACGACCTCCCGCAAAATTGAACCGACGGGTGGCCCAGCACCTGAATCTTCTTCGATAAGTTGATCAAAATACTCGCCCGAGCCACTCCAGAGTGCTTCCAGTGCCTGATCCAGACGATTTTCGAATGCCTCTTGCGAACTGGGCTGCGATTTAACCATCTTCGTGTTCCTTGGCCTGATCAGAATTGAGTAGCCGGTGACGAAGTCTGCGGACAGCGCGCATAAGGCGCATCGATGCGGCTCGTCGAGACAAACCCAGATGATCAGCAATTTCGTTGGTCGGAATCTGGTCAAAGAACGCCATGGCGATTAGTTCCCTATCGTCTTGACGCAATCGGCTTATCTCTGTCAGCACCAGAGCAAGCTGGTCGTTCTGTTCGATCGTTCGACCGGGCAAAGTACCGCTGGCTGAAAGATATTGCCAGGCTCGAGCATACGCACTGGTCGAGTCCAATGAAGCGTGGCGAGGGCCGGTCAGATCACCTTCGCCGCGTCTCCCGAGATAGTCGGCTACCTTCCGGACAACAATCCCCGAGGCAAACGATCTCAATCCAACAACCGTCTTGTTCTTCAGGCGCGGAATTCCGCTGGACAGTGCGACCATCGACAACTGCACCAACTCATCCGTGGCATGGAAGTCTGTTGATGTTGGATTCAACCTGGCTGTAACCATGGCGCGTACTCGTGGTGCAATCGCCTCCAAGACCCAAGGTAGGGCGTCCTCTGCCCCCCGGACCGCAGCGGCAACCTGCTCATCGGTCAACTGTCCAAGATCGGCCATAGTGTGATGAGTTTAGCACATGACCGAAATTTGCGTATATGGATGCTCCGCTCATGGGCAATAAGAATGCGACGAAGCAGCACAACTCTGTATCTGTAGTCGCTTTGAACCGAGTCATGTCACAGGTATGAAGTAGTTTTTTCTAAATATGTCATAGATCCAATAATTTGCCTGTTACTGAGTACCGCAGTCAGCGACTACTATTTCGAGCGTTCCATCGGATCCCGGGACGTGGAATATACAAATTAACCTTGGCGCGCGGCTCCAACATTCTATTTTTAACCTGGTAGACCAAAGGACCGCAACTAACCTGGGACCGAGGGTACACATCCGGAGGAAACGTACCCCATAAGTGGTACAAAGGAGGCACGTTGTGAAAAGTACATGGTTCTTATTGTTATCGACCTCACTAACGGTCGTTTGCCCTGCACTAAGCGATCAAGGAATGAGATCGAGTTCTTCGTTCGTGCCTTCCCAAAATCCGGCGCCGCTTCCGTTTCAGGCTCCAGTATTCGGCAACCCCCTGGTCTATATCGGCAATGAAACATTGGAGGTGATGACCGCAGATTTCGACGACGATGGTGATCTTGATTTCGCCGTAGGCCGGGGCGGATCTTACGGTGTCACAATCTCGTTGAACAATGGCTACGGTAAATTCAGTGATCCCATCAAGTACAACATGTATTACGACACTCATGCCGAATCCATTGACATCGCCGACGTGGATGGCGACAACGACCTGGATATCGTCGCTGCTGGCACACAAAACTGGTCTTCTGAAGCAAATTATGTCACTGTTCTCTACAACGCCGGTGACGCCACATTCAACGATCACTGGACAGCTCCCGATAGTGCCGGCCCGGAACCGAAAGCAGTACGCTTCGGAGACCTGGATGGCATGAACGGACCGGACATCGTGGTCATCAGCGACATTAACGGAAGTCTCCGTGTATACCTCAACGATGGTACTGGCCACTATCCATCCGTAACCAACATTCCGGTGGGTCATGGATGTAAGTGGCTCGATGTCGCAGACTTCAATGGAGATAACGACGATGATGTTGTGGTGGTCAGTTCGGATGGCGCCGCGATCCTATTCAACGACGGAACGGGCAACCTGGTTATTGACAATTCGTATCCGATCGGCCCCAATCCACTTTATGTAACCGCAGCAGACCTTGATGGTGAGAATGGATTGGATCTGGCAGTGTCACATGGTTACGGTTCCAGCTATGGCATAACGGTGCTATTGAACAACGGTTCAGGTGCTTTTGCTTCCGCTGGCACTTATATGAACGGCCAGACGAACAGGTCGGTGCATGCCGTTGATATTAACAATGATGGTATGACGGACCTTGCCGTTCCGTATTCACCATCAGTTGAGGATGGCACCGTAACCATATTGCTAAATATTGGAGACGGTTTGTTTAGCAATTCGACTTCCTACCGCACCGGATTTGGTGCCATCTTCGTCGCCTCCGGGGATCTGGATGCTGACGGCTGGACAGATCTGGCTGTCGGGAATGACGGCCAGGCGGGCAAACACGTTACCTTTCTTCTTAGCAATGGCGATGGTACATACTCGGATCATCTCGGATTATCTGCTGGGTCACAATTAGCACCCATCCCACTTGGTGCAAAAGATTTCGATGGTGACGATGTGCCTGATCTTCTCGCCAGTGACTTCAATCAGGAGTTCATACATTTCTGGCATGGAAACGGAGATGGGACCTTCGCTGAGGTGTTCTCCTATCCCACCGGAGGTCACCAACTGTTTGTGACTGGTGATACGGGCGATATCGACGGCGATCAGGATCTTGACGCTGTATGTATCAGTAATACCGGTGCTGCTGTGTTCAGCAACGATGGCACTGGTGTATTCACACTCATGGGACATTACTCAATAGCTGGACAACCTGGCGGAGTTGCCTGGGGAGATCTGGATGGTGATGAAGATCTGGACATGGCCGTGAGTAACTATAACGCGACATTCAATTCCCTCAACGTGTATGTGAATGATGGTAACGGGAGCTTTGGTTCCCCCACCCAGTATGATGGCGGAGAGCAACCGTACGGAGTCACCATTGCTGATATAGACAATGATAATGACAATGATGTTTTACTGGCTGCCTATCCCCATCTTGCCGTGGTGCGGAACAATGGTGATGCATCATTCCAGACTCCGGAACTGTACGATGCCGGCGAATCACCATTCGATATCTTGTGTGCTCATCTGAATGATGATGAGCATGTAGATGTTGTGGTGACCGATCCTGGTGGTTTCTCGAGTTCCCCCTTCGTTCAGATATTTCTTAACAATGGTGATGGTACGTTTGCACCAAAAGTTACTTACGAGGCTGGTAGTGCCGCTGCAGAAATTACCGCCGTTGATATCAACGCAGATGGTGCAATCGATTTAGCCACCGCAAACTGGTTTGGAGAGGATAGCCTTTCCGTTCTTCTGAACGACGGCAACGGTGCATTTGATAACGAAACGAAGTATCACGTTGGATTTTTCTCACGTGGCATTGTCTCTGCCGACTTTGACACTGACGGAGATGTTGATTTGGCATCCGGTAGTGTCATGGCTGCAACATTTGATTACGGTGAAGTTTCAGTTCTCTTCAACCGTACGACAGGCTGTCTGGGTGATGTGAACAGCGACCGTGTGGTTAACATTGATGATATTTTCCAGATTCTCGGTGCATGGGGACCATGTTATGATTGCCTGGAAGACATCAATGATGACAGTACAGTGAATATCGATGATATCTTCACCATACTCGGTTTATGGGGGCCGTGTTCATAAAGGGGAACTGCCATGGAAAAGCATACAAAGGCAGCGCAGTCATAAAAAGGAGTTTATGTCATAGGGAAGGAAGCATAGCCTTGGCATATGAAAAAACCGATGATGTCGCTTCGACAAGTTCAATCAGGCAATGCGCAAATCAGGTGATGGAGCGCGACGATGATCAATAAAAGTATATTGAAACAGCTATGAGGTGGATGTCGATGGTTTCAATCCTTGAGGGGACGGGATCATTCGTGGTGTAGAGAATAGGAGTCTGTAGTGATGCTACGACAATGTGTAAGGTACTTGGATATGACATGCGAGCGTGGGGGCACTTCGAAATGGAGACACACGGGACGGTACAGATTACCTGTAACGATGATGTGCCTCGGGATGATCTCGCTCCTCATCGTAGTAGCGGCCGACCAGGCAAAGGCTGCAGGAGATTACGAGCTCTGTCAACTGAGCGAGAAAAAGAAGATCCTCGCCCTGGATGCCATCGCGGAGGCTTATTTTGGTTACAGTATTCAAACATCCGACGATGTCCTTGTCGTCGGTGCTCCGGGCGACCCGGCGAACGGTACGGATGCGGGAGCGGCCTATGTGTATCGTTACGTTGACACAGGGTGGATCCAGGAACAAAAGCTTATTCCGCAGGATGGTGAGCCGGAGGATCTGTTCGGCTATAGCGTAGCAGTCGACGGGGATCTCATTGTCGTTGGTAACTGGGCCGACAGTACGTTCGGTGACGACTCCGGATCCGCGTATGTCTTCCGCTTCGATGGGTCGACCTGGGTGGAGGAGCAGAAGCTCCTGCCTGAGGAAGGAGGAGCAGTAGACGATTACTTCGGATATACCGTCGCGGTATCCAACGATTTCATACTGATTGGCAAGCCGTTCGGTGACGAACTGGGGCCGGGCTCCGGTTCGGCGTATGTCTTTCACTACGATGGTGAGAATTGGATTCAGCAGACGAAACTGCTCGCCTGGGAACCAACTTGGGCCGACTTCTTCGGTTCTGCTGTCGCTCTCCAGGGGAACATCGCCATGATAGGTGCTGAGCAGGACGATACGATCGCCACAGCGGCCGGGGCGGTGTACATCTTCCGCTTTGACGGATCCGTATGGCTCCCGGAGCAGAAAATACTTCCGATCGGCGGGGGTTCCTACGGGAGATTCGGTGATGACATCGATATCTCCGGGCATACGGCTGTCATCGGGACGTATTTCGGCGCTGCCGCATACGCCTACCAATTCAACGGTAGCAGCTGGATTCAGGAAAAGCGCTTTCTAAGTCCTGAGCCGGAGATGGGTGATTATTTTGGCTCAGAAGTCACTGTGTACAACGATGTGTTGGTAATCGGAGCCCCCTACCTCAACGATCCTCAGGTAAATGCGGGAGCAGCATACCTCTACAGACGAAACGATGCAGAATGGCCGCTCATTGCCAGGATTCAACCATCCGATATCGCAGCTCGTGATGCATTTGCATTTGCGCTGGACATCAGTGGAGAAACGCTTGCAGCCGGATCCATCAACGATAAGGATCACGGAGAATACACGGGATCGATATATATGTTCTCCATTGTGCTCGATGACCTTGATTTCGACTTGGTCGTCGACATCTGCGACAACTGCCCCAATCATGCAAACCCTGATCAGGCTGATTGCGATGATGATGGCATCGGTGACGTTTGCGCGATTGATGAAGGCCTCAGTGAGGATTGTCAGCTCAATGGCGTTCCCGACGAATGTGATATCGCTTTCGGTACCAGCACTGATCTCAACGGGAATGGAATCCCGGATGAATGTGAATGTATCCACGATCTCAACGGCGATGATCAGGTTAACATCGATGATATCTTCGCAGTGCTCGGCTTATGGGGTGATTGCCCTGATCCATGTCCGCCGTATTGCAATGGTGATCTCACGGAAGACTGCACGGTTAATATCGACGATATATTCGCCATACTTGGAATGTGGGGGCCGTGTGAGTAGCTACACCAAACGTAAAGGAATCCCCCACTAGAACTCTACTACCATGCGCATGCCAAGGATCCAGCCGTCAACATCTTCACCTGTACCGAAGTTGTAATCATCATCTAAATATTGGGCATCGAGCGTGAGTGCGACCATCTCCGTCAATCCAAATCTGGCATAGGCCTCAAACACGTTGGACTTATCAAGATCAAGATTACCGCCGTGCAGATGCGCAAAACCAATTCCGATGTCATCCTGCTCACGGCCCCAGAATTTGCCACTGATGTTAATGCCACCTGAATACAAATGATCATAGGTGATGGCCGCACTGTCATCTTGAAAGCCGAACCTGATCCAGGCTCCCAGAATATCACCCAACTCCTGATCGGCCGAGAACATCAACCCCAGCCGCATCTCTTCATCCACCCCGGCACTATCCAGAAAATCTGAGGTCGCGTGGCTCACGATCGCGCGGTACGTCCCCTCGCCCAGATCGGTCTGAATTGTGTATCCGAGTTGTGCCCCGAAGTAGGTATATTCATTCCCGTCGTCATTTTCCCCGATATGCATCACCACGCCGCGCGCTGACCAGGGACCGCTATCCCATTCCACTGCCCCGCCGAAGTCATAAGAGGGAAAGAAACCAGTGGGTCCATTGACCAACGACTCATTCATAAACTGCGCGAACTCGTCGTTGGCGTAGTTATTCTCATCCAGATAATCAGCCGAATCGATCAGGCCGCCGGTCAACGCCAGGGTATGACCTCCGTCAAATTCAAATGTGTGCTTGTACCATGCGGTGAGGAGATAATCCCGAGTCCGTCCGTTAATATCTCTAACGTCATCTTCAAGGTCGGCCGACCAGGGTGCGAGATTGAAGGGAGTCTTGTCGTTGAGGGCGTTGTCTGCGGCGAAGCCGAACTTGACAAAGATTTCATCCATATCTGTAGGAAGAAATGTTATTTCAGGTTGAAAAACGAACGCAATGTCGCCTTCATCAGAATCAGACGATCCGCTGAGGAATTGATACTGGTAGATGGCCGCAATGATCCCATGAAATTCTATCTTCTCAGCAATCTGTTCCCAAGGCGCCGTGTTGTTTTCATCGGCAACTTCAGTTGGAGTTACTTGATCACCACACACGGTTATGGGCTTGAATACCAGACAAAGTATGAACCAGAACATGAATGCACTTAATAAACCATTTTCAAATTTCTTCTGGCTCATCATCTCCCTACAAGTCGGGATTCCATTCCAGTTCGTTCTTCTATCTTGCCCTGCCATGGCAATAACCCTTTCATAATAAGATTCAGCAGTTAATAAAGATATTTCCAGTTATCCATGAAACGGTCCTGCAAACGTCGATCACCCTCTTCCTGTTCAATGTCTGCATCAATTTCCTCATAATTGTGTTGTGTCACATTGATCATCAATCTGATAAGATTCTTCATTTCTGAAGGAGATAGATGAAGAGTGGTGCCCCGAAATGACAGGTGGTACATACCGTGTCCACAACGCGTCAGCCGAAATATATTTTGTGAGTTGCTACAGTTATCACTCATATCTTTGCTTTCTCGACGGTTACTTCTGTGTATGTAGCCGCACGTTGATCCTCTCCAACAACTACGTCGCAGCTACCACATGAGGGGGAGGAGTCTGAAGCACCCTCGGGATTGCAACAGGAGCATCCGCCTTGCCCTGACAATTTGCGATAGGTCATTAATCCCAACCCCGCTACCGCCAACGTTATAATCAAAATGACTCCCAATGTATCCAGCATGTTATTTCACGTTATCAGTTGACCAGCTTGATAAACTGCGGTCGTTACTACCCAGGCCAGGAAGGTAAGCCCCGCAAGTTGAAGCAACGCCCACATCCAGGAATTGCTTTCCCGCTTGGTGACGGCAATCGTAGCCATACAGGGTGCACTGATCAGGCAGAAAAGCATGATGCAGAAACCCTGCAGCTCTGTGTAGTTTGCCTGTAGTTTTTCACGGAGAGGTTCTGATTCCTCATCCTGTTCTTCACCGAGTGAATAGACAATACCCATCTGACTGACAAAGACCTCTTTCGCGGCAAATGCACCGACCATGGCAGTAGAAATTTTCCAATCAAAGCCACAGGGTTTCAGAACCGGTTCGAGAACACTTCCCACTCGTCCCATGAGAGATGACTGCAAGGTTGCTTCTGCTTCAGCAAAATCGATTTCTTCTAGACGAAGATCTCGAAAAGATTCATCCAACGATGAATCCGTCGCGATGGCAGTTCTCATTGTTTCGAACTCACCGACTTGGGTGGCAGACAATCCCGGCCACTGCTGCATAGCCCAGAGCAGGATTGAAATACCCAGAATGATCGTGCCCGCCTTCTTCAAGTAGGCGCTGCTGCGATTCCACATATGAGTCAGCACACTACGGAGCGTTGGTAAACGATAGGGGGGCAGCTCCATGACAAAGGGAGGTGTCTCACCACGTAACACGGTTTTCTTCAGGAACCAGGCACAAAATACCGCCAGAGCAATACCGATGAGGTAGATAATCCACAACATCGGGCCATGCCATTTTGAGGGAAAGAAGGCCGGGATGATCAGTGCATAAATCGGTAACCGCGCTCCACAGCTCATGAGGGGAACGACCAGCATGGTGACCAGTCGGTCTTTACGACTCTCCAGTGTTCGCGTAGCCATAATGGCCGGTACAGAACACCCGAATCCGATCAGCATGGGGACAAAGCTCTTGCCGTGCATTCCGATCTTGTGCATTAAACGATCCATCAGGAACGCGGCACGTGCCATGTAACCACTGTCTTCCAGTATCGCGATGGCGAGGAACAGGAAGAGGATATTGGGCAGGAATACGAGTACCCCACCGACACCGCCGATGATGCCGTCCAGGAGCAGGCTACGGAGCAGACTTTCTGATCCTGTGGGCCAGAGCCCGCCAATGGTTACTGCGAGCCAACCAAATGCTGCCTCAATCCACTCCATTGGCGGGCCGCCCAACGTGAATGTCAGCTGGAACACAAGGTACATGAGTCCCAGAAAAATGGGCAAACCAAGAATGCGACTTACAACGACGGCGTCAATTCGGTCGGAGACTCGGCGGCGAGATTCAACCGTACTTTGTACCGCTTCACGACATACGCCGTTAATAAATCCATATCTCCGATCGGCCAATAGTGCCTCGGGATTATCACCAAGCTCACTCTCCAATCGTTGCGCTGCTTTATCGGCCAGATCTGCAAGTTCAGTGTGCGCGAGCTTCTCACGAATATCAGAATCACCTTCCAGAAGCTTGATCGCAATCCAGCGTGGGGGAAGGTCAGTAAGTAACGCAGATTCCTCAACAGCTTTCTGCAACTCCACCAGTTCGCGCTCAATTTCCTCTCCGTAATTGGGCAGAGAACCAGTTGCGGTTTCTGCTTGTCGTGTCGTTTCCGTAACTGCACTCAACAAATCGTCTTTACCGGTTCCTTTATTGCCCACCATCGGAACGATCTTCAGACCGAGCCGCTGCTGCAGCATATCAAGATCAAATTTCAATCCCTGTGATGCTGCAACATCAGACATATTGAACGCCAGCACCATGGGCAGCTGGAGTTCCATGATTTGAATTGCCAGGTAAAGATTTCTATTGAGGTTCGATGCATCAACGATATCGACTACGACATCAGGCTTGCCTTCGGTCAACACCTGCCGCGCGACCAACTCCTCTGCGGAGTATGCGGTAAGGCTGTAAGTTCCCGGCAGATCGATCACATCCATTCGTGTCTGACCGAACTTGCACACACCACGGACTTCTTCCACCGTCACTCCCGGATAATTCCCGACGTGTTGCCTCGCTCCGGTGATGAGGTTGAAGATCGTGGTCTTGCCCGAATTCGGATTACCCGCCAGCGCAACGGTAAGTTGATGTGTACTGGAATCGGAGCTTGAAGTGCTTTTTTCGTCTTCACGTAAAAGATTCGGCATGCCTAACTTTCCTCATAAATAAAAAAGAAATGCTGACATTACAACTGTTGGACCAATACTTTCCTTGCCATACCTCGCCCCAGCATTAGTCGTGTACCCATTACATCAAGAATCGCCGGGCCACCATTCATGGATATCACGGTCAGTGAGGTTCCAGGAATCACACCCATTGCATTGAGTCGTGACTTTAATCCTCGACCGCCCGCTATCTCAGATACAAGGACCTGATGTCCTTTCTTGATGTCCGTGAGCTTCTTCAATTTGCGATCCTCACATTTCATGTTTAGTCAAATGGGTTGAACAATAATTCGCTTGGCTTCCTCCTTGCGCAAGCTGAGGTGATATCCCTTGATCTTCAATTCGATTGGATCTCCCAGGGGAGCAACGCGTTCAACTTCAATGATGGTTCCGTTGGTTGCTCCCATATCCAGTAATCTGCGGCGAATGCTCCCGCTACCAGAAATCCTCACAATTGATGCTTTTTCACCACACTTGACTTCATCGAGCGTGGTGGTTTCCGTCGTCTCTGAACTACTTGTCATGCTTTGATCTCTAACATTTTCTAAAGTGCTTTCAAGACATTTTTCACACCCGTTTGCACTCTTCTCATGCTCGCAGTGGTATCCAAAACTTTGAAGCCAGCTGGCGTTGGCGCGCGGACATCGATCGATGAACTCAGCGAAAGCAACGAACCGTTCGATGATCTCATTGGTCACCGCGTGCTCCATTCGACACGCCGCCTTGTCTGCTTCCTTCTCCTCCACCGACAGTACCTTGATGAGGAAATCACGAAGGACTTCGTGTCGCCGGACAATTTTCTCTGCGGTTGACTGGCCATGACGCGTCAGTGTGATGACATCGTAGGGCACGTAGTTGATGAGATTGCGTTCAGCCAAGGCACGCAAGGCACCGGTCACGGATGATCTGGCTACTTTCAGGCGATCACTGATGTCCTTGGCTCTGGCAGCCTGTTTCTCCTTGACAATCCAGAAGATCGCTTCCAGATAGTCTTCGAGGCTTTCACTTAGTGGAGTTGCTGAAGACGCAGCCATAGCCTGTTCCCTTGCCTTTCACTCCGAAACTGGAATCGGGGGGATTCTGTCACCGGAATATTGCTAGACGAATGAGAATACGCGCTGCCTAACTTTTGGTCAAGCGAGACGTGCATATTTTTATCTAGTTTCGTAAATGGCGATTACTCTATGCACTCTTGATTTGAGGGGTAAGTTTGTTATTGCGCGCGCTTTGCGCATCCAGTTTTACGTCATGTTTCACAACCTGACCTGGTTTACACTTATACCTCCAACGTTCGGCTGATATTTTAAAACAACTGGGCAAGGGAGTAGGCGGGAGTTTGATTATGAAAACCACGCCGAATCACTTACAGATTCCTACCGTCTCATTCCCCAATATCCAATCCGCATCGCACTCGATATACGGGAAACACTGCCCCTTCTTCAATCACATCATCAAAGAAGTTCCATCGAGCCAGTCCATCCGCAGCCTTCGGCTCCAGTAGAAAGACCGCTAGCGTTCCCAGCGGTTGCGAGGTTCGTACAATGTAACCCCCTGTCTTAATCGTTACATCTCGAACCTCTGCTAGCACTTCCAGATTCACGAGATGGTGACCCTGGAACTCCCTCGTTGCAGGCTGAATGCCGGTGATGGTATATACCTCGAAACGAGCACTGCCGGAGTACGGATCAACTGCGATGCCGTGATTGCGCAGCTTTTCTATGATGATCAGAGGGCAATTTGCATCAATGATGTATGCATACGGTCGGCGAACCGCTGTCGTCGTCTCGTAACGGCCCAAATGCAGGACGGTATAATCTTTATGCACGTCGGTAGGGTGGAGACGGCCATTTTCGTCTTCCACCATTTCGTACCCTTCCACCACGACGGGTTGTCGGCATGCTGTAACGCGGCTACGAATGGCGATGACATCGTCCGGTTGGGGATTTTGCCCTTTCTCTATGGAGAATTGTCGTGCTTCGGCGCAGATGCTCAGAATATACTCTTTATTTTCTGCCGCATAGAGGAGAATTTCGCGGAGGAATTCACGTGTCGCAAGCACACGGGTCTCGTAACTTACATAAGCGTGTGCTTCGCTGAGGATTGACATGTGGTGACGCAGTCCCATGTACGGCGCACTGTACCGAGGCTCTGCGGAATAGGAATGCCAGATAGTGTGTTCACGGTTGAAGTTACCGTAGAAGAATGTCGCATAGCTGGTGCGTTCACGCAGCCGTTGGGAAACCTCTGGAAGTAAGTTCTTCATCATAAATGTACGCAACGGCTCGTACGTTGCCGGATTCGTTGGGCCGTCGAAGGTGAGTGCGTTGCGATGGTGTGAGCCGTTTGTCGTATGTGTATCAACGGTAATGTGTGGATCCCACGTATTGAGCATGGCAACCATCGCCTGGGTTTCCGGTGCTTCCAGCTTCGTCCAATCACGATTGAGATCGAGATCCTGAGCATTATGCCTTTGCCCCATACCCTGCTCTGGGCCAACCTGGTTTCGGCGGTTCTCCGTGCTCATCCGGTCGTTGCCGTCCGGGTTGTAATTAGGTAGAAGAAGCAGAATGTGATCATCAAGCAGTGGATGGTCGGGTGTCGTGGTGACTTCGCGCGCGAGCATGAGGATTGCCTCCTTGCCGCACACTTCACCTGCATGGATATTGCCAAAGAGGAGCGTAATGATCTTCCCACTTGCATGAGCTTCCTCAGGTGTGTGGATCGGTGGGTTGGCAATGACCGCTACTTCAAGCGGGCGATCCTCGTTCGAGCGTCCAATCTCAATGATGTTCATACATTCGGAGCGCCCATCGAGTGATGCAAGGAGTTGTGATACTTCTGCTGATGTCGCTGTTGCGCGGTAGTCGCTCGATTCAGCAACGGTCAGTAGGTCATGCATTCCAATGACCGTTGATAGCATTAATATTCCGGCGGCGAGCATTCTCTATTCTATCATGATGCTATGCTAATGGTTTGTTTTACTCGCACGGCCCCCATTGACCGAGGATGGCGAAGATGTCGTTGATGTTGATCGTGCAGTCCTCGGTGAGATCCCCCGCGCAGTATGGCGGGCAGGGATCTGTACATTCACCCCAGAGTCCCAACACAGCGAAGATGTCATCGATGTTCACCTGATCGTCGCCCGTCAGATCACCCGGGCAGGGACCGTTCAATCGTGCGTTGACCACACTGCTCTGGCCGCCACGACCATCGCCGCCTGAATCGCCGTTGATCGTGATCAGATCATCAAGTTCATCATCATCAAGCCGACCACTGGCAACGAACAGCGGCTCATCACCAACATCCAGCGGCTCCGCATCAGCGAAGATCAGCGGATCACCCGGATTCTGTTGATCGTTCCGCAACACCTGAACACCGCGCTGGGGAACGCCTTCGATCTCAACCTCAGCAATGAACGCAATGTCCAGATCGCCATCATCTTCCAGATCCAATGATGTGATCGATCCGGGTGCAGCGCCCACCGGCAGATTCACCGTTGGTCGGAACTGCTCCGCACCATCGTTCAGGATCACCGACACTGTGTCATCACCAGCGTTGGTCACGATGATGTCGTTGAAGCCGTTGCGATCAAAGTCACGGATCGTCAGTGCTTCAGGCGATTGGCCGACGTTCAATACCTGTGCCGGTCCGAATACGCCATTCTCCTGGAAGAATATGGAAACGGTTCCGTCAAGCATGTTGAACGCGGTCATGTCCGCGTCAGCATCGCCATCGAGATCTTCCGGATCCAGTGCGCCCGGATCGGGGAGATTGAGCACGCCCATGACATTGAAGCCATCGCCACTATCCAGAATGAGTATGGTGTTATTCCCTGAGTTGGATATGGCCAGATCGTCAATGCCATCACCGGAGAAATCTGCGGCGATAATATCAACAGGATTTGTTCCGGTCTGGGTGAGTGTGGTGACATTGAATTGATTGCCCGGATTTGATGATTCGTTGTACAGCACCTGGATGGAATCATCGCCTGCGTTGCAGATGGCAATGTCCATGTGCGTATCATCATCGAAGTCACCCACGGTAATACCGCTGGGGTTGTTGCCGGTGGTGATGACGGTGGTTCCCCCGCTGAATCCTTGCCATTCGCCGCCGACTGTTCCGCCGTTGAGCAGGACAATGACGCCGTCATTGGTGGTGCCGTCATCGTCGAAACTGACGGCAAGGTCCAGTCCGTTGATACCGTCAAAGTCTGCCAGTTCCACTCCGGTAGGTAAACCATCGACGATCTCCGTTTCTGGATCGCCAAAGCCGTTGAAGAAGTCTGCGAGGTTCTCGACGATAACTTCAACCTGGCCACCACGTAAACCATTACCCGTCTCAAAGCGCATGAATTTATCTTCAAGCAAGCCGGGTAACAATGCCACGTCGAAATTCCCCGTGATTGACGA
>JANQEQ010000147.1 GCA_028278245.1 Phycisphaerales bacterium | reverse complement strand
TCGAACATGATCGGGCGGAGATGGTGGCCCATCGGGTATTGGATGCGATGCCGGAACTGGGAGCTGAGGTGGTGGCCATGACCCAATCGCCGCTCACGGGGGGCAAGAGCAGTCGGAAAGGCACGGGAAATATTGAATTTCTCGCGCATCTCAGAGCGATGTAAGTGAAAGCAGTGAATGTTCGGTCAGTAGAATCCGGCCTTTCGCTCGCTATCGCTCGTTCTGAACCGGCTTGGCTTGACAATCACAACATCAATGAGAACCTATCGGTATGACACGCACAACATTGATCCTGATCGTGATGGTTGCTTCATTCGTCCTGACCGGCTGCACGACGGTGGAGCGGGCGTTTCCCGGTCAGGATCCGCAGCATGTGTGGACGACGATGATCGCTGTGGCTGAGACTCCGGACTATTCGCATCCCGACATCAACTTCCGCTGGTTCGTGGATGAGAATCACGTGTACGTTGATGATGCGAATCTGCGCATTGAAATTTATCGCAAGCTGCACCGCCTGCTGCATCGGCCGGGCACGCAACCACTGGAGCAGCGCAAGACGTGGAAGTTTCAAATTTTACTACAGCCGGGCGATCCGACCATTGCTACGTTCGTCAGTCGCGACTGGGGCGTACCGCGTCATGCGCAATATGAAGCGGAACTGTATTTTGATGATGTCGAACTTCTGTTGAATGAACCAAGCGGTGCGGTTGAAACGCCAATGGAACCGGTCATGGAACACGAAGCTGAGCCGTTGCCGGAGCCTGATCCGAGTGAACCGCTGATCGATATTGACGAGCTGGAGCCGGTGGGGGGCTGATACAGTTCGGGGATTGAAAGAGACTTATGACACCCGAAACTGTGTGAAGGGCGAGCTATGTCCTTTAAACGGCGGTTGCCCCTGATGTGGCGGGCCCATATCCTTATCATGTTGGATAAGAAAGCGTGTTTGCCATGAAATTTACCACTGCTAACTCGCATCGTGGGGCACAAATGGTTGACCCGCAGGAGAACCATCTCTATCGCGGCGCACAGTTGACGTAACCACTTGGCGCAAGCCCCTTCCCTGACTACATCCCGTTTTTCTTTTGATTCATAGATTTTCGATAATCGCCTGAAAAACACAGGACACATCGAATCTGCAACTCACAGAGGATGAACCATGACTAGCTCTGAAACCACCAAGATGATCATTATGGGTGCGGCCGGCCGCGACTTTCATGATTTCAACGTGTTCTGGAAGGATCGTGATGATGTTGAAATCGCCTGCTTCACCGCCACCCAGATTCCCGATATTCACGGCCGGGTTTATCCGGCTGAACTTTCCGGTCCGAAATATCCGCAGGGCATTCCCATCCATGCGGAAGAGGATCTCGAGCGTCTGATTGCGCAACACAACGTCACCAAGGTGGCGCTGGCGTATTCCGACCTTCCCTACGACTATGTGATGCATCAGGCTTCGCGCGTCAATGCAGCCGGGGCGGAGTTCTGTTTCCTGGGCGCGCAGCAAACCATGCTCCCATCAACCAAGCCGGTGATTGCGGTTTGCGCCGTACGCACCGGTTGCGGCAAGAGCCAGGTTTCACGACGCGTTACGCAGATCCTGAAGGACATGGGATTAAAGATCGGCGCTGCCCGACATCCCATGCCGTACGGCGATCTCAGCGCTCAACGCTGTCAGCGCTTTGCCGAACTGCCTGATCTTGACAAGCACGAATGTACGATTGAAGAGCGCGAAGAGTACGAACCGCATATCGTGGCAGGGAATGTGATCTTTGCCGGCGTCGATTACGAGATGATTCTTCGTGAAGCGGAGAAGGAAGCAGATGTTATTTTGTGGGATGGCGGAAACAACGATACATCGTTCTTCAAGCCCGACCTGTACATCACCATTGCCGATCCGCATCGCCCGGGACATGAAGTCAGTTACTACCCCGGCGAAACCAATGTGCGCCTGGCAGATGTCATCATCATCAACAAGGTCGACACGGCCGATCAGAAGGACATCGACACGGTCGTGGGAAACGTACAGCAGTTGAATCCCTCCGCAACGATTATTCATGCCAATTCACCCTGCACCGTCGAAGACGCATCCGTGATCAAAGGCAAGCGTGTTCTGGTCGTGGAAGACGGCCCAACGCTGACCCATGGCGAGATGACATTCGGTGCAGGTCATGTGGCGGCAAAGAACGTTGGTGTGGCGGAAATCGTCGACCCGCGCCCGTATGCCGTGGGCACGATCAAATCCACCTTCGAGAAATATTCGCACGTTACGGAAATCCTGCCCGCCATGGGTTACGGCGATAAGCAGATGAAGGAGCTGGAAGAAACGATCAACGCAACCGATTGTGATGCGGTGATCATCGGTACACCGATTGATCTTGGAAAGCTGCTCAATATCAACAAACCGACCACACGTGTGCGTTACGAGTTGGAAGAGCTTGATGGAGATCTTCTTCCCAAGGCAATCGAGAAGGTCGTTGGCTCGAATGTAGTCGCATCGTAAATAATCGCTGCTCAGCACGCTGAAGCGTGATTCAACCTTTCCTCGGATACTTTCGCCCCGCATTACTCGGGGCGTTTTTTATTCATCGGTGTAAGCGATGGCACGAGGCATGACGGAAGCCACCAGGCGAATGATCTGCGTGTTCTCGCCTTCAATCTGGACACTCATGTTGTCATCAGGAATGACCGCAAGGTCGATTGTGGCGCGGTAGAGCTTGCGCCCCAGTTCATATTCGAGCGTGAACGGATGATAATTCGGAATCGGTTCGCCTTCGTCATCAGTGGGAGTCACAACGCCCTCCATGAGCAGGTATCCACCCGATGGACTACTGGGTGTTTCCAGATACAGTGCCTCATCATCGGGTTCCCATATCAAGCTCACGATAGTCCCGGAAGGTGTACGGAAACTGATGTAATCACTGGTGACGATGGAGTCTTTGGGATTGACCGGAAAAGGTCCAAACTCCTGACCGGTTCTGATGAGTGCCTGAACGCGTTCGATCGTCAGCCGACTCACAGTGTGAGTGGAAGCAACTTCCGTTGTCATTTGATATGCCTTGAATGACGCATCAAGCGCGGTCATGGTTGCGGCAAGCAGGGCAGCGCTGATTGCCAGCGCGATGAGCAATTCCACGAGGTTGAAACCGCACCGGGAGTGCGTGCGTGGATTTCGTCTTGCACGAATTAGTTCAGCAGGAGGTAGGCGTAACATAAGAATCCTCATTCAACATAAGTTGTGGGAACTGCGGTCATGCGCACCGGCCAGGGAATGCCGTCGGGGAGCTTGGCGTTGGGATCATAACGAAGGGTGATTTCGCCAAATCCCTGTGCCTCGATTTCCTCAATTGGTTTACCTTCGAGTCCGCCTGCCTCCGGCTCGAAGTAACCGATCGTGGTATTGAACACATCAGGCAGGCCGCCGTAATACAGCGGACCTTCACCTTCAGTGGGTCGGAAGGTCATCAGGACTGTGCCGTGAACGTCCGCTGTTCCACGCACATCGAGGATGCCGGCAATGATCGTTCCCTTGAGTTTGATCTTGGGCGTATCACCGGGGGTTGATCCCTGTACGTTGGTGAAGTTGCCGACATCAAACGACCAGCCGGGCATCAAAATGGAGCTTTTCTGCAACTCCTCCAGTGTGCCGGGATTGACTGATTCCAGATCATTCAATGCAGATTGCCATCCGGAAGCATTTGGATTTCCATTGTCAATTTCATCGAGCAGATCGGGATCTTCCGGATCGGAGTAGAAGCGCGTTTCACCGGTGATCTGCAGTTTGTTACGCCAGTGCGTGTATTCATCCGGTTTTGAACCGGCAATTGAACCGAGAAAAACACAATTCTCAAAACGGAGATTGTTGGACATAACCCGTGTGTTGGGGACGGGCGTAGCATCGGAGAGTTCAGCGATGAGATCAGGAAACTTGAGCGGGTAGGTGTAGTTTCCCGATCCCGGTGGATCTTCCACCTCCTCCCGGGCATCAGCGTAATTCCAGTTGAAGTGGCTGCAGTCGTCGTTGGTTTCAACAAAAGTCACGCCGATAAACGTACAGTCGATAAACAGGCCGTTGCACCCCTGAGGAATACGCACATTGGTGAACGTGATACCTTCGTAAACATCACGGGCGTAAAAATCATAAGCGGCACTGGAACCATAAGGCACTGCTTCCCAGGGATCACCGGGTGTATGTGGTGTGTAGGTACCTGAAGCATCGCGCTGCGACTCGAAATCATCTGAACCGGTCGGAACCTGGGCTTCAAACCAGGTCTGCGAATCGGCGAACATATCGGTCGTCACTTCGCGCATTTCATCTTCGGTGACGTCAAATGAAGCGGGTGCATCTTCCTTTGATGTGCGCACTGCACCCTCTACCACGGTTTGATAACTTTCGCCGTGGTGTGATTCCCAATCGCTTTTCACTACAGCAAATGCCAGACGTCCTCGCACCTTGGCATAAAGGTCGTTAGGATCAATCACCCCATCGTGATAACCCAGACTGATGTCTTTCGTCGTAACCTCGCCGTCACCATCGCGGTCGGCATTGGAATCGTCGATCAATCGAGCCAGTTGATTATCGATATCCACAAACTCTTCACTGAGCGCCCCCAAGCCGGCAGCATTTGCCAAAGACGAGTCGTATACGACCATCATGTCGGCGTTGTCGTCGAAGAATGACAGGAACAGATCTACGTCATCCACGTACTCGTTTCCGTCGTAATCGACCAGGGATCCGTGTCCCGCCAGTCCAGCACTTTCAACCGGATGTCCCGTACGCAGTCGGTTATCACCATCCACGTCATAGTCAGCGACCTGCTGGTAAAACGTATCCAGCGTGACATCGAGTGTATCGTCCAGGTGATAGAAGTCACTGCGCAGGACAAGCGGATCGCCGTTCTCGGGATCCAGCTCGCCTTCAACCAGTCCATAGCGGGAACCGAGCGGTCCGTCGACATGCACATTCTTCCCGATCATGATGCGATTAGGACTGAGTATGGCAAACTCGATTTTCTTTTCCAGTTCGAAATCCATCTGCAATGTGCGCTGAACATCGCCGTCAACACCGATGCTCGTAACCCGGACGGCTGCTTCTCCTGCGACCATCTCATATTTCAGTCTGAAATAAGGAGAATTCGTACCATCCGACAATTCGATGGGGCGAACCCGCAGTGTGCCGTAGACGGAGTCAATTGCGGGTAGTGACGCATCTCCGGGTTCCACGATGATGCTGTGCGTATCGGCCAGGTGTGCATCACGAACCGCTTCCACGATTCCATCCGGAGGTGTGGTTACGGTATAACCTTCCGGCGGGAGTACGGTGACATTGCCGTCGGTTTCAGTATTGTACGTCCCCATCCAGAGATCCTGACCGAACGCAGGATCGATGACTCCCTTCTCAACGACAAAGCGCTTGGTTTCGGCAGCGAGTCTCTTACCGGCAAAGATCATTCCGGTCTCGGCAGCACTCATGGCTCGTGACAACTTCAGACCGGAGTCTGCCGTGCGCATGTTACCCTGCGCGACCACTGCCATAGCCGCAGCCAACGAACCGAAAATTACCATGAACATCATGGCCAGCACAGATGCGACACCACGTCGTGCAGGCACAGCGCGTTGGTGTACGCGTGATCGATGACAGGTTCGAATCCGATCCTGCACTCTCCGTGGTTGTAACCGTGGGTTCATAAGACTTCTCCCTACCTCCGGGATGTACGTCAGCCGGGAGTTCCACATCCCAGCTCGTGATGTGCGCTTACTTTGGAGCAAGCCACGAAACACGTGTGATGACCTGTGGTTCCGTGTCCGACGGACCCTGATATGTCACTTCCACCTCCATGCGGATCATGTTTGTAGCGGCATCATTGGTGACCGTTGTAATGTCAAATGGATCGACGTTCTTGACATACACAATCTGCGCCCAACCACTCATGCCGGGGATGATTTCACGGCGAGCGTTGAGCGGACCGTTCCCAAGATCGGCGGAGAAAATCAGTCCCGAACCGGCGGATCCGTCAAAATCATCCAGGTCGTCATAATCAGCCACGGTCAGTTCGTTTTCCTCCGGACCCCAGAATGCATCCTGAGTGACAGGATCGTGTCGGGGCAGGTGCAGTGTCATTTCCCGGATTTCATTGCCCAGGCGCATGGCGGTACTGGCATGTGTTGACCATGAATTTTCGATGTGAAATGCCTGCTGGGCAGCCATGATTGCCAATACGCCGGTTCCCACGATGATCGTGGCCAGCGCCGTTTCGATCAGTGTGAATCCACGGCGTCGCCGATTACGTACATGTGAAGCATGTGATGAACCGCACATGATCAAACTCCTGACGCCTCCAACACCTCCCGTTTATCCACCACCGGAAACAATACTGCTCATCTTGAAGATGGGCAGGATAATGGCCATGGCAATAAAACCGACAACCGAACCCATGAGGACTATCATCAGCGGTTCGATCATGCTGGTAACTGTCTTGATGGCATCCCGCAGCACACGCTGATAGTACTCGGATATTTCCTGAAGCACTTCACCGAGTCGGCCGGATTCCTCGCCGGCTCCTATCATCTGGACTACAGATTTCGGCAGCAGGGTGGATCGTGTGAGTTGACTCTGTACCTTTTTCCCCTGTTTCACTGCAGCATACACATGACGCCACATCTTCTTGAACAGGACATTGCCTGAAATATCCCCGGTAATCACCAGCGTATCAAGCATGGGTACGCCGGCGTTGAGTAATTCTCCCATGGTGTGCAGCGATCGGCTGACATACAGCGCGCGGAACATACGACGGAAGACAGGCATGGTAATCTTCGTTTTGTCCCACCAGAAACGTCCGATCTCCGTTTTGATGAACATAAAGAAACCGGTGAGTATCAGCGTCGCACCAATGAGGACGGTCCACCAGTATTTGACCGTCCAGGCCGAAGCACCCATAAGAAACTTGGTGGGCAGGGGCAGAATTTCTTCCTTACCGGCAAAGACCCCGGCAAATCGTGGCAGAACGAAGGTGAGGAGGAACGCCGTGACTGCCACAGCCATGATGCCGATGATCGCCGGGTAAATGCTGGCCCCGATGATCATCTTCTTTGTTTCCAACTGTTGTGCAATGTACCCGGCAATACGGTCAAGCATTTTGGCAAATGAACCGGACATCTCAGATGCCCGCACCATGTTGACGTACAGAGGACCGAACAGCTTGGGGTATCGCGCCACTGCCTCGGAGAACTGCTTCCCGGATTCCACATCGGTCTTGATTGCCTGAAGGATCTGCCTGAATTTGGCGTTGGGTGTCTGGTCGCAAATACCCTCAAGTGCCGCACGAATGGAAATCCCGGCTCGGATCATGACCGCGAGTTGAATCGTGAAATCGAGAATGTCTTTCTGCGATGGACCGGTGGAGTAATTGAGATTTTTAAGCACCTGGCCGATCTTCTCGGTGCTTGGACTTTGCACCGGCACCAGTGCCAGAACGTGCTGGCCCTGGTTGCGCAAAATCATGGCAGCAGCAGTCGCATTATCTGCCACGAGCATTCCAGCCTGTAACTGTCCTGACGGCTGACGGGATTGGTAACGATACTGCGGCATGTGCGAGAAACTTCTCCTCCGATCAGGCGGCTAACTGTCGTTCGAGCTTATCCGGGTAAGCAGCCTGGGCGATGGCATCTTCCCGACTGATGAATCCGTTGAAGTACAGTTCACCAATGGCATTGTCGAGGCTGACCATACCCATCTGGCGATTCGTATCGATCACATTGGGAATCTCAAAAGTACGCGCCTCTCGAATAATGTTTCGCACCGCCGGCGTGCAAAGCATGACTTCCACGGCAGGGACCATTCCCGGCTTGTCGACACGGCTGAACAACGTTTGTGATACAACCGCTTGCAGTGTATTACCCAGCATCGACCGAATTTGATTCTGCTGCACCGCTGGGTACATGTCGATGATTCGCTCCACCGTTTGTGATGCGTTAACAGTGTGCAGCGTGGACAACACGAGGTGTCCTGTCTCGGCGGCGGAAATTGCCAGTGCCGTCGTCTCCAGGTCTCGCATTTCACCGACCAGAATGATGTCCGGATCCTGACGCAAGGCGTGTTTGAGACCGGAAGAGAAATTCACCATGTCGTGACCGTGTTCGCGCTGCTCGATCAGGCACTTGCGGGAAACCAGTTTGTACTCGACCGGATCCTCCAGCGTGATGATGTGCTTGCGGTATCGCTCATTCATCGCCTGAATCATCGACGCCAGCGTCGTTGATTTACCCGAACCGGTATCACCCGTCACCAGAACCAGACCACGGGGCAGGTAGGTAAGACGACTGATCACCTCCGGCAGATTCAGATCCTCCAGCAGAGGAACATCCTCTTTTATGGTACGCATGGATAAGGCGATTTCACCACGCTGGTAGTGAGCGTTGACCCGGTAACGCGCCAGGCTTGGTACCTCGTAGGAAAAGTCAAGGTCCATTTGTTCCTTGAGCCGTTTCCACTGCGTCTCATTAATCATCTGGTCGAGTGTTTTCTTTGTACTCTCCGCCGTGAGTATCGGATAATCCATCGGCGTGATCACGGTGTTGATCCGCATCATCGGTGGATGACCGGTCACCATGTGAACATCCGATGCATTGTGATCAGAGGCGGTCTGTAAGATGTCCGCTAACTGCATTCGTTCACCCCAATTCTGGAAGCCACATGCTCCTAACCGACGTGGCAGAAAGCATATCGACCGCACCCTATCGTCGAATAAGTTCCTATTGAGAACCACACCAACGCGGGATGGAACCACGCAACTGGTCAAGCTTGTAACGATTGTGACATTTAGGCAAGTATTTCCCGCCACCGTGCCTGAGAACGTGCCGGGAAGTCACCTGATAAGGCGACAACCATCTTTGGATCGCGAGATACCTGTTCTTCGTTCAAGATTACCGACGGAGATCGACAGTCCCCGTAGCGGCGAAACTAACCCGAGGCTTCCGCACGCCTGTATCAAGGAGAACCTCGGCGATCTGGCCCGGAGTGATATAAAGCAGACTTCCGGTCAATGCATAATCCGCACGATCAGGGTAATGCTCCATCTGCCAACCCACATCAGCAAAAGGTACCACTCCAGGAATTGTCAACTGCTTTGTCGAGTTAGCGCTGAGCGTAGCTTCAGCTGCGCGTCGTCCGGTATAAACATGATGACTGCCAAGGGAAAGTCGATAATCAAACCACAGAAGTTTTAACTCTTCATCATTCGAGTTTGTGAGATCAAGTGCAAAGTCCAGGGCAAGAGCTTCAGCAGTGATATCGGTCACCATCGCATCTCTGACAGCTATCGATGGGGCTTGATAGCCTGAGCATCCACCAGGCAGCAGGGCGATAAGAATCACCCAAAACAGCCGTGTCTTGATCTTCATCTGGTTTGCAGTATCCATATCGTCACTCTACTTCCCTGGGAGTTATCAGTCGAGACATCGTTCCGAGTGATTATCTCTGGTGTGATCTGCCAATCGTGATTTTTTAGACGTGGGGATAGTCGCCAATAACATGCCTGCTGGTTTGCGATTCAACGCCGAGGTTCGGGTTATGACGTTCCGAGAACTCATTCCGGAACCGGTTTGTCTATAACCTGTTGGACTACAGGAGTTTCTGTGGCACAGTAAGGCAACGATAAATGGTCCTCAGTGCCCGAAGTCTGCAGCGCGTGCTGCTCATGGGGCACACATCAAGTTCTATCAATGGAATATCAAGGAAGATCGGGAGAACGATGAAGAAAACACGATACATGATGATTGCGGGATTGATTCTGGCAATGGCATCTACTTCAGTTGAAGCCAATACGGTAGATGTTTCATTTGCAGGCGTCGGATTGGGTCGAAATGTCCGCGTGACTCTCAACGGTAATACCAGGCATCTGTTCTCGGGACAAATGAACCATAATATCGACGGAACACTCGATAACGGTACTGTCCTCAGCGGAACGTACACGACCTTCTGCACCGAGCTTACGGAATACGTCAACTGGGGTACCAATCCGTTTGAAGCGGTCGATCTGGAGCAGGCTCCGGAGTCAGGCCCGATGGGTGCCATGAAAGCCCAGGCGATTACCGATATCTACGCCTATGCCGGTGGCGATCAGCTTCTCAGTTCAGCTGAAGGTGGAACTGCCAACTTTGCCTCTGCTTTCCAGATTGCAATCTGGGAAATCGTCTATGACTATGACGGAACAGAAGCAAGCCTGGATGTGGCTGCCGGTAACCTGGTCATCAAGTCCAGTAACTATTCACCTCTTTACAGTGGTGTGTCAGCTCATGTGGATAATCTGCTTGGTGCTATCGGATTGAACGCCAGCATCGATGATCTGTTCGCAATTTCTGCTGACGGTTTCCAGGATCAGATCGTGATCGTCCCCCTGCCTGCTCCTCTGATGCTCGGTTGTGCAGGTCTGGCCCTGGTCGCGGTACGACGTCGCTTCAAACTCAAGTAATCAGTTCAGTAAACAAGGTCAAACAGCTCGAAATTCCTGATTTACCGCATATTGAGCACGGCACAACACCATGTGCCGTGTTTTTTATGTCATTAAGAACCGGAGTGTATGTCAGGGAAAGGGAGTAGGTGTGCGTAAGCCGGTTCTGACGAGCGAAGTGAGGAAGAGCCGGATTGTGTATGGAGGAGGGAACCATATCCAAGACGGTCCGGTATCTCGCCGATTATCACGATTGCGATTCACGCTTCCGCAGGGGGGATTATCAACCTAACTGCTTGCGAAACTGACACAGGTAACAGAATAATGACACGCATGATGACACAGACCAAATCAGGATCACACGGCCGTGACGATTCACCAACAGGATCTCAACTGCTTCGCTCACCCCTGTTGAACAAAGGCAGTGCATTCACTCAGGAAGAGCGTCGCTCGTTTGGATTGAGGGGCCTGGTTCCGCCGATCCAACTCACAATTGATGAGCAGGCGAAGCTGGAGCTGGAGAGGTTGCGTTCGAAAAACACGGACCTTGATCGTTTTATCGCGCTGGATGTGCTGCGCGACATGAATGAAACATTGTTCTATCGAGTTTTGACGGAGAATCTTCCCGAGTTGATGCCCGTGGTGTACACCCCGACGGTGGGGCAGGCATGTCAGCAGTACAGCCACATCATCCGACAACCGCGCGGGCTGTGGATCACACCGGACGATGTCGATTGTATTCCCGAAATTTTGCGCAATGCGCCGAATGATGATGTGCGTTTGATTGTCGCCACCGACAACGAGCGCATCCTCGGTCTGGGTGATCAGGGTGCCGGCGGCATGGGTATTTCCGTCGGAAAGCTGGCGCTCTATTCAGCCGGGGCTGGTATTCACCCGTCACTGACACTGCCGATCAGTCTCGATGTAGGAACGGATAACATCGAACTGCTCAATGATCCGTTCTATCTGGGTTGGCGACATCGTCGGCTGCGCGGCGAAAAATACGATCAGTTCATCGAAGCGTTCGTCGAAGCGGTTGCGGAGGTCTTTCCCCGTGCGGTTCTGCAGTGGGAGGACTTTCTCAAGAACAACGCGTTCCAGATCCTCCAACGATACCGGCTGCGCATCACCAGCTTCAACGATGACATCCAGGGAACTGCAGCCGTAGCTTTGGCGGGGATTCTGGCAGCCGTCAAGTTCAGTGGACGTAATCTCGATGAACAGCGTGTGGTCTATCTCGGGGCCGGGGCAGCGGGTGTGGGGATCGGTTCGCTGATGCGCGACGCCATGCTCGAAGAAGGCATAAGTGAGGATGCGACTCATCGCGCGCAGGCGTTTGTCGACAGTCACGGTCTGATCTTTGAGGGGCGCACAATCAAGGATCCCATGAAGCGACCTCACGCCATGACGACCGATGACATGAATCATTATGGTTTTACCGGCAATGGATCTATTGATCTGCTGGAAGTGGTGAAGCGCGTCAAGCCGACGATTCTCGTGGGGACCACCGCACGTTCCGGTGTGTTTACCGAGGAAGTAATTCGTGAAATGGCCCGGCACGTTGATCAGCCGATCATCCTGCCGCTGTCGAATCCGAATTCAAAATCTGAGTGCGCGCCGCAGGAAGCGATCGACTGGACCGACGGCCGAGCAGTCATCGCCACCGGCAGCCCGTTCCCCCCGGCACGTTTCGGTGATCGTGAAGTTTCCATCGGGCAGGCGAATAACGTGTTTATTTTCCCGGGTGTGGGTCTGGGCGCAATTCTGTCAGAAGCTCGGCAGATCACCGATTCGATGTTCCTGGTTGCTGCGCGAACACTTGCCGAGTGCGTCACGCTAGAGGACTATGATCGCGGGTCGCTTTATCCCAACCAGAGCATGTTGCGTGATGTCTCACGCCAAATCGCGATTGCGGTCATGGCTGAGGCCAAGCGCCTGAACATCGGCCGTATCATCCCCGATGATCAGATGGCAGACGCAGTCGATGAGGCGATGTGGTATCCGGATTATTCATCAAATATGCCGTAAGCCGGTTCTGACGAGTCATACGAGGAAGATCCGGATAGTCGAGCTACGTTGATGGAAGTACCCGGGGCGGCGCTGCGCTCTGCCCCGGCTTGGGGGTAAATCCTGAGGTGTGTGGTGTCGTCCCATCTTGCTGATATTGGCGGTGTGCTTATGATGCATGGTCTCGCCGCCGGATGGGCCGACAGCGAGGAAACGGAAGGACGGTATAAATATGCGTAGGGCCAAGATTACTATCATCGGTGGCGGGAATGTCGGGGCTTCATGTGCACTATGGGGGGCCAGCAAGGAACTGGGCGATATCGTCGTGCTCGATATCCCCGACATGGAAAATCCGGTCAAAGGCAAAATGCTCGACTTGGCGCAGTGCTCT